>JBBSPV010000074.1:0-4366 GCA_038258425.1 Solirubrobacterales bacterium | reverse complement strand
GAGCAGCCGGCCGACGGCGCCAAGGCCGCCCGGCCCCCGCGCGCCGGCCGGCGCCCGAGCCCCGCCTCCCAGCCGCGGCCGCCGAGGCCGCGCGAGCCGCTGCCCTGGCCCGAGCTGCGCGCCGCCGCGTCCGCGGTGGTCGAGGGCGCCGACGTCGAGGAACTCAAGGAGCTGTTCCGGCTGCTGCCGGACGAGGTCCGCGACACGACGGTGGAGGCCGTCCGGGAGTACCGCAAGGGCGCGCGCCGCCCGGTGTCGGCCTTCGCCGGCAAGTCGCTGGCGCGTGCCGTCCACACGGCCCGCCGCGCCCGCCGCCGCCCCGACTCCGACGGCGCCGTGTCCGAAGCCATGGGCCAGGCGATGGCGGCCGAGATCATCGCCTCGCTCGACGTCGAGGTCGCCGCCGAGGTCATCCTGCCCAAGCGCGACCTGCTCGAGCGCGAGGCCAAGGACGCCCGGCGGCGCCAGAAGGCCGAGGACGACCGCACCCGCGACGAGCGCCGCCGGCGCGCCCGCGAGGAGGGCGGCACCCAGGGCGGGAGCTTCGGCTCCTCCTACTCCGGCGCGAAGATCCGCGGGCTCGACGAGCTCAAGAAGCTCTTCGACGAGACGCCGAAGTAGCCGGCCTGCGCGGTCGACCGGCCGCAGGCCTCACCAGCTCTTCGGCGCGGGTCACGCGCCGCTGCACCGGGCACGCGCGTGGGGGCGCGTCGATCCGGCACGACGGCCGCGTCGCAGCATCGAGGCGCTGGAACGGCTGCTCGTGCGCGTCCCTCGTCGTGCCAGTCGTGGGTCGGCGCCGTCGGGCCAGTCGTGGGTCGGCGCCGAGTCGCCAGGGACGGGGGCCTCGCCGGATCGCCTCCCGGCCGCCTCCGCCCTCCCGTGCACCGGAGCGCGGGGCCATCGGGCGTTGGCATCGCCGTCCATGGGAGCGCCGGGCTCAGCCCGAGCGGCCGGCCTCGAGCCGGCCGACGAGCTCCTCGAGGCGCAGCTCCTCGAGTCCGGCGCCGACGGCCTCGAGCTCGGCGGCGCAGAACTCGACGAGTTCGCGGCCCTCGCGGCAGAGGTCGAGCGTCTCGCGCAGCCCGGCCTCGCCGGAGTCGAGCCGGCGGATGATCGCCTCCAGACGCCCGCTGGCCGTCTCGTAGGTCGCTGCGGCGGCGCGAGGCTCCTCGCCCACGGGCTCCGGTGGGAGCAGGTCGCTCACCCGGTGTCCTCGACGGGGCGGGCGTCCACGGTGCCGTCGTGCAGGCGCAGCGTCACACGGGGCAGGCTACGGGCGGCGGCGGCGGAACCGACCGGCTCGCCGCCGGGCCCCTCGACGAGCGCGTAGCCCCGCTCCAGCGTCCGTTGCGGGTCATGGGCGGCGAGCAGCTGGCCGAGGCGGTCGAGCTCGGCACGGCGCCGGGTGCCGAGCGTGCGCGCGTCCCCGCCGCGCGCGAGGGCGGCGGCCGCGGCATCCAGCCCATGCCCGCGCTGCGCCACCCCGCGGGTCGCGCTCGCGCGCACCTCGCGCAGCTGCTGGTGCAGCCAGGTCCGGTGCCGCTCGACGTGGGACGCCGGGGCGCGCGAGAGGCCGGCGAGCGTGCGGGCCCGCTCGAGCACGGCGCGGCGTCCCTGGGCGTGCAGGCGGGCTCCGAGGCCGTGCAGCCGCTCGCGCGCATCGGCACAGTGCACCGGCACGGCGGCCTCCGCGGCGTGGGTCGGCGTCGAGCAGGAGACGGCGGCGACGTCGTCGATCAGCGTCCGGTCGGTGTGGTGGCCGACGGAGGCCACGACGGGGACGCGCAGCATGGACACCGTCCGGCACAGCGTTTCGTCGCAGAACGCGAAGAGGTCCATCAGCGACCCGCCGCCGCGCGCGACGATCACGACGTCGACCTCGTCGAGCGCGGCCAGGTCCTGCAGGGCCCGGGTGATGGCGCCCGCGGCGTGGCGGTCCTGCACGGGCGCGAAGGCCCACACGAGCCGGCCCGCCCAGCCGCGGCGGCGCAGGCCGGCGAGGATGTCGTCGCGGGCCTTGCCACCCTCCCCGGTGACGACCCCGATGCCGCGCGGCAGGACCGGCCGGGCGAGCCGCTTCTGCGGCTCGAAGCGGCCCTCCGCCTCGAGCTTGCGGCGCAGGACGGCGAGCTGGGCCAGCAGGTCGCCCTCGCCCGCGACGCGGACGTCGCCGACGGCGAAGGAGAAGCCGGGCGAAGACGTGCGCGAGCCGGCGTAGAAGTCGGGCCCGCCGGCGGCGACGACCTGGACGCCGTCGGCGAGCCCGGCGAGCCCGAGCGCGTCCCAGTCGCGCCGCCACATGGAGCACGGGAGCGCGCCCGAGCCGTCGCGGAGCTCCCACCAGACCTTCGCGCGCCCCGCCTTGAAGCCGACGACCTCTCCGAAGACCTGCACGCGCACCATCCCCCGCAGCCGGTCGCGCAGCGCCGCGGCGTACTGGCCGACGGGGAACGGGCCGCGCAGGACGCTGCCGGGGATGCCGTGGGGTCGCGTGGCTTCGGGCACGGCGGCGAACGCTACCCGGGCCGCCGGACCCGTCCACGCCCCGTCACGAAGTCGTGACCAAGGCGCCGGCCGGCCGGTCGCGCGGCGGTCCGCCGCGCACGCCGGCGACGAGCTGCAGGACGCCGAACGCCTGCCGGTCCACGTCGCGGAAGCCGGCGACCTCGAGCTCGTCGACGAGCTCCTCGCGGCCGAACACGCGCATGCCCGTGCTCCGCTCCGCGAGGAGGTCGAAGACGAGGTTGGGCGCCAGCCGGGTGCGGCAGCTCGTCAGCACCGCGAGCCGACCGCCCGGCGTCAGCACCCGGGCCATCTCCAGCAGCGCGCGGTGCGGGTCGTCGAGGAGGTTGAGCGCCGCGAAGCAGCAGACCGCGTCGAAGCTCGCGTCGCGGAACGGGAGGCCCTCGGCGTCGCCGCGCACGTACTCCACGTCGCGGTCGGGGGTGTCGCGGACGGCCCGGGCGAGCATGCTCGGCGAGGCGTCGAGCCCGACCGCCAGCCCGGCCGGGCCGACGGCGCGGGCGAAGGGCCGGCAGAAGTTGCCGGGACCGCAGCCGACGTCGAGCACGCCGTCGCCCGGTCGCACGGCGAGGGCCTGCGTCGCGAGTTGCAGCTCCCCGGCCATGGAGGGTCCGAACGGCCCCTTGGCCAGCCGGCTCCACGCCGGACGCCAGAAGCGCTCGTAGACGACGGGCAGCGCGCCGGTGAACATCAGGTCTTGCACGGCGCCGCTGCGCGCGACCGCGCCGTCGCCGACGCAGTCGAGGTAGCCGCCCGGCGCCGGCTCGGCGGCGATCTCCGGGCGCAGCAGCGCGCGGACCCGCTCGCCCGTCACCCGCTCACGCGCGGCGGCGCAGGGGCCCGCGAATGCCCTCGACGTGGCGCACCGCGGCGTCCGGATCGACGCTGCGCAGCATCTCCTCGCCGTCCTGCTCCTGCTGGCCGCGGACCTCGCCGGTGAAGCCGAGGCGCTCGAGCCGGCCGATCTCCTGCTCGCCGAGGCGCCGGGCCGGGTCGTCGGCGGGCAGGCTGCGGATGAGGTTGGCGATCCGGTTGCGCAGTTGCAGCGCGAAGTGCGGGGTGGAGGCGCCCATGAGCTGCCGGACGTCCTCGACGGTCACGTGGTGCTCGGCGGCGAGGCGCCGGGGCTGCTCGGCTTCGGCCATGGCGGCGGAGGATACCCGCGGCTGCGGCCCGTGATCGCGCGGCCCTGCGGCTCAGCGCCGGACGGGCTGGATCTCGAGGAGGCCGTCGATCCGGGCCTGGACCGGCGCCGAGATCGAATCCTCGCCGCCGACGATCCAGCCGTGGTTGTAGACCCCGCGGACCGGGTCGGCGTCGTAGCCGGGCTGGATGTCGAGCAGGTACTGCTCGACGGGCTTGGGCAGCGCGTTGCGCTCGTCGACGAGCAGCAGCGGCCCGAAGACCCCCGCCCCGGACAGGGCCGCGGCCGCGCCGGCGTCCGCCGGGTCCGTGTCGGCGGCGAAGACGAGCCCGTGGCCGGGGTCGACGACCTTCCACCCGAAGCCGCCGTCGCCGTAGCGCGCGACCGCGACGGCGTTGGCGATGGGATCCTCGCCGTCGATCCGCGTGGTCGTGCCGAGGCGCCGCAGCTCGCGCAGGACGGTCTCGGACACCGCGGACCCGGGGCCGATGACGTAGATCCGTGGCCGGCGCCGCTCGCGGATCGCCGCCCGGGTGGCGGCGGGCACGCCCTTGGCGTCCACCCACAGCACGGGCGCGCCGGTCTTGGCGGCCAGGCCGGCGGCGGGCATGGCGTAGGCGGGGGTCCCGGCGCCCGCGACGATGACGGCCTCCGACCGCCCGCCCGCCGCGCGCGCCGCGAGCGCGTCGACGGCGG
>JBBSPV010000073.1:0-4474 GCA_038258425.1 Solirubrobacterales bacterium | reverse complement strand
GCAGAGCGCCTAGCCGCCGGATCCGGGCGGCCTGCAACGGCCGTTGCAGGCCGCCCGGATCCGGCGGCTAGGCGCTCTGCTCGGCCGCGCGGGCCATGAGCTCGCGCTGCACGCTGCGCGGCTCGCCGTCCGGCCGGCGCCGGGTCCAGTCGCCGTCGGGCTGCAGGTCCCACGCGTGCGTGGTGTCGGCGAGGCTGCGCTCGAGCGTGTCGAGCAGCTCGGCCCGCAGGCTCGGATCCGTCACGGGCGCGAGCAGCTCGACCCGGGTGTCGAGGTTGCGGGGCATGAGGTCGGCCGACCCGATCCAGACGGACCAATCCTCGCCGCGCTGGAAGGCGTAGATGCGCGAGTGCTCGAGGAAGCGGTCGACGACCGAGGTCACGCGGATGGTCTCCGAGAGCCCCTCGACGCCCGGCTTGAGGCAGCAGATGCCGCGCACGTTGAGGTCGATCCGCACGCCGGCCTGGGATGCCTCGTAGAGCGCGCGGATGCAGGCGCCGTCGACGAGCGAGTTCATCTTCATCGAGATCCGCGCCGGCCGGCCCTCCTGGTGGGCCTCGACCGTCCCGGCGATCTCGCGCAGGATGCCCTCGCGCAGGAGGTCGGGCGCGAGCAGCACGCGGCGGTAGCGCGCCTGGCGCGAGAAGCCGGTGAGCCCGTTGAACATGTCGGCGACGTCGGCGCCGATCGCCTCGTCGCAGGTGAACAAGCCGAAGTCCGTGTACAGCCGCGCGGTCGTCGGGTGGTAGTTGCCCGTGCCCACGTGGACGTAGTGGCGCACCCCGTCGCCCTCGCGCCGGATGATCAGTACGCACTTGGCGTGGGTCTTGAGCGTGGGCAGGCCGTAGACGACGTGGACGCCGGCCTCCTCGAGCTTGCGCGCCCAGCGGACGTTGGCCTGCTCGTCGAAGCGCGCCTTGAGCTCGACCATGCAGACCGCCTGCTTGCCGCGCTCGGAGGCGGCCACGAGCGTCGGCACGAGCGGCGTGTCGTCGCTCGTGCGGTAGACGGTGAGCTTGATGGCGAGCACGTCGTCGTCGTCGGCAGCCTGCTCGAGCAGGCGCTGGACGGAGCTCGAGAACGAGTCGTAGGGATGGTGGACGAGAATGTCGCCTTCCCGCATGGCCCCCATGACGTCGGGCTGCTCGTCGTCCTCGGGCTTCAGCCGCGCCCGGGTCACGGGCTGCCAGACGGGATCGCGCAGCTCGGTGAAGCCGCCGACCTTGTAGACGTCCCAGAGGTCCCCGAGGTCCATGAAGCCGTCGACCTCGAAGACGTCGCCCGGCTCGACATCGAGCGCCGCGGTGAGCTGCCGGCGCATGCCCTCCCCCATGCCGGCCTGCACCTCGAGGCGGACGACCTCGCCGAAGCGCCGGCGCCGCAGCTCGGTCTCGACCGCCTTGAGCAGGTCGTCGGCCTCGTCGCCGACGGTGAAGTCGGCGTCGCGGGTGACCCGGAAGATCGAGTACTCCAGGATCTCCATGCCGGCGAAGAGCGCTCCCAGCTGCGCGGCGATGACCTCCTCCACGGGCACGAAGGCGCAGCCGCCGGGCAGCGGCATGAAGCGCGGGAGCATCTCCTTCGGGACCTTCACGCGTGCGAGCATCTCCTGGCCGGTCTCCGGGTCGCGTACCCGGACGGCGAGGGACAGCGAGAGGTTCGAGATGTACGGGAACGGGCGCCCGAGCCCGACCGCGAGCGGCGTCAGGACGGGGAAGACCTGGCGGCGGAAGTGCTCCTCGAGCCCGTCGCGGTCCTCGGCGGAGACCTCGTGGAGGTGGACGACCCTGAGGCCGCGCTCGCCGAGCGCGGGCAACACCTCGTCGCGCAGGCAGCGGGTGGCGCGGGCCTGCTGAGCGGCCGTGACCTCGCGGATGCGGCCGATGGTGCCGGCCGGTGTGAGGCCGTCCTTGCCCGGCGAGTCCAGCCCGGCGTCGACCATGTCGTGCAGGCCCGCGACGCGAACCATGAAGAACTCGTCGAGGTTCGTCGACCAGATGGCGAGGAACTTCAGCCGCTCGAGCAGCGGCGTGCCCGGGTCCTCGGCGAGCTCGAGCACCCGGTCGTCGAACTGCAGCCACGACAGCTCGCGGTTGAAGAAGGTCTCGGGCCGGCCGAACTCCCCCAGGGGCGGGCCGGGCTCGGGGCCGAGGGTGGTGCTGCCCGACGTCATGTCCCACACCGCCGGACGCTCGGGTCCAAGGACCCGCGGGGTCTCACGTGATCGCCTCCGCGGGCTCGCGCTCGGCGATGGCGAACTCCAGGCGCGGCCGGAAGCCCTGGCGCTCGAGCGTCAGCCACATGGCGGCGAAGCGCGCGAACAGCAGCTCGCGCCGGGCGCGCAGGTGGACGGCGAGGCCGACGACCCCGGCGTAGGCGGGGCGCCCGGGCGCGTCCGCGAGCCCGGAGGGGTCGAGGTCGTCGCTGCCCTCGGCGAGCGCGGAGGTCGTGAGCGTCGCGGCGTCGGCGACGATCAGGGAGGCGAGCGCGGCGTCGACGTCGGGCAGCTGCTCGTCGCAGTCGTGGATCTCCCCCAACAGGTCCTGGAGGTCCTTGACGATGCCCAGCGCCTTGGCCGCGTAGGGCCCGAACAGCTCGTGGGTGACCTCGAGCACGTAGCGCAGCCGCTTGGCGGCGATGCGCATGTCGTGCAGGGCGGTCACCCCGTCGGGCTCGGCGGCCGCCGGCATGAAGCCGTGCAGCTCGGCGAGCCGGACGCGGACGATGCGCTCCGCGTTGTCCACGAGCGCCCCGTCGGGGTCGAGGCCCTTGACCCGCTTGGCCTTCACGCCGAGGTGAGCGCCTCCAGGCGCCCCTGCAGGTCGGACTCCTCGAGCTCGCGGAGGGTCTCGGCGAGCACGACGTTGCCCGCGCCCTGGCGGTCCTCGAGGCGGCGCACGAGCAGCGCGAGCCCGGCCTGCTGCTCCGATGGGACCGCGGCCTGCAGGCCGTGCATCGCCTCCAGGTGGACGTCCGGGTCGCGGCGCTCGCCGAGCGCGGCGGCGAGCCGCCTGACGTCGACGAGGACGTCATCGAGCCGCGCGGGATCGAAGCACGGGGCGAAGACCTCGAGCACGACCCGCAGCCGGCGGGTGGCCACGCGCATGTCGTGCACGCGCTCGACGTCGTCGGTGTCGAGGACCCCCGCCTCGTACTCGAAGACCTCCTCCGCCCGGACCGCGACGACGCGGCGGCCCGCCTCGGCGAAGGGCTCGTGCGGGGACAGGGTGACTGGCGACGCCTTAGCCATATGCGCCAAGCCTAGACCGGCGGACAAGGGCCGTTCGGCCGACGTGAACGCGGGTCAGTCGGCATCCGCGTCCGCCGCCTTCGCGGCGACGAGGAGCTCGACCGCCTGCACGAGCAGGTAGACGGCCGAGGCGGCGAAGCCCGGCAGCGCCCAGGCCACGAAGCCGCCCAGGACCGCGCTGAGCCCCAGGGCCACGCCCACGGCGAGCCCGACGGCCAGGAAGTCCGTCGCCGTGGCCACGAGCGTGACCCGCCGGCGCTCAGGTGCCGGACCGCTCTCCGGCGTGAGGGCAGCGGCCGCGAGCTGCAGCACGCTGAAGGCGAGCACGGCGGCGACGGCGAAGCCGAGCAGCTCCGCCGGGCTGGGGTCCCCCTGCTCCAGCGAGACGGCCCCGTAGCTGGCGGTGATCGCGATGGAGAACCCGAACGCCTGGGCGTTGCCGGTGACGGCGGCCCCGAGGGCGCCGAGGTACCCCTTGCGCGTGTCACGCACGCCTGGAGTCTTGCGCGCGCGGCGGCGGCCCCGCCGGCGGCTCACGCGACAGCTCGAGGCAGACGCCCTCGCGCAGGCCGCCGCAGCCGATCTCCAGCGGTCGCCCGACGGCGTCGGCGGCCGCCGCGAGGATCACGAGCCCGGCCGGCAGCAGCCGTACCCGCTCCGGCTCGAGGCCGTGGCGCCGGGCGACCTCGGCCGCCGGCGCGGCGCAGAGCCTTCCGAGCGCGATGGCGACCGCCGCGGCGTCGAGCCGCGGCCCGGCCACGGTGGCCAGCGACGCGGCGCTGCCGCCGACCGCGAGGCCGAGTTCCACCGGCGGGGGCGCGAGTCCCCGCAGGGCGGCGAACGCGCGGCGCCGGACCGCCTCGAGCGCGTCGGGCCCCGGCGGGTCGGCGTCGAGCAGCTCCCAGGCGAGGACGCCGGACCCGACGGGGGCCGACCCGGCCCACTCCACGCCGCCGCCGACCGTCCCGACGGCGAGCTCCGTCGACCCGCCGCCGACGTCGACGACGGCGACCCGCCGCGCCGGGTCGGCCGGCGGGGCCAGCCGGCGGGTCGCGCCGAGGAACGCGAGCCGCGCCTCCGCGCGCGCGTCGATGACCTCGAGCTCGGCGCCCGCGAGCGCGCGGACCTCGGCGCGCAGCGGCCCGGCGTCGCCCGCCGCGCGCACCGCCGCGGTGGCCACGACGCGCAGCCGGTCGGCGCCCGCCGCGCGCGCGGCGGCCACCT
>JBBSPV010000072.1:0-5540 GCA_038258425.1 Solirubrobacterales bacterium | reverse complement strand
CGCTCCTCCAGCGCGCCGGCGGGGCGCCGGGGGCCCCCCCATAGCACCCCGACCCCGGCCACGCGGACCGCCGCGCCGCCCGCAACCCCGATGCGCCCGATGAGGTGGACGAACGCATCGCCTGCGAGGTACGCGCCGAGGCCGATGCCGGCCGCCCAGGCGATCCCGCCGAGCGCGTTCCAGAACAGGAACGTCGGCCAGGCCATCTTGTTCATCCCGGCCAGCCAGGCGGAGGCGATGCGCAGGCCGCTGAACCAGCGGCCGAGGAAGACGGCCTTGGGCCCGTGCGCGGCGAAGAACGGCTCACCCATGTCGAGCAGGGCCAGGCGCTGGTAGTGGAAGGGCCCGGGCTTGATGAACACGCGGCGCCCGACGCGCCGGCCGATCGCGAAGCCGACGTTGTCCCCGAGGATCGCGGCCGCGGCGGCCACGGCGATCAGCAGCTCGATCGAGAGGTGGCCCTGGTGGGCGGCTAGCGCGGCGGCGATGAGCGCCGTCTCGCCGGGAACCGGGATGCCCATGGTCTCGATGGCGATGAGCCCGAAGACCGCGAGATACCCGGCCCGTGACGAGATGTGCACAAGCGCACCGAGGACCAGGATCACCGGGCCAGCGTAAGGGGTGGCGGAGGTGGCGTGGGACGTATCGGGCCCGCGGGAGGACGCCGTGTGCACCGGAGGTGGGTCCCCTGGTGATTACCCTGGCGCGGAATGACGTCCGACGAGATCCGTGAGCAGTTCCTGCAGTTCTTCGAGGCGCGCGACCACCTGCGCGTCCCGTCGGCCTCGCTGATCCCCGCCGAGCACGATCCGTCCGTCCTGCTCACGACGGCGGGCATGCATCCGCTCATGCCGTACTTCCGCGGCACGGAGCGCCCCCCGCACCATCGGCTCACGTCGTGCCAGAAGTGCTTCCGGACGCCCGACATCGACAACGTCGGCATCACCACCCGGCACCTCACGTTCTTCGAGATGCTCGGCAACTTCTCCATGGGCGACTACTTCAAGGCCGGGGCGGTCGAGTTCGCCTGGGACTACTCGCTCAACGTCCTCGGGTTCGAGCCGGAGAGGATCTGGATCACGGTCTTCGAAGGCGACGACGACCTCGGGCTCGGGCCCGACGAGGAGGCCATCGCGGCCTGGGAGGCGGTCGGCGTGCCGCGGGAGCGCATCGTCCTGTGCTCACGCGAGGACAACTTCTGGCAGGCCGGCTCGCTCGGCCCCTGCGGCCCGTGCTCGGAGCTCTACTACGACCGCGGCCTCGAGTTCGGCACGGAGGACGACGTGCCCGCCGGGGACAACGAGCGCTTCCTGGAGTACTGGAACCTCGTGTTCATGCAGTACGAGCAGAACCCGGTCAACGTCCTCACGCCGCTGCCGGCGCAGAACATCGACACGGGCCTCGGGCTCAACCGCATGGCCGTCATCCAGCAGGGCGTGCACTCCGTGTTCGAGACGGACCAGTTCCTCCCGCTGATCCAGCTCGGCGAGCGGCTCTCGGGCAGGACCTACGGCGGCGCGGAGGACGCCGACCGGGCGCTGCGGATCCTCGCCGACCACACGCGGGGGATGAGCGCGCTGATCGCCGACGGCGTCGTCCCCTCCAACGAGGACCGCGGCTACGTGTTGCGCAAGGTCATGCGCCGGGCGATCCACCAGGGGCGGCGGATCGGCATCGAGGGCGCCTTCCTCGGCGAGTACGCGGCGGTCGTGCGCGAGGTCATGGGCGCCGCCTACCCCGAGCTGCACGACGAGCGCGAGGCGATCGAGATGTGGCTGGGCCGCGAGGAGGAGGCGTTCGGCCGCACGATCGAGCAGGGCCAGCGGCTGCTCGACGACATGATCGCCCGCGCCCGCGCCGCCGGCGACGAGGGCATCGGCGCCGACAACGCCTTCCTGCTGCACGACACCTACGGCTTCCCGTTCGAGCTCACGGTCGAGCTCGCGGCGGAGCAGGGCCTCGGCGTCGACTCCCAGGGCTTCGAGACGCTCATGCAGGGCCAGCGCGACGCCTCGCGCTCGGGCGCCGGCCGCGGCGCGCGCGACGAGCTGCGCACCGCGGCGCGCGACTGGGCGGCACAGGCGGCGCCCTCGGACTTCACGGGCTACCACACGCTCGCACAGGCCACGGAGCTTCTCGCGGTCGAGACCGTCGACGGCCGCGTGGTGGCCAAGCTCGCCGAGTCCCCGTTCTACGCCGAGGGCGGAGGGCAGGTCTCCGACGGCGGCGACGTCGAGCGCGAGGACGGGCGCGGGCGCGCGCGCGTGGCCGGCGTGTTGCGCCTCGGCGACGACCAGGCGCTGGTGCTCGACCCCGTCGAGGGCGAGCTCGTCGCGGGCGAGCGGGTCTGCGCGCGCGTCGACGCGGGGCTGCGGCGGCCGACGGCCTGCAACCACACGGCCACCCACCTGCTCCACGCGGCGCTGCGCGACGAGCTCGGGGGTCACGTCCGCCAGGCCGGCTCCTACGTCGGGCCGGACAAGCTGCGCTTCGACTTCACCCACGGCGCGCCGCTGACCCCGGAGCAGCTCGAGCGGGTCGAGGACGCGGTCAACGCGGCCATCCTCGTCAACGACCCGGTGCGGGCGATCGAGACGACCCTCGAGGAGGCCCGGGCGCTCGGTGCGATGGCGCTGTTCGGCGAGAAGTACGGCGACGTGGTGCGGATGGTCGAGGTCGGCGAGGGCGACTGGTCGCGCGAGCTGTGCGGCGGCACCCACGTGCGCTCCACGGCGGAGATCGGCCTGTTCAAGGTCACCCAGGAGACGTCCAGCGCGGCCAACGTCCGCCGCATCGAGGCGATCACCGGGCCCGAGGCCGTCGCCACGGTGCGCCGCCACGACCGGCTGCTGGCCGAGACCGCCGCGGCCCTGCGGACCACGACGGAGAAGGCGGTCGAGACGGCCGGCCGGGTGCTCGCGCAGCGGCGCGAGCTCGAGAAGGCGGTGCGCGACGGCGCGCAGGCGGCCGCGCCCGACGTCACCACGGAGGGCGCCTACGACGTGGACGGCGTGCGCGTGCTCGTCGCGCCGACCACCGTCGCCGACCCCAAGGCGCTGCCCGACCTCGCCGACCGGCTGCGCGGACAGCTCGGCCCGTCCGCTGTCGTCGTGCTCGGCGCGGCCGGCGAGGGCCGGGTGCACCTCATCGCCTCGGCCACGCCGGGCGCCGTGGAGCGCGGCATTCGTGCCGGGGCACTGGTCAAGCTCGCCGCCGAGGTCGTCGGCGGCGGGGGCGGCGGGCGCGACACCATGGCCCAGGCCGGGGGCCGGGAGCCGGACAAGCTCCCGGAGGCGCTCAACGCGGCGCGCGCCGAGGTCGAGCGCATGCTCAGCGCCTGAGTGCGCGTCCTCGCGCTCGACCACGGCGCCGCGCGCTGCGGAGCGGCGGTGTCGGATCCGACGGGCACGCTGGCCACCCCGCTGGACCCCGTCCTGCGCCCCGACACCCGCAAGGGCCTGCAACGCGTCCAGGCGCTGGTGGGGGAGACCGGAGCGGAGCGCGTGGTGGTCGGCCTGCCGCTGGCGCTGCACGGCGGCGACTCGGAGCAGACCCGAGCGGCCCGGAGCTTCGCGGCGCGGCTGGAGGCGACCGTGCCGGTGCCGGTGGAGCTCTACGACGAGCGCTTCACGACCCGGATCGCCGCCCGCGGCGGCGGCCGGACGTCCGAGGACAGCCGGGCGGCCGCGGTGCTGCTCGAGGACTGGCTGGCCCGGCGGCGGGGACCGGACTAGGGGTGAGCGGCAACGGCGGCGGGTGAGGCAGCGGGGCTCGGCCGTGGCGGCGTGCGGGGGACGGGGCAAGAGGCGGGCGAGTGGCGGTTTCACGACGATTCCACGCCTCTCGCCTGCCGTTCAGGCGCCAGGCGGCCGCGCCGGCGGCCACGACGCGACTGAGGCTCTCCGGCGCGAGCGAGGAAGCCCCGGCTCCTCCCTACCCGCGGCGTACCCCGGCGCGCGGCGGGGCCGACAGGACTAGGGAACCGTGACGACGAAGCGGCCGGCGACGTGCCCGGCCTCGCTCGCCGCGTGGGCGTCCCCGGCCGCGGCGAGCGGAAACGCGCGCTCGACCGGGAGGTGGAACGTGCCCTCGCTGAACCGCCGGGCCGCCTCCACGTAGGCGCTCGTCTGGTTCGCGGACGTGCCGGAGACCTGCGCACCGTGCTCCGGGGCGCTGAAGTCGGCGATCGAGAGCACCTTGGACGGCTCGCCGGTGAGCTCGATCAACTCCGGGATGACGCCCGAGCCGGCGATGTCCAGGGCCGCGTCGATCCCGACCGGGGCCAGCGCGCGAACGCGCTCGACGAGCCCGGGGCCGTAGGTGGTGGCGACGGCGCCGAGCGAGCCCAGGTACTCCTGGTTGCCCTCGCTGGCCGTGCCGATGACGGTGATCTCACGCTGGCGCGCGAGCTGGACGACGGCGGAGCCGACGCCCCCGGCCGCGCCGCTGACGAGCAGGGTCTCGCCCGCCTGGACGCCGACCTGATCGAGGATGCGCACCGCCGTCTCGACGGGGATCGGATACCCGGCGGCCTCCTGGAACGACAATCCCTCGGGCTTCGCCATCCAGGTCGAGAGCACCGCGTGCTCCGCGAAGGTCGCGGACCCCGCGCCGAACACCTCGTCGCCGACGCCGACGTCGGTGACGCCCTCGCCGACCTCGTCGACCACGCCGGCTGCGTCCATCCCGATGCCCGACGGCAGCGTGACCGGCATTTGCTCCCGCAGGTATCCAGCCCGGAGCTTCCAGTCGATCCCGTTCACGCCGGCGGCGCGAACCGCGATCCGCACCTGTCCGGCACCGGCGTGCGGCTCGTCGGCCTCGACGACCTGCAACACCTCGGGGCCGCCGTACTCGGCGAACTGGACTGCCTTCATCACGGATCTCCTCGGGTTCGGCGCTGTCGGCCGCACGGGTGCCGGCACGACGAGACGATATGTCACACGCGGCCCGTCCCGACGGATCGTCACACTGCGGGACGTGCTGGGACGTCGCCGGGCCGACAACACCGAACGAACCGCCGAGGAGCGCGCCGTCGCCGCGGCGGAGCGCGCGCGCCGCCGGGGCGAGCCGCCGCCGCCCATGCCGGCCGCCGAGGAGCCGTCCGAGCCGGTGGCGGAGCCGGCCCCCGCGCCGGGGCCCGAGCCGCCCCGGCCCCAGGTGGAGCCGGAGACCTCGGAGCCGGAGCCGACGGCCGCGGAGCCGGAGTCGATGGAGCCGGAGCCGATGGCCGTGGAGCCGATGGCTATGGAGCCGGAGCCGATGGCTTGGGAGCCGGAGCCGATGGCCGCGGAGCCGGAGCCCGAGGCCGAGCCAGAGCCGATTGCCGAGGAGCCCGAGCCGATGGCCGCGGAGCCGGAGTCCGCACCGATGGCCATGGAGCCGGAGCCGCCGGAGCCCGAGCCGATGGCCACGGACGCCGAGCCCGAGCCCGAGCCGGAGCCCGACCTCGAGTTCGACCGGGAGCCAGAGCCGGAGCCCGAGCCGGCGCTGCAGGGCCGCACCGCCGCGTCCCGCACGCCGCGTCCCGCGCCGCCGCG
>JBBSPV010000071.1:0-7307 GCA_038258425.1 Solirubrobacterales bacterium | reverse complement strand
GCCGCGGCGGCGAGGCGGGCGTGCTGCGGGCGCGCGACGCCGACGGCGAGCACCCGCCGCCGCGGCGCGCGAGCGGCGGCGCGGCGCAGCGCGAGCCGGCGGGGGGCGAGGAGGACATCCGTTGCGAGGTCGCGCGCGGCGCCGAGCAGGCTCGCGCGGCACCCGAGCGTGCCCGACTCCCCCGACAGGTAGTCCGGCGCCGGCGGCGTCCGAGCCGCCGCGACGGGCACGACGGTCGGCCGCAGCGCCTCCTGCAGGCGCCCGGCGCTGTGGGCGCCCAGGACGAGGCCGTTGCCGCAGCGGCGCCGGCCCGCATGCCACGCGCAGCCGGCCAGCACGCGCGCCTCGTGGGCCAGCGAGGGCTCGGCCCCGCGGCGGCGATCCCAGCGCCGGGCCGCACGGCCCCGGTTCCGGGCCGCGCGGGCCAGGCTGCGCAGCGTCGCGTCGGCGCCCGCCCGGCGGTGGTCGACGCCGGCGCGGGCGACGTAGCGCATGCGGCCGCCCGCGGCGACGAGCCGGTCCTCCCAGTCCTCCTCGTCGCCCGCCCAGTTCAGCGTGGGGTCGAAGCCGCCGACGCGCTCGACGGCCGCCCGCCGCAGCGCGAGGTTCGCACCCCACAGGCGCTCGGCGTCCCGGTCGGCGCGGCCGAGGTCGAGCTGGGTGATCGGCAGCGGCTCGCGCCCGCAGGCGCGCAGCCGGCCGTCCTCCAGCCGCGGGCGGATCGGCCCGCCGAAGGCCTCGTGGCTCGGATTCGCCGCCGCTCCCTCGAGCAGGGCGGTGAGCCAGATCGGCCACGGCTCGACGTCGTCGTCGAGCAAGCACAGCAGGTCGCCGGTCGCGGCCTCCAGACCGGTGTTGCGGGCGACGTTGATGCCGCGCGGAGCGCCGTGGGCGACGTAGCGGCCGCCGTGGCGCAGGACGAGCTCGCGGGTCGCCGCGTCCGCGGGGTCGTCGTGGACGACGAGCAGCTCGGCGCCGTGCGCGGCCGCCTGCGGCGCGACGGAGCGCAGGGCCACGTCGAGGTAGCCCAACCGCGGCCCGCGGGTCGGGACGATGATGGAGACGGGAGCGGGCATGGGCCGTCCGTAGCCTACGGTCGGCCCGTGATCTGCCTGCTGCACAATCGCTACCGCGTGCTCGGCGGTGAGGAGCGGGCCGTCGCCGACCTCGAGTGGCTCATCGAGGAGGAGCTGCAGGAGCAGGTGACGATCCTCGAGCGCGACTCGGCGCGGCTGTCGTCGGGCGACGCCGCGCGCGCCCTGCTGCGCGGCGGCGTCGATCCTGACGCCGTCGCGGACACCGTCCGGCGCACGGGGGCACGGGTCGTGCACGCGCACAACGTCAACCCGGCCTTCGGCTGGCGCGCGCTGGCGGCGGCGCGCGAGGCCGGCGCGCGCGTGGTGTTGCACCTGCACAACTACCGGCTCGTGTGCGCCAACGGCATCTGTTTCACGCGCGAGGCCGACTGCACCCGCTGCCAGGGCCGCAACACGCTGCCGGGGCTGCGCCTGAACTGCCGCGGCGGCTCGCGCGCCGAGGCCGTCGTCTACGCGGCTGCGCTCGCCCGGTGGCAGCGGCGCCTCGCCGCGTGCGTGGACCACTTCGTCGTCCCGAGCGCCTTCGCGCTCGGGCGCCTGCGCGAGCTGCGCGCGCCGATCGGCGAGCGCGTGACCGTGCTGCCGTCCGTGCAGCGGACGTTCGCCGACGCCTCCGTCGCCGACCGGGGCGAGTTCGTCCTCTACGCGGGCCGGGTGGCCGAGGAGAAGGGCCTGCTCGACGCCGTCGGCGCCTGCCGGGCCGCCGGGCTGCCGCTCGTGGTGGCCGGCGACGGGCCGGCGATGGGCGCGGCGGCGGCATCCGGCGCGGACGTGCGCGGGCAGCTGACGCCGGAGGCGCTGGCCGAGCTGCGCCGGCGCGCGGCGGTGGCCGTCGTCCCGTCGCGCTACGCGGAGATCCTCCCGCTCGCCGCGCTGGAGGCGATGGCGGCCGGGGTTCCCGTGGTCGCGACGCGCACCGGCGGCCTGGCCGAGGTCGTCCCGGAGGAGGGGCTCGTGGCGCCGCGCGATCGCCAGACCCTGGCCGACCGGCTCGAGGCGCTGTGGGGTGACACGGCGGCGGGCGAGCGGGCGCTGGCGGCGGTCCGCACCCGCTGTGCGCCGGCCACCGTCGCGGCAGGCCTGCGCGAGATCTACGGCCCGCGCTGAGCCCGGGCCCAGTCCAGCGTCCGGGCCAGGCCGGCGTCGAGCTCCGTGGCGGTGGTCCAGCCGAGCTCGCGGGCGGCGCGCGAGGGGTCCAGGCACGAGCGCTGGACTTCGCCCGGGCGCGCCGGGGCGCGTCGGGTCGCCAGCCCGAGGCTCGCGGCCAGCGCGTTGACCGTCGTCTCGAGTCCCGTGCCGACGTTGAAGGGGCCGAAGCCGGCCCCGTGGTCGCCGGCCCGCAGCAGGGCCTCGACGACGTCGCCCACGTAGACGAAGTCGCGCGTCTGCTCGCCGTCCCCGAACACCGTGGCCTCCTGCCCGCCGCCGTTGTCCCGCGCGAGCCCGCAGTAGATCGCGACGACGCCCCCCTCGCCGAGCGGGTCCTGGCGGGGGCCGTAGACGTTGGCGAAGCGCAGGGCGGTGGAGCGCAGCCCGTGCAGCTCGGCGTGCAGGCGCAGGTAGCCCTCGGCGGCGAGCTTGCTCTGCCCGTACGGGGCCAGGGGCCGCTCCGGCGTGTCCTCCGGGGACGGGACGACGTCGGCGTCGCCGTAGATGGCGCCGCCCGTGGAGGCGAAGACGAGGTGGCGGGCGCCGGCCGCCTGCGCGGCCGCGGCGACCTGGAGCGTCCCGACGACGTTGACCGCCACGTCGAAGGCGGGGTCGGCGACGGAGCGGCGCACGTCGACCTGGGCGGCGAGGTGGAAGACGACCTCCGGCTCGGCGGCCGTGCACGCCCGCCCGAGGGCGGCGAGGTCGGTGATCGAGACCTCGTGCAGGGTCGCCGCGGCGGGGACGTTGGCGCGGGCGCCCGTGCTCAGGTCGTCGACGACGTGGACCTCGTCGCCGCGCTCGAGCAGCGCGTCGACGAGGTTGGAGCCGATGAAGCCGGCACCGCCGGTGACGAGCGCGCGCATGGCCGAGGCAACCTACAGCGCGGCGATGACGGTCCGCGGGTCCTCACCGGCGTAGCCGCGCACCGTGGCGGCCAGACCGCCCTCGAGGTCCAGCGGCGGCGTCCAGCCGAGCCGCGCGGCCGCCTTGGCCGAGTCCAGCCGCAGCACGGCGGTCTCCTGGCCGGCGTCCGGGTCCGGCTCCGCCCTGACCTCGGGCGTGGCGTCCGGCCACGCGGCCGCGAGCCGCTCGGCGACCCAGCGCACCGGCCGCTCGTCCTCGGGCGCGGGGCCGAAGTTCCAGGCCTCGTCGAAGCCGTCCCTCGCCAGCAGCCGCTCGGCGAGCACGAGGTAGCCACTCAGCGGGTTGACCACGTGCTGCCAGGGCCGGACGGCGTCCGGGTTGCGCAGGACGAGCGGGCGCCCGGCCCGCGCCGCGCGCACGAGGTCGGGCACGAGCCGATCGGCGGCCTCGTCGCCGCCCCCGATGACGTTGCCGGCCCGGGCCGTGGCGACCTGCACGCCGCGGGCGCGCAGCCTCGTCTCGCGCGCGGCGTGGGCGACGAGCTCCTGTCCCGCCTTGGAGGCCGAGTACGGGTCCCGGCCGCCGAGCGCGTCGTCCTCGCGCATCGGGCGGCCCGAGTCGACGTCGCGGTAGCACTTGTCGCTCGTGACCACGACGACCGCGCGCGTCGCGTCGGGGAGGGCGTGCAGGACGTTGGCCGTGCCGACGACGTTCGTGGCCCAGGTCCCCACGGGGTCGACGAGCGACCGGCGGACGATGGCCTGCGCGGCGAGGTGGAACACGACCTCCGGGGACGAGGCGGCGAGCGCGCCGGCGACCGCCTCGCCCGCCCGGACGTCGATCTCGTGCGTGCCGCGGAGGTGGTCGGTGGTTCCGCCGGCCGGCGCGTCGGCGAGTCCGTGGACCTCGGCGCCGAGCTCGGCGAGCCAGCGCGTCAGCCAGCGGCCCTTGAACCCGGTGTGGCCGGTGACCAGGACGCGCCGGCCGCGCCAGCTGTTCGCGTCGGGCCGCGGTGGCACGTCAGGCCGACAGCAGCTCGAGGTCGGCGTCGACCATCAGGCGGATGAGCCGCTCGAAGCCCGTCTCCGGCCGCCAGCCCAGCTCTCGCTCAGCCTTGGACGCGTCGCCGACCAGCAGGTCGACCTCGGCCGGGCGCAGGAAGCGCTCGTCGAAGCGCACGTACCGTTCCCAGTCCACGCCCGCCTGGTCGAAGGCGATCTCGACGCAGTGGCGCACGGTGTTCGTCTCGCCCGTCGCGATCACGTAGTCCTGCGGCGTGTCCTGCTGGAGCATGAGCCACATGGCCTGGACGTAGTCGCGCGCGAAGCCCCAGTCGCGCCGCGCGTCGAAGTTGCCCAGCGCGAGCTCCTGCGCGAGCCCGAGCTTGATCGCCGCCGCGTGCCAGGTGATCTTGCGGGTGACGAACTCGAGCCCGCGGCGGGGGCTCTCGTGGTTAAACAGAATTCCGGAGCATCCGAACAGGTCGTAGGACTCGCGGTAGTTGACCGTGATGAAGTGCCCGTAGACCTTGGCCACCCCGTACGGGGAGCGCGGGTAGAACGCCGTCGTCTCGGTCTGCGGCGTCTCGAGCGCCTTCCCGAACATCTCCGAGGAGGACGCCTGGTAGAAGCGGGTCTCCGGGCAGACCTCCCGGACCGCCTCGAGCAGGCGCGTGACGCCGACGCCGGTGAACTCCGCCGTGAGGGTCGGCTGGATCCAGGAGACGGCCACGTAGCTCATGGCCGCGAGGTTGTAGACCTCGTCGGGCCGAGCGGCGCGCAGCGCGTCGGTCAGCGAGCGCTGGTCGAGCAGGTCGGCCTGGTGCAGCGTGAGCTTGTCGCGCAGGTGCTCGATGCGGTCGAACTTCTCCGTCGAGGAGCGGCGCACCATCCCGTGGACCTCGTAGCCCTTCTCCAGGAGCAGCTCCGCGAGGTAGGAGCCGTCCTGGCCCGTGATCCCCGTGACCAGTGCGCGTTTCAGGCCGGCGCCCCTTCGAGTCGTCGTAGCCATTCCCCGGTCCCGGCGATCCCGTCCTCCACGCCGATGCGCGCCTCCCAGCCGAGCCGCTCGCGCGCCTTCGCGACGCTCGGCCAGCGCCGCACGACGTCGACCTCGAAGGTCGGCAGGTGCTCGAACTCGAGCTCGTCGGGATCGTTGCCGACCGCCGTCCAGCAGATGCGGGCGATCTCGGCGACGGTCAGTTCCTCGGCGGCGGACACGTTGAAGTCCTCGTTGAGGCCGGCCGGATGGGCCGTGGCGACGACGATGCCGTCCGCGATGTCGTCGACGTGGGTGAGCGTTCGCGTCTGCTCGCCCGAGCCGAAGATCGGCAGCGGCCGCAGCCGGCGCAGCGACTTGCGCAACAGGTCCGGGACCGCGTGGGCGATGCCCGGCTCGTCCTCGGGGACCTCACCCGGCCCGTAGGCGTTGAAGGGCCGGCAGATCGTGAACGGCAGCCCGTGCTCGGCGTGGGCCGCGCGGCAGTAGACCTCGCCCGTGAGCTTGGAGAAGCCGTAGGCCGACACCGGGGTCGGACAGCGGGGGAGGTAGGCCTCCGTGGTCGGGTACTCCTCGGCCTGCTCGAAGACCATGCTCGAGCTCACGTAGGTGAAGCGCGCCACCTCCTGGTCCAGCGCCGCCCGCACGACGGCGTTGTAGAGCGCGTTGTTGACCTCGGTGAGGGTGTGGGGGAGCTTGTGGAAGTTCGCGATCCCGCCCACGATCGCGGCGAGGTGGATCACGTGGGTGCAGCCGCGCATCGCCTCGCGGGCGTCCGCGAGCACGCGCAGGTCGCCCGTGTGGACCTCGCAGCCCTCGCGCATCCAGGTCGGCGCCTCGCGCTGATCGGAGACGCGAACCTCGAAGTCCGGGTCGCGCAGCAATCGCCGCACCACGGCCTGGCCGATGGTGCCGGCACCGCCGGTGACGAGGACGCGGTTCATCGCCGGCGCGAGGCTAGCGGGGGTCCGCTGCACGCGGCCCGTGCCGTCTGCGCGGGCGATGGATCGCCCGGACTGGGTGCCGGTGCCCGCCTGGGCGCGCATCGCGGCCGTCCTGGCTGCGCAGCCGCTGCACGCCGTCGACGCCCTGGAGGACCTGGAAGCCATGACCCTGTGCTGGAGTCCCGCATCCCGACTGCGCCTGCTCGAGCACGTCGCAGACCGGGCCGAGTCCGGCCACGAACTCCCGGCGGCCGTGGTGCTTGCCCTACACGACATGATGCGCGACCTGCCATGAGCGAGTTGCTACGGGCCGAAACGGATTTCGTCCGCCTGCGCGAACCGGTGTGGCGCCGCTTCCACGGGCGCCACCCGGTCTATACGCGCGATCGCTTCGACGAGGCCTACGCGGAGTGGTGGACGCGCGAGCTCGAGCGCCACGCGGCCGGTCGGGCCTCCCGGCCGGCGGCGCCGGTGGCCTTCGTCGCCGAGGCGGTGCATCGCGTCCTCATCGACGAGAGCCGGTCGCGGGCGCGCGGCCTCTCCCGCGGCGAGGAGAAGCAGGGGCTCGAGCTCGTCGAGCTCGAGGCCCAGGGCGAGGTCGCCGGCGACGCCGACGCGACGATCTCCGGCGCCCGCTACCAGCTCATCGTCCATCGCATCCTCGATCTCGTCCGGGAGCAGCTCAGCGCCCGGGAGCTGCGGGTCTTCGTCCACAGCTACCTGTACCTGCAGACGACCACCGCGACCGCCGAGGCGCTGGGGATGTCGCTGCCGCGCGTCAAGAAGGACCGCAAGCGGATCGCCACCAAGGTCGGGGAGGAGGTCTGGGGGATCGTCGGCGGCGAGCTCGACCTCTGCTCCGTCTACGACGAGCGGCAGCTGCCGGCCGTGCTCGAGCTGCTGACCTCGCACGTCGACGAGTGCCCGCGCTGCCGCGAGGCGCTGCGAGGCCTCCGTGGCGGGGCGCACGCGGTGTGCGGGCCGATGGAGCTGCTCGCCGCCGGCGGGGCGACGACGGGGATCGTGGGGCTCTGGGACGGGCTCGTGACGCGGCTGTCGAGCCTGGTGCACCGCGTCGGCGAGCTGACGACGTCCGTCCCGCCGGGCGGCCGGACGGCTGCCGCGGTGACAGCCGTCGCGGCGGCGGCGGTGGGCGGTGGAGTGGCGGTCGAGCAGGCGGCCCCGGATCGTCGGCCGGCGGCGGCGCCCTCGCGTCGGGCGCCGTCGGGACGGGCGGCGCGGGTGCCGCCCG
>JBBSPV010000070.1:0-8040 GCA_038258425.1 Solirubrobacterales bacterium | reverse complement strand
GGCGGGGGGGGGGCGCCCGCCGCCCCCCCGGCGCCCCCGCCCCCCCCCCGGCGCCCGCGGGGGTGCGCCGGACGAGGGCGGGTGGGTCGCTTCATGGCGCAGGTCGGCACCGACGTGCTCCGGCTACTCCGGCACGAGCCGCAGGCGCGCCACGACCGGCCGGCGGCCGCGCAGCCGCGGCAGCCGGAGCTCGAGCGTCGGACCGCCGAGTGGGTTCGCGCGCTGGCGCACGGGCGCCAGCAGTGTCGCGCTGCCGTGCAGCGGCCCGCGCACGCGGGCGGCGTAGGCGCCCCACCGGCTGCGCAACTCGAAGCCGCGCACGGTGCGCAGCGGCACCGCCGCCCCGCCCGGCCGCAGCCGCAGCACCCGGCCGTCGCGCAGCCGCGTGGTCACCGCGGCGTCGAGACCGGAGGTCGGCAGATGCAGCCGGACGACCCGCGCCGCCGACCGGCGCTCCGTGCGCCTCACGGTCCACGCGACGTCGATGCCCCGCGCGCCGAAGCGGTAGCTGCTCCGCGCCCGCACGCCCTGCGCCGACCGGGTCCCGGTGACGGCCAGCCGGTGAAACGGCCCGGCGTCGGGCTGCGTGGCCAGCCGGCGCTGGCGGGTCACCCGTCCCCGGGGCGAGGCGGTCAGCGTCAGCGGGGGCCGGGCCGGGTCGCGATGCCGGCCGGTCTGGGTGCGCAGCACCGGCCGGCCGCCGCGGGCGGCGACGACGATCCCGAAGGCCGCCGGAGGCCGGCCGCCCGTCCCGCCGACCGGATCCCCGTCGCCGTCGTAGAGCCGGGCGAGGTCGAGCCCGCCGTAGGGGACCTTGCTGCGGTTGACGACGAGGATGGCGGTCGAGTAGCTCGGCGTGGAGACCGCGAGGCGGCCGACGTCGGCGTCGTAGGCGTAGAACGGCGGCGGCGCGGTCGCCGGCCGCGAGCCGAGCCCCGCGGCGACGGCGCGCGCTGCGTTGGCGGCCATGCGCGCCCAGAACATCCGCGTGGCGCGCTCGTCGCGGGCGCCGATCCCGAACAGCGCTGGACTGGGTCGCCAGGGGCGGCCGTCGCGCGCGCCGAGATGCTCGAACAGCGCCAGCCCCCGGTCGAAGAGCCACTTGGCCTCGGCGCCCTCCTCCGGCCGACGGTGGAAGCGCGGCGCGGTGGCGATCGCCAGCAGGCCCTGCTGGGCGAAGGCCCACGTCTTGCCCTTCATCCAGCGGCCGTAGCTCCAGCCCGTGTCCCAGTTGAGGAAGCCGGCGTGCGTCCAGTAGCCGTAGAGCACCCGCTGTGTCCAGCCCCCCAGCCGGCGTCGGGCCTCGGCCGGGAGGGGCGCCATGCCCGCGTCCAGCGCCGCCTGGTAGAAGGCCTCGAACTGCAGGGTCATGTTCGCGTACTCGGCCGAGTCGAGGTTGCGGGCGATCCCGGCCGGCTTGTTGCTCTGGTACGTGAAGCGGTAGCTCGGCCCGACGTTGGGCGAGCCGCCCGGGATCTGCGGGGCCGAGAAGCCGCGGGTGAACGCCGTGACGTGCCGGCGGTAGTCGTGGCGCAGCAGCTCGGGGTCGCCGTTGACGAGCCGGTCGGCCGCATAGAGCTCGGCGTTCCAGTTGATCTGGTTGAGCCGCACCCGTGGGTAGCGGAAGAAGGCGACGTGCGAGACGGCGTGGATCTCCTGCTGGATGCGCGTCACGACGTCCGGGTCGAGGCCGAGCACGCCCCGCGCCTGGTAGGCGAGGCCCAGCGCCTCGGCCACCTTCGGGTCGATGGACTTGTCCATGTCGACGTAGCCGCCGAGCACGTTGGAGGTCCAGCCGGGCGAGTGGAACATCCGGTCCGGCCGTGGCGGCGCGGGCGCGGTGAAGTACGGCGGCGCGTCGGTCAGGCGGCGGGCGAGGAGGCGGGCGCGCGCGTCGTTTCTGGCTGGACCGGCGTGACCGGAGGCGGCGGCCGTCGCGAAGACCGTGAGCATGGCGGCGTTGCCGATCGTCGTCGACCAGCCGCGGGCCGCGTACAGGCTCTGGGCCGGCGACCACGAGTCCTCGAGCGCGGTGACGACGTGGTCGGCGAAGGTGAAGTAGTCCGCGTCGGTGAGCGGCGGCGCCGGGACGCGGTCCTGGCCGCGGGCCGCCGGCGCGGCCAGCAGCGCGCAGGCCAGCGTTGCCACCAGGAGGCCGGCCGCTCGCGACATGCGCGCAGGCTACGGATCGGCTCGGCGTCAGGCGGAGGCACTCGCCAGGCCGGTCCGCGCCGCCGGGTCGTGGCCGGCCCAGGCCGTCACGAACGCCTCCACCGCGACGGGATCGAACTGCGTGCCGGCGCAGCGGCGCAGCTCGGCGAGTGCCTCCCGCGTGGAGCGCGGCCGGCTGTAGGGCCGGCGCACGATCATCGCGTCGAAGGCGTCGGCGACCGCGACGATGCGCGAGCCGAGCGGGATCTCGTCCCCCGCGAGCCCGTCCGGGTAGCCGGCTCCGTCCCAGCGCTCGTGGCTGGAGCGCACGAGCCGGGCGACGTCGTGCAGCGCCGGGGCCGCGGCGATGATGCGCTCGCCGATCAGCGTGTGGCGGCGCATGAACGCCCACTCCTCGTCGTCGAGCGGGCCGGGCTTGTCGAGGATCGCGTCCGGGATGGCGACCTTGCCGACGTCGTGGAGCTCGGCGGCGTGGCAGACCTGCTCGCGCTCCGGGTCCTGCAGCGCGAGCTCGTCGGCGACGGCGCCGACGAGCTGCGCGACGTCGTGCACGTGGGAGTCGAGCCCGGGGTTGCGCTCGGCGAGGGCGCGCAACAGGACGTCCTTGCTCTGCCGGCTCGCCGAGACGCGGCCGACGCGCTTCTGCGCGTACATGCGCTGGTCGGCGATGCGCAGCGCCTCCGAGGCGGCCGACGCCTCCCGCGGCAGCACGATGGAGCCGTACGAGCAGCCGATGTGGAAGCCCTCGCCGTGCTCGGAGAGCGCCTGGGCGGCGCCGCGCACGATCGGCTCGGCCACCTGGTCGCCGGGGGCGAAGAGCGCGCAGAACTCGTCCCCGCCCATGCGGAAGGCCGTGCCGCGACCGGCCAGGTAGCGGGCGAGGTTCGCCCCGAGGCGGACGAGCAGCGCGTCGCCGGCGGGATGCCCGAAGGCGTCGTTGTAGGCCTTGAAGCCGTCGAGATCGAAGAGCACGAGCACGAGCGGCGCCCCGTCGCTGGCCTCCGGGATGGCCTCGTCGAGCCGGCGGCTGAGGGCACGGCGGTTCGCGAGCCCGGTCAGCGCGTCGGTGAGCGCCTCGTCGCGGGAGGCCGCGAGCATGGCGAGGTTCTCGCGGAAGGTCAGGATGAGCCGGACCATCACGGCGACGAGCGCGGCGGCCGCGAACACGACCGCGAGCGCGTTGACGGACACGACGGCCGCGGCCACGAGCACGAGGAGGCTGACGACGGCGAACAGCAGCGGCATGACGATCAGCCGCATGTCCTCGGGATGGGGCTCGCCGGCCGCGGGCGCCGGCTCCCACGCGGCCCGGGACAGGCAGACGAGGCCGGCCCACCAGCCGGCGTCGAACCAGCTCGGGGAGACGAACGTGTCGTTGGCCGTCTGCACGACGTAGAGCGAGTCCGCGATCCCGAAGGTCAGCACGCCGAGCCCCGCGAGCAGCCAGGTGCGGTCGAAGCGCCAGCCGGCGCCGGCCAGGGCGCCGATCAGGAAGGAGCCGAGCACGAGGTCGGCCAGCGGATAGGCGAGCGAGGTCCCGACGCCGAGCGGATCGCCCGAGGCCGAGCCGGCCGCGGCGTCGAAGACGACGGCGGCGCTCAGCGACCCGGCGGCGAGCGCGGCGAGGCAGCCGTCGGCCCACGCCGTCGCCGGCCGGTCGCCACGGCTGCGGGCGCGCAGCAGCAGGACGAGGCCGGCGAGCACGAGCGGCGGCATGAGCAGGTAGCCGGCGTCCGCGGGCGACGGGAACGGGACGGTCGTGACCGTCCAGAGCACGCCCGTGTAGTAGATCTCGCCCGCGGTCCAGGCCAGGATGCCGGCGGCGATCAGCGCCCACGCCAGCCGCTCCCCGCGGTGCCGGACGGCGCGGTACGCGCACAGCCCGCCGGCGACGAGCAGCACGACGTCGTGGGCGAAGCGGTTGGTGACCGGTGCGAAGTCCAGATCGCGCGCGAAGGCGTTGTGCAGCGCGGCGAGGACAATCCACCCGGCGAGGCCGCGGTAGGCCCAACGCACCCACGCCGGAAGGGTCCCCACCAGACGGTGATCGGCCGGTCAGCCCTGACCTTGAGGTCCGGGCGAGCCCAGGCGCGCCTTCTGGACCTTCCCGAGCGCGTTGCGCGGCAGCTCGTCGACGCGGCGCACGACGCGCGGGCGCTTATGCGGCGTCAGCAGCGCGGCCACGTGGCCGGCCAGCTCCTCGTCGCTCGCGGGTTCCGGGCCGGCGTCGACGATCCAGGCGACGACGCGCTCGCCGAGGTCGGGGTCCGGCTCCCCCGTCACGGCCGCCTCCGCGACCGCCGGGTGCTCGAGCAGCGCGGCCTCGATCTCCCCGGCGCCGAGCTTGAAGCCGCCGCTCATGATCAGGTCGGTGGCCAGGCGCCCGAGGAGCCGCAACGCGCCGTCCTCGCCGAGCTCGGCGACGTCGCCCGTCCGGAACCAGCCGTCGGACGTCGTCGCCGCGGCCGTCGCGTCCGGCCGGTTGCGGTAGCCGAGGAAGAGGCTGTCGCCGCGCACCTGCACCTCGTCGCGCACGATCCGGACCGCGACGCCGTCCAGCGGCGGGCCGACCCACCCCGGCCGCGGCTCGCAGTCCGCGCGGACCGCCGCGATCATGAGCGTCTCCGTCATGCCGTAGCGCTCGAGCACCGGCCGGCCCGTGAGCCGGCGCAGGCGCTCGTGCTCAGCCGCCGGCAGCCCGGCGGAGCCCGAGACGAGCAGCCTGGCGTGGGCGAAGCCGGCGGCGAGCGACGGGTCGGCCTCCAGCGCGTCCGCGCTGCGGCGGTACATGGTCGGAACCGCGAAGAGCAGCGTGGAGGCGCCCTCGGCGAGCGCCGCGGCGGCGGCCTGCGGGCTGAAGCGGCCGAGGTGGCGGCTGCTGCCGCCGTGGCGCAGCGGCCCGAGCGTGGCGACGACGAGGCCGTGGACGTGGAACAGCGGCAGGCCGTGGACGACCTCGTCCGCGGCCGTCCACCGCCACGCCGCGGCCAGGGCGTCGAGGTTCGCCGCCACGGCGCGGCGTGAGAGGACGGCGCCCTTCGGCGGCCCGGTGGTGCCCGACGTGTACGCGATCAGGGCGGGCGACTCGGCGGCGGGCTCGGGCGGCGGCGCCGGCGCGTCGCCGCCGGCGTCGAGGTCGACGTCGACGCGCCGGCAGCCGGCCAGCGCGGGGGGCAGCCCGGCGCCGGGCGCGCACACGACGGCGCCCGGGTCGGCGTCGGCGACCAGGTGCTCGAGCTCGAGCGCCCCGGCCTTCGGGTTCACCGGGACCACCGCGGCGCCGGCCGCCAGCCCGCCGACAACCGCGACGGCGGTCTCGGCCAGCGGCGCCGCCCATACCGCCACGCGCGCCTGTCCGCGCACGGCGGCGGCGACCCGGTGCGCGGCCGTGCGCAGCTGCGGGTAGGTCAGCTCCCGCTCCGGAAAGCGCAGCGCGAGCCGGTCCGGCGGATCCTCCAGCCCGGGCAGGAGCATGCCGGCAGTCTCGCGCATCGGTTCCGCGCGCGGCCGACGGGGTACCCGAGAGGCATGTGGATCTACTGGTTGCTCCTGGCCGCCGTCGTCCTCGGCCTCGCCGGCCTGTTCGTGGTCGGGCCGGTGGGCCTGGTCCTCGTCGCGCTCGGCGTCCTCGGGCTGGCCGCGTATACGCTGCGCAACGTCTCCCGCAAGCGGGACGTCGAGGCGCACGCGGCCGAGGACCCGCACGCCCCCGGGTACGCGCACTCCGGCCAGAAGCACCCGGCGCCCTGACCCACGACGTCGCGGTCGTCGGCGCGGGGCTGCTCGGCCTCGCCACCGCCCGGGAGCTCCTGAGCCGCCACCCGGAGCTCCGCGTCGCGGTGCTGGACCGCGAGACGCGCGTCGCCGCGCACCAGAGCGGCCGCAACAGCGGCGTCCTGCACGCCGGCATCTACTACCCCGCCGGATCGGTCAAGGCGCGGCTGTGCGTCGACGGCGCCCGGCGCCTGTACGCGTACTGCGAGGACCGCGGGATCGCCCACGAGCGCTGCGGGAAGCTGATCGTCGCGCTCACGGAGGCGCAGCGGCCGGGCCTCGACGAGCTGGAGCGACGCGGGCGCGCCAACGGCGTCGACGACCTGCGGCGGCTCGACGCCCGGGGCCTGACCGAGGTCGAGCCGGCGTGCACGGGCGTCGACGCGCTGCACTCGCCAAACACGGGAATCGTCGACTACCCCGCGGTGGCCCGCGCGCTGGCCGCCGACGTCCGCGCCGCGGGAGGGCAGCTGCACCTCGGCGCCGAGGTCACCGGGTTCGAGCGGCGCGGTTCCAGCACCGGCCTGCGCCGGGCCGGCGCGGAGCCGGTGCTCGCCCGCCACGTCGTCGGCTGCGCCGGCCTGTGGGCCGACCGCCTGGCCCGCGCCGCCGGCGCGTCCTCCGACCCGCGCGTGCTGCCCTTCCGCGGCCAGTACCTGCGCCTGCGCCCCCGGGCACGCCGGCTCGTGCGGGGAATGATCTACCCCGTGCCCGACCCGGCCCTGCCGTTCCTCGGCGTGCACCTCACCCGCCAGGTCTCGGGCGAGGTCCTGCTCGGGCCGACGGCCCTGCTCGCCGGAGCGCGCGACGCCTACCGGCTGGGCACGCTGCGCTCGGCCGACCTGCGCGACATCCTCGCGTGGCCGGGCACGTGGCGCCTGGCCCGGCGCTTCTGGCGCACCGGGATGAGCGAGCTCGGCAGGCAGGCCAGCCGGCGCCGGTTCGTCGCCGCCTGCGCCGCCTACGTCCCTGCCCTGGAGCCGGCGGACGTGGAGGCGGGCTGGGCGGGTGTACGCGCACAGGCCGTCGATCGCCACGGCGCGCTCGTGGACGACTTCGCGTTCACGGCGTCCCCGGATGCCCTGCACGTGCGCAACGCCCCGTCGCCCGGCGCGACCGCCTGCCTCGCCATCGCCGAGCGCATCGCCGAGCGCGCCGGGACGGCCTTCGGGCTCGGCTGAAGTGGGACACCGTCCCACTTCGCCGACCCGCTTGAGGGTTGCGTACCAACCCGGGCGCCCGACCGCCGGCGTCGGCGGGGTAGCGCGGTCAGCAGCATGACCGCCACCGCGACCGGCCGCCTCGTCGCCGCCCCCGCTTTGCGGCCGCGCCCGCGGCCGGCGCGGCGATCCTTCGTCGACCTGGCCGAGGCGCTGGACGTCGACGACGGCGGCTGCGGCCCAGCGGTGCGGACGACCGAACTCCGTCCCGGTGGCTGGATTCCGCCCGTCGACCCGAAGACCGCCTACGTCGTCGCGGACGGCGCGATCCTCAGCGTCCTGCGGGTCGGCCGGCGAGCGGGCGCCGAGCTGCTGGGCCAGGGCGACGTGCTCACCGCGGATGCCCCCGGCGAGCCGTTCCAGGCGTCGCTGCGCGTGCTCGCGCCCAGCCGCGTGGCGGCGCTGGACGCCCGTGCCTGGTCGGCCGTCGCGGCCGATGCGCGGCTCGTCGGGGCCCTGCACCGGTCCGTCTGCCGGCGCACGACGGCGGCGACCGACCGCGGCGTGCTCTTGCAGCTCGCGGGCATCGAGGACCGGCTCGGGCACCTGCTGCCGGGACTCGGCGAGCGCTGGGGCGTCATGTCCCCGCAGGGCGTCGTGCTGCCGGCCTTCCTCTCCCACAGCGTGCTCGCCATGCTCGCCGGCGTGCGGCGCCCGAGCCTCACCACCGCACTCGGCCGCCTCGTCCAGCGGGGCGACGTGCAGCGCCTCGCCGATCGGCGCTGGCTCCTCGGTCCGGGCCTCGGGCGCGGGGCCTGACCGCGACGACGGGTCGCCCGGCCGGGCTGGCGCCCCGGCGCCCGGGGCCAGCGCGGGCGGCGGGCCCCCCCCCCGGTTACCCCCACCGGGCCCCCGCGTCCCTAGGGGGCCCGGG
>JBBSPV010000069.1:0-8124 GCA_038258425.1 Solirubrobacterales bacterium | reverse complement strand
CTGCGCTCGGCGGCGGCGCGCGAGGGGGCGGCGCGCGTGCCGCCCTCGCGTGCGAAGCGGCGCGCGGGCTCGCGCGGCGGCGGCTCGCCGACGTCCTCGATCACCCGCGTGACCTCGGACCACCGGACCCACAGCCGCACGTCGCGCCGCTCGTCGCGGACGAGCAGGTCGCGCGTGCCCATCCGCTCGACCAAGCCGGAGAACGCGCCGACGCCCGGCCGGTCGCTGAAGCCCTCCGCCCAGCGGCGGCCGGCCGGCGACCCGCCGTCGGCCGAGGCCCGGCGCCGGCGGCGCCACAGCACGATCGCGCCGGCCAGCGCCGCGACGACGACCAACAGGACGACCCAGAGCACGGGCGAGCTGCCGCCGTCGCCGCCTGCGGAACGGGTGTCGCCGGCGCCCGTCCGGGACGTGGCGGTCCCGCCCGTGCTCGGTGAGGCGGCGGGGGTGGCCTCCTGGAGCGGGTAGCGCTTCCAGAGCTGCTCGACCCCCTGGTCGCCGCCGCCCCGCGACTGCGCCGCCGCCGGCGGGGCGGCGGCGAGGGTCAGGACGACAAGGACGGACAGCGTGAGGCTGAGCAGGCGAAAAACCACGCCCAGCCCTTGTACCCGCCGCTGCCCGTGGTCAATCGACTGTCTTCCGGATCGACGCGTTGCCGGATCCGCGTCACTCGATCGTCAGCGGAGTCCCGACCGGCATCAGCCGGCCCAGGCGCAGGATGGCCCCGTTCTCCATCCGGACGCAGCCGTGCGACACCCGGCCGGGGAGCAGCCCAGGCTCGTTCGTCCCATGGATCCCGACGAAGCCGCCGGCCGGCCAGTCCGTCAGCACGGCCGAGCGGGCGCTCGTGCCGAACGCCAGCGGCCCGTAGAACGGACTCCGGTAGCTCGTGAGCTTGACCCGGATGTAGAAGCGGCCCGGCGGCGTGGGCGACTGCGCGCGCCCGATGCCGACGCGGGTGCTGAACACGCGCCGCTTGCCCTTGAACAGCACGGCGGTGAGCCGGTGGCGGTCGATGACCAGGTGGGTGTCCACGACGTGGTAGCCGCCGAGCGCGCGCCGCGGCACCCAGCCCGTCGAGTTGTTCGGCAGCACTGGCAGCCGGACCCGCACCCACAGCTCGCCGCCGAACTCGCGCGCCCGCCCGAGGACGACGACGAGGTTCGTGGTCTGCTCCGGGGTTCGCGGCGAGAGCCCCGCCACGAGCTCGCCGCCCGGCGTCGCGCGGGCCCCCACGCGCCGGTCGACGGACGCCCAGCGCGTGGTCCCGGTCCGCCCGAGCGGTTGCGGCGCGGGGATCTGGAAGGCGGCCTTCGGGCCGGCCGGCAGCGTCGGGCGCGCCGGCTCGTCCGAGGACGACGGCGAGGACGACGACGAGCACGAGGTGAGGCCGAGCGCGACGAGCGCCGCCACCCCGGCCCGGCGGCTCGCCCGCCCGGGCCTCACCCCGTGTAGCGGGGGCTCCGCTTGCTCGACGTCCGCGCGCGCTTGCGGGGGGTCGACACGAAGTGGGTCGCCTGGACCAGCCGGATGACCTCCGGCTTCGGACGGGGCTCGTCGAAGGCCGACGCCGCCGGCGTCTTGCCGGCCAGCCGCCGGATCCAGCTCGCGTGGCGGGCCTCGACGGAGAGGATGCCGAGCGCCGCCACGAGGTAGGGCCGGCTCTGGATCCGCGGCCCCTGCCCGGCGTAGGCGGCGACGCTGAGGTCCTCCAGGGCGACCGCCGTCCGGCGGAAGGCCTGCGGGCGCTCGGTCACCCCGTGGAAGTTGAACGAGGGCCGCTTGATCGCGTCGCCCCCGAGGACGCCCTTCAGCGCCTTGACGTGGGCGCGCTCGTGCGCGCCGACCACCCGGGCCTGCCGGGCGCTCTCGTTCTTGAGCGTCTTGAGGCGCTCGGCCTCCGTGTAGAAGTCGGCCTGCAGGTACTCCAGCAGCAGCGCGTAGTTGAGGATGGAGCGATCCTGGCGCTTGCCCTTGGCCTTGCCCTTGTCCTTGGCCAGCGCCGGCGCGGCGGGCGCCGCCAGCGCCGCCAGCAGCGCGCCGCTCCCGACGGCCGCCTTGGCCAGGAAGTCGGCGCGCGAGTCGCCCCACACCGACTCGATGCCCTCCGCGAGGGCGTCGTCGGCGTCCAGCTCGGCGAGCTGCAGCTCGAGCTCCGGTCCGTCGTGCATGTCGTCTCGGCGCCGCATCAGCCGTCCTTCACGAAGGAGGTCTTGGCCACCGTGGCCCGGACCTCGCGCTCGGTGGCGGGCTTGTCCGAGGCCACGGGCGCCGGGTTCTTGTCGGCCAGGTCCCGCGCCCAGGCGGTGTGGCGCGCCTCGACGGAGACGATCCGCGTGGCGGCGGCCAGCTTGCCGCGGGTGAGGTTGATCGCCGCGCCGGTGTAGGCGCCCAGGCCGGTCTCCTCGATCTCGACGGCGGTCGCCAGGAAGCGCTCGTCCGAGGTCGTCGTGTCGCCGAAGTCGAAGTCCTTCGCCGGCTTGGCCTGCGCGCCGAGCACCTTGCGCACGTAGGCGACGTGCTCCTGCTCGTGCTGGCCGACGATGCGGGCGTACTCCTTGGTCTCGCCGGTCAGCGCGCCGCGCTTGACCGCCTCCGCGTAGAAGGCCGCCTGGAGGTCCTCGAGCTCGAGCAGGTAGGCGAAGGTCGCCTCGTCCTGCGAGGCCGAGGGCGCCGAGGCCGCGAGGTCCGGCAGCCCGCCGGCCAGCGCGCCGCCCGCGGCCAGGGCGCCCGCACCGAGTGCGCCGCCCCGCACGAACGTCTTCCGCGTGATCCCGCCATCACCCGCCATGCACCGGAGTGTAGAGCGACAGGTTCGGACCTTGCGTCGGTTCGGCGCGGCCGGTGGCCGGGGCTCGAGCACGCCCGCTTGACCCGAGCTCTACACTGGGTGCCGATCGGCCGATAGTCGCAGCCGTCCACGCCAGCGAGCAGCCCTTCCCGCCACATACGGGACCCGGGCCAGGACGGGGTCCGTGAGCGCCGATCCGCCCGCAACGGGGGTGCAGAATCCCCTGTGCTACATTGCCTGGTCGCGCTCCGACGCCTCCGTCCGCCCTGAAGCCCCGAGAGGGCCGACGAGCGGGTGACAGACGCACGGGCAGGCGCGGTGCCCGCTCCACCCCCTCTTGTAGAGGAGTCGCCTCCGTTGGCTTCCCCCGACGCCCTCCGCACACGCCGGACCTTCGCTCGCCTGGACAAGGTGCTCGAGGTCCCGAACCTCATCGACATCCAGAAGAAGTCCTTCGACTGGCTCGTCGATGCTGAGAAGGGGGGGCTGCGGGAGACGATCAACGACATCTCGCCCATCGAGGACTACACGGGCAACCTCGCCGTGCAGTTCGGCGAGTTCACCTTCGACGAGCCCGTCGCCTCGCTGCACGAGTGCCGCGAGAAGGACCTCACCTACGCGCGCCCGCTGACCGTCACGGTCGGCTTCATCAACCGTGAGACGGGCGAGATCCGCGAGCAGTCGGTGTTCATGGGCGACTTCCCGTGGATGACCGAGCGGGGCACGTTCGTCATCAACGGCACCGAGCGCGTCGTCGTCACGCAGCTCGTGCGCTCCCCGGGCGCCTACCTCATGGGGCCCAAGGACGCGGAGAAGCAGGTCTTCGTCGCGAACCTCATGCCGGCCCGCGGCTCGTGGCTCGAGCTCGAGATCGACAAGAAGGGCAAGGTCTTCGTCCGCATCGACCGCAAGCGCAAGCTGCCGGTCACCGTGCTGCTGCGCGCCATGGGCTACGACACGGACGAGGAGATCCTCTCCCTCTTCGACGACTCGCTCTACCTGCGCAACACGATCGACGCCGACACTGAGGTCACGCGTACGGAGGAGGGCGCCCTGATCGAGCTGTTCAAGAAGCAGCGCCCGGGCGAGCCGCCCTCCGTCGACAACGCGAAGGCGCTGCTGCACCAGCTCTTCTTCGACCCCAAGCGCTACGACCTCACGCGGGTCGGCCGCTACAAGCTCAACGCGCGCCTCGGGCTCGACGTCGACCTCGAGACCCGCACGCTGACCCACGACGACATCATCGCCCTCGTCCGCGAGCTCGTCACGCTGCCCAAGCACCTGGGCATGCCCGAGGAGGTCGATCCGGAGGTCGCGCGCGACTACGCCGCGGAGGCCGCCGCCATGCCGCGCGAGGCCGTGGAGGACCATCTCGACGAGTACGAGCACTTCGGCAACCGCCGCCTGCGCACCGTCGGGGAGCTCATCCAGGAGGCCTTCCGCATCGGCCTCTACCGGATGGAGCGCGTCGTGCGCGAGCGCCTCACCACCGAGGACGCCGACACGATCACCCCGCAGACGATCATCAACATCCGGCCCGTGGTGGCGGCGCTGAAGGAGTTCTTCGGCTCGTCCCAGCTGTCGCAGTTCATGGACCAGACGAACTCCCTGTCGGGGCTCACGCACCGCCGCCGCCTGTCGGCGCTGGGCGCCGGCGGCCTCACCCGCGAGCGCGCGCCGATCGAGGTGCGCGACGTGCACCCGACCCACTACGGCCGCATGTGCCCGATCGAGACGCCGGAGGGCCCGAACATCGGCCTCATCGGCTCCCTCTCCTCCTATGCGGAGATCTCCGAGCACGGCTTCGTCACCTCGCCCTACCGGGTCGTCAAGAACGGCAAGGTCACGGACGAGATCCACCACCTCGACGCGACGACGGAGCAGGAGCAGGTCATCGCCCAGGCCAACGCCGAGCTCGACGCCAAGGGCAATCTCGTCGGCGACATCCTCTGCCGCACCCAGGCCGGGACCTACGCGCTGTACCCGCCCGCCGAGATCGACTACATGGACGTCTCGCCGGAGCAGATCTGGTCCGTCGCCACGGCGATGATCCCGTTCCTCGAGCACGACGACGCCAACCGGGCCCTGATGGGCTCCAACATGCAGCGCCAGGCCGTCCCGCTGCTCAAGACGGACGCGCCGGTGGTCGGCACGGGGATGGAGCGCCGCGCGGCGCTCGACACGGGCGACGTCGTCCTGGCCCACCACAGCGGCACGGTCGAGTTCGTCGACGCGACCCGCATCATGGTGGCTCACGCCGACGGCCGCGACGAGTACGAGCTGCAGAAGTTCATGCGCTCCAACCAGGGCACCCTGATCCACCAGAAGCCGCTGGTCACGGGCGGCCAGGAGATCGTCGAGGGCGCCGTGCTCGCCGACGGCTCCGCCACGGACAAGGGCGAGATGGCCCTGGGCAAGAACCTCAAGGTCGCCTTCATGTCCTGGGAGGGCTACAACTTCGAGGACGCGATCATCCTCAGCCAGCGCCTCGTGTCCGACGACGAGCTCACCTCGATCCACATCGAGGAGTACGAGATCGACGCGCGCACGACGAAGCTCGGCGACGAGGAGATCACCCGCGACATCCCGAACCGCTCGGAGGAGTCGCTGCGCAACCTCGACGACCGCGGCATCGTCCGCGTCGGCGCCGAGGTCGGCTCGGGCGACCTGCTCGTGGGCAAGGTCACGCCGAAGGGCGAGACGGAGCTCACCGCGGAGGAGAAGCTCATCCGCGCGATCTTCAAGGAGAAGGCGCGCGAGGTCCGCGACACGTCGCTGAAGGTCCCCCACGGCGAGGGCGGCGTCGTCATCGACGTCATGACCTTCTCGCGCGCGGAAGGGGACGACCTGTCCCCGGGCGTCAACGAGCTCGTGCGCGTGTTCGTGGCCAAGAAGCGCAAGATCGCCGAGGGCGACAAGCTCGCCGGCCGCCACGGCAACAAGGGCGTGATCTCGAAGATCGTGCCCCAGGAGGACATGCCGTTCCTCCAGGACGGTTCGCCCGTCGACGTGATCCTCAACCCGCTGGGCGTGCCGAGCCGTATGAACATCGGCCAGATCCTCGAGACCCACCTCGGGTGGGCCGCCGCCGAGGGCTGGTACGACGACGGCACCAAGGCATTCGAGGACCGGGCGTCCGACGACGGCAAGGTCTACGTCTCCACGCCCGTCTTCGACGGCGCGACGATGGAGGACGTCGACCACGCGCTCGTGCAGTGGCAGCACGACCACAAGGGCGCCATCCGCATGGACGTGGACGAGTCGCGCCGGCCGGGCGAGCGGGCCACGGGCAAGATGACGCTGTTCAACGGCCGCACGGGCGAGCCGTTCGAGCAGCAGGTCACCGTCGGCTACATGTACATCCTCAAGCTCCTGCACCTCGTGGACGACAAGATCCACGCGCGCAGCACGGGCCCCTACTCGCTCGTCACCCAGCAGCCGCTGGGCGGCAAGGCGCAGTTCGGCGGCCAGCGCTTCGGCGAGATGGAGGTCTGGGCCCTCGAGGCCTACGGCGCCGCCTACACGCTGCAGGAGATGCTGACCATCAAGTCCGACGACACGATCGGACGCGTGAAGGCCTACGAGGCCATCGTCAAGGGCGAGAACATCGCCGAGCCGTCCATCCCGGAGTCCTTCAAGGTCCTCCTCAAGGAGATGCAGTCGCTGGCGCTCGACGTCAACGTCGTCTCCGAGGAGGGCAACCGGGCCGAGATGGGCGACGAGGACGACGACCTCCTGCGCGCCGCGGAGGAGCTCGGCATCGACCTCTCCGGCGTGCGCGCCGGCGAGCCGGAGGCCAACTCCGAGGACGAGGAGGGCGAGCCCCCCGCCGACGCGGAGGAGCCCGAGCAGGTGCCGGTGGCCGAGGTGGCCGGCGAGGCCGACGAGATCGTCCCCGCGGGCGACCTGGGCATGACCAGCGACCCCGTCGCGACGGACGCCGAATACGCCAACCCCGACGCCGACCAGTCCTAGGACAACCGGAGATCACTTCATGATCGACATCAACAACTTCGACGCCATCGAGATCGCGCTGGCGTCCTCCAAGCAGATCCGGTCCTGGTCCTCGGGCGAGGTCACCAAGCCGGAGACCATCAACTACCGCACGCTCAAGCCGGAGAAGGACGGGCTGTTCTGCGAGCGCATCTTCGGTCCGACCAAGGACTGGGAGTGCTACTGCGGCAAGTACAAGCGCGTCCGCTACAAGGGCATCGTCTGCGAGCGCTGCGGCGTCGAGGTGACGCGCTCCAAGGTCCGCCGCGAGCGCATGGGCCACATCGACCTGGCCGCACCCGTGAGCCACATCTGGTTCTTCAAGGGCGTCCCGAGCCGCATCGGCTACCTGCTCGACATGGCGCCGAAGGAGCTCGAGAAGGTCCTCTACTTCGCGGCCTCCATCGTGACCTGGGTCGACGACGACGCGCGCGCCAAGGACCTCGAGGAGCTCCAGACCAACGTCAACGAGACGCTGGACTCCTACGCGGCCGAGAAGGAGGAGCGGATCCTCGAGCTGACGGAGTCGCGCGAGCGGCGCCTGGAGTTCTTCCGCAGCGGCAAGCAGACCGGCTTCACGGACGACGACCACCTGTGGGCCGAGGCCCTCGACGTGGACGTCAAGAAGCTCGACGACGACGAGCGCGAGCGCCTGATCAAGGACGTCAACAAGTCCATCGACGCCGACGTGTCCGACACCGAGGCCTACATCGAGGACGCGGCCGAGCGGCTGCGCCAGGTCTGGGACCTCTTCCAGGCCATGGGCCCCAAGCAGGTCGTCAACGACGAGACGACGTTCCGCGAGCTCAAGGAGCGCTTCGGCTCTCCCTACGGGTGGGGCGAGTACTTCCGCGGCGGGATGGGCGCGGAGTCCATCCGCGACCTGCTCGAGCAGGTCGACCTCGACGCGGAGAAGGCCGAGCTCGAGGACCAGATCCGCACGGCCAAGGGCCAGAAGCAGCAGCGCGCCGTCAAGCGCCTGAAGGTCGTCTCGGCCTTTCTGGCCAAGGACGACGGCCGCGCGGTCAACACGCCGGACATGATGGTGCTCGAGGCCGTGCCGGTCATCCCGCCCGAGCTGCGCCCGATGGTCCAGCTCGACGGCGGCCGCTTCGCGACCTCCGACCTCAACGACCTCTACCGGCGCGTCATCAACCGCAACAACCGGCTCAAGCGCCTGCTCGACCTCGGCGCGCCCGAGATCATCGTCAACAACGAGAAGCGGATGCTGCAGGAGGCCGTCGACGCGCTGTTCGACAACGGCCGTCGCGGCCGGCCCGTCACGGGCCCGGGCAATCGCGCCCTCAAGAGCCTGAGCGACATGCTCAAGGGCAAGCAGG
>JBBSPV010000068.1:0-9891 GCA_038258425.1 Solirubrobacterales bacterium | reverse complement strand
TACCGCCGCGCCCGCCGGGCCTCCGACGCGGCCTGGGCGCGCGCCTGGCGCTCGGACGTCCGGGTGGACGGCGACCGGCGGCTGCGCCGGCAGGTCCGCTCGGCGCAGTTCGCGCTGTTGGCCAGTGTCCGCGAGGACACGCCGTGGGCCCCGTCGCCGGGCGGCCTGTCCAGCGACGGCTACAACGGCCACGTCTTCTGGGACTCCGAGACATGGATGTACCCGTCGCTGCTGGCCACCCAGCCGCGCCTCGCCCGCCAGGTGCTCCAATACCGCGTCGACCGGCTCGCCGCCGCGCGCCGCTACGCGCGCCGGACCGGGTTCGCCGGCGCGCGCTTCCCGTGGGAGAGCGCGCTGTCAGGTCTCGAGGAGACGCCGAGCTGCTGCAACACGGGCAAGTACGAGGTCCACGTGAGCTCCGACGTCGCGCTGGCCATGTGGCAGTACTGGCTCGCCACGGGCGACCGCCGCTGGCTGCGCCGCCACGCCTGGCCCGTCGTGTCCGGGATCGCCGACTTCTGGGTCTCACGCTCGCGGACGCGGCCGGACGGCTCGCGCTCGATCCGCAAGGTGATCGGCCCCGACGAGTACCACGAGGGCGTCGACGACTCCGCCTACACGAATGTCGCGGCGCGGGACTCGCTGCGCATCGCCACGGCCATGGCTCCGCTCGCCGGTCGCGCCGCCGACCCGGGCTGGGCCCGGGTCGCGGACGCGCTGCGCGTGCCCTTCGACCCGACCGCGGGCATCCATCCGGAGTTCGCCGGCTACGACGGCGACACGGTCAAGCAGGCGGACGTGACCCTCCTCGCCTATCCGTGGGAGAACGCCCAGCCGAGGGGGGTCACGCGGGCCGACCTCGATCACTACGTTCCGCGCACGGATCCCAGCGGGCCGTCCATGACGGACGCCATCCACTCCATCCTGACCTCCCAGCTCGGCACCCCCGGTTGCGCGGCCTACTCGTTCACCAAGCGCAGCGTCGACCCGTTCATGCGCGGGCCCTACGCCCAGTTCTCCGAGGCCCGCACGGGCGGCGCCTTCACCTTCACGACCGGCGCCGGCGGCTTCCTGCAGGAGTTCCTCTACGGCTACACCGGCTGGCGCTGGCGCGGTGACCGGGTTCGCCTCGATCCGAGCCTGCCGCCGCAGCTCTCGGGCGTGACCCTCGCAGCCGTGCACTGGCGGGGTCGGACGCTGCGGTTGCGCATCGGCCGCGCCGCGACGACGGTCACCCTGCGCCGCGGGGCGCCGCTGCCCGTCGAGTCGCCCGCCGGGACGGCGACGCTGCGCCGGAGCGCGCCGCTGCGCCTCGCGACCCGCCGGCCCGACGAGACGCCCACGGACGACCTCGCGCGCTGCCGCCCGGCGACCGCCTCCCCGCGTACCGCCGAGCCCGCCCAGGCGGCCGTGGACGGCACGCCGACGAGCTCGTGGCTGGCCGAGCGGCCGCGTACGCGGCTTGCTGTCGACCTCGGGCGCCGCGTGGCGCTGAACGAGGTCGCGGTCACGCGTCCGCCGGTGCTCGCGATCGCCAACGGCAAGTCCGACACCGACGTTCACGCCCGGACGGGGCCGACGCGCAGCGCGGTCGCCACGGTGTACTCCTCGGTCGACGGGCGCCGCTGGCGGCGGCTCGGCCGAGTCGGTGCATCCGCCGCGCGCCAGTCCCTGGCGGCCGCCGGCCGCACCGCGCGCTACGTGCGGGTCGTCGCCGGCCGGGACGCGAGCCCCCGGCGCCCGCTGGTCGTCGGCGAGCTCGCGGTCACCGGCCGGCCGGCTCCGTGACGGGTCGTCAGCCCTCCAGCGCCGCGAGGTAGCGGTCCGCCGAGCGCAGGACCTTGGCCCGCGCGTCGCCGCGGATGACGGTGTCCCACCAGGCGCCGTAGACGACGTCGAAGGCCAGCGTCTCGAGGACGTCCCGGATGCGGCGGACCTCGCGGGCCGGCAGCGGCAGGAGGTTCGGGTAGCTGTACATGAAGCTCGCCCGGTCGCGGTCGGCCACGACCTGGACGACGTCGCCGCAGAGCAGCGCGCCGCGCCCGCCCGCGCCCGCGCGCCAGTGGCAGACCGTCGCGCCGGGGAAGTGGCCGCCGAGGCGGACGAGCTCGAGCTCGTCGGAGAGCGCCAGGCGCTCGCCCTCCCAGTGCTGCACCCGGGGGTGGGGCCGCATCACCCACTCGCGGTCGTCGGCGTGCAGGAGCACCCGCGCGTCGAAGCGCTCCGCCCAGTCGACCATCGCCCCGTAGTAGTGGGGATGGGAGATGGCGACGGTGTGGACGCCGCCGAGGGCGGCGATCCGGTCGGCGGTCGACTCGTCCAGCAGGGTGATGCAGTCCCACAGGAGCCCGTCGACGTGCAGCGCCCGCTGGCCGATGGCGAAGGTCGGCTCCGTGCCGACCCCGACGAGCCCCGGCTCGTACTCCTGCACGCGATTGGCGTGCGTGCGGGCCAGCTCGTGCGGCGTGATCCACCGCTGGCCGCCGTGGCCGACGTACTGGCGCTCGTCCTCGCACACCGGGCACGCCGCCGGCGGCTCCTCCGAGGGCGGATACTGCGTCCCGCAGGTCACGCAGGCGAAGGCCGGCATCCGCCGGGAACCGTACCCTGAGCCGCCCGTGTCCGCTCCCCTGCGCTCCCCACTGGACTACCGCGTGCGCCGCTCGGCCCGGGCGCGGCGCGTGCGGGTCGCCGTGCATCCGGACGCCACCGTCGAGGTCGTGCTGCCCGCACGGGCCGCCGAGCGCCAGGCGGCCGCCGCCGTGGCCGAGCTGCGCCCGTGGATCGAGCGGCGGCTGCGGGCGCTCGAGCGCGCCGGGACCGAGCTGCGGCGCCCGCCCGGCACCCTGCCCTACCTCGGCGCCCAGCTCGTGCAGCGCCCGGAGGCCGGCCGCCGGCGCGTGCACCGGCGCGGCGACGAGCTGCTCCTGCCCGGTACGGAGCCGCTCGCGGCCGTCGAGCGCTGGTACCGGGCCCGGGCCCGGGCCGAGGTCGCTCCCCGGCTCGACGCCGCCGTCGCCCGGGCCGGCACGCGCTACGCCGGGCTCACGATCCGCGGTCAGCGCACCCGCTGGGCCTCGTGCTCGAGCACGGGCGCCATGTCCTTCAACTGGCGGCTGCTGCTCGCTCCGGCGGCGGTGCTCGACTATGTCGTCGAGCACGAGGTCTGCCACCTCGAGGTGCACGACCACTCCCCGCGCTTCTGGGCGCTGCTGGAGGCGCGGGTGCCCGGCTGGCGGGAGCCCGCCGGCTGGCTGCGCCGCTACGGCTCGACCCTGACGCTCGAGGCGGCCGGCCTCGGCTGACCGCTACGCGGCGAGCGTCGCCACGACGGTCCGCACGCCGGCGCTGATCTCCGAGCGCTCGAGCCGCGGGGCGACGAGCTCGAGCAGGTGCGCGGCGGCGCGGTTGTCGGCCAGCATGGTGGCCGAGAAGCGGCGGATGCCGACCTCGCGGGCGGCGTCGGCGAGCTGCGTCAGCAGGTGTCTGCCGAGGCCCTGGCCCTGCAGGCGGTCAGCCACGTCGATGGCCCACTCGGCCGTGTCCGGGGCGTCGGCCAGGCGCACGCAGCGCGCGACGCCGACGAGGTCGCCCGTGGCCGTGTCGACGGCCACGATGGCGATGTGGTCGACGCCGTCGACCTCGGTCAGGTAGCGCAGCTCGGCGCGGCTGAGCGTCGGCTTCGCGGCGAGGTAGCGGCGGTGCACGGTCTCCAGCGACAGCCGATGGTGATGGCCGTCGAGGCCGGCCTTGTCGCCGGGGCGGACAGGCCGGGTCCAGATCTCGGACCCGTCGGTGAGGCGCAGGAAGGGCATGGCGTCATCGACGGTACGCCGCCCGGAGGCGAACGGATGTGCGATGCCTCACCGATGCGAACATCTGTTCGTAACGTGGCGCGCAGCCCGTGGCGGCCCGCCGCGAGCCGGCGACGCCCGCCGCAGGCGGGAGCGGGCGCCGCGGGCCGGCGAGGGCGGGGGACATGCTCGACCCCGCCCAGGGTGGCCCGAGCTTCAGTCGCGGATTGGTCGCCAGGGCAACCTCAGCACGACTGGCGCTCGCGGTTCTCCACCGCGCCAGGCGGCTTCAGTCGCGGACTGGTCGCCAGGGCAGCCGGAGTGCGACTGGCGCTCCGGACTCCGCACGCCGGTCGAGCGCCGTCGCCCGCCCCTCACTCGCAGAACGCGACGGCCGGCACGCCGATGTGCGTCACCCGGCGGCTGCGGACGTCGACCGCGAAGTCCAAGCGACCGCCGGCGCCCCCGGGGACGCGGACGAGGGTGACGCCGAACAGGTCCTCCGTGCGCCGGTCGACCCCGGCCCCCGGGGTAGGCGCGCCGCACCGCGCCCAGCCCGCTGCCCACGCCGATGCCGGGGCGAAGGGGGCCGAGCCGGCGCGCGCGTCGCAACGCACGGTACGGGCACCCGCGCCTGACCGCTCCGGCGCCGAGCAGCGCCGCGGCCCCGCCACCGGAGCGCATCACCGCTGGTCCATCGGCACCCAGTCGAGCTCGCGGTCGCCCGTGTAGATCTGCCGCGGCCGGGCGATCTTCTGCTCGGAGTCCTGCACCATCTCGAGCCACTGGGCGATCCAGCCCGAGGTGCGGCCGATCGCGAACATCACCGGGAACATCGAGGTCGGCAGCTGCAGCGCCTCGTAGAGCAGGCCGGAGTAGTAGTCGACGTTCGGATACAGCTTGCGCGAGGTGAAGTAGTCGTCGTCCATCGCGCGCTTCTCGAGCTCCGTGGCGACCTCGAGCAGCGGGCTCTTGCCCATGACGTCCATGACCTCGTCGAGGTGCGTCTTGATGATCCGCGCGCGCGGATCGTAGTTCTTGTACACGCGGTGGCCGAAGCCCATGAGCCGCTCGTCGCCCGCCTTGACGCCCTTGAGGAAGGCGTCGATGTTGTCGACGGAGCCGACGCGGTTGAGCATCCGCAGCGCCTGCTCGTTGGCGCCCCCGTGCAGCGGGCCGTAGAGGGCGGCGACCCCGGCGGCCACCGCCGAGTAGGGGTCCACCTGCGTGGAGCCGACCGCGCGCACCGAGCTCGTCGAGGCGTTCTGCTCGTGGTCGGCGTGGAGGATGAAGAGGACGTCGAGGGCGCGCTCGATCCGCGGGTCCGGCTCGTACTCGAGCTCCGTCATCTTGTACATCATCGAGAGGAAGTTGCCCGGGTAGCCCAGGTTGTTGACCGGGTACACGTACGGCTTGCCCTGCGAGTGGCGGTAGGCGAACGCCGCGAGCGTCGGGACCTTCGCGAGCAGGCGCGTGATCTGGATGTTGCGGATCTGCTCGTCCTGGACGTCGACGGCCTCGGGGTAGAACGTGGACAGGGCGCCGACGGAGGCCAGCAGCATCCCCATGGGGTGGGCGTCGTAGCGGAAGCCCTCCATGAAGCTCTTGACGTTCTCGTGCACGAAGGTGTGGATCGTGACCTGGTGCGTCCACTCGTCGAGCTGCGGCTGGTCCGGCAGGTGCCCGTAGATGAGCAGGTAGGCGACCTCGAGGTAGCTCGAGTGCTCGCACAGGTCCTCGATCGTGTAGCCGCGGTACTCCAGGACGCCGGCGTCGCCGTCGATGTAGGTGATGGCCGACCGGCACGACGCGGTGTTCGTGTACGCGGGGTCGTAGGTCATCATCCCGAAGTCGCCCTCCTGCACCTTGATCTGGCGCAGGTCCATCGCCTTGACGGTGTCGTCGGTGATGGGGATCTCGAACTGCTGACCCGTGCGGTTGTCCGTGACGGACAGCGTGTCGGAGGCCTCGGCTACGCCGCCGTCCTCCTGCGTCTGGTCCTCGGTGGCCATGGTGTCTCCCAGCTCGAAGGTCGTGCAGATCTTGCCCGCATGATCGCACCAGGCAAACGGCGATGGGGCGCCGGGTGCGTCAGCGGCCGTAGCGGGACTCGGTCGCTGCGACCTGACCCTGGTAGTGCGAGCCGAGTGCCGCCGAGCCGTAGGGCCGCTCGGCGGGCCTGTCGAGTGCCATGAAGGACAGCTGGGCGATGGGCAGGCCGGGCCAGAGCTTGATCGGGACGCGCGTGAGGTTGTTGAGCTCGAGCGTGAGCGTCCCCTTCCAGCCCGGGTCCACGAACCCGGCGGTGGCGTGGACGATGAGCCCGAGGCGGCCCAGCGAGCTCTTGCCCTCCACGCGGGCCACCACGTCGGCGGGCAGCTCGACCCACTCCAGGGTGCGGCCGAGGCAGAACTCGCCGGGGTGGATGACGAACGGGTCATCTTCGGCGACCGTCACCTCCTCGGTGAGGTTGGCCGGCGGCTCGCGCAGGTCGATCGCCGTCACGCGGTGGTTGTGGAACACCCGGAACGAGTCGCCGAGCAGCAGGTCGACCGAGCTCGGCTGCACGCGCTCGGGCGCCCACGGCTCGACCTTGAGCCGGCCGGCCTGCACGAGCGCGCGGATGGTGCCGTCGGAGAGGGCGGAATGGACGTCCACGGACGCATCCTACGGGGAACGACGTCTCAGCCGAACGCCCGCGCGGCCGCGGCGACGACCTCGTCGTGCGGCACGTCGCGCTGGTGCTGCGTGACGTTCCAGCGGTGCCCGAACGGGTCGTCGAGCTGCCCGTGGCGGTCGCCCCAGAAGGTGTCCTGCGGCTCCTGCCGGGCCTCGGCGCCCGCGGTCACCGCCCGGGCGAACACCGCGTCGGCGTCGGCGACCTCGAGGCCGAGGACGACCGCGGTCCCCCCGATGGACGGCGGCGCGAGCACGCCCATCTCCGGGAACTCGTCGGCGAGGTGCAGGAGGCCGTCGCCCACGCGCATCCGCACCGACATGAGCCGACCGTCGGGCGTCGGGATGCGGTCGAGCTCCTCGGCACCGAAGGCGTCGCGGTAGAAGCCGGCGGCGCGCTCGGCGCCCTGGACGACGAGGTGGGGCGTGATGGGCATCCCGGGACCGTACGCCCGCTGCGTGCCGGGATCTTGGACGTTCTTGCGGCGTAGCCTGGCCGCATGGCCAACGAGCCGGTGAAGCTGTGGCGCCCCGCAGACGACGCCCGCGTGCTGCTCATGGCCGGCCGCACCCACCGGTACTCGATCGAGCCCCGCGGCGAGTACGTCTTCGGCGTCGTCGCCGGCCAGCCGATGCGCTCGCGCCGCGGAGCCCAGCGGCGTCTGGTGCGCCCGGGTCAGCTCGTCGCGTGGGACCCGTCCGGCGCGCACGCCGGGGAGGCCGTCGACGGCCGGCCGTGGAGCTCCCGCCTCATGGTCGTCGAGGTCGCCGACCTGGCCGCCCTGGCGTCGGACCCGGAGGGCGGCCTGCTGGCCGACGTCGCCTTCCCGGAGCCGGTGCTCTCGGACCCCGAGCTGGCCGGGAGCTTCCTGCGCCTGCACTTGGCGCTCGAGGCGGCCACCACGCGACTCGAGCGCGACGAGCGACTCGCGGAGTGGCTGCGGACGCTGATCGAGCGAGCCTCGGCCGTGCGGACGCCGCGGGCGCCGCTGAGCCCCCGCGACGACCGGGCGGTGCGGCTCGCCTGCGACTACCTCGCCGACCACGCCGCCCGCAACGTGAGCCTCGACGAGCTCGCCGCCGCGGCCGGCGTCGGCAAGTTCCGCCTCGTCCGGCTCGTGCGCGAGCGGACCGGGCTGGCGCCCCACGCCTTGCAGATCGCCCACCGCATCCGGGCTGCCCGCCGCCGGCTCGAAGCCGGGGAGACGATCGCCGCGATCGCCGCCGCCACCGGATTCGCCGACCAGAGCCACCTGCACCGCCACTTCGAGCGCAGCCTCGGCCTGTCGCCGGGCGAGTACCGGCGGCGCCTGGGACGCGGGCCGGTGCTCGACCCGGCCTAGGCGCTCTGGCGCTGGAAGGTCCGGGACCCTCGAAGGCCCACCGCCGGCGGACACGGCGTGCCGCGCGGGCTCGAGCGCGGCCTCGCCGCCTCCGGCACCCTCAGGCGCGCAGGATGACCGCGCCGGCCTCGAAGCGCGTGATCGCCTCGAGCCGCGCCACCCGCGCGTGGATCTCGTCCGGCGTCAGGGTCTGCATCCGCTCCGTGCCGAAGCCCTCGACGTTGAAGGACGCGACGGCCGTGCCGTAGGCCAGCGCCGTGCGCAGGACGTCGTCGTCGACCTCGCCGCCCGTCGCCGCGACATAGCCGACGAAGCCGCCCGCGAAGGCGTCCCCAGCCCCCGTCGGGTCCAGAACGTCGGCGGTCGGGTACGCAGGGAGGGCGAAGACCGTCTCGCGCGTGAAGAGGATGGAGCCGTACTCGCCCTGCTTGGCCACGACGATCCGCGGCCCGAGGTCGAGCACCCGGTGCGCGGCGCGGACGAGATTGGGCTCGTCCGTGAGCTGCTTGACCTCGCCGTCGTTGAGGATCACGCAGTCCACGAGGCCGATGGCATCGACGAGCTCGGGGCGCGCGATGTCGATCCAGAGGTTCATGGAGTCCAGCGCGCTGAAGCGCGGCGCGGGGCACTGGCGCCGGACGGCGGCCTGCAGGCCGGGCTGGATGTTCGCGAGGAAGACGACCTCGGCGGACGCCTCGGCCTCGTCGAGCTCCGGGGCGAAGGTCTCGAAGACGTTGAGGTCGGTCTGCAGCGTCTCGCGGTGATTGACGTCGCGCTCGTAGCGGCCGGCCCAGAAGAACGTCTTGCCGCCGGGCACGTGGACGATGCCGTCCGTGTCGACCCCGCGACCGCGCAGCACGTCGAGCTCGGGCTCGCCGAAGTCGTCGCCGACGGGGCCGACCGGATGGGTGTCGGCGAAGAAGGAGGACGCCATGGAGAAGTGCGTCGCCGCGCCGCCGAGCAGCTTGTCGCGCTTGCCCGCGTGGGTCTCCACGGCGTCGAAGGCGATGGAACCGACGACGGTGATCTTGGCCATAGGCGCCGGGACGGTAGCCGGTGGGTAGCGTGCTTCGGGTGCGGGCCATCCGGATCGACGAGTGGGGCGGCCCGGAGGTGCTGCGGCTCGTCGAGGACGCGCCCGAGCCGTCGCCCGGACCCGACGAGGTGCTCATCCGCGTCGCGCGGGCGGGCGTCAACTTCGCCGACACGCACCAGACGCGCAACGCCTACGTCGCGAAGTCCGCCCTGCCGTTCGTCCCGGGTGCGGAGGTGGCCGGCACGGTCGCCGCCGCCGGTCACGGCTTCGCGGCGGGCGAGCGCGTCGTCGCGCTGACGCGCAGCGGCGGCGGCTACGCGGAGGTGGCGGCGGTGCCCGCGGCCTACTGCGTGCGGGTGCCCGACGGCGTGTCCGACGCCGCGGCGCTGGCCCTGCTCCTGCAGGGGCTGACCGCCTGGCACGTGCTCGTGACCGCCGGGCGGCTCGCCGAGGGCGAGACGGTCGTGGTCGTCTCCGGGGCCGGCGGCGTCGGCTCGCTCGCCGTGCAGCTCGCGCGGGGCATGGGCGCCGGGCTGATCCTGGCGACGGCGTCCTCGGAGGACAAGCGCGCGCTCGTGCGCGGGCTCGGCGCCGACGTCGCACTCGACACGGGCTCGGACGGGCTGGGGGATGCGCTGCGCGAGGCGGCGCCGGGCGGCGTCGACGTCGCCCTCGAGATGGCCGGCGGCCGCGTGTTCGACGCGTGCTTCGAGGCGCTCGCGCCGCTCGGGCGCCTCGTGGTCTACGGCATCTCCTCACGGGAGCAGAACGAGGTGCGCACCGGCCGGCTGCTCAAGCACTCCCGGTCGCTCATCGGGCTCTGGCTCCACCACCTGCTGCCCGAGGCGCGCCACGTCGGCCCGCCGCTCGAGGACCTGTTCGCGCGGCTGGACCGAGGCCAGCTGCGCGTCGTGGAGGGCGAGACGTATCCGCTGTCGGACGCGCGCCGCGCGCACGAGGACCTGGCGGGCCGCCGGACGAGCGGCAAGCTGCTGCTCGACCCGTCGCTGTAGCCGCGGTCGCGATCGTGCACGCTGGGCGT
>JBBSPV010000067.1:0-11375 GCA_038258425.1 Solirubrobacterales bacterium | reverse complement strand
CGCCGTCGGTGCGGCGGTGGCGCCGGTGCCCGCGCCGGTGCCCGCGCCGGCGGACGGCGCGGCCGTCGGCGCCGCGGTGGCCTGGCCGCTCGGGGCGCTGGTCGGCGCCGCCGTGGCCTGCGACCTGGGCTTCGGCTTCGGGGTGCTCTGGCCGGCGAGCGGGTCGACGTACTGGTCGTCGCCCGCGCTCTGGGCGAGGGCGGAGGCCGGCAGGAGCAGGACCAGGGCGAACAGGAGGGCAGCGAGACGGGCGGCCATCAGCGGGAGCCTAGCTGCGCGCGCAGCTGGTCGCGCTGCCTCCCGCGCGGCCGGCGCAGGGCGGCTCGGGCCGCCCACCGGGTGAGGAAGGTCAGCGTCTGGGCGACGTCGTCGGTGGCGGCCGCCAGCGTCCCGCGCCGGGCGCGCACCACGCTGCGGCGCCGCTGGGCGAGCAGGGTGTGGGGCTCGCCGGCGTAGGCGCGCAGGGTGCTGTGCCCGCCCGCGTGGCGCACCGTGACCTGCGGGACGTACACCGTGGGGACGCCGGCGGCGCGGGCGCGCAGGCAGAGGTCGAGGTCCTCGAAGAAGAGGAACGGCTCCGGGTCGAACGGCCCGAGCCGGCGCAGGGTCCCGGTGCGCGCCACGAGGCAGGCCGCGATCGCCCACCCGGTGGTGCGAGCGCGGGCGGACCGCCACGGCTCCGTGCGCTCGCGCAGCGCGCTGGGGAGCAGCGGCGGGTGCAGGACCGCCGGAAGCAGCGCACCGGGCGTGCCGGGCAGCGGGTGCGCCGTGTGTTGCACGAGGCCGTCCAGGCCGAGGAGCCGGGGGGCGAGGAGGGCGTCGTGCCGGCGGGCGGCCTCGGCGAGGCCCTCGAGCCCGGAGTCGATCAGCTCACAGTCGGGATTGATCAGGACGCTGACCCGGTGGCGGGCGCGCTCGACGCCGGCGTTGTTGGCCGCCCCGAAACCGGGGTTGGCGGCCAGGCGGACGACCTCGGCGCCGGCGTCGGCGGCAAGCGCCGGCCCGTCGTCGGTGGAGGCCGTGTCGACCGCGACGACCTGGGCGTCAGGCAGGTGGCGGCCCAGCGAGGCGAGCAGGGCCGGCAGCTCGGGCGCCGAGTCGTGCAGCACGGTGACGACGCTCAGCCGCACGCGAGCGCCTCACGCGTCCGGTGGGCGACCTCGTCCCAGCTGCGCCTCGACGCCGGCGGCGGCGCCGGGGCGGCGGCCCGGGGCGCCAGCAGCGCCCGGGCGAGCGCCTCCGGATCGTCGGCCGGGACGTAGGTCGCGGCGTCCCCGAGCACCTCGCGCGCCTCGGGCAGGTCCGAGCCGATCACCGGCGTGCCGTGGGCGAGCGCCTCGACGGCCGGCAGCCCGTAGCCCTCCAGCCGGGAGGGGACGACGAGCGCCTCGGCGCCGGCGTACAGGCGCGAGAGGCCCGCGTCGGTGAGCCTGCCGGCCGCCTCCACCCCGGGCATGCGCAGCAGCCCGTCGAGGCGTCCGGAGCCGACGACGACGACGCGCGTCTCGAATCCGCGGGGGCGGGCCAGCTCCAGCGCCCGCGCGAGCACGTCGGGCCCCTTGCGCGGTTCGAGCGCGCCGACGAAGAGCAGGTACGGCGCGGCGTCCGCGCCGCGCGTCCCCGGAACGCCGGGGGTCGAGGCGACCTGCGGTGGCCGGGACGACACCAACTCGCCTCGACCCCCGGGGAGGCCCAGGCCCGCGGCCGCGGCGACCGCGGGCGCGACCGCCGGAGCGAGCCCGACCGCGCGGACGCGCCGCGGCTCGAGCCCCCAGGCGGCGACGACGTCCGCGCGCCCGACCTCCGTGGTGGTCAACACGCAGGCGGCCCGGCGGGCGAGGGCGCGCGGGCGGGCCGCGGCGTGCCACAGCCGTTCGTAGGCCGTGAAGTCCTGGGGCCGCCGCTCCCAGGAGCGGTCCTGGACCGTGAGCACGAGCGGCACGCCGGGCGAGACGGCCAGCGGCGCCGGTGCCGGCACCCACGCGACGTCGCAGCCGCCGGCGAGCCGGTCCAGCCGGGGCCGCCCGGTCAGCGCCGCCGCCCCGAAGAGCAGCCGGCCGGGCACGGGGACCTCGACGGCGTCGGGCAGCGGCGCGCGCGCGTGTACGGCGCCGCCGCGGGGCAGCACGACGCGGTAGACGTCGTCCGGGTACAGCCGGCCCAGCGCCTCCAGCAGGGCCGCCAGGTAGTGCGCGACGCCCCGCGCCGGGCCGCCGGCCAGCGAGCGCCCGTCGACCGCGATGCGCAGCGGCGCGCTCACCCCGGCGCGCGGCCCCGCGCGGCCGCCTCTGGCACGCTGCGGGGCCGATGGGACCCGTCGCCATTAACGCCCGCGCCGCGGCGCGCCCGGAGCTCGGGGGCGTCGAGCGCGGGGCGCGCGAGCTCACGGGCCGGCTGCCCGCCCTGCGGCCGGGCGGCTATCTCGTGCTGCGTCCCGCCGCGGCGTTCTCGCACCGGCTCGGCCACGCGTGGGAGCAGGGCGTCCTGCCCGTCGAGGCCGCGCGCCGGCGGGCCCGCCTGCTCCTGTGCCCGGCCAACCTCGCGCCCGTGGCGTCGCGGCGCGCCGTCGTGGTCGTCCACGACGCCGCCGCCCTGCGCGAGCCGGCCTGGTACTCGCCGGTCTACGCCGCCCTGCAGGCGCGCATCCTGCCCGCGGTGGCGCGCCGAGCCGTGCATCTGGTGACCGTATCCGAGTTCTCCCGGCGCGAGCTCGTCGAGCTGCTCGCCGTCCCCGCCGGGAAGGTGTCGGTCATCCCCGGCGGCGTGGGGGAGGCGTTCACGCCCGGCGCCGACGCCGGCGGGGCCCGCGCGGCGCTGGGCCTCCGGCGGCCCTACGTGCTGTGCGTCGCCTCGGCCACCGCCCGCAAGAACCTCCAGGCGCTCGTCCCGGCCGCGGCGGCGCTGGCCGGCGACGGCGTCGAGGGCGTCGTCGCCGGCGGCGACCGGCCGCAGTTCGCGCCGGAGGGCGGCCTCGGCGCGCTGCGGCGGCTCGGCCACGTCCCGGACGCCCTGCTGCCCGGCCTCTACGCCGGCGCCGAGGCCTTCGTCCTGCCGTCCCTGCACGAGGGCTTCGGCCTCACCGCGCTGGAGGCCATGGCCTGCGGGACGCCGGTCCTCGCCGCCCGCGCGGGGGCGCTGCCCGACACCTGCGGCGGCGCGGCGCGGCTCGTCGAGCCGGACGGGGAGGCCGTCCGCGCCGCCCTCGCCGACCTGCTGGGCGACAGCGCGGAGCGCGAGCGGCTGCGCACGGCGGGGCTCGAGCGGGCCGGGGGCTTCAGCTGGGCCCGCACGGCGAGCGCGGTCGACGGCCTCCTCGCCGGGCTCTAAGTCGCTGCGGTGGTCGCGACCGTGCACGCTGGGGGTGCCCGATCGCGACCGGTGCGCCGCAGGCGTGCCTCAACCCGCGAGCCGCTCGCCGGCGGCGATCTCGCCCGGGCCCTCGACGGTCACGTCGCCCGTGACCACGACGTCGCGGCCGAAGACGACGTCCGCGCCGACGGTCAGCGTCCGGCAGCCGCGCAGCGACGGCGGGCCGTGCGGGAAGACGCGCTCGAGTGCCTCGAGGTCGCGCGCGTCTCGCAGCGACACGACGGGCGGCTCCCCCGCGAAGCACGGCTCGAGCGTCCCGTCCTCGCGCAGCGCGTAGGCGTCCGAGCGCACCACGACGAGGTCGTCCGTCGTCTTGACCGGTGCGAACCGCGTGCGCGAGACTTCGAGCGCGCGGGCGCCGTCCCACGCGCCGATCGCCGCCCCCATGGCGGTCTCGAGCTGGAGCACCGGCAGCGAATCCGGATCCGTCGGATCGACGGTCTTGTGGTTGACGATCAGCGGCAGGTGGGGCCCGGCCGGGTCATCGCGCAGGAGCCGGCGCAGGGCGCGCAGGTCGATCCACAGGTTGTTCGCGTTGTAGAAGCGCCAGTGGTCGACGTCGCCGAAGGACGCGTCGCCGTCGGGCACCTGGGCCGTCTCGCGCAGCACGAGCCGGCCGTCGCGGCAGGCCAGATGGCCGCCCTTGCGGTCCGCCGGGGTGCCACGCACGGCCTCGAGCACGAGCGGGGCCCCCGACGCCCGCGCCCAGGCCGCCACGCGCGCGTCCGGGACCGCGCCGAGGTTGTCGGCGTTGGCGACGAACGCGAGGTCGCAGCCGGCCTCGAGCAGCCCGTCGAGGGTGCCGGAGGAGGCGAGCGCGACGTAGACGTCGCCGTGGCCGGGCGGGCACCACTCGAGCCCGGGGTCGGCCGGCCACCGGACCGGCTCGTGGTCGTCGGCCCGCAGCTTGGGCTCGTGACCCTGGAGGAAGTCACGCGCCCCGAGGCCGGGGTGACGGTCGGCGAGGAAGGCGAGCGTCGCCTCCCGGGTCGCCGCGGAGTCCATGAGCACGAGGGGGAGGGCGACGCCGTGGCGCTCGCGCAGCGCGCCGACCTGCGCCGCGATGACGTCGAGGAAGGCCCGGCCGGGCTTGACCTCGACGAGCGACTTCGGCGCGCGCAGCCCCATGCTCGTGCCGAGCCCGCCGTTGAGGCGCACGACGGCGACGCCCGCGAGGCCCCCGCCGTCGTCGGTCGGGAGCCCGTCGAGCCGGGGCAGGTCGCCGACGGGCGCGAGTTCGTCGCCCGGCAGCCGCCCCGCGTCCGGGTCGGCCAGCTGCTCCAGGCGCCGGGCGAAGGCCGCGAGGCCGGCTTCCCCGGCGCCGTCGGCTCGGAGCTTGTCGAGCGCGGCGTTCACGCCGCGTCGCTTACCCGCCACGGACGGGCGAAACGCGCTAGCGCTCCGCTCCGAGCCCCGTCTCCGCACGCACGCGCAGCTCGTGGTAGCGGACCTCGGCCAGGCGCGTTCGCAACACCGGGCTCAGGCGGCGTCCGCCGCGCCGTCGAGGACCTCGATCTCCTGCGGGCCGAGCTCGATCCCCGCGGCGCCGACGTTCTCCTCCAGGTGCTCCACGGAGCCCGTGCCGGGGATCGGCAGCATGACCGGGCTGCGCTGCAGCAGCCAGGCGAGCGCGATCTGCCCCGGGGTGGCGCCGTGCGCCTCGGCGGCCTCGGCCACCGGGCCGCCCGGCTCGGCGAGCTTGCCCGCTGCGAGGGGGAACCACGGGATGAAGCCGATGCCCTCGCGCTCGCAGCGGTCCAGGACGTCCTGCGAGCCCCGGTCGGTGAGGTTGAAGCGGTTCTGCACCGTGGTGACCGCGATGACCTCCCGAGCGGCCTCGAGCTCCTCCACGGAGACCTCCGAGAGCCCGAGGTGGCGGACCTTGCCTTCGTCCTGGAGCTCCTTCATCACCCCGAACTGCTCCTCGCGCGGCACCGTGGCGTCGATGCGGTGCAGCTGCCAGAGGTCGATGGTCTCGACCTCCAGGCGCCGCAGACTCATCTCGCAGCACTGGCGCAGGTACTCCGGTCGCCCCAGCGGGGGCCACTTGCCGGGGCCCGAGCGCGTCAGCCCGGCCTTGGTCGCCACGGTGGACTTCGCGTACGGGTGCAGCGCCTCGTGGATGAGGTCCTCGGAGACGTGGGGGCCGTAGGAGTCGGCGGTGTCGATGAAGTCGACGTCGAGCTCGGGCAGGCGCCGGAGCACCGCGACGGCCTGGCCGTGGTCGGCGGGCGGGCCCCAGATGCCCTCGCCGGTGATGCGCATGGCGCCGAACCCGAGGCGGTTGACCTCGAGGTCGCCGCCGAGCTTGAACAGGCCCGAGGGGGCCGCGGAGAGGCTCATGCGATCCGCCTGCCCGTGCACCCGCCGGGGTAACCCGACCGGCATGCTCGGACTGCCAGACGGGATCAAGGGCCTGCTCTTCGACCTCGACGGGGTCATCACCAAGACGGCGGTCGTGCACGCGCAGGCGTGGAAGCAGACGTTCGACGGCTTCCTGCGCGAACGCGACGGGGACGACTTCACGCCCTTCGACCCGCACGCCGACTACGACCGCTACGTGGACGGACTCCCGCGCACGGCGGGCGTCCGGGGCTTCCTGCAGTCGCGCGGCATCGAGCTGCCCGAGGGCGATCCCGACGATCCGCCGGGCACGCCGACCCTGGCGGGCCTCGGCAACCGCAAGAACGACCTCGTGCTCGAGCTCATCCACACGGAGGGCGTGGAGGCCTATCCCGGCTCCGTCCGCTACCTCGACGCGGTGCGGACGGCCGGTCTGCCGTGCGCCGTGGTGTCCTCGAGCGCGAACACCCGCGACGTGCTGCAGACGACGGGGCTGCTCGACCGCTTCCAGGTCATCGTGGACGGCGTGGTGGCCCGCGAGCGCGGCCTGGAGGGCAAGCCCGCCCCCGACACGTTCCTCGAGGGCGCCAAGGATCTCGGCGTCGACCGCTCCGCGGCCGTCGTCTTCGAGGACGCGCAGTCCGGCGTGCGTGCGGGCCACGCCGGCGGCTTCGGGCAGGTGGTCGGCGTGGACCGGGTGGGCCAGGCCGACGCCCTGCGCCGCGAGGGCGCCGACGTCGTCGTGCAGGACCTCGCCGAGCTGCTCGACGAGGACCCCGCCTGATGGCCGACGAGGACTTCGTCGTCGACCCCTGGTCCGTGCGCGAGACGCGCCTGGACCTCGACACCCTGGCCCAGACGGAATCGGTCTTCGCCCTCGCCAACGGCCACGTCGGCCTGCGCGGCACGCTCGACGAGGGCGAGCCGATCGGGCTCGGCGGCACGTACCTCAACGGCTTCTACGAGACGCGCGAGCTGCCCTACGCCGAGTCGGCCTACGGCCAGCCGGAGGTGGGGGAGACCCTCGTCGACGTCACGAACGGCAAGCTGCTGCGCCTGCTCGTCAACGATGAGCTCTTCGACGTCCGCTACGGCACGCTGCTCCAGCACGAGCGGACGCTGGACTTCCGGGCGGGAACGCTGCACCGGGAGCTGCACTGGCGCTCGCCGTCCAAGAAGGAGGTCAAGGTCCGCTCCACGCGACTCGTGTCCTTCCCCCAGCGCGGCGTGGCGGCGATCCACTACGAGGTCGAGCCCGTCGACCAGGACCTGCGCCTGGTCCTCCAGTCCGAGCTCGTGACCAACGAGACCGTCGGCGGCAGCGGCGCGGAGGACCCGCGCGCGGCGGCGGCGCTCGACCAACCGCTCGTCGCCGAGTATCACGCCTTCAGCGAGGCGGTCATCCTGCTCCTTCACCGTACCCGACGAAGCGGCCTTCGCATGGCGGCGATCATGGACCATGAGATCGACGGCCCGGACGGGACGGCCGTCAGTGCGGAGTGCTTCCCCGACGTGGGGCGCGTGACGGTCACGGCGGACGTCCCCGCCGGCGCGACCCTCTGTGTCACGAAGTTCCTCGGCTACGGCTGGTCCTCGCAACGCAGCGTCTCGTCCGTGCGCGCGCAGGTGCGCGGGAGCGTCGCCGAGGCGCGCCACACGGGCTGGGACGGGCTGTGCCGGATGCAGCGGGACTACCTCGACCGCTTCTGGGAGGGTGGCGACGTCGAGATCGACGGCGACGAGGAGCTCCAGCAGGGTGTCCGCTTCGCGCTCTTCCACGTCCTGCAGGCCGGCGCCCGCGGCGAGCGCCGGGCGATCGGCGCCAAGGGGCTGACCGGCTCGGGCTACGACGGCCACGCGTTCTGGGACACGGAGTCCTTCGTCCTGCCCGTGCTCACCTACACGGCGCCGTTCGCGGCCGGCGACGCGCTGCGCTGGCGCCACTCGACGCTCGAGCAAGCCCGGGTCCGGGCGGGCCAGCTCGGCCTGCGCGGCGCGGCCTTCCCGTGGCGGACGATCGCCGGCGGCGAGTGCTCGGGCTACTGGCCCGCGAGCACGGCGGCCTTCCACGTCAACGCCGACATCGCCGACGCCGTGGCGCGCCACTACCGCGCCACGCTCGACGAGGCCTTCGCCCGCGAGACCGGCCTGCCGCTGCTCACCGAGACCGCCCGGCTGTGGGCGTCGCTCGGCCACCACAACCACGACGGGCACTTCCACATCGCCGGCGTGACCGGGCCCGACGAGTACTCCGCGGTGTGCGACGACAACGTCTACACGAACCTCATGGCCGAGCGCAACCTGCGCCACGCCGCCGACGTCTGCTCCCGGCTGCCGGACGAGGCGGCCGCGTACGGGGTCGACGCGGACGAGATCTCGGAGTGGCTGCGGGCGGCCGAGACGATGTACATCCCCTACCACGAGCGGCTCGGCGTGCACCCGCAGGCGGAGAACTTCCTGCGCCACAGCGTGTGGGACTTCGAGAACACCTCGCCGGACGAGTACCCCCTGCTGCTGCACTTCCCGTACTTCGACCTCTACCGCAAGCAGGTCGTCAAGCAGGCCGACCTCGTGCTCGCGCTCTACACCTGCGGGCACGCGTTCTCCCCGGAGCAGCGGGCGCGCGACTTCGCCTACTACGAGCCGCTGACCGTGCGCGACTCCTCCCTGTCGGCCAACACCCAGGCGATCGTCGCGGCGGAGAGCGGGCACCTCGAGCTCGCCTACGACTACCTCGGCGAGGCCGCCCTCATGGATCTGCACAACCTCGAGCACAACACGGACAACGGCCTGCACATCGCGTCGCTCGGCGGGGCCTGGCTCGCCGTGGTGGCCGGCTTCGGCGGGCTGCGCGACTGGGGCGGCGCCCTGCACTTCGCCCCGCGGCTGCCGGCCGCCATCCCCCGCCTGACCTTTCGGATCAACTTCCACGGCCAGCGCCTGCGGGTCGAGGTGGACCAACGGACGGCGACCTACACGGTCGTCGGCGACGAGCCGCTCACGATCGAGCATCACGGGGAGTCGCTGACCGTCTCGCCCGACCGCCCCGAGCGGCGCCGCATCGAGGCGCGCGAGGCGCCCGAGCCGGTCTCCCAGCCGCCGGGCCGCGCGCCGCGCCACCGCGGCCGGCCGTAGCGGCGCCCGTGTCCGCGGCGGGCGCTAGCTTGCGCGCTGCCATGGCCGAGGCCGTCCCTCCCCACGAGCGCGTCGGCGCGCAGCCGGCACGGGCGCCGGCCACGCTCGAGGTCATCTGCGGCTGCATGTTCTCCGGCAAATCTGAGGAGCTGATCCGCCGGCTCGCCCGGGCCGACCTCGCCCGCCGCCGTGTCGTCGCGGTCAAGCCGGCGATCGACGCCCGCTGCGAGCCGACGGCGATCGCCTCGCACGCCGGGCGGCGCTGGCCGTGCGTCCCGGTCGGCTCGGCCGAGGAGATCCTGCGCGTCGCCGCCCAACATGCGCCGGAGGTGCTCGGCGTCGAGGAGGCCCAGTTCCTCGAGCCGGCGCTGATCGGCGTCGTCGGCGAGATCGTCGACGCGGGCGTGCGGGTGATCGTCGCCGGGCTGGACCTCGACGCGCTCGGGCGGCCGTTCGGCCCGATGCCCGCGCTCGTGTGCGCCGCCGAGCACGTGACCAAGCTTCACGCCGTCTGCGTCCGCTGCGGGGCCGACGCCAGCCGCTCCCAGCTGCTCGTCGACGGGTCGCCCGCGCCCTGGCGGGACGGGCCGCTGATCGAGGTCGGCGGCGCCGAGGCCTACGAGGCTCGCTGCCGGGCCTGCTTCACGGTCCCCGAGCGGCCGTAGCCGCGGCCGCGCCGCGCTCGCGCCGGGTCGACGAGCGGCTCGCCGAGGCCCGGGCGCGGCTCCGGCGGCTCAGGCGGCGGCGGCGCAGCCGTCCTCGAGGCGGCTGAGCACGGTGCGCAGGATGCGGGAGACCTGCATCTGGGACACACCGACGCGCGCGCCGATCTCGGCCTGGGTGAGGCCGCTGCCGTAGCGCAGCGCGAGGACCTCGCGCTCGCGCGGGGTGAGCGCCCGGGTCAGCGCGCCGATCGTGGCGCGGTGCTCCGCGGCGGCGTAGCCCGCGTCCACACCGCCGCCGCGGACGGGCTCCCAGCTCGGATCGTCGTCGTCGTAGGACGGCGACGGGGCGTCCAGGGACTCCGTGCGCATGGCGAGCGCCGCGCGGCGGCCCTCGAAGACGTCGGAGACCGGCACGCCGAGCGCCGCCGCGGTCTCGCGGGCGTTCGGCGGCTGGGCCGCCTGGCGTTCCACCCGCGTCACGTCGAGCGCGAGCTGCTTGGCCCCGCGCGGCACGTGCGTCGCCCACCCCGTGTCGCGGAAGTGGCGGCGCAGCTCCCCCGTGATGGTCGGGAAGGCGTAGGACGCGAAGGAGCTTGAGCGCTCGGCGTCGAAGCCGCGCAGCGCCTTGAGCAGGCCGAGCGTCGCCACCTGCTCGAGGTCTTCCCGCGGTTCGCTGGCGGCCTTGTAGCGGCGCGCAAGCGTGCGTGCCAGCGGCATGAGCGCCTCGACGACGGCCGAGCGGCTGGCGGGATCGCGCTGGTAGAGCAGCGCCAGCTCCCGCTCGTCGGCCCGCCTCGACGTCTGCGTGGCGGTGGACGGACGACGAACGCGCCGGGCGAGGATGGCGGCTTCGGTCACGCGCGGCTCGTCTCCGCCCGAGGCTCGTGCCAGGCATCGGAGGTGGCTTTCGAACCTGGGACGGAGCGCTCGAGCGCTCCTGCGCCGCCCTCGACCGTCGGCGCGGTCAGCGCCGGCTCCCCCAAGCCGGAGGCGATGAGCCACCGCCCGTCGGGCCTGCGGGAGACGGTGCCGCGCTCGTCGAGCAGCTGCAAGCCGAGGCTGACCGTCGGCCGGCGGGCGCCCACGAGGCGCCCGAGCGCCGCGTGGGTGAGGGTCAGGTCGATAAGCACGCCGTCGGGGCACACCCGGCCCCAGCGGTCCGCGAGGTGCCAGAACATCGCGACGAGGCGATCCTCGACGCGGGGGAGCTGGGAGATCGCCTGATGTGCCGCAGCGCGCTCGAACTGGAGGATCGCCTGCTGGAACAGGCGGGCGCCGAGCCGTGGCCAGCGTTGCGTCGCGGCCAGCACGCGGTCGTCGAGGATCGCGACGCGGGCGCCGTCGGGCACTGCCAGGCGCGTCGTCACGGGCAGCGACGTCCGCTCGCCGCGGCTCAGCGCGATGATCTCGCCCGGGCCGTGCAGCTGCGTGCTGCGCTGGTCGAGGAGCAGGAGCTCGCGGGCGACGAGACCGTCGATGATGAACAGGCCCAGGAGGGTCCCGCGCACGACGGCGTCGGCGGCGAGCGCCTCGAGATCCCAGTCCGCCGGCCGCAGCTCGAGCAGCGGCACGACCACCGCGGCTCGGGCCTGCTGGAACTGCTCGGCGCCGAGATCGGACCCGAGGTCGGGGTCGAGGTCGAGGAGCCGCGCGGACCGCATCGGCGCCACGGCGGGCTGGGGGGGCAGGGCGTCCAACGTGAAGTGGGACACTAGGGATCTCGTGTCCCGCTTGGGGGAAACGTGTCGGGGGTCCGACGTCCGAGCTGGAACCTCGCGACGGGTCGCCAGGCCGGCCGGGCGGCCCGGCGGCGCGGGCAGGCCCCGCGCCCGGGGCCCGGACCGAGGGGCCCGCGCCGAGCGG
>JBBSPV010000066.1:0-11488 GCA_038258425.1 Solirubrobacterales bacterium | reverse complement strand
CTCGATGTCGGCTCGTCGCATCCTGGGGCTGGAGTAGGTCCCAAGGGTTGGGCTGTTCGCCCATTAAAGCGGTACGCGAGCTGGGTTCAGAACGTCGTGAGACAGTTCGGTCCCTATCTTCCGTGGGCGTTGGAGAGCTGAGAGGATTCGCCCCTAGTACGAGAGGACCGGGGTGAACGGACCTCTGGTGTATCTGTTGTCCTGCCAAGGGCATCGCAGGTTAGCTACGTCCGGACCGGATAACCGCTGAAGGCATCTAAGCGGGAAGCCGACCTCGAGATGAGCTCTCCCACCACCTCGAGTGGGTAAGACCCCTGGTAGACCACCAGGTTGATAGGCCGGATCTGGAAGGGCGGTAACGCTCGAAGGAGACCGGTACTAATGGGTCGAGGGCTTGACGGATCATTTCTCGATCCCGTTTGTTGGACGGCTGTGCAGCTTTCAGGGCCCGCCCAGAGGGTGAGGTCTCGCCGAGTTCGGTGGCACTGGCGTGGGGGAAACACCTCTTCCCATTCCGAACAGAGCAGTTAAGCCCCACAGCGCCGATGGTACTTGACCCGCATGGGTCCGGGAGAGTAGGTCGCCGCCGGTTCATTGTATGACGTTCCCGAACGAGCCGCCCGTGGGCGGCTCGTGGTGATGAAGCGCCTGCGAGGCGCCCAACGACGCCGGGCCGCCCGTGGGCGGCCCGGAGGCGAGGGAAGACTTGGCGCCCGCTCTCGCCGGCCGGCCCGTCCTCCCAGAACGGGTGCCGGCGGAGCTGGCGGGTCAGCCCGGTGAGACCGGCCGGGCCGCGGGCGGCTGAGCCGCCCGGCGCGGGGCCGGGGCCGTGCAGACCGGGGCGCGCGGGGGCACTGCCCCGTTGCGGCGTGGGCGCGAAGGACGGGCGAGCGCGCGGCGATGCGGGTGCTCGCGAACGTGGGCAGGCGCGACCGGCCGCGGGGGCGGCTCGGCGAACGTGGCCTCGCCCAGGGTTGCGAACTCGATGGCCGTGGAAAGGGCGTCCCGCATGAGCTCGAGCAGCGAGCGGCGGGCCTGCGTGTCGATCGTCGGTGAAGGGAACATGTGTTCGAGAAAGGTACGCCGGGGCTCGGACGGAACGGGGAGGGCCGGTTTCCATAACGCGGCCGCCAAGCACGGTGTTTCCGCTCAGATGCAGGGCAATCGCCCTTTGGCGGCTGCACGGGATCTTGCAGCTCGGGTGGAGGGTCTCCGCCGGGTGATGCCACCTGCGGATCGTCCGTCCGGCCGACCGGTCCGCCGCGGTCGTCGGCGCGCTCGACGGCAACCGCTCCGCGTCCCACGTCGTCCTCCTGGGCCGCGTCGGCCATGACCACGTCGCCGCTCGGCTGCCTGCGAGCGCCGCGCTGCGAGAGCGTCGTGCCTGACGTCCTCCGCGGCTTCGAGCCCGAACGGGACGGCTCCATCGCCCTGGAGGACATCGAGGCCTCCGTCTCCGAGCCATCGGAGGCGGCGGCCCGACATGCCAAGGACGCGCCGACCGACGCCGTCGTGTGGGAGGAGGTCCAGGCCCGCACGGAGGAGCAGACCGAGCTCTGGGCCACGTTCGTGGCCTCCACGGTGCTCGCCGGGCTCCTGGCCGCGGTCGCGATCTTCCTTCGACTCGTCCGGTGCATCACGCTCGCCCACGGCGACCGATCGGGGCGCGCCGGCTCCGTCGGCCAGCTCCTCGTCAACCTGACGACGATCCTGCTTCCGGCACCGGCACCCTCGCCGTGCAGCGGGCCATCTTCCGGCGCCGGCGCGCCCGCGCCGGCTAGCCCGACGCGGGCAGCGACGACCAGATCTCGAGCTTGGTCCTCACCCGCTCGACGACGGCGTCGGTGAACTCCGTCGTCGTCGCGTGGCCGCCGAGGTCGATCGTCTTGGTGCCGGAGCCGACGGCCTCGAGCACGCTCTCGTAGATCGCGCGCGAGGCGCGGTCGGCGCCCGCGTAGCCCTTGACGCCCGCCTGCCCGAGCACCGCGGCGCAGGCGAGCAGCATGGCCATCGGGTTGGCGAGGTCCTTGCCCTGAAGGGAGGGGGCGGTGCCGTGCGGCGCCTCGGCCATGGCGACGTCGACGTCGAAGTCGTCGTCGAAGCTCAGCAGTACGGACTCGGCGCCGGCGATGGAGCCGAACATCGGCATGACGAGGTCCGAGAGGCAGTCGCCGTCGCGGTTGAGCGACGGGATCACGAGCGGCACGTCGGCGGCGCCGGAGATCAGCCCGGCGTAGAGCGCGTCGATGAGCACCGGCTGGTACTCGACGTCGGGGTGGCGCTCGGCGGCGGCGTCCATCTCCTCCTTGAGCATGCCCTCGTAGACCGGCGAGACGGTCCACTTCGGCCCGCCGTAGACCCGGCCGCGCACCCGCTCGGCCTCGCGGAAGGCGAACTCGGCCACGGCCCGGCAGATGGAGCGGCTGATGCGCTCCGTGCGGCAGGCGATCTCGTCGCCGTCGACGTCCTCGCGCCACTGCTCGGCCCCGTAGGCGTCGCCGGTGGCCATGCGGACGACCGCGATGGGGTGGTGGACGCCGGCCACGGGACCGACGACGGACGGAATGCGCCGGCCCGTGCGGACGATGACCTTGCCGTCGACCTCCTCGCGCAGGATCCGGTTGGGCGAGCCGACGTCGTCGGCGCCCTCCGGCGTGACCGTCGCGGCCTTGATCCCGAAGCCGGCGGCCTTCATCGCCCGCGCGGCGTCGGTCACGCTGCCGTTGTCCGTCTCGCGCCGGTGGGCGAGCGAGAGGTCGTGCCGCTCGAGCTCGACCGGCACGTCGAGCACCCCGGGGTCCAGGACGCGCAGCGCGGCGTCGAGGAGCTCCTGGCCGGTCTGGTCGCCCTCGAGGACGATGACCTTCAGCGGATCCGGAGCCATGGGCGCCACCCTACCGAGGGGTGAGCAGGGCCACCCGGCCGGCGACCGCGAACCCCTCGGACCCGTACAGGGCAAGGGCCGCCGCATTGTCGGCGTCGGACCAGAGGTACCAGCCGCCGCCGGCGACCGCCGCCCGCAGGATGGCCCGGCCGAGCCCCTGGCCGCGCCGCGCCGGCTGGACCCAGACGTCGTCGACGCAACCGCCGACGACCACGCACCAGGCGGCCGGGTCGCCGTCCTCGAGCACCGCGAGCGAGCGGGCGCCCGCGGATCGGGAGATCGCGAGCTGCATCGCCGCGAGCTCCTCGGCGTGGCCGGCGTCCAGCGTGCCCCACACGCCGAGCCGCGCGGGATGCAGCGCCAGTGGGTCGAGCGCTTCCACGACCACCGGCGGCGCCTCGGGCGCCGAGCCGTCGTGCAGGAGCACCAGCTGCTCGTCGGTCCGCCAGCCCTCGGCCGCGACCGGGCCGGCGGGCGCGGGGGCGATCACCCGGCGCGGGGCGCGGGCGACGGCCGCCGCCACCGCCGGCGGCCGGGCGCCGGGCGCCAGCCAGAGGGCGTTGAGGTCGCGGGAGACCGGGAAGCGCGCACTGCGCAGCTGCGTCGCGCCGCCGTCGAGCGCCTCCGCGGCGCCGGCCACGGCGACGTCGGCCGCCAGTCGGGCGGCGAAGCTCTCTGCGAGCGTCCGCGTCAAGCCGCGTCGCGCCCGCGCAGGCCGAGTGCGTCGGCCCGCGTCTGCAGCGCGGCGATCACGAAGGCGACGTGCTCGTCGAAGTCCACCCCGAGCTCGTCGGCGCCGCCGCGGACGTCCTCGCGCGAGATGGCGGCCGCGAAGGCCGGCGTCTTGAGCTTCTTCTTGACCGACTTGGGCGTCAGGCCCTCGATGCCCTGGGGCCGCACGTAGGCGCAGGCAGCCACGAAGCCGCTGAGCTCGTCGACGGCGTAGAGCGTCTGCTCCATCCGGGTCTCGCGGGGGACGCCGAGGTAATCGGCGTGCGAGGCGATCGCGCGGACCCAGTGCTCCGGCACGTCGTCGCGCTCGCCGAGCACGCGCATCGCCTCGCGCGGGTGGCCCGTCTCGGCGTCCGGGAAGCGCTCGTAGTCGAGGTCGTGGAGGAGGCCGACGGTCTCCCACTCGTCCGGGTCCTCGCCGAAGCGCTCGGCGTAGGCGCGCATGGCGGTGCCGACGGCGAGCACGTGCCGGCGCAGGGAGTCCGACGCCGTCCACTCGCAGAAGAGGGACCAGGCCTCGTCACGCGAAAGAGGCTCGGACATGGCTGGTACCCTAACGCGCCCCGCCGCCGCTGCTGTCGCGCCGCGGGACACCCCCGCGCCCATGGAGAAGTTCGTCATCCACGGCGGCGTGCCGTTGTCCGGAACCGTCGTCCCGGCCGGCAACAAGAACGCCGCTCTGCCCCTGCTCGCCTGCGCCCTCCTGACCGAGGACGAGGTCGTCCTGCACAACCTCCCGCGCATCCGCGACTCGGAGGCGATGGTCCAGCTGCTGGCGGCGCTGGGGACGGAGGTCGACTGGCGCGACGCCCACACGCTGAGCCTGCGCGCCCGCCACATCCCGTCCACGACGGTCGACGCGGCGATCGCCGAGCGGATCCGGGCCTCCTTCCTCGTCGCCGGCCCGCTGCTGGCCCGCTTCGGCTCCGCCCTCATGCCGCCCCCCGGCGGCGACGTCATCGGCCGCCGCCGGCTCGATCCGCACATCGACGCCTTCATCGCCCTCGGCGCCCGCGTCGAGCACGGTCTCGACGTGTCCCTCGAGGCGCCCGACGGCGGCCTGCAGGCCGTCGACTTCTTCATGGACGAGCCGTCCGTGATGGGTACGGAGAACGCGCTCATGGCCGCCGCGCTGACTCCCGGCACGACGGTCATCCGCAACGCCGCCTGCGAGCCCCACGTCCAGGACCTCGCCCGCATGCTCGTCCGGATGGGCGCGGCCATCGAGGGCATCTCCTCCAACGTGCTGACCATCCACGGCGTCGACCGCCTCGGCGGCTGCGAGCACTGGGTCGGGCCCGACCACATCGAGATCGCCTCCTTCATGGCCCTCGCCGGCGTCACGGGCGGGGAGCTGCGGATCTCGGACTGCGTGTCCGAGGACCTGCGCATGATCCGGCTGGCCTTCGCCCGCCTCGGCCTGCACTCCGGCTTCGACGGCGATGACATCGTCGTACCCGGCGGGCAGAAGCTCGCCATGAGCCGCGACCACGGCGGCTACCAGATCAAGGTCGAGGACGGCCCCTGGCCGGCGTTCCCGGCCGACCTCACCTCGATCGCGGTCGCGCTCGCGACGCAGTCCGAGGGCTCCGTCCTCGTGTTCGAGAAGATGTTCGAGAACCGGCTCGTGTTCACGGACAAGCTCGTGGCGATGGGCGCGAACATCATCCTCTGCGATCCGCACCGCTGCGTGATCAGCGGCGCCACGCGGCTGCGCGGCGCCAAGCTCGTCTCGCCCGACATCCGGGCCGGCATGGCCATGCTCATCGCGGCACTGTGCGCGGAGGGCGACTCGGAGATCGGCTCGATCGAGCAGATCGACCGCGGCTACGAGCAGATCGACTCGCGCCTGCGGGCCCTCGGCGCGCAGATCGAGCGCGTCGCGGCCTGAGGCGGCCGCCGGCGCTCAGCGGCCGCCGGGGCGGATGGCCAGGCGGGTCATGCTCCGCCCTCCGAGTGGCGAAAGGCGCGGACGGTGAGCGTGCAGGGCGCGTCGGCGGCATCGCTCGCCGCGGCCGCGGCGAGCAGGACGGGCAGGCCGAGCCTGGTCCGCGGACCGTATCCTGCGCGCGGTGATGCACCCCGTCCCCAGCGGCACGCGCGACGTCCTGCCCGACGAGATGCGTGAGCTGCGTGCGATCACCGAGGCGATGCGCGGGGTGCTCGACGCCGCCGGCTACGGGGAGATCTACACCCCGGCCCTGGAGCACGAGTCCGTCCTGCGCACGGGCGACGCCGACCTCGGCCGGCCCGCCTACCGCCTGGTGGACGACTCGGGCGAGGTGCTCGTCCTGCGCTCGGACATGACGATCCCGATCGCGCGCGTCGTCGCCACGCGCTACGCGGACCTCGACGCGCCCCTGCGCCTGTGCTACGTCCAGCGCGCGTACCGGGCCGTCCGCCCCCAGCGGGGCGAGGCGCGCGAGCAGCTGCAGGCCGGCGTCGAGCTCGTCGGCGCGGGCGGCCCCGACGGGACGGCGGAGGCGATCGTGACCTGCGTGCGCGCCCTGGACGCGGCGGGGCTCGCCGGCCACCGGATCGCGCTCGGCAGCGCGCGGCTGTTCCCCGGGCTGCTCGACGCGGCCGGGGTGGCGCCCGAGGGGCGCGAGCGCCTGCTGCACGAGCTCGTCACCCGCGACCTCGTCGGCCTCGAGCGCGAGGTTCGAGCCCTCGGCGCACCGCAGGCGCTGCTGGAGGTGCCGCAGCTGCGCGGCGGGCCGGAGGTCCTCGATCGTGCGGGTGCCGTCGCGACCGGCCTGCGCGAGGTCCACGCGCTGCTGCCCGCCGACGTCCGGGCCCGGGTGATCTTCGACCTCGGGCTGCTGCGTGACCTCGGCTACTACACCGGGGCGATCTTCGAGGTCCTCGACCCGGCCAGCGGCGTGCCACTCGGCGGCGGCGGGCGCTACGACGAGCTGCTCGGGCGCTTCGGCCGCCCCCTGCCCGCCGTCGGCTGGACGCTCGACGTCGCGCGCGTGCACGGCGCGCTCGTCGGGGAGCGGGCGTGAGCCCGCCGCTGCGCCTCGCCGTCCCGCGCGGCGTGCTGTTCGCCGAGGCCCTCGACGTCCTCGACCGCGTCGGCCTGGACACTGGCGAGGTGCGCGCCAACGACCGCAAGCTGCTGTTCGCCGACCAGGGCATCGTCACCATGCGGCCCTCGGACGTGCCGACGTACGTCGAGGCGGGCGCCGCCGACCTCGGCATCACCGGCAAGGACGTCCTGCGCGAGCAGGCCGGCCGCGCGGTGGTCGAGCTGCTCGACCTCGGCTTCGGTCCGACGACCATGGTCTTCGCCACGGAGGCCGGCGACGACCCCGCCGCGGCCGCCCTGCGCCGCCTCGGCGTGATGCGGATCGCGACGAAGTACGTCCACAGCGCCCGGCGCCACTTCGAGGCGACGGGCCGCCAGGTCGAGCTCGTCGAGGTCAAGGGCTCCGTCGAGCTCGCGCCGCTCACCGGCCTGGCGGAGGGGATCGTCGACCTCACCCAGACCGGCACCACGCTGCGCGAGAACGGCCTGGTCGTGCGCGAGGAGCTCTTCCGCTCCACCGCCCGGCTGATCGCCAACCCGGTCGCCTACCGCACCCGCGCGGCGGACGTCGACGCCCTGCTGGAGCGCCTGCGTGGCGGTTGAGCGGCTCGCGGTCGCCGACGCCGCCGGGGCGGTCGCGGCGGCGGGACGGCTGCGCGCCCGGGTGCCGGCCGGCGCCTCCGTGGCGGACGCGGTGCGCGAGGTGATCGCCGCGGTCCGCGAGGGGGGCGACGAGGCGGTGCTCGAGCTCGAGCGGCGCTTCGGCGGCGGCCACCTCCCGCTGCGCGTGCCGGCCGCCGAGCTCGACACGGCGGTCGACGCGCTCGGCGTCGACGTGCGGGCGGCGCTGCAGCTCGCGCTGGAGAACGTCGGCGCCGTCGCCCGCGCGTCGCTGACCGGCGACCGGGCGCTCACGCTGCCCCAGGGCCAGGAGGTCGTCGTCCGCGAGGTCCCCGTGGGCCGGGCCGCGGTCTACGCGCCGGGCGGGCAGGCCCCGTACCCGTCGTCGATCGTCATGGGCGTCGCCACGGCGCGCGCGGCCGGGGTGCAGGAGGTCGTCGCCTGCGCCACGCACCCGGTGATGGTCGCCGCCTGCGCGCTGGCGGGCGCCGACGCGGTCTACGCCATGGGTGGGGCGCAGGCGATCGCCGCGCTCGCCCACGGGACGGAGACCGTCGCGCCCGTGGACGTCATCGTCGGGCCGGGCGGCCTGCACGCCCAGGAGGCCAAGCGCCAGCTCGCCGGGCGCGTCGGCATCGACGGCTTCGCCGGTCCGAGCGACCTCGTCCTCCTGGCCACGGCGGGCGCCGATCCGCTGGCCGTCGCCGCCGACGCGCTGGGCCAGGCCGAGCACGGCGCGGGTTCGGCCGTCCTGGTGTGCTCGCCGGACGCGACGCTGCTCGACACGGTCGCCGAGCGCTGCGGCGACCCCGAGCCGGCGCTGCTCGCGCTCGTCGACGTGCCCGCCCCGGACGTGGCGCTCGCGCTGGCGGAGGCCTTCGCGCCCGAGCACCTGCAGCTCATGGGCGCCGATGCGGAAGCGCTGGCGCCGCGGGTGCGCGCGGCGGGCTGCGTGTTCGTCGGCGCGGCGGCCGGGACGGCGTTCGGCGACTACGTCGCGGGCTCGAACCACGTGCTGCCCACGGAAGGTGCGGCCCGCTTCGCGTCCGGGCTCGGTGTCCGGCACTTCCTGCGCACGATGACCGAGGTCCGCATCCCGCCGGAGGCGGCCGCCGCCCTCGCGCCGGCGGGCGCGGCCCTGGCACGAGCTGAGGGCTTCGAGGCCCACGCCGCGTCCATGGAGTACAGATTGGGGCCCACATGACCCGCACCGCCGAGATCAGCCGCCGCACGGGGGAGACCGACGTGACCCTCGGCCTCGGCCTGGACGGCTCGGGCGCCGGCCGGCGCAGCACCGGCGTCGGCTTCCTCGACCACATGCTCGACCTGCTGGCCCGCCATGGCCGGCTCGACCTCGACGTGACCGTGGAGGGCGACCTGGCCACGGGTGCCCACCACACGGTCGAGGACACGGGCATCGTCCTCGGTCAGGCGCTCGACCGGGCGCTGGGCGACCGCGCCGGGATCCGGCGCTACGGCCACGCCGTCGTGCCGATGGACGAGGCGCGCGCGGCCGCCGCGCTCGACCTGTCCGGCCGGCCGCTGTGTGTGTGGGCGGGTCTGCCGCTGCCGCCGGGCGACATCGCCGGCTTCGAGCACGAGGCCGCCGAGGAGTTCTTCCGCGCCGTGGCCTCCAGCGGGCGGCTCACGCTCCACGTCGAGCTGCAGGCCGGCGGTAACGCCCACCACATGATCGAGGCGTGCTTCAAGGCCGTGGCCCGGGCCCTGCACGTCGCCGTCGCCATGGACCCCGACGAGACCGGCGTCCCGTCCACCAAGGGCACGCTGACGTGATCGCCGTCGTCGACTACGGGATGGGCAACCGGCGCAGCGTGGAGAAGGCGCTCGAGCATGTCGGCGCCCGGGCCGAGATCACCCGCGACCCCGCGACCCTGCGGTCCGCGGACGGCCTCGTGCTGCCGGGCGTCGGCGCCTTCCCGGCGGCGATGGAGCGCCTGGAGGGGCTCGGCCTCGGCGAGCTGCTGCGCGAGCGCGCCGCCGCCGGCGTCCCCCTGCTCGGCGTCTGCCTCGGCATGCAGCTGCTCTTCGACTCCTCCACGGAGCACGCGGGCGCGGCCGGGCTGGGGCTGCTGCCCGGCGACGTGACCTACCTGCAGACGGGGGGAGCGCGGCTGCCCCACATCGGCTGGAGCCTCGTGACCGTGCGCCGCCCCGCGCGGCTGACGGACGGGTTGGGTACGGCGGCGGCCTTCTACCACGTGCACTCGCTCGTCTGCCGGCCGGCCGAGGCCGACGACGTGGTGGGGACGGCCGAGTACGGGGAGGTCTTCCCGTCCATCGTCGAGCGCGGCACGGTCTTCGGCTGTCAGTTCCACCCGGAGAAGTCCTCGCGCGACGGCCTCGCGCTGCTGGCGAACTTCGCCGCCATCTGCGCGCCCGGGCGGGCGGGGATGGCCTCGGCCGCACCCGGAAGGGGGCGAAGCGCCCCCTGGGCGCGGTCTCTGTGACCAACGTGCGAGCCGGCGAGCAGTGATCCTCTACCCGGCGATCGACATCCGGGGCGGCAAGGCGGTGCGGCTGCGCCAGGGCCGCTTCGAGGACGAGACGATCTACGCCGACACGCCGCTTCAGGCCGCGCGCGACTGGGTCGAGGCCGGCGCCCGCTGGTTGCACGTCGTCGACCTCGACGGCGCCCGGTCCGGAGAGCCGCGTTCGCTCGAGCACCTCGCGGCGATCTGCGAGCAGACGGGGCGCCCGGTCCAGTACGGCGGCGGCCTGCGCTCCGTGGCGGCCGTCGAGGCGGCGCTGGAGGCCGGCGCGCACCGGGTCATCCTCGGCACGGCGGCGTTCCGCGACCTCGACCTCCTCGACGAGTGCGTCGGGCGCTTCGGCGGCCAGGTCGTGGTCGCCGTCGACGTGCGCGGCGGCCGCGTGGCCACCGCGGGCTGGACGGAGACCACGCAGCTGCCGGCCACGGACGCGATCGTCGCGCTGCAGGACCGAGGGGTGCGCAAGTTCGTCTACACCGACGCCGACCGCGACGGGATGCTCGAGGGCCCGTCCCTCGACGACGTGCGCGCCGTCGCGACCGCGGTGCGCGGGCGCTTCGTGTACTCCGGCGGCATCGGGTCGCTCGACGACCTGCGCGGGCTCGCCGGCCTGCGGCTGCTCAACCTCGCCGGGGTGATCTCTGGCAAGGCCCTCTACGAGGGGGCCTTCACCGTCCAGGAGGGCCAGGCCGCGCTGCGCTGAGTGGCGGTCGCGGAAGCGGAGCTCACGTGGTCGAACCCGCCGCGAGGTCCAGGGGACCACGCGCTCGTAAGCTCCCCCGCCCGGTGCACTACAAGCGGATCATCCCGTGCATGGACGTCGACGCGGGGCGCGTCGTGAAGGGCACGCGCTTCGTCGACATCCGCGACGCCGGCGATCCCGTCGAGCTCGCCGCCCACTACGACGCGCAGGGCGCCGACGAGCTCGTGTTCCTCGACATCACCGCCACCTCGGACAAGCGGGCCACGGTCGTCGAGCTCGCCCGCCGCGCGGCCGACGAGGTCTTCGTCCCCTTCACGATCGGCGGCGGCGTGCGCTCCGTCGGCGACGCGCAGGCCGTGCTCGACGCCGGGGCGGACAAGGTGTCGGTGAACTCCGCCGCGGTCGCGCGGCCCGGGCTGCTGGAGGAGATGGCGCGGACCTTCGGCGATCAGTGCGTCGTGCTCGCCGTCGACGCCCGGCGGCGCGCGGGCGGTGGAGGCGAAGCCGGGGACGAGCCCTCCGGGCGGGGCCAGACCTGGGAGGTCGTCGTCGCCGGCGGCCGGAAGGCCACCGGGCGCGACGCGCTGGAGTGGATCCGCGAGGGCGCCGGACGTGGTGCGGGGGAGATCCTGCTGACCTCGATGGATCGCGACGGCACGCAGGACGGATATGACCTCGAGCTCGTGGCGGCGGTGGCGGGGGCCGTCGAGGTGCCGGTCATCGCGTCGGGTGGCGTCGGCGAGCCGCGCCACATGGTCGACGGCATCCGCGCGGGCGCCGACGCGGTCCTCGCCGCCTCGATCTTCCACGACGGCCACCACGCCGTCGGCGAGGTCCGCGCGGCGCTCGCCGCTGCGGGCGTCCCCATGCGCCCGCGGTGATCCGGTCGCCGGCCGGCGAGCGGCGCTCGCCCGTCGGTCCGGCCGCTCGCGTACGTTGCCCGCCATGGTGCGCGTGGGCATCGGCCCGCTCCTGGCCGCGCTGATCCTGCTCGCCGGGTGCGGCGG
>JBBSPV010000065.1:0-12661 GCA_038258425.1 Solirubrobacterales bacterium | reverse complement strand
AGCGCGCCGGCCTGGCGCAGCGGTCGCAGCGCCGCCGCCAGCCAGGCGCCGGCCCGGGCCCGCTCGATGGCGGCGAGCAGCTCCCAGGTCCCGGCCACGCCGGCGACGCCGGCGGCGGCGGCGAGCAGCACCGCGCGGGTCACGCGCCTCCCACCCGGGCCGCCAGGCGGTCGGACAGCGCAGCGCTCGGCGGCGCCGTGACGGGCCGGCCTTCGCGCCGGCGGTACAGGGCCCGCACGCCCGGGCCGCCGACCACACGGACGACCTCGGCGACCTCCGTGACCACCCGCCGACCGTCCCCCGCGCGGGCCTGGCAGACCACGAGATGGAACGCGTCGGCGACCTGCTCGCGGATGGCCTCGTGCGGAAGCGCCAGGCCCGCCATCAAGGCGAGCGTCTCCAGCCGCCGCAGTGCCTCTGTCGCCGAGCCCGCGTGGACCGTGCTCAGCGAGCCGTCGTGGCCACACGCGAGCGCGCCGAGCATGTCGAGCGCCTCGGGCCCGCGCACCTCCCCGACCACGATCCGGTCCGGGCGCATCCGCAGCGCATTGCGCACCAGGGCGCGGATGGTGACCTCGCCACGGCCCTCGAGGCTGGGCGGCCGCGCCTCGAGCCGGACGACGTGGGGCTGGTCGAGCCGCAGCTCGGCGGCATCCTCCACGGTGACGATGCGCTCCAGCGGATCCGCGAAGCCGGCCAGGGCGTTGAGCGTCGTCGTCTTGCCCGAGCCCGTCGCACCGCAGACGAGCACGTTGCAGCGTCCCTGCACGGCGCGGGCGAGGAAGTCCAGGAGGGCGGCCGGCAGCGTGCCGGCCGCGACGAGGTCCTCGCCCGTGTGGCCCTGCCGGCGGAAGCGGCGGAGGGTCAGCGCGGGCCCGTCCACGGCGAGCGGCGGGAGCACGACGTTGACGCGCGAGCCGTCGGAGAGCCGGGCGTCGGCCATCGGCGCGGCCTCGTCGACCCGGCGGCCGGTCGGCGCCAGCACCCGCTCGATGACGTCGCGCAGCTCGGCCTCCGTCGCGAACGCCACGCCGGCCGGCTCGAGCCGCCCGGCCCGCTCGACCCAGACCGGGGACGTGCCGCTGACCATGATCTCGTCCACCTGCGGGTCCTCGAGCAGCGGCTGCAGCGGGCCGAGCCCGAGCGCGCGCTCCGTGACCCGGCGCGTGAGCTCGCTGCGGGTCGCGGCGTCGAGCAGACCCGACTCGGCGTCGACGAGGGCGGTGATGCGCGTCTGCGGGTCCCCGCCGGCGCCCTCCCCGGATGCTAGGCGCTCGCGCAGCCGGCCGGCGAGCCGGTCGAGCGGGTCCGCGGCCATCAGCGCAGCCCCTTGGCGACCGCGAGACCCGCCGACCGCCTGCGGTCGTCCGCCGCCCGCGGCAGCAGGCGCAGCTCGCGGGCGAAGGACTGCGCGGCCGTGAGGTAGACGGCCTGGCGCACGGTCACGCGCAGCGTCGCCGCCACGCGCTCGCCGGGCGCCTCGTCCCCCACGACCGCCGGCCGCGGACCCGTCGCGAGGACCTCCACGTCCTGCAGGGCGAGGCGGGTGCCCGCGTCCTCGCGGGTGACGAGCACGTCGACGCGCGCGCCGGCCCGCACGAGCGCGGGCGAGCCGGCCGCCACGATCTCCACCGCGCGCTCGCCGCGACGGACGGTCGCGGCCGGCCCGCCACCGGGATCGGCCAGGTCGGCCGCGGCGACGTCGGACCCGCGCGCCAGCGCGACGGCCGGCGCCGCCCCCGCGACCTCCTCCACAGCCGACGCCGCGCCGGCCGGCGCCCAGCGGGCCGGGACCCGCCGCACGGCGAGGTCGGCGACCCGGACGGGCTTGCCCGCGGGCAGCTCGCGGCGGGCGACGACGACGTCCACGAGCGGCGCCAGCCGATGACGCAGCGCGGCCTCGCGCCGGCCGACGTCGGACGCGGCGAGCCCGCCCAGGACGAGCGCGAGGCCGACGAGCAGCAGCCCGCGGCGCCGGCGGCTCATGCCCCCTCCCCCGCGACGGCCGTCGCGAGCGGGAGCTCGAGGGTGAGCGCCGCGCCGTGCGCGCTGAGGGTCCCGCCGCAGCGCTCGGCGATGCCCGCGCTGATGCCGAGGCCAAGGCCACGCGGCCCGCGAGCGGACGCGACGAGCTCGTCCAGCGGGAGCGGCAGCCCCGCGCCGTCGTCGGCGACCTCGATCCGGGCCCGGCCCGCGGTCTCGCACACCCGCAGCCGGACCGCCCCGTCACCGTGCTCGAGCGCGTTGGCCACGAGGTTGCCGGCGGCCTGGGCCAGGCGCGTCGGATCGGCGAGCACGGCGCCCACGGGGCACGGTTCGGAGCCGACGCGCAGCTCGCGCCCGACCGCCGCCGCCACCGGCCGCCAGGCGAGCGCCAGCTCGGCCGCCAGGCCGGCGAGCGGCACCGCGCGCGGACGGTCCGGCGCCACCCGCCCGGACGGGGCCTGGACGAGGTCGTCGAGTGCCAACCGCGCCCGCCGGAGCTGGAGCTCGAGCGCCAGCGTCCGCTGGGCGTCGACCTCCCCGCGCAGCGTCAGGCCGTCGAGCGCGAGCTGGGCGGCCGTCAGCGGCCCGCGCAGCTCGTGGGACGCGCGCGCAGCCAGCGTCCCCGCCCGGCGGGCGCGCCGGGCGGCCGCGACGGCGGCGAGGGCGAGGGCGAGCGTGAGCGCCCAGCTCGGCGCCAGCAGCGCGGTCATGCCGCCACCGGATCCAGCAGCCGATAGCCGACGCCCCAGACATTGACGACGTAGCGGTCGCCGCCCGCGCCGAGCTTGCGGCGCAGCCGGCAGGCGTGGGAGTCCAGCGTGCGCGTGGCACCGAAGCTCTTGAACCCCCAGACGTCGCGCAGCAGCTGATCCTTGGTGTGCACGCGCAGCGGATCGGCCGCCAGCGCACGCAGCAGGGCGAACTCCTTGGCCGACAGGTGCACCGGCTGCCCGCGCAGCCGGACCACGCGCGTGACGGGGTCGACCACGAGGTCGCCGACCCGCAGCGTGCCCGAGCGCCGCGCGCTCACGTCACGGCGCAGCAGCGCGCGGACCCGCAGCACGAGCTCCTGGTAGCTGAACGGCTTGACCAGGTAGTCGTCGGCGCCGACCCGCAACCCGCGCAGCCGGTCGATCTCCCCCGCGCGGCCCGAGAGGACGAGGAAGCGCTGGCCCGGATGGGTGCGCGACAGGCCGTCCGCCGCGCGCACGCGCGCGATGAGCTCGAGCCCCGAGCCGTCGCCCAGGCCGACGTCGACGAGCGCCAGGTCCGGCTGGGAGTCCTCCAGCGCGCGCAGGCCGGCGGCGACCGAGTCGGCCACGGTCAGGTCGAACCCGTCCGCAGTGAGATTGTCGGCGAGGAAGGTGCGGGTGGCGTGGTCGTCTTCGACCACCAGCAGGGACGCGCTCATGCAACCCTTAGGGCCCGAGCGCCCGAGATTCGCCCCCCTCCGCCGGCGGTGTGAAAGATCGCGATCACCGGCCCGCGGAGGCAGGAGTCGGGACTAGGATCACGACGCCTTCGCCCGGAGGCCCTGCGCGCCGGGCCCTTCCATCGTCATGGACCACTCCCGCCGCGGCAACTACGACTCGGGTCAGGACTACGTCCTGGAGTACGGCGAGCTGCGCTTCACCTTCAACGAGGACGACTTCGCCGAGCGCGTCGAGCAGGCCGCCCTGAAGCTCGGCTTCGTCCGCTCACGCCTGCACGAGCCCGAGCTCGAGGACCTCGTCAACCTCACCGTCAACGGCGAGGTCCACGCGCCGGCCTCCGGCCTCGGCGAGCACGTCAACGACTGCTGGCCGGAGATCGTCGGGCCGGCCGACCGCTCGCTCGTGCACTGGCTGCGCCGGCTCGTGTTCCGCTCGGCGTGGCTCGACCAGCGCGTCAAGGAGGGCGAGCTCGACATCGTCTTCTGCGACGAGACGCACTCCTTCGCCTACGTCCAGCCCGAGCGCGAGGCCGAGCCCATCGAGCTCAGCCCCGAGCCGAACTGGCAGCGCGTCGCCTACCAGGGCCGCTAGGCCCCGGCCTCAGCCGCCCGCGAGCGCGTCCGAGCGCGCCTGGGCGATCTTCGCGGCGCCCTCCTCGCCCACGAGCAGCTCGGGGCGCATCGTCGCGCTCGCTGCGAGGTCGAGGTTCGGGAAGCGGCGCAGGCCGGTGAGCTGGGCGTCGAGGGCGATCACCGTCGTCTCCCCGCCCAGCGGCGCGGCGGCCGCGGCGATCACCGTCAGCGAGCCGCCGTCGGGGATGTTGCGCGCGGCGGCCAGCGCCCGGCGCGCGGCGGCGGGGCCGACGCCGTCGAGGGCGTCGATGACGACGACCGCGCTCCCGCCGCGGGCGGCGACCCGGCGGCCCTGCTCGACGGCCTGCTCGATGGCCAGGCCGTGCTGCTCCGGCGCGGCGCCGAGCGCGGCGACGGCCGTCGGCGCGATGCCCTCGCCCCACTCGCCGAGCTCCTCGGGCCGGCCGCCGGCCAGCACCACGGCGAGCTCGAGGCCCTCGCGACCGGCGAGCGCGCCGGCGATGCGGCGCAGCAGGTCGCTCTTGCCCGACAGCGCCGGGCCGGCGACCACGACGCGCGAGCCGCGGCCGAAGGGGACGAGCCACTCGACGGCACTGACCGTCGGGTCGTCCGTCCCGAGCTCGAGGCGCTCGGTCGGGAAGGCGGCGGGCAGCTCCTCGAAGCGGGTGCCCTCGGCGACCTCGTCGGCCGGGCGGCCGTTGATCGTGTCCACGCGGACGAGCGAGGGGAAGCGCTCGGAGCGGCGCGGCGGGCGCACGGGCCCGGCGACGCGGTCGCCCGTGACGAGCTCGCAGCGCTTGACCTGCGCGGCGGAGACGTAGACGTCGCCGTCGGCGGCCTCGCCGCCCTCGGCCAGCCGCACGAAGGCGGAGCCGTTGGGCTGCAGGTCGACCGTGCCCTCGACCGTCTCGTCGGCGGCCTGGCCGCGAGCGGGAGCCTCGGCGGGCGCCTCGGCGGCCGGGGCCTCGTCGCCGCCGGAGCGGGCGCCGCGGCGGCGGCCGCGGCCCCGGGCGCGCGACGGCTCGGGCTCGGGCTCCTCGTCGGCGTCGGCGCGGTCGGCGGCCTCGACGGCCGCGGTCGTCTCCTCGTCGCGATCGGCGGTGCGGCGCGAGCGCGAGCGGCGGCCGCGGGAGCGCCGGGGGGCGTCGTCGGCGTCCTCGTCGGTGGCGCCGGACTCCGTGGCGGGCGCCTCCTCGCCGGACTGGCGGGCGACGATGGCGTCGACGAGGTCGGCCTTGCGCAGGCGGCGGTAGCCGTCCACCCCGAGCTCGTTGGCGATCAGGTGCAGGTCGGCGAGCGGGCTGGCCTCGAGGGCGGCGCGGTCGAGCACGGGGGACATGGAGCGGTACCTCCTGGGGTGATGGTCGGAAGGCGCCCGGCCGCGTTGTGCGCAGCGGCCGGCAACCAGGAGGTGAAGCCTAGAGCACTACACCGGCGCCTCGCGGCGCAGGGCGTCCGGGACGCGCAGCCCCGGATCGACCTCGGCGACGCCTGCGAGCGCCGCCCCCACGGCGAGGAAGTCACGCACCTCGGCGACGTCGTGGACGCGCAGGATCCGAGCGCCGGCGGCCACGCCGAACCCGACGGCGGCGAGCGTGCCGGCCAGGCGCTCGCGCGGGCGCCGGTGCGTGAGGGCGCCGACGAAGTCCTTGCGCGAGACGGCGAGCAGCACCGGCCGGCCGAGGGCGACGAGCTCGGGCAGTCCGCGCAGGACGGCCACGCTCTGGGCCGGCGTCTTGCCGAAGTCGGGCCCCGGGTCGAGCACGACCTGCTCGGCCGCGACGCCGCGGGCGACCGCGACCGCGAGCCGCTCGCGCAGCCAGCCGACGACCTCGGCCGCCGGATCCGCGTAGGCCGCCTCGTCGTGGCGCTGCCGCTTCGGCGGCACGGGGGTGTGCATGACCACGAGCCCGGCGCCGGAGCGGGCGCACAGGTCGGCGAGCCCGAGGTCGGCGAGGCCGGAGATGTCGTTGACGATCCGCGCGCCGGCGGCCAGGGCGGCCTCGGCGACGGGCGGCTTGTAGGTGTCGACGGAGACGAGCGCGCCGAGCCGGCCGGCGAGGCCCTCGATCAGCGCGCCGACGCGCTCGAGCTCCTCCTCCACCCCGACGGGCGGGCGGTGGGTGACGTTGGACTCGCCGCCGACGTCGAGCAGGTCGGCCCCGGCCGCCAGCAGCGCCTCGCCCCGGCGCAGCCGCTCGTCGAGTGTCCGCTGCGCCCCGCCGTCGGAGAACGAGTCGGGCGTCGCGTTGAGCACCCCCATGACCAGCGGGCGGTCCGTGAGGTCGAGGGTCAGCTCGCGCGCCCGCAGGACGAGAGGGTCCATCCGGCGAGCCTAGATACCGTGGGGGCGGTGCCCGCCGGGACCGTGTCCGAGCTCTGGCGCTTCCCGGTCAAGTCCATGGCCGGCGAGCGCGTGGAGGCGCTGCGCGTGGACGGGCGCGGGGCGGCCGGGGACCGCACCCACGCAGTCTGGTTCGTGCACCGCCGCGGCCCGCGCTGGCTCACCGCCCGCGAGGCGCCGCGCCTGCTCGCCTGGCGCGCCGGCTACGCGGCCGACGGCGCCGCGCTCGCCCCCGAGGCCCCGCCCACCCCGACGCTCGTCGCCCCGGACGGGGCGCGCGCCGGCTGGGACGACGCGGGCCTGGCCGAGCGCCTGTCCGCCGACCTCGAGCGCCCGGTGTCCCTGCGGCGCGACGTCGGCGGCCAGCAGGACCTCGAGCGCTCCCTGCTGGTCACGACCCGGGCGACCCACGCGGCGCTCGAGGCCGAGCTCGGCGCGCGCATCGACCCGCGGCGCTGGCGGACGAACCTCCACCTCGAGCTCGACGCCCCCGCCTGGGCCGAGCTCGGCTGGGAGGGCGGGCGAATCGAGCTCGAGGGCGGCGTCGTCCTGCGGCTGCTGCACCCGTGCGAGCGCTGCGTGATCCCGACGCGCGACCCGGACACCCAGGCCAAGTGGCCCGAGCTGCTCAAGCACCTCGTGGCCGAGCACGGCATGCGGTTCGGGATCAACGCCCGGGTCGAGACGCCGGGCACCGTGCGGGAGGGTGAGGGCGCGACCGTCGCATCGCCGTGAGGCGCGATGCGCGTCGCCGTCGTCGGGTCGCGCGTCACGATTCGCATGCTCACCATGCGCAACGTGACCCGCCCGCGCTGTCCGGCCGTCGCGCTCGACCGGCCCCGCGACCGCCCGCCGTGTCCGCGCGACGATTCGCGCCCTAGAGGTTCTGCACCTCGGCGAGCACCTCGCCCACCGAGGCCTTGGCGTCGCCGAAGAGCATCTGGGTCTTCGGGTCGTAGAAGAGCGGGTTGTCGATCCCGGCGAAGCCGGAGCTCATGGAGCGCTTGAGCACGATCACCGACTGCGACTTGTCCACGTCGAGGATCGGCATGCCGTAGATCGGCGAGTCCCTGGCGTTGCGCGCGGCCGGGTTGGTCACGTCGTTGGCGCCGATGACCAGCGCGACGTCCGTGCGGCCGAACTCCGGGTTGATGTCGTCCATCTCCTTGAGCCGGTCGTAGTCGACGTCGGCCTCGGCGAGCAGGACGTTCATGTGCCCGGGCATGCGACCCGCCACCGGGTGGATGGCGAACAGGACCTCGACGCCGCGCTTCTCGAGGGCCGCGGCGAGGTCGGCGACCGTGCGCTGGGCCTGGGCGACGGCCATGCCGTAGCCCGGCACGACGACGACGAGGCGTGCGTAGGAGAGCTGGATGGCCACGTCAGCCGCGGAGGTCGAGCGGGTCGTGCGATCGACGCCGTCGTCGGCCGCCGCGCCACCGCCAGCGTCCCCGCCCCCGAAGCCGCCGAAGAACACGTTGCCGATGGAGCGGTTCATCGCCTCGGCCATCTGCTTGGTGAGGATGGAGCCGGACGCCCCGACGAGCATGCCGGCGACGATCAGCACGATGTTGTCCAGCGCGATGCCGGCCGCCGCGGCCGACAGGCCGGTGAACGCGTTCAGCGTCGAGATGACCACGGGCATGTCGGCGCCGCCGATCGGCAGCACGGCCAGCACGCCGAGCGCGCCGGCGGCGACGAGGATGGCCCAGAACAGTCCCTCAGACTCCGTCCCCGCGGCGATCACGACGGCGAGGACCACCGCGACGGTGAGCAGGACGAGGTTCACGAGCGAGCCGCCTGGCAGCCTGACCGGCCGGCCCGAGATCAGCTCCTGGAGCTTGCCGAAGGCGATCAGCGAGCCCCAGAAGGAGACGGACCCGATGATCGCCGCGAACAGGCTCGGAACGAGCTCGGAGAGCTCCGGGTTGCCTCCGAGCACCTCGAGCGCCTCGCGATATTCCACGAGCGAGATGAGCGCCACCGCGCCGCCGCCGACACCGTTGAACAGCGCGACCATCTGCGGCATCGCGGTCATCTTCACGCTGCGCGCGCTGGGTATGCCGACGGCGGTGCCGATGGCGATCCCGAGGACGATCAGCACCCAGTCCGAGACGCCGTGGGTCAGCAGCGTCGCGACGATCGCGATGGTCATGCCCAGCGCCGCGACCTGGTTGCCGCGCACGGCCGTCCGCGGCCCGCGCAGCTGGCGCAGCCCGCTGATGAAGAGGATGAAGGCGACGATGTAGAGGACGTTGATGAAGTCCTGGTCCTGCAGGAACGACGCCGTGACGAGCGTCATGCCGGCGCGTCCTCGTCCTCGTCCTCGGCGGCCGGCTCGACCGTCGGTCTCGCTTCGGTCGCCACCGGCGGCGCTTCGCGGCCCCCGACGGCCTTCTTGCCCTTGAACATCGCGAGCATCCGGTCCGTGACGAGGAAGCCGCCGACGACGTTGATCGTCCCGAAGGCGATGGCGATCACGCACAGCAGGTCGCTGAGGAAGCCCTCCGCGGGCCCGATCACGAGCAGGCCCGAGAGGATGACGATGCCGTGGATCGCGTTCGTTCCCGACATCAGTGGCGTGTGCAGGGTGTTCGGGACCTTCGAGATGACCTCGAAGCCGACGAACGCGGCCAGGACGAGGATGGCGATCTCCGTGACGAGCTCCACGGTCAGCTCCCCTCGGCCCCGCGGTCGCCTTCGGCGGCGCTCCTGGCGGCCTCGTGGACGATCTCGCCGCCACGCGTGATGCAGGCGCCGCGGATGATCTCGTCCTCGAAGTCGAGCTCGAGGCGGCCCTCATCCCCCGTCATGAGCTCGAGCAGCGACTGGACGTTCTTCGCGTAGAGCTGCGACGCGTGCTCGGCCATCTCGCTCGGGAGGTTCAGCGGCGCGGCGACGATCACCCCGTTGTCGGTCGTGACCGTCTCCCCCGGCTGCGACAGCTCGCAGTTGCCGCCCTGCTCGCCGGCGAGGTCGACGACCACCGAGCCGGGCTTCATGCCGGCCACGGCGTCGGCGGAGACGAGCTTGGGCGCCGGCCGGCCCGGGATCAGCGCGGTGGTCACGATGACGTCGGTCTTGCCCATCTGCACGGCGAGCGCCTGCCGCTGGATCTCCTGCTCCTGCGCCGTGAGCTCCCGGGCGTAGCCGCCCGAGCCCTCCGCGTCCCCGAGGCCCTCGACCTCGAAGAACCGCGCACCGAGCGACTGGACCTGCTCCTTGACGGCCGAGCGGACGTCGAAGCCGGTGACCACGGCCCCGAGCCGGCGCGCGGTGGCGATGGCCTGCAGCCCGGCCACGCCGGCGCCGAGCACCAGCACCTGGGCGGGCGGGATCGTCCCGGCGGCGGTCATGAGCATCGGGAAGAAGCGGGGCATCTCGCGCGCGGCGATGAGGACGGCGAGGTAGCCACCGACCGTCGCCTGGCTCGAGAGGGCATCCATGGACTGGGCGCGCGAGATGCGCGGCACGGCCTCCATGGCGAACGTCGTCGCCCCCGAGCCGGCGAGCGTGCGCATCGAGGAGCCGCCGCCGAGCGGGTTCAGGAAGCCGATGAGGACGGAGTCGCCGGTCAGCCGCCCGCTCTCCGCCTCGTCGGGCCGGGCGACCTTGGCCACGACGTCGGCGCCCCAGACGGCGCCGGCGTCGGCGAGAACCGCGCCGGCCTGTTCCAGCGCGGCGTCGGGGATCGCGGCCCGGACGCCGGCGCCCCGCTCCACGAGCACCTCGTGGCCGGCGCCGGTGAGCCGCCGAGCGACGTCGGGGACCATGGCCACGCGGCGCTCGCCGGCGGCGGTCTCCTTCGGGATCCCGATCCTCATGCCGCGGCGACCGTATACGAACGCCCGTACGACTGCGTTCAGACGGAAGCGCCCGTGAGCACCGCGAACGCGAGCGCCGCGGCGGCCCCCGCGGCCCGTACGCGGCGGGCCGAAAGGGCGGGTGACCGGGGTTTCGTGTCCCCTCGACGCTCAACTGCGGTCACCGGCCGTTCTGCGCGGGCGCGGGCGCCCGGGGTGGCCGTCGCGGTGGCCGTGGCGGTCGCGCTCGGAGCCGCCGGGATGGCCGCCGGGGCCCGGGCCCGCGTGGTGCGGGGCACCCGCGGGAGCGGGAACGCGCGGCCGGCGAGCGCGGCCACGACCTGTGACGTGACCCACACCGGCGTCTGCGTCGAGGTCCGCGAGTAGCGCACCGCGCCGCTCGGCCCGACGAGGGAGCGCAGGTAGCCCGTCGGGCTCCGCGACCCCCGGCGGCGCACGCCGCCCGGGCGGCGCCCCGCGGCGATCAGGCCCTGGACGGCGAAGGCCGTCGATTGGGCGTTGGAGGCCGAGCCGGGCGTCAGCGGGAAGCCGCCGTCGGCGTTCTGCCGGCGCCGCAGGAAGGCGACGGCGCGCCGCACCGGCCGGGTGCCGCGCCGCCCGCCGGCCACGAGTCCCTCGACCGCCGCGGCCGTGTCGTCGATCCCGGACTGGCCGCCGCGGCCGGCGAAGTTGAACCCGCCGTCACGGTTGGCCTGGCGCGCGAGCCAGGCCGTCGCCCGCCGCACGGCCCTGTCGCGCGTCCGCCGGCCGGCGGCTCGCAGGGCCAGGACGCCGAAGGCCGTCGTGTTGACCCGGCCCGCCAAGGCCCCGCGGCCGGACTGCTTGGCAGCGAGCTCCGCCACGAGGTCGCGGCCGGCGAAGGCCCGAGGGTCGCGGCCGGCCGCGCCGAGGACGAGGATCGTTCGCTCGATCTCGCCGAGGTCGGAGACCGAGCGCGACGTCGCCGCGAGGTGGTCCAGGACGCTGCGCCCGCGCGTGCTGACGTCCGCGGGGTTGCGCCCGGCGGCGGCGAGGCCGAGCGCCGCCCAGCCCGTGTGCAGGCCGCTGGAGGCCTGGCCGGGCGCGCCGCCGAAGCCGCCGTCGGGATTCTGGGCGCGCTCGAGGTAGCGCACGGACGCCGCCGGGGCGGCGGCCCGGGCGCTCGGCGCGGCGGCGAGGCCGGCCGCCACGACGCAGACGAGCACGGAGACGGCCGCGGCGGCGGGCAGCCACCGGACGTCGAGACGGGCGCGGAAGCGCTGGAGGGCGGCCACCAGGGCGGGGCCGAAGGCGAGGCAGAAGATGACGTTGCCGAGCACGTGGGCGAGGTTGAAGGGCAGCGAGGTCGAGGCGGTGGCAGCGTAGGTCGCGGCGGTGTGGGTGGACTGGAAGGTCAGCCACTCGTAGACGTCCATGATGACCCCGAAGCCGAGGCCGGCGACCGCGCATGCGGCGGCGAGCGTCACGCGGCCGGGCCGGCGGTGGCGCGTCGCGGCGGCCAGACCGGCGCCGAGGACGCCGACCAGCCCCCACGCGACCATCTGCCACGGCGTCCAGGGCCCCTGGCCGAAGAACAGGTTGGAGACCAGGGCGGTGACCGCGCCGGTGGCGAAGCCGGGGGCGGCGCCGAGGGCGAAGCCGGCGAACAGGACGATGTCCGTCGTCGGCTTGACGTTGGGAATCGGCGCGAAGGCGATGCGGCCCGCCACCGCGAGCGCGGCGAGCGTCGCCACGAGCGCGAGCAGCCGCGACGGGGGCCGGGTGCGCTCCCACCAGGCGAAGCCGGCGCCGAGCGCAGCCACGACGATCGCGAGCGAGCCGGCCGCCCAGCTCACGACGCCGCCCCGGCGGGCTCGGGGGCGCGCAGCAGCTCGGCGCCCGCCTCGGGGGTGAGGGCCGCGCCGGAGAGGATGCGCGCGGTCTGCGTCGCGAAGTACCAGCCGCCGCCGAGGACCTCCGCGGTGGGGGCGTCCGCGAGCACCTGGCCGCCGCCGAGCAGCACGGTGCGGGCGGCGATCTGGACGGCGAGCTCGGCGTCGTGGGTGGCGAGGACGATCCCCGTGCCGGTCGCGCTCAGCGCGCACAGGTCGACGGCGAGGGCGGACTTGGCGGCGTGGTCCATGCCGCGCGTCGGCTCGTCGAGCAGGAGGGACGCGGGCGGCTCGCCGGCCATGACGATGGCGAGCGCGAGGCGCTGGCGCTCCCCGCCGGAGAGGTCGCGCGGGTGGCGGTCGGCGAGGTGGGCGAGGCCGGCGCCGAGCAGCGCGTCCCCGTCGAGCTCGTCGCCGACGCGGTCGTGCAGCGCGTAGTCGCCGGGCGTCGGCAGCAGCAGCGCCACGCGGCCGGCCGCGCGCACGCGCCCGCGCGTCGGCGTGTCGAGGCCGGCGGCCAGGCGCAGCAGCGTCGACTTGCCGGCGCCGTTGGCGCCCATCAGCGCGACGACCTCGCCGCGCGCGACCACGAGCGACGCGCCGCGCAGCCGCGGGGCGGCGCCGCGCGGCT
>JBBSPV010000064.1:0-15609 GCA_038258425.1 Solirubrobacterales bacterium | reverse complement strand
CGGGGCGGGCCCCGGCCCGCCCGCGGCCGCCGGGGGGCGGGGGGGGGGGGGGCGCGGGGGCGCGGCGCGGGGCGCGCGGGGGGGGGGGGGGGGGGGGGGGGGGGCGCCCCCGGCGCCCCCCCCCCCCCCCCCCCCCCCCGGGGCCTGGACGCGACGGGGCGGATCGGCGATCCTCGCCCGATGAGCGCGCCTCCGTCCCGGCGGCTCGAACGCGCCGGCGTGGGCCTGCACGTCGAGGACCGCGGCGCGGGCGGGCGCGCCGTCCTGCTCGTCCACGGGATCGCGTGCGACCGTCGCTTCCTCGCGCCCCAGGCCGAGCACCTCGCCGCCCGCGGCCGCACGGTGGCAGTCGACCTCCGCGGACACGGGCGCAGCGGCGCGCCGCCGGGGCCCTACGACGTCGGCACGCAGCTCGACGACCTCGTCGCGGTGTGCGCCCGACTGGAGCTGCACCGGCCCGTGGTCGTCGGCCACAGCCTCGGGGGCGTCCTGGCCCTCGCCCTGGCCGCACGGGAGCCGGAGCTCGCGGCGGCCATCGTGATGCTCGACTCGCCGGTCGTGCCGCCGACGGATCGCGGCCCGGTCATGCGGGCGCACTTCGAGGCCTTGAGGACCGGCGACTACGAGGCGACGCTGCGCGGGTACTTCGACGCGTTCTTCGCCGCCGGCGACGACCCGGCGCTGCGGTCCTGGATCCTGGCCGAGATCGTGCGGCCCCCGGCGCGCGCGGTGATCGCGACGTGGGAGTCCGCGGTCTTCGACGCCGACACCGCCGCGCTGGCCGCAGCCTGCCGGGTGCCCATGCTCTACGTCGACGCCGGGACGCCGAACGCGGACCTCGGCGCGCTCGCCGACCGCTGCCCGCAGCTGTGGGTCGGCCGGACGGTCGGCGCCGGGCACTTCCACGGGCTGCTCGTCCCCGACCAGGTCAACGCGATGCTCGACCGCTTCCTGGCCGTGGTCGGCTGACGGCGGTCCAGCGCCCGTCGTGGGCGTGCAGCAGCGGCTCGGCGCTCGCCCAGCCCTCTTCCTCGAGGACCTCGCCGAGCCCGAGACCGCGGTCCCGGCCGGGGCGCGCCACGCCGAGCCCCGCACGTCCGGGCACCGGGGCCGCGACGGCCCGGCCGCCGCGTCTGCGGCCCGCGAGCGCCACACGACGTCGCCACGCGAGGGCGGCGGCCGCCATCGCGACCGCGAGTGCGAGCCCACCGAGCCGCCAGGCCGAACCCGGGTCCCCGCCCTCGCCGGTGGGCTCGGGGCCGACCGCCGCCGAGTCGGCGGCCCGTTGCGGCATGCTCGCGGTCGGGTCGGGCGTCGGCCGCGCTGCGGGCGCCATGGGCCTCGGCTCCAGTGGATACCGGTCCCACAGCTTCGTGACGCCGTCCCGGCGGTCGCCGTCGCGCGCTATGGCCGAAGGCACCCGGCCGGCTTGTGACAGACGGGCAAGCCCCGCGGCCGGCCGCGACGCGGAAGCCGGTGTTGCCCGTCGAGGAGCCGGCGTGCCTGAGGACCATGCGGCCACCCGGTCAAGACGAGGGGCCGGCCCTCTCGCTCGGCGTCGGTCCGGTGCCCGTCGCGTCCCCGAGGGCCCCGGCAGGCCAGACCCCGTGGCGCCCGTCTGCGCGTGGTGAAACGATGCGGGCATGACGCGGCAGCCCACCCGGTGGGGGTCGATCGCGTTGGTGACCGCGACGGTGCTCTCGATCGTCGCCGTCGTGCTGATCGGACTGCGGATCACCGTCCTCGACGAGGGCCGGTTCTCGAACGCCCTGGCCGCGTCGCTCTCCAAGCGTCCCGTGCGCGAGCTCGTCGGCGAGCGCACCGCCGCGGCGATCGTCGACGCGCGCCCGGACCTCTCCGCGGTGGAGCCGCTGATCGACTCCGGCGTGCGCACGCTGGCCGCGTCCAGCGGCGCGCGGAGCATCGTGCGCGCGGCCGGCCGGCAGCTGCACCGCTCGCTCGTCGACGATCACCGCGACAGCGCCGTGCTGGTCGCGAGCAACCTCGCGCTGCTCGGGGTCCAGGCCCTGAAGGTCGCGCGGCCCAGCGAGGCCGAGCGGGTCCCGGACCGCCTGACGGTCGGGCTCGTCTCCCTTCAGAGCGGGGAGGCGGCGACCGTGCTGCGTCGCGCCGCGTCCGTCTCGAGCCGGCTGCGCGTGCTCTCGTGGGTCGGGGCGCTGGTCGCCCTCGCCCTCCTCGTCGCCGTCGTCCTGCTGCAGCCGGACCGCCGGCGCGGCCTGCGCGGGGCGGCCCGCACCCTCATCGTCTCCGGCCTCGTCAGCGCCGTGGTCCTCCGGCTGGCCGTCGAGCTGCCGCCGACGGCAGTGCACGACGCGGGCGCCCGCGCTGCGGCGCGCGCGGTGCTCTCGTCGGTGCTCGGCGCCGCGGTCAACCTCGGGCTCGGCGTGGCCGCGGTCGGCGGTGTCCTCGCCATCGCGGCCCACGTCGTCACCCGCGGGGAGCCGGTGGCCGAGCTCGCCCGGGATGCCTTCCGCACCGTGCGCGGGCACCGGGTCGGGCGCGTGGTCATGCTCGTCACCGGCCTGGCGCTCGGCCTGCTCCTGCTGTTCCGACCGGGCCTGGGCGCGCAGCTGCTCAGCGTCGCGGCCGGTGTGGCCCTCGCCGTCGTGTGCCTGGAGGGCCTGCTGCGCGAGCTGCTGCGCGGCGCACCCATGGCGACGGCGGCGGCCCCGGAGCGGCGCCGGCTCCCGAGCCGGCGGGCGCTGGCCGCGGGCGCGGTCGTGCTCGCCGCCCTGATCGCCGTCGGGCTCGCCACCCGCGCGGCGACCGTCGCGCCGGCCCGCGCCGACGGCCGCTGCAACGGCTTGCGCGCGCTGTGCGACCATCGCCTCGACCAGGTCGTGCTGCCCGCGACGCACAACTCGATGTCGGCCTCCCGCGACGGCTTCCTGCTCGCCAACCAGCGCACCGGCATCGCCGCCCAGCTCGACGGCGGGGTGCGTGGCCTGCTGATCGACACCCACATCGGCGTCAAGACGCCCAAGGGCGTGTACACGCTGCTCAGCCGCGACACCAAGAGCCGCGAGAAGCTCGAGGACGAGCTCGGCCCGAGCGCCTCCCGCACCGCCCTGCGCATCCGCGCCCAGCTCGGCTACCGCGGCGGCGGTGATCCGCGCGTGTATCTCTGCCACGGCTTCTGCGAGCTCGGGGCCACCCCGGCCGTCGACCAGCTGCGCGCGATCCACGACTTCCTCGTCACCCACCCCGGGGAGGTCGTCGTGATCAGCGTGGAGGACGGCGCGAGCCCGCGCGAGTTCGCCGGTGCGGTGGCCGACAGCGGCCTGCTCCCGCAGATCTGGAAGGGCCGCGTGGACCCGTTGCCGACGCTTGGCACGATGATCCGCAAACGGCAACGGGTGCTCGTGCTGGCCGAGGAGCGCACGGGGAACGTCCCGTGGCTGCACAAGCAGTTCGAGCTCGCGCAGGAGACGCCCTACGACCTCCCGAACGCCACCCAGGTGCTCGGACCTCGGGGCTGCCGCGCCAACCGCGGCGGCACCACGCCGCCCATGCTGATCCTCAACGCCTTCGTGAGCGCCGTTCCCCCGCCCGCGTCGGCAGCCAAGCGCGTCAACGCCGAGCCGACGCTGACCGCGCACGCCCGGACGTGCGAGCGCGAGCGTGCCCGCGTGCCGACCCTGCTCGCCGTCGACCACTGGGAGCTCGGCGACGTCGTCGGGGCCGCGCGAGCGCTCAACGGCGGCCGGTAGCGCGCCGCGTCGGCGCGCCGTCTCGTACACGCGTCGAATTCCGGATCGACCACGCGCACTCGTGCGTCGCCTGGCCGATGACCGGAGTGGACCCCTGAGGGAGCGGACACGCGCCAGGTTAAGGTGCGCGGATCAAGTCGCCCAGGTACCAGTCCGATGTCTCCGGTTGACCGGACCGCACCCGGCGGCCCGCAGACCGTCTTCGCAGGGAGACCACATGATCAAGCAGTCCGCGCGCAAGCGTACCGTCGTCTTGAGCCTCGTCGGCGTCCTCGCCCTCGCCGGAGCGGCGTACGCGTACTGGACGACCACCGGGTCGGGCTCGGGCTCCGCCGGCACCGGCACGTCGCAGACCGTGACCATCTCCCAGACCGCCACGGTCTCCGGCCTGTACCCGGGTGGCCCCGCCCAGGGGCTGGACTTCAAGGTCTCCAACCCGGCCTCCGGCCCGCAGTACGTCTCCGCGGTCACCGTCGCGATCGCCTCAGTGACCAAGGCCACGGGTGCCCCGGCCGGTACCTGCGACGCGTCGGACTACACGGTCACCCAGCCCACGACGGCCGTCAACCAGGACCTGCCCACGGGCGACACCTCGTTCTCGGGAGCCAAGGCCGGCACGATCAAGATGGTCAACAAGGCCAGCGCCCAGGACGCCTGCAAGGGCGCCACCGTCAACCTCTCCTACACGGCGAGCTAGAGCGCTCCTACCACGCCTCCGGGCGGCCCGTCCGGCCGCCCGAGCGTTCCCAATGTCCCCCCGCGCGCCGCGCCGAGCCCTGCCGATCGTCCTCGGCCTGCTCGGCGCGCTCGCGTTGGCAGCCGCGGCGACGGCGGTGGTCAGCGCCTCCCGGAGCGACGGCTTGAAGCTCTGGACCCGCGCCGCCGACCGCACGGTGGCCCCCGGCCATGCGGTGCGCTACGTGCTGCACGTGCGGCGCACGCACCGGACGCGCGGGGCGGTGCGCCTGTCGGCGTCGGGCCTGCCGCGGGGCGCGCGGATGCAGTGGGCCCACGGACCCCGCAGGACGGGCTCCCCCCTGCGTGCGGGGCGGCGGACGACACGCCTGCGCGTGTCGACCTCGCGCCGCCTGCGTCCGGGCGTCTACCGCTTCCGGGTGCGCGCCCGCCACCGCGGCGGCGCGACGCGCCTCGGCCTCGTCCTGCGGGTGCGCAGCGGCCGGCGCCTCGCCGTGTCGGGCGGCACCGTCGCGCCGCTGCGGCCCGGAGCCCGGGTGCCGCTGGACCTCCGCATCCGCAACCCGTACGGGCACGCCGTCCGGCTCGTCCGGCTCGGCGTCCGCGTCGGAGAGGAGACGAGCCGTCCCGGCTGCAGCGGTGGCCGGAACTTCGGCGTCCGGGCAGCGGGTGGGCTCCCCGTGCGACTGCCCCGCGGGACGACGCCCCTGAGCCGCCTCCTGCCGTCCGCCGCCTGGCCGCAGCTCGAGATGCGCAACCTGCCGGTCTCCCAGGATGCGTGCCAGGGCACCCGCCTCAGGCTGCGCTACGCCGCAGAGGGCCGCCGGTGAGGCCGCGCGTCATCCTCGTCGCGCTGCTCACCGCGGTCGCGGCCGGTGCCGCGTGCCCCTGGGCCGCCTCGGCCCACTGGAGCGCGACGGGCGGCGCCGGCGCCGGCAGTGTCGCCACTGGGGACCTGACAGCGGCCGTCATCACCGCGCCGGCGACGTCGAAGGGGACGACGACGCTGACCTGGGCCACCGAGGCCGACACGGAGGACGACGGCGGCGACAGCTCCATCACCTACACCGTCGAGCGCAACCTCGGCGGGGGCGCCTTCGCGGCCGTCGCCACGGGTCCATGCGCCGGCGCGCTGACCCGCCCGGCGCTCAGCTGCACCGACACCGTCACCGTCACCGGCACCTACGGCTACCGGGTGGTCGCGAAGCTCGGCTCGTGGACGGCGACGTCGAACCCCGTGTCCGTCGCGGTCGACACCGACGTCACCGCGCCGGTGGTATCCGCCGTCACGCGCAAGACGACGACGCCGACCAACGCGGCCAGCCTGCAGTGGACCGTGACGTTCAGCGAGTCGGTGACGGGCGTCGACGTCACCGACTTCGCCCTCGTGCGCACGGGCGACCTGACGGGCGGCGCGGTGACCGCGGTGACCGGCTCCGGCGCGACCTACACCGTGACCGCCACGACCGGGACCGGCGACGGGACGCTCGGACTCGACGTCGACGACGACGACACGATCCGCGACGCCGCGACCAACCGCCTGGGGGGGACGGGCGCCGGCAACGGCGACTTCACCGGCACCGTCTACACGCTCGACCGCACGGCTCCGACGCTCACGAGCCTCGAGATGCTCGACACGGACACCAACGGCAAGGTCAACCAGGTCAAGGCGACGTTCAGCGAGACGCTCGCGACGACGTCGGCGACGACGCCCTGGACGCTGGCCAGCGTGCCGAGCGGCGGCACGTTGACGTCGGTCTCTCGCACCGGCGCGGTCGTGACCTTGACCGTCGCCGAGGGCACCGGCGCGGCCGATACGGCGGTCGGCGCCTTCACCGTCGCGCTCGCCGCGAGCTCGACCGGCGTCAAGGACGCCGCCGGCAACCAGGCGAGCTTCGCGGCCACGGCGCCGGCCGACGTCGCCAAGCCGGTACTCCTTGGGGTGACCGACACCAACGGCACCACGGACGGCCTCATCCAGGCCGCCGACACGCTGAGCCTGACTTTCTCCGAGGCGCTCAAGGCCTCGACCGTCCCCGCGGCCCCGACGGTCACCGAGAGCCGGCCGGCGTCGGGCAACACGACGCTGTCGATCCCCGGTGTCACCAACGGGGCGCTCTCCATGGGCGCCCCGGACTACGTGGCCACGGCGAGCACGGCGGTGACGTTCGCGGGGTCGGCCACCGCCTCCGGCACCGGCCTGACCGTCACCGTCGGCGCGTGCAGCACGAACTGCACGAGGCCCACGGCGCCCGCGACGACGCCCACGGTGGCCTTCACCGCGGCCACGACGCTCACCGACGCGGCCGGCAACGCCGCCACCAGGGCCTACTCCTGGGTGGCCAGGGCCTTCTAGTGACCGGGCTGTGCGTCGCCGGGACGCACAACCCGGGTCACCTAGCCGGCGGCCACCGCCGACTCCTCCGGATCGATCTGGTCGCCCCCGCTGAAGAGCGCGGCGTGGACGCCGGCGCCGACCAGCGCGCCGAGGAGCGGCGCGACGATGAACAACCACAGCTGCTCGAGCGCCCAGCCGCCGACGAAGATCGCCGGACCGATGCTGCGGGCCGGGTTCACGCTCGTGTTGTCCACCGGGATGGCGACCAGGTGGATGAGCACGAGCACGAAGCCGATCGGGATGCCCGCGAACGCCGTGTCGGCCAGCTTGTCCGTCGCCGCGAGGACGACGAACACGAGGAAGCCGGTGAGCAGGACCTCGATGACGAAGGCCGCACCGGCGTTGTAGCCCGTCGGCGAGTGGGCGCCGTAGCCATTGGCGCCGAACCCCTCCTCGCCGGCGTCGTACCCCCCGGCGCGGGCCTTGACGACGATCAGCAGCAGCAGCGCGGCGACGATGGCGCCCAGGACCTGGCCGGCCCAGTAGGCGCCGGCCGAGCGGGGATCGAGCTTGCCGCGCACGAGCAGCCCGAGCGTCACGGCCGGGTTGATGTGGCAACCGGAGATGGGTCCGACGGCGTAGGCCATCACGAGCAGGGACAGGCCGAAGGCGAAGGCGATGCCCAAGAAGCCGATCTTGTCCCCGGCGATCACCGCGGCTCCCACACCGCCGAAGACGAGGACGAAGGTTCCTACGAACTCGGCACCTGCACGTCTGACCATGTCGCTCCTCGTCGGTTTCCCACTCGTCCGGCGCGGAAAGCTACACCCGGCTCCGGCGGGAACAAGGGCTGAACGCGAGCTGGCACAGGGGCGTTTGCAGGCAGAAAAGGCGTACATCGGCAGCCTGGGGGTGGACGGATCCGGGCGCGCGAGCGGCGGCGCGCCCGGGTCTGCCCGGAGCCCCGTGGTGGTCGTCCCGACGGCGCGCCGGAGCCGGACCTCGCGGCGCGCGCCGCCGCGGGCGGGCCTTGGGGGGTGCCTGAGGGAGGGCTCGGGCCGGCCGCCCGGAGGCGGGAGGGAGACCGGGCGGCGGGGCCACGAGCGGGCGGCCGCGAGCGACCGCTGAACGCAGTGCACCACGAACGCCGCCGGTGGATGTGGCTTCCTGGTGAACGTGGGGTGGGATATAAGGGCCGCCGCGTGTGCGAGACTGCCCGCCGGTGCTCCGGGTCCGTCTGCTTCCACTCCTGGCGGTCCTCGCTGCGCTCGGCGCCGCCGCCGCGCCCGCCGGCGCCGCCCTCCCCGGCGCCAAGGTGTCCGCGAAGCGCTTCGTGCCCTCCGCGACCTACCCGGGCCTGCAGCACCTGCACTACGAGTTCGGCCCGGTCGCCATCCACCCCGGCCAGAACACGATCGACATCGCCGTCAACGACCTCAAGCCGAAGGTCCCGGGCTACATCACGCGCTTCAAGCCCGACCTCGTCTACGCCCGCGACCACCGGACGCCACGCGTGGACGTCATCCACCTGCACCACGGCGTCTGGCTGATCAACGGCTACCCGACCTTCGCCGCCGGGGAGGAGAAGACGATCGGCAACCTCCCGCAGGGCTACGGCCTGCACCACGATCCGTCGGACAAGTGGCTCATGAACCACATGATCCACAACCTCACGCCGAACCCGACCTCGGTCTACATCACCTACGACCTCGACTTCGTGCCGGACACCGCTCCCGCGGCGGCGGGCATCACCCCGGTGCACCCGCTGTGGATGGACGTGGCCGGCATCAAGCCGTACCCGGTCTTCGACGCCCTCACGGGCAGCGGCCGGCGCGGGCACTTCACGTTCCCCGACGACGCGCGCGGGCGGGCGCGCCGCAACATCGGCGTCGCCCACCGCTGGCCCGTGCCGAAGGACATGACGCTCGTCTCGGTCAGCGGCCACCTGCACCCGGGTGGGCTGTGGGACGACCTCAAGGCCCGGCGCGGGGGGCGGACGACCCGAGTGTTCCGCTCCCAGGCGAAGTACTTCGAGCCGGCCGGCGCCGTCTCCTGGGACGTCGCCACGACGGCGTCGAAGCCGGGCTGGAAGGTCGCGCTGCACGCCGGCGACACGCTCAAGACGTCCACGACCTACGACGTGTCGCGCGCCTCGTGGTACGAGTCGATGGGGATCATGGTCGCGTTCTACGCCGACGGCATCCGCCCCGGCGCCAGGGACCCGTTCACGACGCCGGTCGACTGGCACGGGCTGCTCACCCACGGCCACCTCGCGGAGAACCGCCACCACGGCGGCGAGCCGCTCGGCCTGCCCAACCCGGTCTCCATGCTCAGCGGCGCGGCGGTGCGCAACGTGACGATCAAGGACTTCGTCTACCGGCGCGGCGACCTGTCGCTCAACGGCCCGAGCGGCCGCCCGCCCGTCGTGCGCCCGGGACGCACCCTGCGCTTCAAGAACCTCGACGCGCTGCCGGGCGAGGATCCGCACGAGTCGATCTACCACACGATCACCGCCTGCAAGGACCCCTGCAACCGGACGGCGGGCATCGCCTACCCGCTCGCGAACGCCGATCCGAAGCGCTCGTTCGACTCGGGCGAGCTGGGTTACGGCCCGAGCGCGGGCCGGGCGAAGTTCACCCCCGCCGCCAACCGCAACACGTGGCGCACGCCGCGCAACCTGCGCAGCGGGACCTACACGTACTTCTGCCGCATCCACCCCTTCATGCGCGGCTCGTTCCGCGTCCTCAAAGCCAGGCGCCACGCCCCCCGGAGAGCCCCGAGATGACCCGTCGCACCGTCGCCCCCGTCCTGCTGGCCCTCACCGCCGGCGCGCTCACCGTCCCGGCCGCGAGCACGGCCAAGAGCCCGCGCACCGTCACCGTCAAGGACAACCGCTTCGTCGCGAAGTCGATCACCGTGCGCCGCGGCGCCCGGGTCCGGTGGGTGTGGAAGGGCCGGGCCCCGCACAACGTCACCGTCGTCAGGGGCCCCTCCCGCTTCCGCTCCTCCACGAAGCAGCGCGGCAGCTTCTCCCGCCGGCTGAACAAGCGCGGCACGTACTTCATCCTGTGCACGATCCACGCGCCCGGGATGAAGATGAAGATCCGCGTGCGCTGAGGCGGGCGTCGCGCCTCAGGCGCGCGAGACGATCGGGTTCAGCGGCGTGTCGATCCGCTCCCCGGGCCGCGCCCCCGGCATGAACCGCTGCCAATCGCCCGAGACCATCGTCGGCTCGGCCACGAGCGGCGCGCCGTCGGCGAAGTACGTGTCCGACACGACCGTGCGCGGCTGCGTGGAGCCGTTGGCGCGGGCGCTGTGGAAGCACCACGAGTGGTGGAAGCTCACGTCGCCGAGCGCGTACGGCGAGTCGTCGACGACCACGCCGTCACGGCGGAAGGCCTCGCCCACCCCGCGGTCGTAGCCGTCGCCGGCGGTGGCGAAGTCGACGCCGTCGGCGCTGCGCCACGCGTCGCGGCCGACCGCGAACGCCAGCGGACCCATGGGCTCGGGCACGGGCTGGACCGGGAGCCAGCTCGTGACGACCTCGCGCGAGGCGATCGGGAAGTGGTGGGCGTCGAAGTGCCACGGCGTGCGCCCGCAGCCCGCGGCCTTGGAGAGCACGTTGTCGTGGTAGAGGCGGACGTCGGCGACGCCGAGCAGGTCGGCCGCCAGCCGGCCGAGGCGCGGGGCGAGCGCGAAGGCCTCGAGCACCGGCGACCCGCCCTGCCACAGCTGGTCCATCGAGAGGAAGCCGGACGGCCCCGGGCCGTCGCCCGCCGCGGCCACGCGGTCGATCTCGTCGCGCGCGAGGGCCAGCGCGCCCGGGCTGAGCACGGCCGGCAGCTTGACGTAGCCGTCCGCGGCGAAGCGCTCGCGGTCGGCGTCGGCGAGCGCGTAGGGCGCGGCGAGCTCGGCTTGAAGCGCGGCGAGGTCCGGACGCTGCACGTCGGCCGGCGGGTCGAGCGCGACGAGCGACTGCGGGCGGTCGTCGGCGCCCTCGGCGAGCGACAGGTACCAGTCCCACCACTCCTCGTTGGTGCCCTCCCAGGGCTTGTCCGTGCCCGACTCGCGGGCGTGCTCGGGACTCAGGATCCGGCTGTCCACCTGGGGGCTCCTTGTGGGTCGATCAGGAGGCAATCGACCTCCGGGACGAAGCGGAAGCCGCCCGCGGGATCGCGGCAGGAAGCGAGGTACTCGCCGATGACCGGCGCCGCGAGCAGCTCGTCGAGGCCGAGCGTGTCGTCGAACAGACAGCGCTGGAGGTAGCCCTCGAGCACCGCCTCCTCGCCCGCCTCGACGACGTGCGCGTAGGTCAGCCGGCGGTGCTGCGGCGTCGCACCGGCGCGCTCGAAGGCGGCGGCCAGGTCCTCCACCGCCGTGTACGGCGTCCCCGTACCGCCGCGGACGCCCTCGAGGAAGGCGTCGTAGACGCGCAGGTAGTGCCCGTCCCGCGAGCCCTGGGCGACGAAGCCGATGCCGCCCGGCGCGATGGCCGCGAGGAAGCGCTCGGCGGCGGCGTCCAGCTGGGCGGGCTCGAGTGCGTAGAGCGCGTGGGTCGCCCACACGACGTCCCACGGCCCGGCGGTGGGTTCGAGGTCCTCGAGCCTCGTCTCGGAGCGCGCGCCGGCGTGGAAGGGCGGAGCGAGCACCCCGGCCGCCTCGGCGAGGGAGAAGGCCGACGGGTCGAGCAGGTCGTAGTCGACGCGGACGCCGGAAAGCGGCGCGAGGTCGGCGTGGCGCAGCAGGGCGGACGGGAACTTGCCGGAGCCGCAGGCGACGTCGAGCAGCGTGAGCCGTCCGTCCCCGCGGCGTGCGGCCAGGCCGGCGAGCAGCTCGCCCCAGGGCAGCACGCCGGCGAGCTGCACGTAGTCCAACGCGGCGTACGCGTAGAACGCGTCCATCTCCCGGCGGCCCGCCTCGCTCCAGTGCGCGAGGCTGCGGGACGCCGTGTCGGCACCGGAAGCGGTCATCCGCCGAACCTAGTCACCCCGCGACCATCGGCCAACCGACCCGGCGCGAAGGCGCCTAGGGCGCGACCTCGTCCAGCACGGCGGCGAGGGCGCCGACGTCGTGGGCGAAGCGGCCGAGGAAGAGGCCGTCGACCCCGTCGGCCATCGCGTCGTAGAGGCCCGGGCCGGCGCTGCCGCCGGGACCGGCCCGGTCTGCGCGCGGCAGGCCTGGACGGCCTCCGCCACGCCGCCCTCCTCGGTCTCCCCCACGCACACGAGCGGCGTCAGGCCGGCTCGCACCCTGGCGGCCGCCTTGCGGGCGACGACTACGTCGTCCTCGCCGAACAGCCGGCGCCGCTCGGCGTGCCCGACCTCGGCGTAGCTGCAGCCGACCTCGGCGAGCATCGGGGCCGACACCTCCCCCGTGTACGCGCCGGTGTCCTCCCGGAAGACGTCCTGGGCTCCGTGGCGCACGCCGGTGCCGGCCAGCAGCTCCCCCGCGACGGCGAGCGACAGGTAGGTCGGGAAGACGACGACGTCGACGCGCTCCGTGACCCGCGTGCGCGCCACGAGCCGCGCCACCGCGCCCAGCCACTCGCGCGTCGCCTCCACCCCGAGGTGGAGCTTGAGGCTGACCGCGACGAGGCGGGCACGGTTCGACCGTCATCCCGTCACCGTCCACCGACCTTGACACGTGACTGTTTAGTCACGTATTGTCGCTTCCGGGATGGACGACGACCCCGTGTTCAAGGCGCTGGCCGATACGACGCGGCGCTCCCTGCTCGACCGGCTCTTCGAGCGTGACGGCCGCACGCTGACCGAGCTCGAGTCGCAGCTGGAGATGACGCGCTTCGGCGTGATGAAGCACCTGCGCGTCCTCGAGGACGCGGGCCTCGTCGTCACCCGCCGGTCGGGCCGGGAGAAGCTGCACTTCCTCAATCCGGTGCCGATCCGGCTGATCCACGACCGGTGGATCGACAAGTACACGGAGCGCCGGATGTCGGCGCTCTCGACCCTCAAGCACGAACTGGAGGACCAGCGATGACCGCAGACACCCACACCGCGACGACGCAGGTGTACCGCGTCTGGATCAGGGCGACCCCGGAGGCGATCTGGGACGCCATCACCAAGCCGGAGTGGACCGACCGCTACGGCTACGGCGGCGTCCCGGAGTACGGCGAGCTCACGCCCGGAACCGAATACCGCGTCTTGGCCGGAATCGGCATGCAGTCCCAGGGCGTCACCGGCCCGGTGGTCGACGGCGAGCTCGTCGAGGTCGACCCGCCGCGCCGGTTCGTCCAGACCTGGCGCATGGTCATGGACGACGAGATGGCCGCGGAGGGCTTCACCCGGCTCAGCTACGACATCGATCCGCGGCCGGACGGGGTGACCCGCCTCACGGTGACCCACGAGCTCGAGTCCGCACCGCGGGTGTCGGCGATGGTCAGCGGCGACTTCGAGGACGAGGGCGCCGGCGGTGGCTGGGCCTGGATCCTCTCCGACCTCAAGTCGCTGCTCGAGACGGGCGCGCCGCTGGCCGGCTGAACCTCGGTCCACCGGCCCGCGCGGCGCGGCTCTGTGAAAGGCTCCCGCCCATGGAGCGTGTGCGCGGAGTGCGGCTGGTCGTGGCGACCCTCGTCCTGGCGGGGCTCGCCGCGGCCCCGGCCGGCGCGGCGGTGACCGTCCGCGGCAGCGCGCACCAGGTCCAGGTGACGGGCGCACGCGCCGGTGCCCGGGTCGCCCTCCTGAACCGCCACGACAGGCGGACGCAGCGACGGCGCGCCGGCCGGCTCGGCGGCGTCGTCTTCCGCGGCGTGCGGGCGGGCCGCGGCTACCGCGTCCGCACGGCCGGCCGGCGGTCGACCCGCGTCACGGTGTTCACCGGCCGTCCCGCGCCCCGGAGCACCCGTGGCTACCGACAGGCCATCCCGGCCGACGGCTACGGCTACCTCACCACCCGCGACGGGACGAAGCTCGCGATCAATGTCCAGCTGCCCGCCGGGCCCGGCCCGTACCCGACGCTCGTCGAGTACTCCGGCTACGGCTACGCCGACCCGACGGGCGGCGAGAGCTCGATCGCGCAGATCGCCACGCTGCTCGGCTTCGCGGTCGTCGACGTCAACATGCGCGGCACGGGCTGCTCCGGCGGCGCCTTCGACTACTTCGAGCGCCTGCAGGCGCTCGACGGCTACGACGTGATCGAGACCGTCGCCCGCCAGCCCTGGGTGCAGCACCACAAGGTCGGGATGTTCGGCATCTCCTACGGCGGCATCAGCCAGCTCTTCGTCGCCTCCACCACGCCGCCGAGCCTGTCGGCGATCGCGCCGCTCTCGGTGATCGACGAGACGGCCACGACGCTGTATCCCGGCGGCCTGCTTAACACGGGCTTCGCCCTCTCCTGGGCCAAGGACCGCGTGCACGACGCCAAGGCCGCGTCGGAGACGGGCGGGCAGCGCTGGGCGCTCGACCGCATCCGCGCCGGGGACACGACGTGCGAGGCCAACCAGGACCTGCATCCCGAGGCGGTCGACCTGCTGGCCAAGACCCGCCGCAACCGCTTCTACGTCCCGAAGGTCGCCGACCCGCTGGCGCCCGCGACCTTCGTGCACCGGATCACCGCCCCCACGTTCCTCGCCTGCCAGTGGACGGACGAGCAGACCGGCGGGCACTGCCCGACGCTCGCGTCGCGGTTCACCGGCGCGCGCCGCAAGTGGTTCACGTTCACCAACGGCACCCACATCGACTCCCTCGCCTCCCCCGCGACCTTCACGCGCTGGTTCGACTTCCTCTCGATCTACGTCGCCCGGCGCGCACCGCGGCTGCCCGCCGCCGTCACCGGCGCCGCCCCGGCGCTGTTCGGCGCCATCTCGGGCGTTCCCGGCGTGCGCCTGCCCGAGGACCCGATCCAGGCCCAGCCCGACCTCGCCGGCGCCCAGGCGGCGTTCGAGCGGCTCCCGGCCGTGCGGATCCTCTTCGACAACGGCGCCGGCGGGACGGCACCCGGGGCCCCCGGGGCGGGCTTCGAGCGCTCCTTCGCGCGCTGGCCGCTGCCGGGCACGCGCGCCCGGACGTGGTACCTCGGCGCCGGCGGCGTCCTCCGCGACGGCCGGCCCCCGCGCGCCCGGGCCGATCGCTTCACGTGGGACCCCACCGCCCGCCCGGCGACGGACTTCAGCGGCAACACCGGCTCCGGCGCCGGCGGCCTGTGGACGGCGACGCCACCGTACCGCTGGCAGCCCGACCCGGCCGGCAAGGCCCTGTCGTACGTGACCGCCCCGCTCGGCGCGACCACGACGGTCGTCGGCGGCGGCGCCCTGCACGCCTGGATCAAGGCCTCCGTGCCGGAGGCCGACCTTCAGGCCACGGTCTCCGAGGTCCGGCCGGACGGTCGCGAGACCTTCGTCCAGAGCGGCTGGCTGCGCGGCGACGCCCGCAAGCTCGACCGGCGCAAGAGCACTCCGCTGGCCCCGGTGCTGAGCCTGCGCCGGCGGGACGCCGCCCCGCTGCGGCGCGGGCGCTGGACGCACGTCGTCGTCCCCCTGTACTACCAGGGGCACGTGTACCGGGCCGGGTCGCGGATCCGCGTCACGGTGTCCGCGCCGGGCGGCGACCAACCCGTCTGGGCCTTCGGCCGCCTGAGCCCGCGCCGGCCGGCCACCGTGTCGCTGCTGCAGGCGCCCGGCCGGGCGTCGCGGCTCGTGCTGCCGGTCGTCAGCGGGATCGGGGCGCCGACGGGCCTGCCCCCCTGCCCGGGGCTGCGCGGCGAGCCGTGCCGGCCCTACCGGCCGGTCGCCAACCGGTCGGGGCGGCCCCGCTAGTCAGCGGTGGTCGCGGTGGGGGCCGGCCGGGGGGCGCGATCGCGTCCGGGGGCCGCGGGGGTGGGCCGGGGGCGGGG
>JBBSPV010000063.1:0-16431 GCA_038258425.1 Solirubrobacterales bacterium | reverse complement strand
GGCCGCGGCCGGTCGCGCGCCCGCCGGCGTGACGCGGGCGAGCGCCCGCAGACCGGCCGGCGGCGGGTCACCCGCGGCCGCGTCGTCAAGTGGGTCCTGCTCGCACTGGCCGGTTGGATCGGCCTCTCCCTCGTGCTCTTCCTCGTCTCCGCGACGATCCAGCGGCGCAATACGTCCGACGCTGCCCGCAACGCCCTGAGCGGCGGCGGCTTCCCGCTCGTCTCGCCCAACACGATCCTCGTGCTCGGCTCGGACGCGCGCCAGAAGGGCCAGGCCGAGCCGGGCGCCACGGTCGGCGGGCCGTCGCGCTCGGACTCCATCCTGCTCATCCGCACGGGCGGCGGCAAGGGCGCGCGGTTGTCCATCCCGCGCGACACGGTCGTGGACATCCCCGGCCACGGGCGCGACAAGATCAACGCCGCCTACGCGATCGGCGGCCCGAGCCTCGCGATCCGCACCGTCGAGCAGTTCCTCGGGATCGACGTCAACCACCTGATCGAGGTCAACTTCGGCAACTTCCCGGACTTCATCGACGCCCTGGGCGGCATCAACGTCTCCACGGGCTGCGTGCGCTCCGACATCAACGGCGGCCGGAGCAACGGCGGCACGTCGCTGCGCCTGCGCGCGGGCTCCAACCACCTCGACGGCCAGCAGGCCCTCGCGCTCGCCCGCACGCGCAAGAACGCCTGCAAGCCGAGTGAGGACGACCGCACGCGGGCCAAGCGCCAGCAGAACATCCTGGCCGCGATCAAGAGCCGGCTCGTCTCCCCCGTGACGTTCTTCCGGCTGCCGTGGGTCGCCTGGCAGGCGCCGAAGGCCATCCGCTCCGACATGGGCGGCCCGACGCTGCTCGGCCTCTTCGGGGCGATCCAGATCGGCGGGAACCCCAAGTCGCGCGTCCTCAAGCCCTCCGGCGCCGAGACGCTGCCCGACGGCGGTGCGGGCCTCGACGTCTCTCGGGACGAGGTCCGGCGCGAGGTGCGGACCTTCCTGAAGGGCTAGTCCGAGGAGGACGAGGTCTTCGCCGGGGCCTTGGAGCCCGAGTCCGAGCCGGAGCCGTTCGACGACGAGGACGAGGAGGAGTCGGACTTCGAGCCCGCCTTCTCCTTGGTCTTGGCGTCGTGCTTGTCGGATCCGTCGGCGGCCGACTTGTCGAGCTCGCGCTTGCGCTTGGCCGTGCCGTAGTCCGTGTTGTAGAAGCCGGAGCCCTTGAAGTGCACGGACGGTGCGTGCAGCACCTTCTGCACGGGGGCGCCGCACTCGATGCACTCCGTCAGGGCGTCGTCGGCCATCTTCTGCATGACGTCGAAGTTGTGCCCGTCGTCGCAGCGGTACTCGTAGATCGGCACGGCGGCCAGGATAGGGGAGCCTCCGGCGCGCCGCCCCCCTAGCCTGCGCCCCATGGCGGGCGACGTGGTGACCATGGACAAGATCGTGGCGCTGTGCAAGCGGCGCGGCTTCATCTTCCCGGCCTCGGAGATCTACGGCGGGATCGCCAACACCTACGACTACGGCCACTACGGCGTGCTGCTGAAGGCCAACGTCAAGGACGCGTGGTGGCGCGACATGGTGTTCCGCCGCGACGACGTCGTGGCGCTGGACTCCGCGATCATCCAGCACCCCCGCACGTGGGAGGCCTCGGGCCACCTGGCGGGGTTCAGCGACCCGCTCGTGCAGTGCCTGGGCGAGTGCAAGCGGCGCTTCCGCCTCGATCACCTGCAGGAGGACGCCGTCGCCCGCGGCGAGGACCCAGCGCTCGTGCGCTGCCCGGTGTGCGGCGGGGACCTGTCCGAGCCGCGCGCGTTCAACCTCATGTTCCAGACCCAGATCGGCACCGTCGCCGACTCCGCCTCGACGGTCTACCTGCGCCCGGAGACCGCCCAGGGGATCTTCCTGGACTTCAAGAGCACGCTGCAGTTCGCGCGCAAGAAGCCGCCGTTCGGAATCGCCCAGGTCGGCAAGTCGTTTCGCAACGAGATCACGCCGGGCAACTTCATCTTCCGCACGCTCGAGTTCGAGCAGATGGAGATGGAGTTCTTCGTCCCGCCCGAGGATGCCGACCGCTGGTACGCGTACTGGTGCGCCGAGCGGCGGGCGTGGTACGAGCGGCTCGGGATCCGGCCCGACCACCTGCGGCTGCGGCCGCACGAGGCCGACGAGCTGTCCCACTACTCCTCCGAGACGAGCGACGTGGAGTACGACTTCCCCATCGGCTGGTCCGAGCTCGAGGGCATCGCCAACCGGGGCGACTACGACCTCACCGCCCACGCCCAGGCCTCGGGCGTCAAGCTCACCTACAAGGACGCCAACGCCGGGGTGGAGTACGTCCCCCACGTGATCGAGCCGGCCGCCGGCGCCGACCGCGCCCTGCTCGCCTTCCTCTGCGACGCCTACGACGAGGACGACGTCGGCGGCGAGCACCGCACCGTCCTGCGGCTGCACCCGCGGCTCGCGCCGATCAAGGTCGCGGTCTTCCCCCTGCTGCGCAAGGCCGGCCACCCCGAGCTCGCGCGCGAGGTCTACGAGGCGCTGCGCGAACGCGTGTCGGCGGAGTACGACGAGGGCGGCAACATCGGCAAGCGCTACCGCCGCCAGGACGAGATCGGGACCCCGTACTGCGTGACGGTCGACTTCGAGTCCCTCGAGGACCGCACCGTCACCCTCCGCGACCGCGACTCGCTCGAGCAGGTGCGGGTCCCCATCGACGGGCTGCCGGACGAGCTGGCCAGGCGCGTGGCGGCACCGTGGACGTCGCCGAAGCTCGCGGCACCCTCCGGGTCGGCGGCGTAGGCGCCTCCTAGGCCAGCCGGCCGTCGACCGTCACGACGTAGCCACCCGGACGGGTGCGGGCGCCGACGCCCGTGACCTGGATGCGGGGGTCCGAGAAGACGGTGACCGTGGCCACGCCGGACAGGACGCCGGTCGGGGTGATGACGAGCGCGCCGCCGCGCGCCGCGGCGATGGCCCGCACGGCCACCGGGCCGGCCGTCACCTCGACGGTCAGCTCCCCGCCGCCCGCGCCGACCGGCTTGAGCCCGGCCCCCGCGGGCAGGGCACGGTCCAGATCGGCCTTGCTCAGGGCGGCCTCGGCGTGCAGCCGAGGCCCGCGCTTGGTGAGGTCGATGTCGCGCAGCGTCAGGGCGCTGACCCGCAGGACGTCGGCGTGCGCGTCGACGCGGCCGACATGGCGCGTCTCGTCCAGACGGTCGGCGAGTTCGCCGCGGCCGAGCCGCAGCCGCCCGAAGCGCACGCGCACGCGGTCGGCGTGACGCCACACGAGCTTGATGGCCGGGAAGGCGGAGACGGAGACCGACCGGACGTCGCCCGAGCCGGCCAGGTCGTCGCGCAGCTTGTGCTCGGCCAGCGACGGCAGCAGCAGCTGGCTCGCCACCAGCAGGGCGACAGCCACGGCCACCACGCCGATGATCACGCGGACGCGCACGATCGGGAGCCTACGTCGCGCGACGGCCGTACCCTGGGGCCATGCGCCTGGCCGCCGCCCTCGCGACCGTCGCCGGCCTCGGGTTCGCCGCGCTGCTCGTGGCCGACTCGGACGCCCAGGCCCCGGCCCGCGCGCGCGCCGAGGCGATCGTCGCGAGCGGCCCGGCCGGCGCCCGGGTGCGGGCCACCGCCACCGGGACGCGCGAGGACTTCGCCGCCGCCGGCGTCGGCACCGGCGGCATCACGGTGGCCAAGGGGGAGGCGAGCGCCCGCAGCTCGACGGCCGCCACCCCCACGGCGCGGGCGTCGGCGGTGGCGCACTCGGTCAGCCTGCTCGGCGGCCGGATCGTCGCCTCGGGCGTGCGCCGCACGCTGCGCGTGACACCGTCCGGCACGGCGCGCGCCGGCCGGGTCACCGGGCTGGGGATCGACGGCCGGGCGCTCGGGACGGTCACCGGCGAACGGGTCTTCCGGCTCGCGGGCGGCGCGGGCACCGTGACGGTCAACCGCGGCTCGACCGGCCTCCGGGTCGCCCTTTCGCAGAACGTCGCCGGCGTGCCGGCCGGGACCGTGCTGGGCCTCGCCATCGTGACGGGCTCGGTGCGGGAGGCGGTGGCGCCGACGCCGACGCCGACGCCGAGGCCGAGGCCGACGCCGCGGGCCACGGCCGCCCCGACCGCCACCCCGACGCCCCGGCCGACCTCGACCCCGGGGCCCCGCCCGACCGCCACGCCGAAGCGCAGGAAGACCCCGAGCGTCCGCGCCCGGCTGACCCGCTCGGGCTTCACCTTCCCGGTCTACGGCGGCAAGGCGCGGGTGGCCGACAACTACGGCGCCTACCGGCCACCGCCGATCGGCTTCCACGAGGGTGACGACATCTTCGCGCCGTTCGGCACGCCCGTGGTCGCCGTCGCCGACGGCCGCCTCTCGAAGGTCGGGACGCTGCCGATCTCGGGCAACCGGCTGTGGCTGACGACGAGCGGCGGCGACGCCTTCTTCTACGCGCACCTCTCCTCGTTCTCCAGGGCCGCGGTCAGCGGCCGGCGCGTCAAGGCGGGCACCGTGCTCGGCTTCACGGGCAACACGGGTGACGCCGAGCCCACCCCGCCGCACGTGCACTTCGAGGTGCACCCGGGCGGCGAGCCGGAGCCCTCCGTCGATCCGTATCCGATCGTCACGGCGTGGCAGGGCCGCCGAGACGTCGCCCCGGGCGCCTTCCTGCGGCGCGCGGGTGGCGACACGACACGCCGGCCGGGCTCGCTCGTGACGCTGCGAGACTTCATCGCGGAATGACCGACTCGCCCGCACCGCAGCCGCGCAGCCGCTGGGCGGCGAAGCTCGAGCGCCGGCGCGAGCGCTACCAGGAGCGCGGCAGGCTCTACCGCGTCGGCTTCCAGATCGTCGGCGTGCTCATCACGCTCGCCGGCGTCGTCATGCTCGTCACCCCCGGCCCGGCCTTCGTGCTCATCCCCATCGGCCTGGCCATGCTCGCGATGGAGTTCGCCTGGGCCGAGGCGGCGCTCGAGAAGGCCCTCGAGCAGGCGGAGAAGGCCCAGGCCGGCGCGAAGGAGGCGAGCACGCGGTCGAAGGTCCTCACCGTCCTCGCCGGCGTCCTGGTGGTCGCCGCCGTCGTCGGCGCGATCTTCTACGCAGACGTGCCCGTCCCGGTCCTCAATCCGGGCTAGGACCTCGCCGGCGTGATCGTCGACGCCTGGATGCAGCACCCCACGCGGCGGCTGCTCGAGCGCGCGGAGTTCGAGCCGCTGCGCCGCTGGACGGGTGGCCTGCTCCCGGAGGGCGATCCGCCCATCGAGGCGAGCCTCGCGGCGATGGACGCCGCCGGCGTCGACGTGGGCCTGCTGAGCGCCTGGCACGCGCCGGAGGGCCCGCTGATCACCAACGACGAGGTCGCCGCCTGGGTGGCGGCCCACCCGGACCGCTTCGCCGGGGTCGCCGCGGTTGACCTCGCCCGCCCGATGGCCGCCGTCCGCGAGCTGCGCCGCTGCGTCGCCGAGCTCGGCTTCAAGGGCCTGCGCGTCGTGCCGTGGCTGTGGGAGGCGCCGCCGACCGACCGCCGCTACTACCCGCTCTACGCGACGTGCGTCGAGCTCGGGGTCCCGTTCCTCACCCAGGTCGGTCACACGGGCCCGCTGCGCCCGTCGGAGACCGGGCGCCCGATCCCCTACCTCGACCAGGTCGCCATCGACTTCCCCGAGCTCGTGATCGTCGGCGGCCATATCGGCTACCCATGGACGGAGGAGATGGTCGCCGTCGCGCGCAAGCACGAGCACGTCCACATCGACACCTCGGCCTACACCGCCAAGCGCTATCCGCCGGAGCTCGTCGCCTACCTGCGCAGCCGCGGCGGGCGCCGCAAGGTCCTCTTCGGCTCCAACGCCCCGATGCTCACGCCGGCGCAGGCGCTGGGCGACCTCGATGCCCTCGGGCTCGACGACGAGGCCCGCGGGCTGTTCCTCGGCGGCAACGCCCAGCGGCTGTTCGGCCTGTGAGCGAGCCGCGCCGTCAGAGCCCGGCGTCGTGCGCGAGCAGCGCGACCTGCACCCGGTTGTCGAGCTCGAGCTTGTCCAGCAGCCGCGAGACGTGCGCCTTGACGGTCGCGGTGCTCATGTAGAGCTCGCGGCCGATGTCGGCGTTGGCCTTGCCCCGGCCGAGCGCGACGGCGACCTCGCGCTCGCGGTCCGTGAGGCGCGCGAGCCGGGCGAGCGCGGCCTCGCGGCGGGCGTCCCCCGCGTCGCCGGCGACGTGGTCGACGAGCCGGCGGATCACGGACGGCGACAGCATCGCCTCCCCCGCCGCGACCCGGCGCACGGCGTTGACGATCTCGGCGGGCGGGGTGTCCTTGAGCAGGAAGCCGCTCGCGCCGGCGCGCAGGGCCCGGAGCACGTGCTCGTCGGCGTCGAAGGTCGTCATCACGATCACCGCCGGCGCGTCGGCCCGCGTCCGCAGGCGCTCCGTGGCGGAGAGCCCGTCGAGCTCGTGCATGCGGATGTCCATGAGGATCACGTCCGGGCGGTGGGCGTCGACGGCGGCCTCGACCTCCGCCCCGTCCGTCGCCTCCCCGGCCACGGTGACGCCCTCCGCGCCGGCGAGGATCATGCCGACGCCGGCCCGCACGAGCGCGTCGTCGTCGACCACGAGGACCCGGATCACGCCGGCCACGGCAGCCAGGCCTCGACCTCAAAGCGCCCGTCGGCGCCCGGACCGTGGCGCAGCCGCCCGCCCGCGAGCTGCGTGCGCTCGCGCAGGCCGACGAGCCCCGTGCCCGCGCCGGGCGGCGCGCCGCCGGCGGGGACGCCGACCGGCAGCGGGTTGCGCACGGCGACCGTCAGCCCGTGTCGCGGGCCGCCCATGACCCGGACGTGCACGACGGAGCCCGGCGCGTGCTTGCGCGCGTTGGTCAAGGCCTCCTGGACGATCCGGTAGGCGTTGCGGCCGAGTCCCGCAGGCATCGGTCCCGGCGCCGCGACGGCCACCTCGGCTTCCACCCGGACGCCGGCGCGGCGCGACTCGTCGAGCAGCGCGTCGAGCTCGGCGAGCGTCGGCTGCGGCCGTTCCGGCGGCTCGCCCAGCTCGTCCTGGCGCAGGACGCCGATGACCTCGCGCAGCTCCTGCAGCGCCTCGTGCGCGCTGGCCCGGACGATCGCCGCCGCGGTGGCGACCTCGTCCGGCTGCGCGTCCGGGCGGAACTCGAGCGCGCCCGCGTGCAGGGACAGCAGCGAGAGGCGGTGCGCGAGCACGTCGTGCATCTCGCGGGCGATCCGGGTGCGCTCCTCGGCGCGCGCCGCCTCGAGCCGTAGGGCCTGGTCGGCCTCGGCCTGCCGGGCCCGAGCGGTAAGCGAGACGACGAGCTGGCGGCGCACCCTCACCCACATCCCCCACGCGAGGACGGCGGCGGTGATCGTGAGGCCGATCACGAGGCCGAACCACCACGCCGAGTCCCGGGACGGGTGCAGCCATTCGTAGATCGGCACCGGGACGCAGGCGAGCGCGCACACGGCGAGCGCGACAGGCGGCGGCCGGCGCACGCCGACGGTGAAGAGCAGCACGAGCACGGTGCCGGCGCTGCTCGCGGAGACCGCGCTGCCCGCCGCGACGGCGAGGGCGAGCGCCACGGGAAAGCGCCGCCGCCAGCCGAGGGCGAGCAGCGAGAGCCCACCGACGAGGAGGTCCAGCGCCTGCGCCCGCTCGCTGAGGCCCGGGTCCACGTTGACCCCCGCGAACAGCGCGAGGCCGACGCTCAGCGCGAAGAGCAGGCACGCGAGGTCGACGAGCCAGTCGCGCACGCTGCGCCGCGGCGGCGGCGCGTCGTCCGGCTCGCCGAGCCCGGCGGGGAGCAGCAGTCGCTGCCAGCGCTCCGCCGTCTGGACCATGGCCGGAGCGTACGGACCGGCGTCCGCCCCGACCACCCGACGGAGGTCGACACGGGCATGAACCGAAGTCGGCCCTCCGTCACCCGACGGCCACTACCGCGGGGGACGGCCCGGCGACAGGGTGAAGCCCATGATCGCCATCGAGCATCTCACCAAGCGCTACGGCGCCCACGCCGCGGTGCAGGACGTCTCCTTCCGCTGCGAGCCGGGGACCGTCACCGGGTTCCTCGGTCCCAACGGCGCGGGCAAGTCGACGACCCTGCGGATGCTGTGCGGCCTCACGCCGGCCAGCGCCGGCACGGCCACGGTGGCCGGGCGGCCCTTCCGCGAGCTGCCCATGCCGCCGCGCGTGGCGGGCGTGCTGCTCGACGCCTCCGCCCAGCACGCCGGCCGCACCGGGCAGGAGGCCCTGACGCTCGGCGCGCTGACCCTCGGCCTGCCGCCGCGCAAGGCCGGCGAGCTGCTCGAGACCGTCGGGCTGCCGCGCTCGGCGGCCCGCAAGCGGATCAAGCAGTACTCGCTCGGCATGCGCCAGCGCCTGGGCATCGCCCAGGCCCTGCTCGGCGACCCGCAGGTGCTCGTGCTCGACGAGCCGGCGAACGGCCTGGACCCGGAGGGCATCCGCTGGATGCGCCGGCTGCTGCGCGACTTCGCCGATCGCGGCGGCACCGTCCTGCTCTCCTCGCATCTGCTGCGCGAGATCCAGGCCGTCGCCGACCATCTGGTGATCATCCGCGGCGGCTGCGTCATCGCCCAGGGCACCAAGGACGAGCTGCTCGTCGGGGAGGGCACGCTCGTGCGCTCGCCGGACGAGCAGGCCCTGGTCGCCGCGTTGGGCGCCGCGGGCCTGGACGCCGCGCCCGCCCTGGATGGCGGCGTGCGCGCGGACGCCGCGCCGGAGGTCGTCGGGCGCGCCGCCGCGGCGGCCGGCGTCGCGCTTTCGGAGCTGCGTGGCGCCGGGGCCGACCTCGAGCAGCTGTTCCTCGACCTGACCGCCGAGCCGGGCGACGTCCCGGAGAAGGAGCTCGTTGCCGCATGACCATCACCACGCCCATCGCGGTCGCGCCGGCCCAGCCGGCCGGCCGCTTCGCCGCGCCCCCGCTCGCCCGCCTCGTGCGGATCGAGCTGCGCAAGCTCGTCGACACCCGGTCGGGCTTCTGGCTGCTCGTCGGCGTCGCCCTGCTCACGGTCCTCGTCGTCGGCGTGGACGCGATCACCGCCGAGCCGTCGGGCCGGACGCTCAAGGATGCCTTCGGCATCGCGCTCGTGCCCGTCAGCGTCCTGCTGCCGATCGTCGGTCTGCTCGGCGTGGCCGCGGAGTTCTCGCAGCGCACCGCGTTGCAGACCTTCACCGCCGTGCCCCAGCGAGAGCGCGTCCTCGCGGCCAAGGGGCTGGCCGTGCTCGTCCTCGGCGTCGCGGCGACGCTCGCCTGCCTCGCCCTCGCGATGGTCGCCAACGTCGTGACCCCACTCCTCGGCGACGCCGACGGCTCGTGGGCGCTGGGCTCGGCCCTCGGTCAGGCGCTGCTGTTCGTCGAGCTCGGCATGGCCTTCGGCCTCGCGCTCGGCATGCTCTTTGCGAGCCCGGCCGTGGCCATCGTCGTGTACTTCGTCGTGCCGACCGCCTTCACCATCGCCGCCGACCTCATCCCCGGGCTGGCGGGGGTGCGCGACTGGCTCGACACCGCCGAGGCGTGGGCGCCGCTGGCGAACTTCGTCGCCCACGGGCAGGACTGGGCCCAGATGGCCACCGCCTCGGCGCTGTGGATCGGCGTCCCGCTCGTGGCCGGCGTGGTCCTCCTGCGCCGGCGCGAGGTGAGCTGAGCCGCCGGCTCAGCCCCGGCGGCGCCGCGCCTCCAGGCGCCGCCGGTCGCGCTTGGTCGGGCGGCCGCCGCGCTCCGGCACGGCGGGCGGCGCGAGCCGGCGCAGCTCGGCCGCCCGCTCGCGCGCGGCCCGGCTCTCCGTGGTCTCCTCGTAGAGCCGCCGGGCCTCGATGGCCGGCCCGCGCCGCTCGGCGGTGCCCCGCACGACGAGCTCGAGGCGGTCGCGGCCCGTGGAGAGCTCGAGCCGGTCGCCTGGGCGCACGTCCCGGCTCGGCTTGACCGCGTGGCCGTTGACGTGGACCCGGCCGCCCTTGACCGCCGCGGCGGCGAGCGCGCGCGTCTTGAGCAGCCGCGCGGCCCACAGCCACTTGTCGAGGCGCACGGGTGCGAAGCTGTCCGGCACCCGTCCATGCTCGCACGCGACATCGACACCCCGCACGGGCCGGCACGCGCCCACGTCCGGCCGGCGCCGGCCGCCCGCGCGGCGCTCGTGCTCGGCCACGGCGCCGGCGGGTCGGTCACCGCGCCGGCGGCTCGGTCCCCGCGCCGGACCTCGCCGCCGTCGCCGAGGCCGCGCACGCCGCGGGAGTCGCCGTCGGCCTCGTCGAGCAGCCCTACAAGGTCGCCGGACGCCGCTCCGCCGCGCCGGCCCACCAGCTCGACGCGGCCTGGACCGCCGTGCTCGCCGACCTGTGCGCGCACGAGCTGGCCGGCCTGGCCCTGGTCACCGGCGGCCGCTCGTCCGGCGCGCGCGTGGCGTGCCGGACCGCGGCGGCGACGGGCGCGGCCGGCGTCGTGTGCCTCGCCTTCCCGCTCATGACGCCCAAGGGGGCGAGCCGCCAGGACGAGCTCGAGGCCGTCGGCGTCCCGCTGCTCGTCGTCCAGGGCACGCGCGACCGCTTCGGGATGCCGGCCCCGGCCGGCGCGCGCACGGTCGTCGAGGTGCCCGGCGACCATGGCCTGAAAGCCGACGTCGCCGGTGTCGCCGACGCCGTGGTGGGCTGGCTCGGCGACCAGAAGCAGCTCGGGTCCTAGCGCCGGGCCGGTCATCCGCGCGGGCCTTCAGCACGGGTCCGTCAGCCGCACCACCCTGCCTGGATTGCCGCCTGGGCCCGCTCGTGCACCCCGGCGGTCCACCAGCCCCACCACGTCCCCGAGTTCATCACGTGCGCCGGCTCGCGCGCCGGCCGAGGGACCGGCGCGAAGCCGGGCGGCCGCCGTAGGCAGAACGCCGAGGGGCGCCCAGACGGGCGCCCCTCGGGCCGGTCAGGTGGTGCTCGGCCCCGCTAGGAGGCCGAAGCCGTGGAGGACGACGTCGAGGCGCCCTCGGTCGCGCCGCCCGTGGCGCCGCCGGCCGGCGGCGTCGTGGTCGACGTGTACTCGAACTCCTCCTCGGAGCCGAAGAGCGCGTCGAGGGCCTTCTTGCGCAGGTCCTCGGACACGGCGAGCGCGATGCCGCCCGCGGCGACGAGGAGCAGGAGCTTGCGGAAGAGCCCGCCGCCCGACTTCTTCGGCTTGCCGTCGCGCAGGGACACGCTGGCGTCGCGCACGTTGTACGCCGCCTCGCGGATGTCCTTCTGCAGCTTCTTGTCGTCGAAGACCTGCTTCGCCGGCGAGGCCTTGCCGCTGCCGAGGCGGTCCACCGCGGAGCGGATGGACTCGTAGGCCTCCACGATCGTCTCGCGCAGCTCGTCGTCCTGCGCCAGGCGCTGCACGTACTGGTTGTCCTTCGCGGCCTTCGCCGCCCCGTACGCGCCGGTCGCGGCCCCAGCGGCCTTCTTCTTCTTCGATGCCATGTCCACCCTTCTCCGGTCGCTCTGAAGTCCCGAACTCGCTGTGCGAACACTACCCCGGTCGCCCAGATCGAAGCGCTGCGCCGAGGACAGGCGTCGCGCCGCGCAGCGGACGGGCCTCCAGCGCCTGCTCGAGCACCTCGCCCACCTCGGACACCCACAGGAAGGTCAACCCGCGTCGCAGAGGCTCGGGGATGTCCTCCAGATCGCCCTCGTTGCGCCTGGGGGCGACGATTCGCCGCACGCCCGCGCGCTGGGCGGCGAGCGCCTTCTCCTTGAGCCCGCCGATGGGCAGGACCTGCCCGGTGAGCGTGATCTCGCCCGTCATGGCCAGGTCGGCGCGCACCGGGCGGCCCGTCAGGAGGGAGACGAGAGCGGTCGCGATGGTGATGCCGGCGCTCGGCCCGTCCTTGGGGATCGCCCCCGACGGCACGTGGACGTGGAGGTCGTGGCGGGCGAACCAGTCCTCGCCGAGGCCGGGCGCGAACTCGCCGGCGTGCCCGCGCACCCAGGAGACGGCGGCGCGGGCGGACTCGCGCATGACGTCGCCGAGCTGCCCGGTGAGGGTCAGCTCGCCCTTGCCCGGCATGGCCGCGGCCTCCACGAAGAGCACGTCGCCCCCGACCGGCGTCCAGGCCAGGCCCGTCGCCACGCCGGGCCCGCGCGTGCGCCGGTTGACCTCGCGGTTGACCTTCGGCCGGCCGAGCAGCTCGCGCACGCGCGGCTCGGTGACCGACACCCGCGCCGTGTCGCCCTCGGCCACCCGCCGGGCGACCTTGCGGCACGCCGCGCCGATCTCGCGCTCGAGGTTGCGCACCCCGGCCTCGCGCGTGTGCTCGGTGATGATCGCCCGCAGGCCCCGCTCGGTGAAGGTGATCTGCGAGCGCTTGAGCCCGGCGCGCGAGACCTGGCGGGGCACGAGGTAGCGGCGGGCGATCTCGAGCTTGTCCTGCTCCGTGTACCCCGCGAGCTGGATGACCTCCATGCGGTCCTGCAGTGGCCCCGGCACGGTGTCCAGCGTGTTCGCCGTGGTGATGAACATGACCCGCGAGAGGTCGAAGGGCAGGTCGAGGTAGTGGTCGCGGAAGGTCGCGTTCTGCTCCGGGTCGAGTACCTCGAGCATCGCCGAGGACGGGTCGCCGCGGAAGTCCGAGCCCATCTTGTCGATCTCGTCGATCATGAACAGCGGGTTGGCCGACTCCGCGTCGCGCAGGGCCCGCAGGATCACGCCGGGCATGGCGCCGATGTAGGTCCGGCGGTGGCCGCGGACCTCGGCCTCGTCGCGCATGCCGCCCACGGAGATGCGCTCGAAGCGGCGGCCGAGCGCCCGGGCGATGGACTGGCCGAGCGAGGTCTTGCCCACGCCGGGCGGGCCGACGAGGCAGACGATCGTCCCGCCCGCGTCCGGCTTGAGCTTGCGCACGGCGAGGAACTCGAGGATGCGGTCCTTGACGGCCGCGATGTCGTAGTGATCGGCGTCGAGCACCTCGCGCGCATGCGCGAGGTCGAGGTCGTCCGTGGTGCACTCGTTCCAGGGCAGGGCGGCGATCCACTCGAGGTAGGTCCGGATCACGCCGTGCTCGGCGGCCGCCTGGGGCAGCTGCTCGAGCCGCCCCAGCTCGCGGGAGGCCTGCTTGCGCACCGCCTCGGGCAGCTCGCGCGCCTCGAGCTGACCGCGCAGGTCGGCCATCTCGGCCTGGGCCGGATCCTGCTCGCCGAGCTCCTCCTGGATCGCCTTGAGCTGCTGGCGCAGGACGAACTCGCGCTGGGAGCGGTCGATCTCCGACTGCACCTGCGACTGGATCTGGCTGCCGATGTTGACGACCTCGAGCTCGCGCGCGAGCACCTGGGAGAGCCGGCGCAGGCGCTTGGCGACGTCGAGCTCCTCGAGCAGGGCCTGCTTCTCCTCCGTCTTGATCCGCAGCGCGCCGGCGATCAGGTGGGCGAGCGCGGCCGGGTCCTCGAGGTTGGCCACCGCGAGCTGCAGCTCCTCCGGCAGGTAGGGCACGGCCTCGATGATGTGGGAGAACGTCCCTTGCACGTTGCGCATGAGCGCCGTGAGCTCGGGCCCCTCGCGGACGACGTCGGGCAGCTCCTCGACACGGGCGACGGGGTACGGCGACTCGCGCTCCCAGCCCGTGACCCGGATGCGCTGGGCACCCTGCACGAGGATGCGCAGGGAGCCGTCCGGGACCTTGAGCATGCGCGCGACGACGCCCGCGACGCCGACCGCGTGCAGCGCGTCCGGGCCCGGGGCGTCGAGCTCGGGGTCCAGCGAGGTGATCATGGCGAGCATCCGGTCGCCGCCGAGAACGTCCGTGACGAGCTGGACGGAGCGCTCCTGCCCGACCGCGAGCGGCGTCAGGGTGTCCGGGTAGGCGACGGAGTCGCGCAGGGGCAGGACGGGCAGGGTGGCGGGCAGCGCGGCCGGGCCGAGGAGCTCCACGTGGCCGCCGCCGTCGGCGACCGTCTCGATCTCGATCACGCGCCGCCGCCCTCGTCCGGCTCGGCGATGCGCACCGGATGCGGGCGGGCGGGCGGGCCGACGACGGGCAGCTCGACGCGCAGCATCCCGTCCGCGTACACCGCGCGGGCGTCGTCTGGCTCGACCTCGACCCCGAGGCTCACGACGCGCCGGAAGGCGCCGTGCTCGATCTCGAGCTGCTGGTAGGTGCGCCCGTCGGCCTCGTCGGGGCGACGCACGCCGGCGAGCACGAGCTCCGAGCCGCGGATCTCGAGCTCGAGGTCCTCGCGGGCGACGCCGGCGAGGTCGGCGAGCACGACGGCGCGCGGCGGCGTGTCGAGGTAGAAGACGTCGACGGCCGGCGAGAAGCCCCGGCGGCGGCCGAGCCCGCGGTCGAAGACGTCGCCGAACACCTCGTCCATCTCCCGCCGCATCCGGTCGAAGTTCGCGAACAGGTCGCGCTCGGAGGCCATGGCGCGGAGGGTACGCCTCGGGCGCCCGCCGGCCTACGCGGCGGCTCGGGCGACGAGCCGGCGCTGCACCGGCAGCATCTCGGCCGTGGGCTGGCCGAGGTAGAAGCCCTGCCCGAGGTCGACCCCGAGGGCCTGGACCTGCTCGAGCTCGGAGTCGCGCTCCACGCCCACCGCGACCACGCGGCAGCCGAGCTCGTGGGCGACCTCGACGAGCGCTCCCACGAGGCGGCCACGCGCGGGCGAGGCCTCGATGTCCTTGCACAGGCCGAGGGACAGCTTGGCCACCGCCGGGCGCACGGCCTCGAGCACGCGCAGGGCGTCCGTGCCGGCCGACAGGTCGTCGAGCGAGATGAGGGCGCCGCGCTCGCGGTGGGCGGCGGCGAGGTCGCGCAGCAGGTCGAGGTCCGGGTGGCGCTCGGCGCCCATGAGCTCGAGGCCGACCGACTCGGGCCGCCCGCCGGCCTCCTCGACCACGGGCCAGGTGCTGCGCACGGAGCCCTCCACGTCGAGGACGGCGGCGAGGTCGAGCTTGACGAACAGCCGCTCGCCGGTGGGCAGTCGCGGGAGCCCCGTCTGCAGGGCGATGGCCCGCGTGCGGGCGTCGAAGGAGAACAGCGCGTCGTGGGCGACGGCCGCGACGTGCAGCTCGGCTCCGGTGACCACGCCGCGCCCGAGCGAGCCGCGCACGAGGGCCTCGCGGCCGAAGACCGAGCCGTCGCGCAGGTCGACCACGGGCTGGAAGACCGAGTGCATGCGGCCGCGGAAGACGAAGCCGGGGAACCAGTCCGTGCGCAGGCGCTCGAGCACCGTGGCGACGGGCAGCGGCACGCCGGTGGAATCGTCGAGACGCACGGCGAAGACCCCCGCCCGCTCCGTGACCGCCAGTGGCTCGATCGCCCGGCGCAGGCGCTCGTCCCATCCCGGGCCGCGGATGACAAGGCCCTGCGCCGCCGGGTCGGCGTCCGCGCCGACCTCGCCGAGCTTGTACAGCAGGCTGGGCCGCTGCGAGAGCAGGCGCACGCCGTCGGTCGACACGGGCTCCGTGGTCACAGCCCACCCATCGGCCGGAGGGGCTCCGACGTTGAGCCCGACATCCGTCCTCGTACGCGCGGGCGGCCGGCTCGCACCTGCGGGCGGCGGATCAGACCACGTAGGTGGCGCCCTCGCGGGCGAGCTCGACCGTCGCGCCGAACGCCGCCTCCGCCTGCTCGCGCGGCCAGCGCTCGCCGAGCTCGTCGGAGACGTGGGTGACCACCAGCCGGCGGGCGCCGGCCGCGCGGGCGTGCTCTCCGGCCTCCCGGGCGGTGAGGTGGCCGCGGCCGCCGTCGCGCTCCGGGCGCGGCAGCGTCGCCTCGAGCAGCAGGAGGTCGCAGCCGCGGGCGAAGTCGACGATCCCCGCGTTGGGCGAGCAGTCCGCGCCGTAGACGAGGCGACCCGGCGACGCGGCCGACGTCAGCTCGACCGCCCAGGTCGGCACCCAGTGCGGTACGCGGCAGAAGCGCATCCGCAGCGGCCCGAGCCCGATCGGCTCGGCCGGCTCGTACTCGCGCACGTCGAAGGCGCGCTCGATCAGGTCGTCGTTGCCCCAGGTCCCCGCGAGCCGGCGGAAGAACCGCCGCGCGCCGGGCGGCGCGTGCAGGACGGGCCGGGCGGGGGTCGCGGTCCCGGGCCAGGTGTGGACCGGGACGGGCTGCTGGCGGGGCGCATAGGTCAGCGCGTACGCGTAGGGCACGACGTCAAGGACGTGGTCGGCGTGCAGGTGGGAGAGCACGATGGCGTCCACGTCGACGTAGTCGCAGACGCGGCGCAGCTTGCCGAACACGCCGTTGCCGCAGTCCAGCAGCAGCGTCGTGTCGCCCTCCCGGACGAGGTAGCCGCTGCAGGCCCCGCCCGCATCCACCCAGGAGGGCGACTTGCCCAGCACGGTCAGCTGCACGCGCCCTCCCCCATCGGCGGAGTATGGCGCGCGGACGGGGCGTTGGGGGCGGGGCGCGGCGCGGGCGCGCGGGGGCCGGCGGGCGCGGAGCGCGGGCCGGGGCGGGCGGG
>JBBSPV010000062.1:0-17151 GCA_038258425.1 Solirubrobacterales bacterium | reverse complement strand
GAGCGCGGCGCGGGGCGCGGGGCGCGGGGCGCGCGCGGACGTGTGCCGGGGAGCGTCAGTCGCGCTGTGGCCGCTGGGACGACCACAGGGCGACTGGAGCTCGCTGCGACCTGCTCGCCCCGGGGAGCGTCAGTCGCGCTGTGGCCGCTGGGACGACCACAGGGCGACTGGAGCTTTGAGCGGACACGGGGAGGGGGGCGAGTTTCGGGCCTCGGTCGCCTAAGGAAGGTCATGACGACCGATCAACGACTCCAGCTCGCCGCAAGCCGCCGCGACTGGATTCTCACGACCGCCGAGCTCCTCGAGCTCGGTCTCTCTCGGTCCGCGATCCGGCACCGGACGGCGACGGGGCGACTGTTGGAGGTCCATCCGGGTGTTCACGCGGTCGGGCGGCCGGCGACCGAGCCGATCGCCCTGTGGCGCGCCGCCGTCGCGGCCTGTGGCCCCGACGCGGCGCTCAGCCACCAGCACGCCGCCGCGCACTTCGGCATGCTGGTCGTCCCGCCCCCACCCGTCGACGTCACCGTGCCGACGCAGGCGGGCCGGACCGCGCCGAGCGGGATCCGCCTGCACCGCTCGGACGTGCTGCGGCGAGAGGACGTCACGGTGCGCGCCGGGATCGCGATCACCACCGTGTCCCGGACGCTCCGCGACCTCGCCGGCATCCTCGACCGGCGAGGGCTGCTGCGCGCCATCCGCCAGGCGGTCCGGCTGCACCGGCTGGATCTCGTCGCCCTCCACGCGGCGGTCGCCGACGCGCCGCCCGGCGCGTTTCGCGAGTGCCGGCTGCGGCGCGCCCTGAACGTCTACGTGCCGGGCGACGTCAACGACGGCCTCGAGGAGGCGTTCCTCATGCTCTGCGCGCGCCACGACCTGCCGCTGCCGGAGACGCAGGTGCAGATCGGGCGCTGGTTCGCCGACTTCGCCTGGCCGCAGCTGCGGCTCGTGGTCGAGACGGACGACCGGGCGAGCCACGTCTCGCTCGTCGGCGTCCACGCCGACCGGGTGAAGGACCGGGCCCTGGGCGCCGCCGGGTGGGACGTGATGCGCTTCACGTGGGCGGAGATCACGCGCCAGCCCGCGGCCGTCGCCGCCGAGGTCGTGGCGGCGATGGACCGCCGGCGGACGGAACTGGGGCTCGCCGCGTGAGCGTCAGTCGCGCGGTGGTCGCCAGGACGGCCAGGCGGCGACTGACGCTCGGCCGGCGGCGCTCCGCCGGCGCGAGCGCGGCGGCGCTCCGCCGCGCGCGCGCGACGGAGCCGATCCACCGCCCCGCCCCGCCCCGCCCCGCCCCGCCCCGCTCAGGCGTGCAGGGCGGCCTGCTGCTGGGCGTCGGGAAAGGCCCAGGCCGACTGGCGGCGGCGCTCCTGCCGGAACACGAAGCGCAGCTGCTGCGGCGGGCGTAGGCCGTCCGGGTGGTTCGGGCGGAAGGTCGGGCATGGCTCGCAGTCCGTCAGCGCGCACAAGCCGTTGCGCCGAAAGAAGCACTCCTCGCACGACACCCTGCCCGCCTTGCGCGACATCCGTCTCCCCGGTCGAGCCGACCCGGACGGGACGGCGATTTGAGCGTCCCCTCCAGCGGGACGTCGCCAGTGAACCCCAAGCACCTCCCGGGCGCCAGGGGGCATGCCGCAAATCGCTGCCTTTTGTCGTCCTCCCCGCTGAGACGAGGTTTTCACGCCGGTTTCGCCGTCCTAGCGGAACCGCCACTCCGCAACCTGGGCCGTTTTCGATCCGCGCGCAGGGTGGCCGCGTACCGGGTAGAGCCCCGCTTCCCGCATGCAGACCCTCGTCACCGGCATCACCGGCTCCATCGGGAGCTCCCTCGCCCCCGCCCTAGCCGCGGCCGGTCACGACGTGCGCGGCTTCACCCGGGACGCCCGCCGCGCGCCCGACGCGGTCGCCGACGTCGTCGAGGGCGACGCGCTGACGGGGGCCGGCCTGGACGCGGCCCTGGAGGGCGTCGAGGTCGCCTACTACCTCATCCACTCCATGGAGGCGGGCTCGAGCGGCGGCTTCGACACCGCCGAGTTGCGCTCCGCCGACCACTTCGCCGAGGCCGCCCGGCGCGCCGGCGTGCGGCGCATCGTCTACCTCGGTGGCCTGCTGCCGGGCGGCGAGCACGCCGTCTCGCGCCACCTCGGCTCACGCCTGGCGGTCGAGGAGACGCTGCTGGGCGCCGTGCCCGGCTCCATCGCCTTCCGGGCCTCGATCGTCATCGCCGCCGGCTCGCGCTCCTTCCGCTTCCTCGTGCGCCTCGTGGAGCGGGTGCCGATCACGCCGCTGCCCGCCTGGGCCGCCAACGCGACCCAGCCCGTGGACGGGCGCGACGTCACGGCCTTCCTGCGTGCGGCGGCGACCGCGCCCGCGGCGCTCGGCGACCGCGCCTGGGACCTCGCCGGTCCGGACCGCCTGACCTACGCCGAGATGATCGACCGGATCGCCGACGAGATGCTCGTCGCGCGCCCGGCGGTCAGACTCGGCTTCTCCCTGACGCCGATCGCCTCCGTGGTGGCCGCCCGCATCGCGGGCGAGGACGTCGGGCTGATCGAGCCCCTGATGGAGTCCCTGGATTCCGACCTGCTGCCCCGCGACGACTCCGCCGGCCCGGCCTTCGGCGTGCGCCTGCACGCCTTCGGGGCCGCGGTCGAGCGCGCGCTGCGCGACTGGGAAGCCACCGAGGAGGTCCGCGCGAGGTAATGGCCGACGCCGTCACCACTGACATCACCATCAAGGCCTCTCGCCAGGAGGTGTGGGAGGCCATCATGGACCCGGAAGGCATGGCGGACTGGGTCACCATTCACCGGCGGACGAACTCCGCCGATCCCGGGCCGCCGCACGAGGGCATGAAGATGAACCAGACGCTGTGTCTGCGGGGCGCGTCGTTCAAGGTTAACTGGACGCTCGCCGAGTGTGAGGACCACACATGGGCGGTCTGGGAGGGCAAGGGCCCGGTCGGCTCGACGGCCCGCACGGAATACCTGCTCTCCGACGACGGCGACCACGCGACCCGCTTTCACTATTTGAACGAGTTCCGCGCCCCGGGTGGCCTGCTCGGAAAGGCGGCGAGCCGCGCGCTGGTGGGCGGCTTGCCCAAGCGTGAGGCCGACCGCTCCCTGCAACGACTCAAGCAGTTGTTGGAAGGGTGAAGTGCATCCGCGTAGGGTGTAAGTCATGAGTGACTTCTTGGAAGACAAGCGCAAGGAGATCAAGGCGAGACTCGCCGAGATCAAGCCGCTGGTGGACGAGTACCAGCGCCTCGAGGCGGCCGAGCGCGCGCTCGCGGGCGTCGGGGCCTCGTCCCCTAGCGCGGCCAAGCCCGCCCGCCGGGCCGCGCGGGGCGCGAGCGGCAACGGCGGCGGCCGCGGCCGGCCCAAGGGCTCGGGCCAGCGCGCCCAGCAGGCGCTCGCCCTCGTGCGCGACAAGCCCGGCATCACGATCCCCGAGCTCGCCGAGGCGATGGAGATCAAGCAGAACTACCTCTACCGGGTCATGCCCGACCTCGCGGAGCAGGGGCTCGTGACGAAGTCCGGCCGCGGCTGGCACGTCCGGTCCTGACCGGCGTCGCCCTCCGTGACGCGCGGGCGCGGGACCTCCCCGCGCTGCTGGCCCTCGCCGGGCACCCGGACGTCGAGCCCTACCTGTCCGGACTGACCGCCCCGCGGCTGCAGGCCGCCCTCCAGGACCCGGATCAGCGGGTGCTCGTCGTCGAGGCCCCGCGCGGCACCCGCGCCGGGATGCTGCGGCTCGACCTCGGCCGCTTCGAGCGCCACCGCACCGCGGTCGTCCACACGCTGCTCGTCGACCCCGCCGCCCGCGGGCGCGGCGTCGCCGTCGGCGCGCTGCGGACGCTGCTCGAGGACCTGCGCGCCCGGGGCGCGCACCGCGTCGAGGCCGAGGCCTACGGCTTCAACGCCGCCGCCGTGCGGACCTTCGAGGCGGCCGGCTTCGCCGTCGAGGGCACGCGCCGCGCCGCCTGGTGGCGCCACGACGCGTGGCAGGACGGCGTCCACCTCGGCTGGGTGGCCGACGCCTGACGCCGGGTGCCTCACGTTTCTCGCCACCGGAACGAGCAACGTGCGACACCCCCGCGGCCGGCTAGATCAGGCCCAGCTCGCGGACGGCGTCGCGTTCCTGGATGAGCTCGCCGACCGTCGCGTCGATCTTGCCCTGGGCGAACTCTCCGATCTCGAGCCCTTCCACGATCTCGTAGGCCCCGTTCTCGCAGCGGACGGGGAACGAGCACTGCAGCCCCGCCTCGATGCCGTAGGCCCCCGTGGCCGGCACGACCATGGAGCGCAGGCCGTCGGCTCCGAGCGACCAGTCGCGCACGTGGTCGATCGCCGCGTTGGCGGCCGACGCGGCCGAGGACGCCCCGCGCGCCTCGATGATCTCGGCGCCGCGCTTGCCGACCCGCGGCAGGTACTCGTCCTCGTACCAGGCCATGTCGTCGACGGCCTCCACGGCCGGCGTGCCGCCGACGCGGGCGTTGAAGAGATCGGGAAACATCGTCGGCGAGTGGTTGCCCCACACGACGAGGTCCTGGATGTCCTCGACCGGCACCGCGAGCTTGTTGGCCAGCTGGGCCACCGCCCGGTTCTCGTCGAGCCGCGTCATCGCCGTGAAGCGCTCCGCCGGCACGTCCGGCGCGTGCGTGCGCGCGATCAGGGAGTTCGTGTTGGCCGGGTTGCCGACCACGAGGATCTTGACGTCGTCGTCGGCGCCGGCGTTGATCGCCTCGCCCTGCGGCTTGAAGATCGCGCCGTTGGCCTCGAGCAGGTCGGCGCGCTCCATGCCCTTCGTGCGCGGGCGCGCGCCGATCAGCAGCGCGACGTTGACGCCGTCGAAGGCCTCCTTGGCGTCGGAGGTGATGTCGATGCCGGCCAGCAGTGGGAAGGCGCAGTCCACGAGCTCCATCGCCGTGCCCTCGGCCGCCTGGAGCGCGTCGGGGATCTCGAGCAGCCGCAGGTGGACCTTCGTGTCCGGCCCGAGCATCTGGCCGGAGGCGATCCGGAACAGCGCGGCGTAGCCGATGGCACCCGCGGCGCCGGTGACGGTGACGACCTTGGAAGTGGCGGTCATGTGACTATTCCATCTCCTTCGAGAGGTTCGAGTCGATCGCGTCGAGGAAGTCCTGCGTGTTGAGGTACGCCTGGTCCTCCCCGACGAGCAGGGCGAGGTCCTTGGTCATGCGGCCGCTCTCCACGGTCTCCACGCAGACGCGCTCGAGCGTCTCCGCGAAGGCCGTGACGTCCGGCGTGTCGTCCATGCGGCCGCGGTGCTGCAGGCCGCGGGTCCAGGCGAAGATCGAGGCGATCGGGTTCGTCGAGGTCTCGCGGCACTGCTGATGCTGACGGAAGTGGCGGGTGACGGTGCCGTGGGCGGCCTCGGCCTCGACGGTCTGGCCGTCCGGGGTCATCAGCACGGAGGTCATCAGCCCGAGCGAGCCGAAGCCCTGCGCGACCGTGTCGGACTGCACGTCGCCGTCGTAGTTCTTGCAGGCCCACACGTAGCCGCCCTCCCACTTCAGCGCGGCGGCCACCATGTCGTCGATCAGGCGGTGCTCGTAGGTCAGGCCGGCGGCCTCGAAGTCGGCCTGGAACTCGCCCTCGTAGACCTCCTGGAAGAGGTCCTTGAAGCGCCCGTCGTAGACCTTGAGGATGGTGTTCTTCGTCGACAGGTAGACGGGGAAGCCGCGGTCGAGCCCGTAGCGCAGTGACGCGCGAGCGAAGTCGCGGATGGAGTCGTCGAGGTTGTACATCGCCATGGCGACGCCGGCCGAGGGGAAGTCGAACACGTCGATCTCGATCGGATCGCCGCCGCCCGAGGGCTCCCAGGTCAGCCGCAGGCGCCCCTCGCCGGGGATCCGCGTGTCCTCGGCGCGGTACTGGTCGCCGAACGCGTGGCGGCCGACGACGATCGGCTTGGTCCAGCCCGGCACGAGGCGCGGGACGTTGGCCATGACGATCGGCTCGCGGAAGATCACGCCGCCGAGGATGTTGCGGATCGTCCCGTTCGGGGAGCGGTACATGCGGCCGAGGCCGAACTCCTCCACACGCGCCTCGTCCGGCGTGATCGTCGCGCACTTCACGCCGACGCCGTACTCCTTGATCGCGTTGGCCGCGTCGACGGTCACCTGGTCGTCCGTGCGGTCGCGCTCCTCGATGCCGAGGTCGAAGTACTTCAGGTCGATCTCGAGGTAGGGCAGGATGAGCTTGTCCTTGATGAAGGACCAGATGATCCGCGTCATCTCGTCGCCGTCGAGCTCGACGACGGGGGTCTTCACCGCGATCTTGGCCATGGGGCGCAAGGCTATCCCGGGGCCGCGCGCGCCGCCCTGCGATGCTGTGGAGCATGGGTCGCCGCTCCGGCTCCGTGCAGCTCGCCCGCATCCTCGGCATCCGGGTCGGGGCCGACTACGCGTGGTTCGCGATCCTCTTCCTGGCGATCTTCTTCTTCCAGGACCAGTTCAAGCGCGTCGTCGACGGCTCGGACACGACGGCCTACGTCGCCGCGGTCGCCGCCGCCTTCCTGTTCTTCGGGTCGATCGTCTTCCACGAGCTCGGCCACGCGCTCGCCGCGCGGCGCGAGGGCATCGAGGTCGCGGGCATCGACCTGTTCCTCTTCGGCGGCCTCATGCACATGCGCTCGGAGCCGCAGACGCCCGGCGCGGAGTTCCGGGTGGCCGCGGCCGGCCCGCTGGCGACCCTCGCGGTCATCGCGGCCGGCGTGGCCGCCGGCGTGGGCATGGAGGGCTGGGGCGCCTTCCGCGACGCCGCCACCCTCTCGACGGGCAGCGTGTCCGTGGCCATGCTGCTCGTCTCGATCGTCGTGACCATGAACGTCATCGTGCTGGTCTTCAACCTCGTGCCCGCCTACCCCCTGGACGGCGGCCGGATCGCCCGCTCGATCGTGTGGCGGCTCACCGGCGACCGCAACCGCGCCACGCGGGCGGCCGCCGCCGTCGGGCGCGGCTTCGGCTGGCTGCTGATCGCCGCCGGGCTGGCGCTGCTGGCGACGGGCGACCCGCTGGACGGCGTCTACCTCGCCGTCCTCGGCTGGCTGCTCGGCTCGCAGGCCCGCGGCGTGGCGGTCCAGACGGCCTTCACGGAGCGCCTCGAGGGCGTCACGGTGGCCGACATCATGGACGCCCAGCCCGTCACCATCGGTGCCGACACCCCGGCCCTGCGCGCCTACGAGGACTTCTTCCTGCGCTACCACGGCTACGAGTGGTTCGCGGTGGTCGAGCCCGACGGCCGCTACGTCGGCCGGGCGCTGCGCGAGCCGGTCATGGAGGCCGCCGAGGGCGCCAACGCCGGCGCGCCCGTCCGGGCCCTTACCGGCACCGACGCCGACGGCCGCGTGCCCGCCGACGCCTCGCTGGAGGCGCTCGTGGCCTCCGAGCCACTGCGCCGCCTCGGCTCGCTGATGGCCGTGGACGCCGACGAGCACCTCCGCGGCGTGGTGACGCTCGATCAGGTCGCTCGCGCCCTGCGCACCCACCTGACCCCGGCGCGCTAGCGGTCGCCGGAGGCCATCCCGCCCACGGCGACCGCCGTATCCCCGGCACGCGGACCGGGCGCGATCGCGGGTCCTCCACCCCCGGGCGAGAGGTAGGCTCTGAGTCCATGCCAGCACACGACGTCCTCATCATCGGCGCCGGGCTCGCCGGGCAGCGTGCCGCCCTGGAAGCGGCCCGGTCGGGAGCGAGCGTCGCGATCCTGAGCAAGGTCCATCCGGTGCGATCGCACTCCAACGCGGCTGCCGGCGGCATCAACGCGGCCCTCAACGTCGAGGACTCGTGGGAGTCGCACGCCTTCGACACGGTCAAGGGCTCGGACTTCCTGGGCGACCAGGACGCGATCGAGATCATGTGCCGCGAGGCGCCCGCCGAGGTGCTCCGGCTCGAGCACTGGGGCGTGACCTTCCACCGCAACGACGCCGGCGAGCTCGGCACCCGGGCCTTCGGCGGCGCCTCCGCCGCCCGCACGTACTACGTCGCCGACATCACCGGCCAGGCCCTGCTGCACGTCCTCTACGAGCAGCTCATGAAGCACCACGAGCAGGTCGACCGCTACGAGGAGTGGTTCGTGACCTCCCTGCTGCAGGACGAGCAGGGCAACTGCACCGGCGCGGTCGGGCGCTCGATCAAGGACGGGCGCCTGGAGGTCTTCGACGCCAAGACCACGATCCTCGCCTCCGGCGGCGCCGGGCAGTGCTTCGAGCCGACGACGAACGCGATCATCTGCACGGGCGACGGCATCGCCCAGGCCTACCGCCTCGGGGCCACGCTGATGGACATGGAGATGGTCCAGTACCACCCGACGACGCTGGCCGGCAACGGGATCCTCATCACGGAGGGCGCCCGCGGCGAAGGCGCGCACCTCTACAACGCCGAGGGCGAGCGCTTCATGGAGAAGTACGCGCCGAACAAGCTCGAGCTCGCCTCCCGCGACGTCGTCTCCCAGGCCGAGCAGACGGAGATCAACGAGGGCCGGGGCTTCCCGGACGGGACGCTGGCGCTCGACATCACCAAGGTCCCGCGCAACCGGACCCTCGAGGCGCTGCGCGAGATCGTCAACATCGGCCGCGACTTCGCCGGCGTCGACATCACCCGCGAGCCGATCCACATCAAGCCGGGCTGTCACTACATCATGGGCGGGATCAAGACCGACTCGGACGGCCGCACGAGCATCGGCAACCTCTACGCTGCCGGCGAGGCCGCCTGCGTCTCCGTCCACGGTGGCAACCGCCTGGGCGCGAACTCCTTGCTGGACACGCTCATCTTCGGCATGCGCTCGGGCGCCCACGCCGCCGAGGCCGCGCGCCAGATCGCCGCGCCGTCGGCCGGCCGGGCACGGATCGCCGACGAGCAGCAGGCGATCGACCGGATCATCAACCGCGACGCCGGCGGGCGCCGGATCTCGGCGATCAAGCACGAGCTCGGCACGGTGATGAACGAGAAGGTCGCGGTGTTCCGCGACGAGGCCGGGCTGCAGGAGGCCCAGGCGACCATCCGCCGCCTCAAGGAGGAGGCCCAGGTCGCCAACATCGACGACCGCGGCACGGTCTTCAACCAGGACGTGCTGGCGGCCATCGAGCTCGGTTACATGCTCGACGTGGCGGAGACCATCGTCGTGGGCGCCATCGAGCGCAAGGAGTCGCGCGGGGCGCAGTTCCGCACGGACTACCCCAAGCGCAACGACGAGGAATGGCTCAAGCACATCGATGTCAGCGTCAACGGCGGCGACGTGCCCAAGGTCTCCTACTCCGACGTGACGATCACGAAGTGGCAGCCCATGGAGCGGACCTACTGATGACCCGGGAGCGCAGCTAGATGCCCGACTACACCCTGCGCCTGCGGCGCTACTCCCCGGAGACGGGTGCCTCGGCCTACTGGGAGGAGTTCCAGGTCGAGATGGACGGACACCGCTCGGTGCTCGACGGCATCCTCAAGGCCAAGGACGACCAGGACGGCTCGATCGGCATCCGCTGCTCCTGCCGCGCGGCGATCTGCGGCTCCTGCGGCGTGCGCATCAACGGGCGCCCGGGCCTGGCCTGCCACATGCACCTCGAGGAGGCGCAGTCGCGGTCGGCCGACGGCGCCGTCATCACCGTCGAGCCGATGGGCAACATGCCGGTCATCCGCGACCTGATCACGGACATGGACGCGGTGCACTGGAAGAAGATCCGCCGCGTCACCCCTTGGCTGCTCCCGGAGGGCCCGCCGCCCGAGCGCGAGTACATCGTGCCCAAGGAGTCCATGGTCGACGTCACCCAGAGCATGGCCTGCATCCAGTGCGGCGCCTGTGTCTCGGACTGCCTGTCCATGGAGGTCGACCCGGACTTCATCGGTCCCGCCGCGCTCGCCAAGGCCTACCGGTTCGTCGGTGACCCGCGCGACGGTCGCCAGCGCCAGCGCCTGGAGGACCTCACGGAGGACCCCCACGGCATCTACGACTGCACCCACTGCTTCAACTGCATAGAGGCGTGCCCCAAGGGCGTGGCGCCGATGAGCCAGATCATGCGCCTGCGGCGCATCGCCGGCGCCGACCACCACCTCAATGACCGCAACAACGGCCACCGTCACGAGCAGGCGTTCGTCTCGCTCGTCAAGCAGAGCGGCCTGCTGCACGAGGCCGAGCTGCTGCCGCGCTCCTACGGCGGCGACTCGTGGTTCGGCAAGTTCGCCCCCAAGGCCGGCCTCGAGCTCGTCGACTCGCTGCCGGTGATCCTCAGGGCCGTCATGCGCCGCAAGGTCACCCCCGCGGGCGCCCTGGTCGGCCACAAGATCGACGGGCACCAGGAGCTGCACCGGATCTTCGACACGATCGAGAACCGGGACGAGCGCTTCGAGCTCAACCTCTACATCGTCCAGCCCGACGAGGAGGCGCCCCAGGGCGACGGCGCGAGCGCGGACGGCGACGACTCGGCCTCCGGCGGCGCCGTCCAGGGATCCCCGTCGTCCTCGTCGCCCGAGAGGAGCCCCAACCCGTCATGAAGGTCGCCTACTGGCCCGGCTGCGTCAGCCGCGGCTTCACCCCCGAGCTGCACGGCTCGATGGCGAAGGTCGCGCCACTGCTCGACATCGAGCTCGTCGAGCTCGACCGCGCCTCCTGCTGCGGGGCCGGCGTGATCGCCGAGCACAACCAGGAGCTCGCCGACACGCTCAACGCCCGCACCTTCGCGCTCGCCCAGCAGGTCGAGGGCGCCGAGCTGATGATGAACATCTGCTCGACCTGCCAGGGCGCCCAGAGCGAGTGCCAGCAGCGCCTCGATGCCAACGCGGAGTACCGCGACATGGTCAACGAGACGCTGGCGCCCGACGGCCTGGCCTACGAGAAGGGCATCACGAACAAGCACCTGCTGTGGCTCATGGTCGAGGAGATCGGCCTCGACGTCATCGCGTCGAAGGTCACGCGGCCGCTCACCGACCTGCGCGTCGGGCCGTTCTACGGCTGCTACATCGTGCGCCCGACCGACCGCGTCGGCATCACTCGCGAGCATCCGCGCGACTCCTACCTGGACCAGCTCATCGAGGCGCTCGGCGGCACCGTCGTGGACTACGCCGGCTCGCACAAGTGCTGCGGCTTCCCCATCATCACGATGAACAAGGAGGCGTCGCTCAAGCAGGCCGCCCGCCACCTCGGCGACGCGATCGACAACGACGCCGACTGCCTCGTGACGCCGTGTCCGCTGTGCCACCTCAACCTCGACCTCCAGCAGCCGCTGGCCGCCCGCTACGGCGGCCGCGACCTCGGCCTGCCCGTCCTGCACCTGCCCCAGCTCATCGGGCTGGCCTTCGGGCTGGATCCCAAGGAGCTCGGCTTCTCCAAGCACGTGGTCAAGCCGACGTCGGTGATCGACTGGTCGACCTCCGTGGTCGCCGCCGTGGGCCACGACGACGCCGCCGCGGTCAGCACGACCTGACCAAGGGTCCGCGCAAGAACGTCCTCATGAGGACATGGGATGGATGCGAGCGCGCGTCGCTGGGCACCCTGACCCCATGGTCCGGAGAGAATGGACAGCCACGGCGGCGCCCCTCGAGGTGCGCCGGCTCCGCCACGCGGTGTGCGATTTCGCCCTGGCGGCGGGTATGCCCGCCGCGCGATCGGACGACGTGGCCCTCGCGGTCACCGAGGTCGTGACCAACGCGATCATGCACGGGCTGCGCCATTCGGGCGGCGAGGGCGTGGTCCGGGTGGCGGCCGAGGTCTCCGACGGGGACGTCACCGTCTGGGTCGAGGACGACGGGGTCGGGCTCGTGCGGCGCGATGACTCGCCCGGGGCCGGCTACGGCCTGATCCTCACCTCCCAGGTGGCCGAGGAGCTGACCTTCGCCGAGCCGCCCGCGGGGGGCACGGAGGTCCGCATGACCTTCGCCGCGGCCGCCTGACCGTTGCACAACGAAACCCGCCCGTCGCGCCACCGCGTCGACTCCGGGAAGCCCAGCCCGTCCAGCAGTACGCGGGTCTCGGCCATCGGCTAGTGCAGCCGCCGGCGCGCGCGCGCCTCGCGCGTGAGGCGCTTGCGCTCGTCGCGCGCCTCGCGCCAGGCCCGCCTGGTCCCGCGCTTGACGTCGGTGCCGCCCATGATGGAGACGAGGCGCAGGCGGACGACCGGGCCACCCGGGTCGGGGCGGCGCTCGCCGAGCTTGACGTCGTTGCCGCCCATCAGGGCGAAGTCCTCGACCTCGACGTTGAGCCCGTCGGGCAGCCACAGCTCGGAGCCGCCCATGAGGCTGAAGACCGTGATCCGGGTCTCGGGCGCCGACAGCTCGGCCTCGTTGAGGTCGAGGTCCGCACCGCCCATGACGTTCGCGACGAGGACGTGCTCGGCGAGCCGCCAGTGGCCGTTGCGGCCCGAGCCGCCCATGACCGCGACGACGTTGCGCGTCCCCGGCCCGCCCTCGCGGCGGACGGGCATGCGCCCCCGCGGGGTGGCGACGGGCCGCTGGTGCGCATCGTCGTCGGCGACGACGTCGGCCACGAGCCGCTCGAGCTCGCTGCGGGTGCGGCCGGCGTAGGCGGCGGTGAGGCGCTCGTCGAGCTCGTCGACGTCCAGGCGCCCCTCGCCGGCGGCCTCGCGGAGGAGCTCGGCGGTGCGCTCGCGGTCGGCGTCGGAGGCGCGCAGCGGCGGGCGGGGCTCGGGCGCGTCGGGCATCGCGGAAGGCTACCCGGGCGGCGGCTCGCCGGCCGGCCGGTGGGCGAGCACGCTGACCACGACGCCGGTGGGGTCGCGCACGAAGAAGCGGCGGATGCCCCACGGCTCCTCGACGGGGCCGTAGAGGACCTCGAAGCCGCGCCGCCGGGCCTCGGCGTGCGCGGCGTCGACGGCGTCGGGGGTGCCGACGTCGACGCCGAGCTGCGGCGCCGGGTCCTCCGCCCCCACCCGGCCCGCGACGACCTGCGCGTCCGGGGCCGCCGACGACCGGAAGCCGACGTGCTCGCCCCCGAACCCGCCCTCCTCGAGGCCGAGCAGGCCGCCGTAGAAGTCGCGCACGGCGTCGAAGTCGCTCGCCTGCAGGTACGGCGTGATCCGGCGGACGGCCATCAGGCCGGCGCACGCGCGGGCAGCAGGCCGCGCTCGTGCAACACCTCGGCGAGCTGGACGGCGTTCGTCGCCGCGCCCTTGAGGAGGTTGTCCGACACGACCCACAGGCACAGCCCGCGCTCGTGCGTCGGGTCCCGGCGCAGGCGACCGACGAAGACCTCGTCGTGCCCGGCGGCGTCCAGGGCCGTCGGGTAGCCGTGCGAGGCCGGGTCGTCGACGAGCGACACGCCGGGCGCGGCGGCCAGCAGCGCGCGCGCCTCGTCCACCGCGAGCGGCTCGCGCGTCTGCAGGGTCACGGACTCCGAGTGAGCGGAGACGACGGGCACGCGGGCGCAGGTGACGTTGATCGCGATGGACTCGTCGCCGAGGATCTTGCGCGTCTCGAACATCATCTTGCGCTCCTCGTCCGTGTGGTCGTCGCCGTCGGCGAAGTTCCCGGCCGCGCCGAGGACGTTGAAGGCGATGGGGTGCGGATAGACCTCGGGCGCCGGCGGCTGCACCTCGTGCAGCACCGCGTGGGTCTGGGCGCGCAGCTCGTCGACGGCCTTGACGCCCGTCCCGGACACGGACTGGTAGGTGGAGACGATCAGCCGCTCGAGGCCGGCGCGGTCCTGCAGCGGCTTGAGTGCCACCATGAGCTGCATCGTCGAGCAGTTCGGGTTGGCGACGATCCCGCGGTGGGCGTCGAGGGCCTGCGGGTTGACCTCGGCGACGACGAGCGGCACGGTCGGGTCCGTCCGCCAGCGCGACGAGTTGTCGACCACCACGGCGCCCGCCTCCACGAAGCGCGGGGCCCACTCGCCCGACGTCGCGCCGCCGGCGGAGAAGATCGCGAGGTCGAACCCGGCGATCGTCTCGTCGTCGAGCGGCTGCACGACGCCGGCGCCCTCCAGCCTGCGCCCGGCCGAGCGGGCCGAGGCGAAGGGGACGATCTCGCGGGCCGGGAAGCCCCGCTCGCGCAGCTTGGCGAGCATGACCGTGCCGACCGCGCCCGTGGCACCGACGACGGCGACCCGGTAGCCACCGGCGGCGCTCGTGCTCGCCGGCGCAGCCGGGTGCGGACTCACAGCACCGGCTCCTGGCCGAAGGGGTGCTCGGCGACGACGTCGCCCTCGCCCAGCTCGAACGCCTCGTGCAGAGCGCGGACCGCGTCCTGCAGCTGGGAGGCGTGCACGACGCAGGAGATCTTGATGGGCGACGTGGAGATCATCTCGATGTTGATGCCGCGCCCCCCGAGCGTGGCGAACACCTTGGCGGCGACGCCCGGGTGCGAGCGCATGCCGGCCCCGACGACGGAGACCTTGCCCATCTCGGGATCCTCGGAGAACGAGCCGATCCCGAGCTCGCCGATGATCGGGTCCAGCGCCGAGTGGGCCGCGCGCAGGTCGGTGCGCGGCACCGTGAAGCTCATGTCGGCCTCCGCGCCCTCGGAGACCGGCTCGTTCTGGATGATCATGTCGACGTTGACCTGGTGCTCGGCCAGCGCGGTGAAGATCCGCCCGGCGACGCCCGGGCTGTCCGGCACGCCGAGCAGCGTCACCCGCGCCTCGTCGGTGGAGTGGGTGACGGCGGTGATGAGCGGGTGTTCCATGGTCTCCTCCTCGCCGACGACGAACGTGCCCGGGTCGTCGGCGAAGCTCGATCGGCAGTGGATGCGCACGCCGTGGTTGCGCGCGTACTCGACGGAGCGCAGCTGCAACACGCCGGCTCCGGACGCCGCCATCTCGAGCATCTCCTCGAAGGAGACGACGGGCAGCTTGCGGGCCTCGGGCACCACGCGCGGGTCGGCGCTGTAGACCCCGGCGACGTCGGTGTAGATCTCGCAGACGTCGGCGTCGACGGCGGCGGCGAGCGCGACGGCCGTCGTGTCCGAGCCGCCGCGGCCGAGCGTCGTGACGTCCTTGGCGGTCGAGACGCCCTGGAAGCCGGCCACGAGGACGATCAGGTCCTCGTCGAGCGCGTCGCGGATGCGGTTGGCCCGGACGTCGAGGATGCGCGCCTTCGTGTGGGAGGTGTCGGTGACGATGCCGGCCTGCGAGCCCGTGAGCGAGATGGCGCGGTGGCCGAGATCGTTGAGCGCCATGGCGCACAGCGCGCAGGACATGCGCTCGCCCGTGGAGAGGAGCATGTCCATCTCGCGCGGGTCGGGCGTCGGCGACACCTCCTCGGCCATGGAGATCAGCTCGTCCGTCGTCTTGCCGCGGGCGGAGAGGACGCCGACCACGCGGTGGCCCGCCTCGTGGGCGCGGACCATGCGCCCGGCGGCGCGCTTGATGCGCTCCGCGTCGGCGACGGAGGTGCCCCCGAACTTCATGACGACGGTGCCCGGCATGTCGGCGGAGAGGGTAGAGGGGGCGCCTCGCGGCTCAGACCGCGCGGCGGCCGGCGAGGGCGCGCCCGAGCGTCACCTCGTCGGCGTACTCGAGGTCGGCGCCGACGGGCAGCCCGGAGGCCAGGCGGGTGACGGTGACGTCCGGGTCCTGGGCGCGCAGGGCGTCGGCGACGTAGAGTGCGGTCGCTTCGCCCGTGGTGGTCGGGTTGGTGGCCAGCACGACCTCGCGCACCGGCTCGGCGGCCTCGGCCACGCGCCGCAGGAGCTCGGCGATCTTGAGATCCTCGGGCTCGACGCCGTCGATCGGGCTCAGCGCGCCGCCGAGCACGTGGTAGCGGCCGCGGTACTCGCTCGTGCGCTCGATGGGGACGAGGTCCCCCGGCTCCTCGACCACGCAGATCAGCCCCTCGTCGCGGCGCGTGTCGGAGCAGATCGCGCAGCGCGGGCCCTCCGCGAGGTTGAAGCAGACCTCGCACAGGCCGATGCGCTCACGGACCTCGCGGATCGCGTCGCTCAGGCCGAGCGCGTCCTCCTCCGAGGCGCGCAGGAGCAGGTGGAAGGTCAGCCGCTGGGCCGTGCGGCCACCGATGCCGGGCAGCTTGGACAGCTCGGTGACGAGCCGCTGGATCGGGGCGGCGTACACGGCTCGAACCCGGGCCGGCTAGCGCTTCTTGTTCGCGCGGCGCGCGGCGCGGTTGCCACCGGCGGGAAGCCCCGCCGCGCCGCCGCCGCCGCCCAGCAGGCCCTCGAGCCCGCCGGCGCCCCCCGGGGGACCGGCCCCACCCGCCCCGCCGAGGCCGAGGGCGCCGAGCGCCTCCATCGGGTCGAAGTCGCTGCCCGCGGCGCCGCCCGTGGCCTGGTCGCGCAGGGCGTTGGCCTGGCGCAGCGCCTCGTTGGTGGCCGCGAGGACCATGTCCTGCAGGAGCTCGACGTCGTCGGGATCGACGGCGTCGGGATCCACGGTGATCGACTCGAGCAGGCCCTCGCCCGTGGCCACGACCTTGACCATGCCGCCGCCCGCGGACGCCTCGACCTTCTCGTCCTTGAGCTTCGCCTGGGCGGCGGCCATCTCCTCCTGCATCTTCTGCGCCTGCTCGAGCATCTTGTTGAGGTTCGGCGGGATCGGCATCAGGCGTGGTTCTCCTCGGGGTCGTCGAGCACGGTGGCGTCGAACTCCTGGACGAAGCGGTCGATCAGCTCGGCCTCGGAGAGCGCGGCCGTCGCGTCGTCGAGCGCCAGCTCGTCGTCCGAGCGCAGCTCGTAGGCGAGGCGCACGGCGCGGCCGGTCACGGCCCGGACGGCGCCCGCGACGGCCTCGCGGTTGGCCGGGCGGTCGGCGGTGCGCATGAACAGCGCGGCCGACTCGGAGAACGCGACGGTCAGCGTCCCCTCCTCCATGCCGACCGGCTGGGCCTCGGCGAGGAAGGCACCGAGGTGGCCGCCGGAGAGCTGCTCGAGCACGGCGGGCCACAAATCGCGGACCCCGGCGACATCGAGCTCGCCCTCGGCGGGCGCGACGGCGACGGCGATGGCGGGCGCCTCGTCGTCGGCGACCGGGATCGCCGCCGCGACGACGGCGGCGGCGCCGTGCTGGGTCTCCACGGCGCCGACGGCCGGGTGCGCCGGCGTCGGGGCGAGGTCCTGGGCGGCGCGGGCGGCCGCCGTGACGGGCGCCGGAGCAGACACCGGCGGCGGGCTCGGGGTCGCTGCGACGGGCACGGGGGCGGGGGGCGGCTCGGGCGCCGGCGCCGGCGCGGGCGCGGGCG
>JBBSPV010000061.1:0-17289 GCA_038258425.1 Solirubrobacterales bacterium | reverse complement strand
GCGTCGCGCGACGCGGGTGACGACGGGCCGGCCGCGCCCGGCCGCGGGGACGGCGGCGGCTCGGCCGACGACCGGCAGCGTCCGACGGGCGGGCGCCGGGCGCGCAACCGTCACGGGCGGCCGCGCTGATGGCCGCGCTCGTCTGGGTGATGGTCGGCCTGGCAATCTGGCACTTCACGATCTTCCTGCCCGACCGGTTCTGGGGCGGCATCGTCGGCGCGTTCGTCGGCGCGGTGATCGGCGGCTTCGTCTTCGGCCTGCTCATCAGCGGCTTCCAGGTGCCCGGCAACGCCGACATGACGCTCGTGACGGCGCTCGAGTCGATCCCGGGCGTGCTCATCGGCCTCGCCGTCGTGTGGTTCGCCGGGGTACGCACGGAGCACCTCGACGAGGCCCAGCGCGGCGGCCTGCAGCCGCGGCGCTGACGGGGGGCGGCGGCGGGGCGCGCGCGGCCGGCTGGGCCACCGCGGCGCCACCGCCGCGTGGCGGCGGCCCGAACGGCGGCCGGCGCGGGGCACGCGCGGATCGGCCGAGCGTCAGTCGCGTGGTGGTCGCCGGGGCGACCGCAGCTCGACTGACGCTCGACGGCACGCGCGGACCGGCCGAGCGTCAGTCGCGTCCTGGTCGCCGGGACGACCGCAGCTCGACTGACGCGCGTCGGCACGCGCGCCGGCCCGCCGCGCCGCCCGGCAGGGAGCCCGGCCGGCATCTCGAGCCGCTCGCCGGGCGCTCGCGCTGGATGGGCGCGCCCGAGCGGGCAGCGCCAGCACTTCGCCGCGAGGGGCGGGCCGGGACGCTCAGCGTGCACGTGCCTCGCCTCCCGAGCCGTCCGGACCCGTGCGTAGGGTCGCGAGCGTGCTCGACGTGCGCTTCGACCTGGCCCCGTACCGCTTCGGGGACGCCGACCGGCTGAGCGCCGAGCTGGGCATCTCGCACCCGGTGGCGCAGGTGCTCGCGCGCCGCGGACTCGGGGACCCCGTGGCCGCGCGGGCCTTTCTCGACGCCGAGGTGCGCCATCCGCTCGAGGCCTTCGGTGGGCTCGCCGAGGCGGCTGCCGGTGTCCTCGAGCAGGTGCGCTCGGGCTCGCGCATTACGGTCCACGGCGACTACGACGTCGACGGCGTCGCCTCCACGGCCATCCTCGTCCGCGTCCTGCGGACGCTCGGCGCGCGCGTGGACTGGTTCCTGCCGAGCCGCACGGAGGACGGCTACGGCCTGTCGGCTGCGGCCGTGGACCGGCTCGCCGCACGCGGGACAGGGCTGCTGCTGACGGCGGACTGCGCCATCACCGCGGTCGACGAGGTCGCTCGCGCGCGAGCGGCCGGGATGGGCGTCGTCGTCACCGACCACCACGCGCCGCGCGCCGACGGCCGGCTGCCGGACGCGCCGATCGTCCACCCGCGCCTCGGGAAGAACCCGTGCCCGGACCTCTGCGCGGCCGGGGTCGCGCTCAAGCTCGCCGGCGCGCTGCTGCAGGCCGCCGGGCTCGACCCCGCACTCGCCGACGAGGACCTCGACCTCGTCGCCCTGGCCACGGTCGCCGACGTCGTGCCGCTGCACGACGAGAACCGCGCGCTGGTCCGGGCCGGCCTGCGCGCCCTGCGGGCGACCCGCAAGCCGGGCCTGCGGGCGCTGATGGCCGTCGCGCGGGTGGACCCCAGCGGGCTCGACGCCGGCTCGATCGGCTTCCGGCTGGCGCCTCGCATCAACGCCGCCGGGCGGATCGCCCGGGCCGACGCCGGCCTCGAGCTGCTGCTGACCGGCGACGAGGGGCGCGCGGAGCAGATCGCCGCCGAGCTCGACGGCCTCAACCTCGACCGCCGCGAGGTCGAGACCCGCATCCGCTGGGAGGCCGAGGCCCAGGCCGAGGCGGACCCGGACGCGCCGGCCCTCGTGCTCGCCGGCGAGGGCTGGCATCCCGGGGTGATCGGCATCGTCGCCTCGCGGATCGCCGAGCGCCGCCATCGTCCGACCGTGCTCATCGCGCTCGACGGCGAGCTCGGGACGGGCTCCGGACGGTCCATCCCGGCCTTCGACCTGCTCGCGGGGCTCGACGCGGCCGGGCGCCATCTCGTCCGCCACGGCGGCCACCGGGCCGCGGCCGGCCTGACCGTCGCACGCGCCGACGTCGACGCCTTCCGCGAGGCCTTCCAGGCCCACGCCCGCAACGTGCTGCGGCCGGAGGACCTCGTGCCGGTCGAGCGGGTCGACGCCGTCGTGCCCGGCGACGCCCTCGGCCTGCCGCTCGCGGAGGAGCTCGCCCGGCTCGAGCCGTTCGGCGCGGGCAACCCGCCCGTCTCGCTGCTCGTGCCGGCCGCCACCGTGTCCGACGCCCGGCCACTGGGGACGGAGGGCAAGCACCTGGCCTTCTCCCTGCACGCGGGCGGGGCGCGCTCACGGGCGGTGCGCTTCGGCGCCGGGACGACGCTGCCCGCCGGTCCGGACGAGCCCGTCGACCTGGCAGTGCGCCTGGAGGCCAACCAGTTCAACGGGACGGTGGAGCCGCGCCTCGTCCTTCGCCGGACCCGCCCGACCGGCGCCCGGGCCGTCGAGCTCCTCGGCGAGCCGTCCTTCGCCGACGGCCTGCTCGCCGAGCTCGACGCGCCGCTGCGACCGTGGTTCGCACCGGCCGGCACCGCCGACGGCGGCACCGGGTCTGCCACCGCCATCGCCGCCGGGAGCGGAGCCGGCCGCGCCGAGACGGCCGCGGCCGCGCTCGCCGCCCCCGCAGTGGCCGCCCGTGAGCAGCGCGACGTCCGCGGCAGCGGCCTCGCGGGCGTCGTTGCCGACCTCGTCGCCACCGGCGAGCCGGTGCTCGTCGTCGCCGCCCACGCCCCCCACCGCGCGGCGACGCTGCGTGCCCGCGTCGGCGGCTTCGCGGTCACGTCGTGGTCGGCCCTCGCGCTCGAGCCGGCGCTCGCCGAGCCGTTCACGCACCTCGTGGCCCTCGATCCGCCCGTCCATCCGCGCCTGGCCGAGACACTCGACCACGCGCCGGGGACGGGCTGGACCCATCTGGCCTGGGGTGCCCCTGAGCTACGCTTTGCCCAGACGATCCATGAGTGGGAATACACGCAGCGCGAACCGCTCCAGCGCCTCTACCGCCGCCTGCGCGACGCGGGCGGTGCCGACGGCGACGCCCTCGTCGCACTTCTGCGCGGTGAGGGTCTCCAGCCGTGGACCGCGGCCATGGCCGGCCGCCTCGTCCGGGTCCTGGACGAGCTCGGGCTGGCCCACCTGGACCGGCGGGCGCTCCGGCTCGAGCTCGCCGCGGTGCCGGCACGCACCGCGCTCGAGCGGTCCGGTGCCTTCGCCGCGTACGCCGAGCGCCTCCAGGAGGGCCACGCATGGCTGACGCGCCCGACATCTCGAGCCGCGTAAGGGCCGCCGGCGGCAACGGCGCGCACAGCGGCCGGCCGGAGGGCGCCGCCGTCGTGCCGGAGGGGCCCGAACCGAGCCCCGAGGCGCTCGCGGACTTCGTCCACCGGGAGGCGGTCGGAACCGCCGAGACCGACGTCCACGCCCCCGTCGAGACGGCGTCGGACCTCACGGACGCCGAGCGTGAGCTGCTCGCCGACCTGTTCGCGATCATCTCCGAGCACGCCGACGAGGCCGCCGTCCCCGTGGACCGCCGGCGCGTCCTGGACGCCTTCGTCTTCTCCTGCGAGCACCACGCCGACCAGCGGCGCCGGTCGGGGGAGGAGTTCATCGTCCATCCCGTCGGGGTGGCGAAGATCTGCGCCGGCATGCGGTTGGACACCGAGACGCTGTGCGCCGCCCTGCTGCACGACACCGTCGAGGACACGTCGGCCTCCATCGACGAGGTCCGGGTCGGCTTCGGCGAGGACGTCGCCGGCCTCGTCGACGGCGTCACGAAGCTCACCGGCATCGTCTTCCAGTCCCGCGACGAGGCGCAGGCCGAGAACTACCGCAAGATGCTCGTGGCGATGGCCACGGACATCCGGGTCATCCTCATCAAGCTCGCCGACCGCCTGCACAACATGCGCACGCTCGGCTCCATGCCGAAGCAGAAGCAGATCGAGAAGGCGCGCGAGACGCTCGAGATCTACGCCCCGATCGCCCACCGGCTCGGCATCCACGCCATCAAGTGGGAGCTCGAGGACCTCGCCTTCGCGGCCCTGCACCCGCGCAAGTACCAGGAGATCAAGGCCCTGGTCAACCAGCAGCGCGACGAGCGCGAGCGCTACGTCGCCAAGGCCGGCGGCTACCTGGCCCAGGAGCTCGAGGCCCTCGGCATCCGCGCCGAGATCTCCGGCCGGGCCAAGCACTTCTACTCCATCTACACGAAGATGACCAAGAAGGGCCGCGAGTTCAACGAGATCTACGACCTCACCGCCATGCGCGTGATCGTGGACTCCGTCAAGGACTGCTACGGCGGCGTCGGCGTCATCCACTCCCTGTGGAAGCCGCTGCCCGGGCGATTCAAGGACATGATCGCCATGCCCAAGTTCAACATGTACCAGGCGCTGCACACCACGGTGATCGGGCCGGAGGGGCGGCCGCTGGAGATCCAGATCCGCACGGGGGAGATGCACGAGCGCGCCGAGTACGGCGTCGCCGCCCACTGGACGTACAAGGAGGGCGGCGCCGTCGACCGGACGGACGTCAAGCTCAAGTGGCTGCGGGCGCTGCTCGACGAGGACCACGACCTCGATCCCCAGGAGTTCGCGGCCTCGCTCAAGGACCACCTGATCCAGGAGGAGACCTACGTCTTCACGCCCAAGGGCGAGGTCAAGCGCCTCACCGCGGGCGCGACGCCGCTGGACTTCGCCTACGAGGTCCACACGGACGTCGGCCACCGCTGCGTCGGCGCGAAGGTCAACGGCAAGATCGTCCCGTTGCACTACGAGCTGCAGTCGGGCGACATCGTCGAGGTCATGACCTCCAAGCGCGACCGCGGGCCGTCGCGCGACTGGCTCGCCGTGGTCAAGACGACCCGCGCGCGCAACAAGATCAAGCAGTGGTTCTTGCAGGAGTCGCGGGTCGACTCCGAGCACACGGGCCGCGAGCTGCTCCAGCAGCACCTCAAGAAGGCGGGCCTGCCCGCCCAGCGGATGACCGGCTCGGCGCTGCTGGCCGACGTGATCCGCGAGATGGGCTTCCGCAAGGCCGAGGACTTCTACATCGCGCTGGGCGCCGCGAAGATCTCGCCGAAGGTCGTCACGAACAAGATCATGCAGCGGCTGAAGGCGGGGGAGGCGGCCGATCAGGAGCCGACGACCGCTGAGACGCTGATCCCGCGCCGCCAGCCGCGCACGACGAAGTCCTCGTCCCAGTACGGCATCGCGGTGGAGGGCATCGGCGACGTGCCGCTGCGGCTGGCCAAGTGCTGCCGGCCGGTCTCCGGCGACGCCATCGTCGGCTACGTGTCGCTCGGCCGCGGCATCACCATCCACCGCGAGGACTGCCCCAACGCGCTCGCGCTGGGCAAGGACTCCGAGCGCTTCGTGTCCGTCGCCTGGGAGGGGGAGAGCGACACGGCGTTCAAGGTCGAGCTCCAGATCGACGGCTGGGACCGCCACCGCCTGCTCGAGGACATCGCGCGAACCTTCGCCGAGGGCGGCGTCAACATCCTCGAGGCGCGCTGCACCGTCGCGCACCCGATGATCAAGAACCGTTTCGTCGTCGAGGTCGCCGAGCCGCAGGCCCTCAAGGGCGTGATCTCCCGGCTGCGCCAGGTCGACGCCGTCTTCGACGCCTACCGCGTCACGCCGTCCGCGGGTGGCTGAGCGCGCCGGCGGCGCGCCGGCGCCCCCTCAGCTGACGACCCGCAGCGCTCCCGGGCGCACGGTGAACTCGGCCTCGTCGGTCTCGCCGACGAAGTCGCCGTCGACCTGGATGGGAACGGGCCGCTCGTCGGCGGCGCGGACCACCACCCGCTCGGCGCCGCGGAAGCCGGTGACGCGGCGGTGGCGGTCGATGCTCGCCCGCCGCGACAGCGCCCGCCAGGTGACCGTGGGCAGGTCGGCGGGTGATGCGCGCTGCAGGACCGCGCCGCCGAGGTCGCCCGAGTCGAGCCGCTGCCCGGGAACGAGCTCGACCGGCCGGCTGCGGAAGTACGTGTAGGGCTCGCCGTTCTGCACGAAGACCGAGACGCCGCTCAGCTCGGCGCCGCCGTCGACGGAGGCGAGCAGCCGCGGCGGCCGGACGACGTAGCGGCGCAGGAAGACCCCGGTCGCCGAGGTGGCGTAGTACAGCGGGCCGTAGCGTGCCTTCAGTCGCGGATGCGCGTCGACGCGCTCGACCACGGAGGCGTCGAGCCCCGCGCCGGCGGCGAAGGTGAAGACCCGGCCATTGACGGCACCGACGTCGACGGAGCGCGGGCGCCAGGCGTCGGCGAGGCCGAGCAGGTGCTCCGTGGCGTCCACGACGTCGTTGGGGATTTCAAGCATCCGGCAGTAGACGTTGGTGGCGCCCCCCGGCAGCGGCACGAGCGGCGTGGCCGACCCGGCGAGCCCGTTGGCCGCCTCGTTGACCGTGCCGTCGCCGCCGAAGGCGACCACGACGTCGTAGCCCTCCGCGGCGGCCTCGCGGCAGAGCTCCGTGGCGTGCCCGCGGCGCTGGGTGTCGATCGCCTCGACGCTGAAGCGGCCCTGGAGCGCGTAGACGACGAGGTGCTTGAGGCGGTCCGACATCGTCGTCGCGTACGGGTTGACGATGACCAGCATGCGCTTGGCCCGGGCCGGCGCCGAGAGCGCCGCGGCCCGCTCGAGCCGCTGGAACTCGTCCGTCATGCCCACCGGCTCAGAGGATGCCGCGCTTGCGGAAGAAGTACAGCAGGCTGGCCAGGAGCGCGACCATCGCGCCGACGATGATCCAGAACGCCGTCAGGCTCTGCTCGCCCGGGACGTAGACGTTCATGCCCCAGATGGACGCGATCAGGGTCAGCGGCAGCAGGATGACGCTGAAGGCCGTGAGCACGCGGAAGGTCTGGTTGCCGCGGTGGGCGATCACCGACTCGTTGGTGGACTCGAGCGCCTCCACGACCTCCTTGAAGTTCTCGAGCATGTCCCAGATGCGCTCCCACGCGTCGTTGATGTCGTCGAAGTAGATGTCGAGGTCCTCGGGGATGTAGCGCGCCTTGTTGCGCTCGAGGTCCCCGAAGGTCGCCCGCTGGGGCCGGACGATCTTGCGGAAGTTGATGATCTCCTGCTTGACGTTGGAGAGGTCGCGGACGACGTCCTCGGCCTGGCCCTCGAACATCTCCTGCTCGATGCGATCGAGCTTGTTGCCCATCTTGCGCAACATGGGGAAGGACGCGTCGACGCACGCGTCGATGATCCGGTAGAGCAGGTAGCCCGAGCCCTGCGTGAAGTAGCGCTCGCTCTCCTCGGGGTCGCGACGGCAGCGCTCGAACAGGTACTCCACGGGCTGCAGCGGCTCGTTGGGCAGGGTGACGACGTAGTCCGGGCCGATGAAGATGTCGAGCTCGGCCGCGTTGAGGCGGCCGGCGCGCTTGTCGTAGCGCGGGAAGTGCAGGACGATGAACAGGTAGTCGTCGTACTCGTCGACCTTGGGCCGCTGGTTGCGGCTGAAGACGTCCTCGTAGTCGAGCGGGTGGAACTCGTAGCGCTCCTCGAGCCACGCCTGGTCCACCGGGCGCGGGCGCTCGATGTTGACCCAGCGCAGGCCGGAGGCCTCGACGACCTCGACGCGCGGCTGGTCGTCGCGCTCGACGACGTCAGCGGGCGCGAGCGGACGCAGCCGGCGACCGATGCGAGGCTTGGGCAGGCTGGGCACGGGGACTCAGCGGCTCGTCGGTCGGGGACAGCGGCACTCCCACAGCGTACCCCGTCGCCCGGTCGGGGTTGTCCGCGTCGGGACCGTCGGCTATCGTGCGTGCCGACGCATCAAGAGGGGTGGAGGGACTGGCCCGACGATACCCCGCCAACCGCTCCGCGGCGAAAGCCCGGAGAACGGTGGCAATTCCAACAGGCACCACGACATATATGCCTGGGAGATGCGGTCGGGGAGTTCAGCCGCGTCGTTCTCGAGCCTCCCGCCCGCACCACCCGGGCGAGAGACCGAAAGAGAACCGCCCAGATGCCGGCAGATGCCCTGCAGTGCAAGGAGTGCCAGACCCAGTACCCGCTCGAGGCGCGCTACGTGTGCGAGCGCTGCTTCGGCCCCCTCGAGGTCGCCTACACGCCGCTCGACGCCGGCCCCGAGGAGCTGCGCCGGCGCATCCAGGCCGGCTCGCTGACCCTCTGGCGCTACGCGGACTTCCTCCCCGTGCGCGGGGTCGGCTACCCGCTGCCCGTCGGCTTCTCGCCGCTCGTGCGCGCCGACCGCCTCGCCCGGCGCCTCGGCCTGCGTGAGGTGTGGGTCAAGAACGAGACCGCCAACCCCACGCACTCGTTCAAGGACCGCGTCGTCTCCGTCGCCGTGGCCCGCGCGCTCGAGCTCGGCTTCGACACGCTCGCCTGCGCCTCCACGGGTAACCTCGCCAACGCCATCGCCGCCCACGCCGCCGCCGTCGGGCTGCCGTCCTACGTCTTCGTGCCGGGCGACCTCGAGCCGGAGAAGATCCTGGCCACGGGCGCCTACGGCACGAACGTTGTCGGCGTGCGCGGCAACTACGACGACGTCAACCGCCTCTGCACCCAGGTCTCCGGCGAGCACGAGTCGTGGGCGTTCGCGAACATCAACCTGCGTCCGTACTACGCGGAAGGCTCCAAGACGCTGGCCTTCGAGATCGCCGAGCAGCTCGGCTGGGCGGCCCCGGACCGCGTCGTCGGCCCTGTCGCCTCCGGCTCGATGTTCACGAAGGTCGCCCGCGGCTTCGAGGAGTTCGCCGCGGCGGGCCTGATCGCGGACGGCGCGCCGACCTTCAACGGCGCCCAGGCCGAGGGCTGCTCCCCGGTCGCCCAGGCCTACGCCGCCGGCCGCGACTGGTGCCAGCCGGTCAAGCCGGACACCATCGCGAAGTCCCTGGCCATCGGCAACCCGGCCGACGGCCCTTACGCGCTCGACCTCGCCCGACGCACGGGCGGCGGGATCGACGCCGTCGGCGACGACGAGATCCGCGCGGGCGTGCGCCTGCTGGCCGAGACGACCGGGATCTTCACCGAGACGGCCGGCGGCGTGACCACCGCGACGCTCGCCAAGCTCGCCGAGCGCGGCGACGTCGATCCCGGCGAGCGGGTGGTGCTGCTCATCACCGGCGACGGTCTCAAGACCCTCGACACGGTGCGCGGCACGTTCGAGGTGGCCGACATCGCGCCGACGGTCGACGCCTTCGACGCCGCCTTCGCTCCCGAGGAGGTCGCGGCCTGATGGCGGTCCTCGTCAAGATCCCCACGCAGCTGCGTGCCGTCGTCGGCGGGGCGGCCGAGGCCTCGGCGGAGGGCACGACGGTGGCCGAGGTGCTCGACTCGCTCTACGCCACCCACGGTGAGCTGCGCGAGCGGATCTCCGACGGCAACGGGCTCCGCCGGTTCGTCAACGTCTACCTGTCCGGCGAGGACATCCGCTTCCTCGACGGGCTGCAGACGCCGGTGCCCGACGGCGCCGAGCTCACGATCCTGCCCGCCGTCGCGGGGGGCTAGGCCGCGCGGCGCACGTCGGGGTCGTCCGGGCGGCGCCGGCGCTCGGGCCGCGGCGCGAAGTCGTCGGCCCCGACGAGGTCGCGGCGCAGCGCCTCGGCGAGGTTGTCGGCCAGCAGCGCCATGTTCTCGGCGACCGTGGCCTCGTAGGCGTCGACGAGCCGCGCGCGAGTCTCGGCCTGGCGCCGGTCGAGCTCGGCCATCTCGGTCGCCGAGCGGCAGACCTGGCTGAGCACGAGGCACTCGGGACAGCGCAGCTCGATCAGCACCTCCCCGTCGGCGCGCTGCTCCCAGCGCATGGGCTGGACGAGCAGGGATCCGCAGCTCGGGCAGGCGTCGGCGGACGACACGGGCGCGACGCTACGCCGCGGTCCGGACGGCTCCGGACGCAGGTGTGGCGCGTGGCGCGGCCGGAGACCCTCGGCCCATGACCTCGACCTCGGTCGGCCGGACGAGCCTCGACGCGGACGAGCGCCGGCTCGTGGCCGACATCGCTGCGCGCCGCGAGGAGCTCACCGCCCTGGCGTGCGAGCTCATCGGCTTCGACACGACGACGCGCGCCCATCCGGCCGACCTCGCGCGCGAGGACGCGGCCCTGCAGTCCGCGCTCGCGCGGCGACTGCGGCTCGCGGGCGCGAAGATCGACCTCTGGGAGCCGGCCGCGGCGGACGTGGCCGGGCATCCGCTCGAGCCGGAGGGCGGGATCGGCTTCGAGGGGCGCCCGCAGCTCGCGGCCCGGCTGGAGGGCGCCGGCGGCGGCCGGTCGCTGCTGCTCAACGGCCACGTCGACGTCGTGCCCGCGCGCGTGGAGGACGGCTGGCCGCACGACCCGTTCCGGCCCGAGGTGCGCGACGGCGAGATCACGGGCCGGGGCGCCTGCGACATGAAGGGCGGGATCGCCGCCATGGTGGTCGCCGCCGAGACGCTGGCCGCGACGGGCCGACTTCGTGGCGACGTCGTCATCTGCACCAACACCGACGAGGAGTCCAGCGGCGTCGGAGCCCTCGCCTGCGTGCGCCGCGGGGTCGCGGCCGACTACGCGATCGTGCCCGAGCCCTCCGGTCTGGAGGTGTGGCCCGCCTGCCGCGGCAGCGTCTACTGCGCGGTCGTCGTGCCGGGTCGTGCGGGGCACACGGAGCAGGAGCACGCGCACTGGCGCGCGGGCGGGGCGGTCAACGCGCTCGAGCCGGCCCGCCATCTGCTGGCCGGGGTGGATCGCCTCCAGGCGGAGTGGCGGAGCCGGTCGGACCTGCGCCATCCGCTGCTCTCGGCGCCCGTCGTGCTCGTCCCGCGGCTCGTGGCCGACTCGGGGTGGGGGGTCACCCTCCCGGACCGGGCCGAGGTCAGCCTCGCCGTGCTCATCCTCCCGAGCCAGGCGGACGCCGACGGCTGGACCTCGACCGTGCAGGCGGAGATCGAGGGGTTCCTGCGCACGTGGTGCGACGCGGATCCGTGGCTGGCGGCGCATCCGCCGAGCTTCGCGTGGCACACGCCGACCAACCCGTCCGAGACCCCGGCCGAGACGGCGAGCGTGCAGGCGCTGCTCGGCGCCAACGCGGCACTCGGGCTGCCGCTCGAGCTCGGCGCGCTCGGTTCCTGGTACGACGGGGCGACGTTCGCCCTGGAGGCGCAGACCCCGGCCCTCATGTACGGGCCGCGCCACATCGACTGGGCGCACACGGTCGGCGAGCACGTCGCCGTCGACGACCTCGTGGCGTGCGCGCAGGGCATCGCGGTGGCCGGCTGGCGGCTCTGCCGCTGAACGACGGACCGCGTGCCTTGCGTCCGCCGCGGCCGGGGGCTACAACGCGGCGTGGCCGTGGCAGTCCGTCACGGTCGGGGGATCGAGGAGCCATGGGCCCGACGCACAGCCGGCGCCGCGTGCACGCAGCGGTGTTCGCGGGCCACGAGCAGGACATCGAGATCGCCGAGGTCGAGCTCGACGCTCCGCGCGCCGGGGAGGTCGAGGTCGAGATCGCCGCCGCCGGCGTGTGCGGCTCGGATCTCCACGTGATCCGGGGCGAGTGGCAGCTCCCGACGCCGCTCGTGCTCGGGCACGAGGGCGCCGGGGTGGTCAGCGCGCTCGGGCCCGGCGTCGAGGACCTCGAGGTCGGCGACCATGTCGTGCTCTCTTGGGTGCCGCAGTGCGGACGCTGCCGCCAGTGCCGCCTCGGCCGCCCCTGGCAGTGCGAGCTCGTCGCCACGGTGGTGGCCCCGGACGGGGTCCTGCACGACGGCACCTCGCGCTGGAGCCGCGACGGCGCGCCGCTGCACCACTACCTCGGCGTCTCCTCCTTCGCCGAGCGCGTCGTCGTGCCGCGCTCGGGCGCCGTGCGCATCCGTCGCGACGCCCCGCTGGACGTCGTGGCCGTGGTCGGCTGCGCTGTCGCCACCGGCGTCGGGGCGGTTCGCAACACCGCCCAGGTCCCCGCGGGCGCGACGGTGGCGGTCGTCGGCTGCGGCGGCGTCGGGCTGTCCGTCGTCCAGGGCGCGCGTCTGGCCCGCGCCAGCCGGATCGTCGCCTGCGACCTGCGCCGGGACAAGCTCGACGTCGCGGAGCGCCTCGGCGCCACCGACGTGCTCGACACGTCCGGGGGCGAGCCGGTGTCCAGGCTGCGGGAGGCGGTCGCCGAGGGACTCGACTTCGTCTTCGACGCGATCGGCACGATCGAGACCACGGAGCTCGCGATCGCCGCCCTCGGCCTGGGCGGCGCCGCGGTCGTCGTCGGTCTGCCACCGACGGGGCAGACCGCCCACTTCGACCCGCTCGTGCTCGCGGAGGCCGGCCAGCGCATCCTCGGATGCAACTACGGCTCGGTCGACCCGCAGCGCGACATCCCGTGGCTCGTGGACCTCTACATGGAGGGGGAGCTCGATCTCGACGCGCTCGTCTCCGGCCGCCGGCCGCTGCACGAGGCGGCCCAGGCCCTCGAGGACCTCGCCGCCGGCCGCAGCCTGCGCACCCTGCTGACCACCACCGCGTCCTGATCCGAGGAGGAGCCCGCACCATGGCGACATCGACCGACACCCGCCAGACGGCGGTGTCCGGCTCGCAGCCGGAGACCCACTTCAAGCGCGTGCTCGGCCTGCCGGCGCTCATCTTCTTCGGGCTGGCCTACATGGTCCCGCTGACCGTCTGGACGACCTACGGCGTGGTGACGACGAAGACGGAGGGCCACCTTCCGACGGCCTACGTCGTCACGACGGTGGCCATGCTGCTGACGGCGTACAGCTACGGACGCATGGTCATCGCCCAACCGACTGCGGGCTCCGCGTACAGCTACGCCTCACGCTCGTTCGGCCGTCCGATCGGCTTCCTCGTCGGCTGGGCGCTGATGCTCGACTACATCTTCCTGCCGATGATCAACTACCTGGTCATCGGGCTCTACCTGCACGACTACGTCTCGGCGATCCCCCAGGCGGTCTGGATCATCGGGGCCGTCCTGCTCGTCACCGGCCTCAACATCCTCGGCATCAAGCTGCTGACGAACATGAACCTCGTCTTCGTCGCCGCCCAGATCGTGTTCATCGTCGTCTTCGCGGTCATGGCGATCGGCGACATCACCGGCGCGGCCTCGACCCCCTCGCTGACCGCGCCGTTCGTCTCGAGCGGCATGGATCTCAGCCTCATCCTCGCCGGCTCGGCGATCCTCGCCCTCTCCTTCCTCGGCTTCGACGCGGTGTCGACCCTGTCCGAGGAGACGGAGAACCCGCGCAGCACGATCCCCAAGGCGATCATCCTCTGCGCTCTGGCCGGCGGGACGGTGTACATCTTCCAGTCCTACCTCGGCCACCTCGCGTTTCCCGACCTCGGGGCGATCGCCGACGATCAGGACGTCGCCTCCGCCACGGTCATGAAGTCGATCGGCGGCAGCTTCCTGAACTCGTTCTTCACCGCCGCCTACGTGGCCGGCGCCTTCGCCTGCGCGATGGCCAGCCAGGCCAGCGTGTCGCGCATCCTCTTCGCCATGGGACGCGACGGCAGCCTGCCGCGGACGGTGTTCGCCCGGCTGCACCCGACGTACCGCACGCCGGTCGTCGGCAACCTCGTCGTCGGCGTCTTCGGGCTCACCGCGCTGTTCATCTCGCTCGCCACCGTGTCGTCGATGATCTCCTTCGGCGCGCTGGCCGCCTTCTCGTTCGTCAACCTCTCCGTGATCAAGACCTACGTGATCGACGGCGGCCGCCGGCGAGCCGGCGACGTGCTGCGCTACGGCGTCGTGCCCTTCCTCGGCGTCGCCTTCACGCTCTATCTGTGGACGCAGCTGAGCTCGCTGACCTTCGAGGTCGGTCTCAGCTGGCTGGCGGTCGGCCTGGCCTACCTGCTCTACGTCACCCGCTTCTTCCGGCGCAAGCCGCCCGCGATGTACACGGGCGAGGAGGACGAACCCGAGGCGTCGCCCGCCTCGGCGCCCACACCGGCCTGAGGCCGCGCGCGCTCAGCTGGCCAGGGCGTCGCCGAGCCGCGCGACGAGGCTCCGGTGGGCCGCCTCGAGCCCGGGGTCGGTCGCGGTCGGCCACGAGGACAGCACGACGACCGTGACGCCGGCCGCCGGATCGGCGGCGACGAGCTGGCCGTGGATGCCGCGAGCCATCGTCCGCCCGTCCCGCCGCCACCACTGGCGCCCGTAGCTCGAGGCGCCGGACTCGGTCGCCGGAGCGGTTCCTCGCACGAAGGCGGCATCGTCCCCGGCGCCGAGACCGCCGACCCACGCGCTCGACACCACCCCGCGCCCGCCGTCCGCCACGAGGGCGCCGAGCCGGGCGTAGTCGCGCAGGGTGGCGCAGAAGCCCCCGCCGATCGCCGCGGTGCCGCACGGATCGACGGTCAGCTCGGCGTCCTGCGCCGCGCCGAGCGGCGTCCAGAGGTCACGCCCGAGCAGCTCGGCCAACGGCGCGCCGCCGGCGCGCTCGGCGACCACGCCGAGCAGGTCGGTGTTCGGGGTCGCGTAGTGGAAGCGCTCACCGTGGCCCCAGGCCGCCGGGCCGATGGTCGGCAGGAACCGCAGGATGGAGCGGGCATCGGCCCCCGGCGCCGGCGGGTGCCAGCCGCAGGCGACGTCGTAGCGCCAGAAGTCGGCGTAGTCCTCGACGAAGTCGACGGCGGCGGTCATGTCGAGCAGGTGCTGGACACGTGCGCCGTCGTAGCCGCTGCCGGCGACCTCGGGGACGTGCTCGACGACCGGCGCGTCCGGATCCAGCCGCCCAGTGTCGACGAGGACGCCGACGAGCAGGCCGAGCACCGACTTGCCCACGGACTGCGACAGGTGCAGGGTCCGCGCGGTCATGCCGTTGCAGTAGCGCTCGAGCACGAGCGCCCCGTCGCGGACGACTGCGAGCCCGTCCACCCAGCCGCGTTCGAGGAGCGCGGCGACGCTCGCGGCCGCGGACGGCGGGAGCCCGTCGAGCGAGACGGGCCGCTCCGCGAGCGCTGACGGCTCCCCCGCGGCCCGCGACACGGCCACCGTCGGGACCAGCTGATCGACGTGCTGGTAGCTCCAGCGGTTGGCCGGACCGACCTGCCAGTGCTCCAGCGGCAGCGCCATCGGCGGCAGCGTACCCGGGCCCCGCGCGACGGCCTCAGCCGACGAGCAGGGCGGCCTCGAGGCGCTCCTGGGCCCGTACGGCCCCCAACAGGCCGTCCGCGGGCAGCCGGCGGGCGGCGACCCGGGCCGCGAAGGCCCGCAGGGCCTCGCCTGGGTGCGGCGGCGCGCCGATCCAGCGCTCGGGCTCGCCGCCGTCGCGCGCGAGCTCGAGCGTGCCGCCCCGCAGCGTCGCCGTGCCGGCCGAGCCGGCCACGAGGAGCTCCAGGCCGCCGGGACGCGCGGCCCAGCCCGCCCGCACGGACAGCGGCGTGCCCATCCAGGTGCCGACACCGGCGCCGCCGATGTCGCCGCGCGACCCCGCCGGGCGGTCCAGCGTGACCGCGGCCAGCCGGGGCGGCTCCCCGCCGGAGAGCACGCCGAGCAGGTCGAGCAGGTGCAGGGCACGGTCGCCGAAGCCGCCGACGCCCGCCCGGTCCTGGTCGCGCATCCACGCGGCCGGCCCGTCGAAGGCGTCGTCCGTGGCGCCCGGATGGGCGAAGGTCGCCGAGACGCTCGCCACGCGCCCGAGGACGCGCTCGCGCAGCAGGCCGGCGAGCCGGCCCAGCGCGGGCAGCTCGCGCAGGAACAGCGTGGCCACCGCCGGCGTCCGGGTGCGCTGGACCTCGCGCCCGACGACGCGCGCCTCGGCCGCCGTGCGGGCCACGGGCGGCTCGGTGAGCAGCGGCCGGCCCGCCCGCGCCGCCTCGAGGCACGGCGCCGGCCGCTGGTCGGTGGGCGCGCAGACGACGACGACGTCCGCGCGCCGGACCGCGGTCTCGGCCCGCGGCACCGCGGCGCCGTCGATGGCCATGGGCACGGCCGAGGGGTCGGCGTCCCAGGCGGCGGCCAGGCGCAGGCTCGGCTCCGCGGCGACCACGCCGAGCAGGTCGGGCACGTGGGGATGGCTGCAGCCGAGGAGCGCGACGTCGAGCGGCATCGCGCGCCAGGGTGACAGGCCAGCGCGCGCGACCGGCGCCTGGCCTCAGCGCGCGAGGACCGGCCGGGTGTTGACGATGGTGGCGCGGCGCAGCCGGCTCGCGGCGACGCGGTGGGCGGCGAGGTCGGTCTCGAGGATCCCCGTGCGCTGGGTGCCGGGGCTGCCGGCGGAGAAGACGAAGTTGCCGAGGCTGTAGGCCACGACGTGGCCCGCCGGCCGCCGGATGGGCTGCAAGACGTGCGGGTGCGCGCCGATCACGGCGTCGGCGCCCGCGCGCAGCGCGACCCCGGCCAGCGCCCGCTGCTCGGCGCTCTCGCGCGTGTGGCGCTCGATGCCCCAGTGGAAGGCCGCGACGACGACGTCGGAGTTCCGCCCGGCGCGGCGAACGGCACGACGGACTGCGTGCGGATCGCCCCACGCCGTGCCCGAGCGCGAGCCGGCGGCCCGGAAGTCGTAGGGGAGGATGACGGAGAAGGCGACGAAGGCGACCCGCAGGCCGAGCCGGCGCACGATCCGGGGGCGGTAGGCGGCCGCCGCGTCGCGACCGCCGCCGACGCCGACGAGCCCGCGGCCGCGCAGCGACCGCAGCTCGTCGCGGAAGGCGGCGCGGCCGTAGTCGAGGCTGTGGTTGTTGGCGAGGTCGACGACGTCGATGCCGCCCCGCCTGGCCATGGCGCTCAGCGAGGTCGGCGAGCCCCGGAACGTGTAGGTCTTCGGGACGGGGCGGCCGCGCCGGCTCACCGCGCACTCGAGGTTCGCGAACGCGAGGTCGGCGCGCCGCAGGACGCCGCCGACGCTCGTCCACGGGAAGGCGGGGCCGCGCAGGCCGAGTTGCGCACCGGGACCGTCGCCGAGGTTGACGTCGCCGACGGCCGCGAGCCGCAGGTAGCGCACGCGCACCCGGCGCGCCGGGGTCACCGCCCCGTCGGCGCCGAGGCCGCGCACCGCCCAACGCCGGGGGCGGTCGGGGGCTCGCAGGACACGGACCCCCTTCCCGGGCAGCGGCCGCGCCCGCGAGCGCCAGCGGCCGGCCTCGCGGACCTGCAGGCGCGCCGGCGCGACGAGGCCGGAGACCGTGGCCCGGAGGCGGGCGCCGGGCGCGACCTCGCCCGCCGCGGCGACCCGGCCCGTCGGGCTCGCCGGGGGCGCCGCCGCGGCGGCCGGGGCGAGCGCGCCGAGGCCGAGGGCGAGGAGGCCGGCG
>JBBSPV010000060.1:0-17669 GCA_038258425.1 Solirubrobacterales bacterium | reverse complement strand
GCGGCGCGGGCGCAGCCGGCGGGCGGCGAGCAGCGGGTAGGTGCGTCGGAGGTCGGGCTCGGGCGCGACCACGGTGCGGCGCCGCAGCGCGTCGTGGTCGGCGATGGCGGCTGCCAGGTCGCAGTCGTCGTCGGCGAGCAGCGAGGCCTCGAGGTGGGCCTCGAGCGTGCGCAGCTCCCGCCGGGTCGCGCGGCGGACCCGGCCCGTCCCCGAGTAGCGGTCCCAGGCCCGCGCGAAGGCGAGCAGGGTCGTGCGGCCGCCGTGGCGGTGGGCGGCCAGCATCGGGCAGATGCCGCCGTCGGAGTCCGTGTAGGCGCCGACGACGATCGGGTGCGCGCGGATCCCGTCGAGCATCGCCCCGCGCGTGCGCACCGGCAGGGAGTCGATGGCGTGGCGGAGGTCGGTGGTAGCGTCACGCGCGGGGCGCATCGGCGCTCACCGTACTCCTCGCGCGCCCCCGCCGACCGACGTGACCGCCACCTTGCAGCCGCCCCCGTGAAGCTCGGCCTCGCGCTCGGGTACTGGGGCCTGGGCCCCTCGACGGAGGAGCAGCTCTCGGCCGTACTGGAGGCCGAGCGACTCGGCTTCGACTCCGTCTGGGCCGCCGAGGCCTACGGCTCGGACGCGGCGACGGTGCTCGCCTGGCTGGCCGCGCGGACGTCGACCATCCGGCTCGGCGCCGGGATCATGCAGATCCCCGGCCGGTCGGCCGCGATGACCGCCATGACGGCCGCGACGCTCGACCACCTGTCGGGCGGGCGCTTCACGCTCGGCCTCGGCACGAGCGGACCCCAGGTCTCCGAGGGCTGGCACGGGGTGCGGTTCGCCCGTCAGCTGGCGCGGACGCGCGACTACGTCGCCGTCGTGCGGATGGCCCTGCGCCGCGAGCGCCTGGCCTACGACGGCGACACCCTGACCCTGCCGCTGCCCGACGGGCCGGGCAAGGCCCTCAAGCTCACCATCGCGCCCCTGCAGGAGCGGCTGCCGATCGTCCTCGCGGCGATCGGGCCGCGCAACACCGAGCTGGCGGCCGAGATCTGCGACGGCTGGCTGCCCGTGCTCGTCGCCCCGGAGCACATGGATGAGTTCCGACCCTCGCTCGAAGCCGGATGGGCGCGCGCCGGCGGGCGCCCGGACGGCTTCGAGCTCGCGCCGACCGTCACCGTCCGCATCGACGACGACCTCGACGCCGCGCGCGACGCGATGCGCGGCTACGTCGCGCTCTACGTCGGCGGCATGGGGTCGCGCAAGCAGAACTTCTACAAGTCGCTCGTCGAGGCCTACGGCTTCGCCGACGCCGCCCGCGAGGTGCAGGACCTCTACCTCGAGGGACGCAAGGAGGACGCGATGGCCGCGCTGCCGCCCGAGCTCATCGACGCGGTCGCCCTGTGCGGCCCGGCGGACCGCGTCCGCGACCGCCTGGCCGCCTACCGCGACGCGGGCGTCACGACGCTGCTGTGCTCGCCCATGGCCTGGACGCCCGAGGACCGGATGGCGCAGCTGCGGACGCTCGCCGCGCTCGCCGCTTGAGGCGGGCCGCCGGCGGCTGATGCGCGTCCTGCTCGGCGCCTTCGGCGATCCCGGTCACGCGTTCCCGATGCTCGCCCTCGGCGCGCGGCTCGCGGAGCGCGGGCACGCCGTCGCCCTGCAGACCTGGCGCCGCTGGGAGGCCGACGCCACGGGCGCGGGACTGACGTTCCTCGCCGCCCCGGAGTACCAGGTGTTCCCGACCGCCGACCGGCCCGTCAGGCCCTACGCCGCCGCCGTGACCGCCGCCCACGACACCGTGCCGGCCATCCGGGCGTTCGCGCCCGACCTCTGCGTGGCCGACATCATCACCCTCGCCCCGGCGCTCGCCGCCGAGCGCTGCGGCGTGCCGGTGGCGTCGCTCGTGCCCCACGTGAGTCCGTGGCCCGCGCCCGGGCTGCCGCCGTACGCGCTCGGCGCGCGGCGCCCCCGCACGCGGGCCGGTGCCCGGCTGTGGCGCGCGTGGGACCCGCTCGTGCGCCGGGGCCTCGAGCTCGGGCGCCGCGACTACAACGACGCCCGCGCCCGGCTCGACCTGCCGCCGCGACCCGGCCTGCACACCGCCCTCTCACGCGCCCTGACCCTCGTCGCGACGCTCCCGCAGCTCGAGTACCCCCGCGCGTGGCCGGCGTGGATGCGGGTCACCGGCCCCCTGCTGTGGGAGCCGCCGGGCGAGCGCGTGGGTCCACCCCCCGGCGACGCCGCGCACCCCGTCGTGCTCGTCGCGCCGTCCACCGCCCACGACGCCGACCACCGGCTGCTGCGCGCGGCGCTCGACGGCCTGCGCGACGAGCCCGTGCGGCTGATCGCGACGTACAACGGCCGGAAGCCGCCCTGGCTCGGTGGCTACGCCCTGCCCGCCAACGCCGTGCTCGTCCCCTGGCTCTCGTACGCGCGGACGATGCCGGCCTGCGACGTGGCGGTCGTGCACGGTGGCCACGGGACGCTCGTGCGGGCGCTGACGGAGGGCTGCGCCGTCGTCGTCTGCCCCGCCGCCGGCGACCAGTTCGAGAACGCCGCGCGCGCGGACTGGGCGCGCGTCGGCGTCCGCCTGCCCCGCCGCTGGCTCACCCCGGCCGCCGTGCGCCTCGCGGTGCATCGCGCGCTCGCGGAGCCGGACCTGCGCGCCAACGCCCGGGCGGCGGCGCGCTGGTCGGCCGCACACGATGGCGCCACGGGCGCGAGCGAGGCCCTCGAGGCGTGGGCGGGTGATGTTGTCCGGCGAGCGAACTAGTGTTCGCCCATGGACCGATCGCTGCTGATCGAGCTCCTCGGGGAGGGGCTTTCACTCGAGGCCATCGCTCGACGGGTCGGACGCAGCCCCTCGACAGTCAGCTATCACCTCAAGCGCCATGGCCTCGCGGCGAACGGCGCCGAGCGATTCGGCTCGCACCCCGGCGTCGATCCCGAAGCCTTGACCGAGCTCGTCTCGGAGGGCCTGTCCGTTCCGGCCATCGCCCGGCGCCTCAACCGGACACCGGACGTCATCAGGCGCGCACTACGTCGTCACGGGCTCAGTACACGAGCCGCCCGCAACCGCCGTGCCGCGGAAAGAGCGCTCGCCTCAGGGCTCCGGATAGCACCGTTGCACTGCCGCCACCACGGCTCGGCCCAGCACGTCCTCGAGGGCCGCGGCAGCTACCGGTGCACTCGCTGCCGCGCCGCCCAGGTCGCCGAGCATCGACGCCGGATCAAGCGAGCGCTGATCGCCGAGGCGGGTGGTGGGTGCGTGGTGTGCGGCTACGATCGATGTGAAGCTGCGCTTCAGTTTCACCACCTCGATCCAGAGCAGAAGCGCTTCCACCTCTCGCTGCGTGGCGTCACGCGGTCTTGGAACGAGGTCCGCGCGGAGGCCGCCAAGTGCGTGTTGCTCTGCGCAAGGTGCCACGCCGAGGTCGAAGCCGGCTTCACGCGCCTCGAGCAGCAAACCCGACCGGGTCCGACTTCACTGTAACTGAAACTCCCCGGGGTGGACTCGAACCACCAAACCTTGATTAACAGTCAAGTATGTTGCCATTACATCACCGGGGACCGCATTACTGACACAATTGTGTCCGGGGACGGCGGCGGCGCCAGTGTAGCCCTCAGCGCGTCAGCCGGCGCAGCTCGCCGAGCACCCGCTGGCGCTCGGCGGCGAGGTCCGAGACCGGGGTCTGGGACGCCCGGGCGGTGGCGATCCCGCGGTCCAGCCGGGCGAGATCGAGCATGAGCGCCGCGCGGTCGAGGTCGCTCGGCTCGGGGTTGGTGAGGCCGCCCGCGCGGACGACGAGCTCCGCCACGAGGCCGGCGAGGGCGTCGTCGTCGGGCGGCAGGCCGGCCGACGGCGCGTCGGCGTGGGCACGGAGGTGCCCGGCGGCGCGCCGCGTGAGCTCCGAGGACAGCAGCCCGGACACCTCGGGCCCGGCGAGCCGGCGTGCGCCGAGAGCCGGCAGGGCGACGCACATGGCCAGGAAGGCGTGCTCGGCCTCCTCGCGACGGTCGAGCGCTCGGCGCGCCGAGCGCCCGGCCTCGCCGTCGGCACCTCCGCTCCCGTCCCCCCGGCCACCGGTCCCGGACACGCGCCGGCCGCCGCCGGACAGCGCCGACGCGGCCAGCCCTTCCGAGAGCCCGAGGCGGCCGGCGACGAGCCGGACGAGCTCCTCGCGCAGCACGCTGGCCGGCAGCTCGCGCAGGACGGCGCCGGCCTCGGACAGCACGCGGTCGCGACCCTCCGCCGAGTCGAGGTTCCCCTCCGCGAGCGCCTGGTCGACCTGCCAGCGCGCGAACGGCACCGCGGCGTCGAGCAGGGCGGCCATGGCCGCGGCGCCGTCGCGGCCGACGACGTCGGCGGGGTCGCTGCCCGTGGGCAGGGCGACCACGCGCAGCTCGAGGCGCCGGTCGACCCGTCCCAGTGCGTCCGCCGCCTTGCGCATCGCCGTCCGGCCCGCGGCGTCGGCGTCGAGGCAGAGCAGGACGGTCGGGGCGAGCTTCGCGAGCTCGCCCGCCTGCTCGACGGTCACCGCCGTGCCCATGGACCCCACCGCGTGCCGCAGCCCCGCCTGGTGCAGGGCGATGACGTCCGTGTAGCCCTCGACGAGCACGATGGCCCCCGCCCGCGCCGCCCCCGCCCGCGCGAGGTCGGCCCCGTAGACCTGCCGGCCCTTGTGGAAGACCTCGCCCTCGGCGGAGTTCAGGTACTTCGGCAGGTCGTCGGCGGCCAGGGCACGCGCCCCGAAGCCGAGCACCCGCCCGCGGGCGTCCGCCCAGGGGAACATCAGCCGGCCGCGGAAGCGGTCGATCAGCCCCGAGCCGCCGCGCGAGCGCTGGGCGAGGCCGGCGGCCAGGAGCTCGTCGACGGCGTAGCCGGCCCGGGTGGAGCCGGCGATGACCCGGTCCCAGGCGTCCGGGGCGTAGCCGACGCGGAACTCGCGCAAGGCCGGCTCCTGAAGCCCGCGCTCGCGCAGGTAGGCCCGGGCGGGCTCGGCGTCGGGCGACTCCCACAGCCGCCGCACGTAGTACGCGGTGGTCCGCTCCAGCAGCGCGTGCAGCCGGTCGCGCCGGTCACGGCGCTCGGAGGCCCGCGGGTCCTCCTCCGTGCGCTCCAGGGTGACGTTGGCGCGGTCGGCGAGCAGCTCGAGCGCCTCGCCGAACCCGACGCCCTCCGTCTCCATGACGAACTTGAACGCGTCGCCGCCGACCCCGCAGCCGAAGCAGTGGTAGAGCTTCTCGACCGGATCGATGCCGAACGACGGCGACTTCTCGTCGTGGAACGGGCAGAGGCCGACGTAGCGCCGCACGCCGGCCTTGCGCAGCTCGGTGCGCGCGCCCACGACCTCGACGAAGTCGATCGCGTCGCGCACCCGCTCGCGCGAGTCGTCGGTGTAGCGCGCCATCCGCGGCCGGCCCTACGGGAGCTCCCGCGGCACCGCGCGCTCCGTCCACGCCCGGATCGCGAACCGGTCGGTCATCCCGGCCACGTAGTCGACCACGCGCGCCTCGGGCGACACGCCGGCCGGCCCATCGGCCGGGAGCTCCTCCGGATGCGCGCAGAACCACTCGAACAGGCCGCGCAGCACGCGCTCGATGCGGACACGCTCCTGCTGGGCGGCCTCCGCGAGGTAGACCCGGTCGAACATGAAGGTCCGCAGCCGCAGCATGGCGGCGCCGATCTCGTCGCCCTGGACGATGTCGCCGGCGACCTCGGAGTGCTCGACCAGGTCGTGCACGAGGGTGTCGATGCGCGCCGACCCCGTGCGCCCGAGGACGTCGATCTCGCGCGCCGGCAGGTCAGGCGGAGCCAGCAGGCCCGCCCGCAGGGCGTCGTCGATGTCGTGGTTGATGTAGGCGATCCGGTCCACGAGGCGGACGATCTTGCCCTCGAGCGTCGCCGGCTCGCCCGCGCCGCTCGAGTGGCGCAGGATGCCGTCGCGCACGGGCTCGGTGAGGTTGAGGTCCTCGAGCACGTCGACCACGCGCAGCGAGTGCTCGTTGTGGCGGAAGCCGCGGCCGGAGCGCTCGCGCCGGCAGCGGTCGAGGACGTCCTCCCCGAGGTGGCCGAACGGCGGGTGCCCGAGGTCGTGGCCCATCCCGATGGCCTCGGCGAGGTCCTCGTTGAGCCGCAGGGCCCGGGCGACGGTGCGCGAGATCTGCGTGGCCTCGAGCGTGTGCGTCAGCCGGGTGCGGTAGTGGTCGCCCTCCGGCGCCACGAAGACCTGGGTCTTGTGCTTGAGACGGCGGAAGGCGCGCGAGTGCACGATGCGGTCGCGGTCGCGTTGGAACGGCGTGCGCAGCTCGCAGGGCTCGAGCGGCCGGGCCCGCACCGCCGGATAGGAGCGGGCGGCGAGCGGGGACAGGGTGTCGTGCTCCAGCGCCTGCACGCGGGCGGCGAAGGCGGAGGCGACGGTTCCGGCAGCGGCGACGGTCATGACACGCCCATTCTCGCAGCCGGCCCAGACCCTCCCCCGCCGGCTACTGCAGCGCCCCCAGGCGGACGCCGGCGTGATGCTCGGCGGTCTCGCGCACGGCGCGGTCGGCCTGCCCGAGCGCGGCGGCCGGCGCGTCCGGCGTCTCGGCCAGAGGCCGGCCGAGCGCGGCGACGAGGAACGCGTGCGCGGGCTCGTCGAGCCGGAAGGCGCCAGCCTCGCACGCCGGGCAGGTGACGCCGCCCGCCGCGCCGGAGAAGCCGGACAGGTGCTCGGGCTCACCGCAGGCCGCGCAGGCCGAAAGCTGCGGGGCGACCCCCGCCGCCAGCAGGAGCTTGAGGCGGAAGGCGAGCGCGTTGGCGCGCGTGGCCCGGGCCGGGTGCGCGTCGAGCAGGGCGAGCTCGTTGGCGAGCAGGTGGTAGACGCCCGGATGCGGGTCGTCCGTGGCGAACAGCCGGCCGACCGCGTCGCAGCTGCGGGCGGCGACGTCGAGCGTCCCGGCGTGCTCACGCAGGCGCGCGTGGCCCTCGAGGGTGCTCGCGGCGGTGACGGTGAGCAGGTCGGAGCGGCCCTCGTGCAGGACCATGTCGAGCCGGAAGAACGGCTCGAGCCGTCCGCCGAAGCGCGACCTGGCCTTGCGCACGCCCTTGGCGATGGCGCTCAGGCGGCCGCGGTGCGGCGTGTAGAGATGCAGGATGCGATCCGCCTCGCCGTAGCGGATCGAGCGCAGCACGATCGCTTCGGTCTTCAGCGAGCCGGGCACGCTATCCTTTGTGAAGTAATGGCGCGCGTCGAGATGTACTCCACCGATCCCTGTCCCTTCTGCCGCAACGCGAAGGCGCTGCTGGACAAGCGCGGCGTGCCGTACGAGGTCATCGACCTCGCCAAGGACCCGGACGGGCGGTCGGAGCTCGCGTGCAAGACCGGGATGATGACGTTCCCCCAGGTCATCATCGACGGCCGGCTCGTCGGCGGCTTCCAGGAGCTCGTGCGCGCAGACCGCGACGGAACGCTCAAGCGGCTGCTCGCCGAGGCGGCCTGACCGCCCGTCGGCGCGCCCGCCGCGGAACGGGCTGACACCGCGGGCAGACGTAGGTGCCGCGCCCTGCGGCCCGGAGCTTGACCACCGTCGTGCCGCAGTCCACGCACGGCTCGCCCGCGCGGAGGTGCACGAGGAACCGATCCTGGAAGGACCCCTGGACCCCGTCGGGGTCGCGGAAGTCGTCGATCGTGGCGCCCTTGGCCGCGATGCCGGCCTCCAGCGCGGCCACCACGGCGTCGCGCAACCGCTCCACCTGCGCCGCGCGCAGGCGGTCCGCGGGCCGCAGCGGATGGATCCCGGCCATGAAGAGCGCCTCGTCGGCGTAGATGTTGCCCACCCCGGCGACCTTGCGCTGGTCGAGCAGGAAGGCCTTGATCGGGGCGCGGCTGCGGCGCGTCAGGCCGCGCAGATGAGCGGCGGTGAAGGCCGCGGGATCGAGCGGCTCCACGCCGAGCCGGGCGGCGAAGAACGCCTGCAAGGCGTCCTCGCCGAGCGCGAGCTCGCCCGTCCCGAAGCGGCGCGGGTCGACGAAGCGCAGGCCGACGTCGCCGAGGTCGAAGGCCACGCGCGTGTGCCTGGACGTCTCGGCCGGGTCGAGCAGCAGCGTCCCGGTCATGCGCAGGTGCATGAGCAGGAACACGTCGGCCTGCAGCTCGAGGACGAGGTACTTGCCCCGGCGCCCGAGGCGTCGCACCCGGCGTCCGTCGACCGCGGCGGCGAGCTCTCGCGGCGCCAGGGGCCGCGACCAGCGCGGGTCGAGCACCTCGAGGCGCTCGAGCGTGCGGCCCTCGACGTGCGGCGCCAGGTGGCGCCGGATCGTCTCTACCTCGGGGAGCTCGGGCACCCCTCGAGGATACGGGTGCTCAGGCGCGCGGCCTGGAGAGCCGCAGCGAGCGCAGGAGCGGCTCGAACACCGTGGTGTCGACGCGCCGGAACTGCGCCGGCGGCGCGTAGGCGTCCACCACGACCTCCGCGCCACGGGCGAACAGGTGCGACGAGCGCACGTCGCGCTGGACGCCCGCGACGGGCTGGCGAGCGACCAGCTCGACGGCCGGGGCGCCCGCCCGCTGTGTGATGCGCGAGGAGCGGATCTGCACCTGGGGCCCGCGCCGGCGGACCTCGGCCACGAGGCGGCGCCGGGCCTGGCGCAGCTCGGCGCGTCCCGCCGGCAGCGGCTCGGAGCGCGGATAACGCCAGATCGCCAGCGTCGCGGTCCCGGACTGGATCCCGCCCACCTGCGGCGTCTCCGGCGCCAGCGGCGCCCAGTTGCGCGGCGCGACGAACGCGATGCCGGCCGGCGCGAGCCGCACGGTCCGCTTCCCGGCGGGCGCGCGCGGCGTGGCGACGTCGGGCGGCTGGGTGCGGGCGTTGCCGCAGCCGGCGAGGCCGGCGGCGAGCAGCAGGAGGACGGCGGGGCGGCGCACGCCGTCACCGTAGCCGCGGGGCCGGCGCCGTCAGCGCAACTGCGCCCGCGGATGCGCGCCGAAGTACACGTCGCGCAGCCGCTCCGTCGAGAGGTGCGTGTAGAGCTGGGTCGTGGCGATGTCGGCGTGGCCGAGCATCTCCTGGACGGCGCGCAGGTCGCAGCCGCCCGCCAGCAGGTGCGTCGCGAAGCTGTGGCGCAGGGTGTGCGGGCTCATCTTCGCCTCGAGCCCGGCGGTGCGGGCGTGGCGCTGCACGATCTTGTACAGCCCTTGGCGCGTGAGCCCGGCGCCGCGGTGGTTGACGAACAGCCGCGGCTCGCGCTGAAGGCCGACCAGGGCCGGGCGGCCGCGCTGCAGGTAGAGCGCCACCGCTCGCACCGCCACGGACCCGACGGGGACGATGCGCTCCTTGGCGCCCTTGCCGCGGGCGCGCAGCACGCCGGTCTCGAGGTCGAGGTCGCCCACGTCGAGATCGACGGCCTCCGACGCCCGCAGCCCGCAGGCGTACATGAGCTCGAGCAGCGCCCGATCGCGCAGCGCGGCGGGGTCGGTGCCGGCCGGCTGGCCGAGCAGCTTGATGACCTCCTCGCGGGAGAGGACCTTGGGGAGCCGCCGGCCCTGGCGCGGCGCGCGGATATGCGCGGTCGGGTCCTCGGTGATCAGGCCCTCGCGCCGCAGGTGGCGGTGGAAGGAGCGCAGGCAGGCGACCTTGCGCTGCAGCGTCGCCGGGGCTGCGGGGGCGCGCTCGGCCTCCGCGTCGCCCTCCGCGAGCTCGGACAGGAAGGCGGCGAGCTCGGCGTGGCCCACCGCGACCGGCTCGAGCCCGTGGGCGTCGAGCCAGACGCCGTACTGCAGCAGGTCCGACCGGTAGGCCTCGAGCGTGTTGCGCGACAGCCCGCGCTCGAACTCGAGGTAGGCGAGGAAGTCGAGGACGTGGGCCTCGAGCCGGTCGGGTGCGGTGACCGCCATGCCGGCCTGGTTCGGGCCCGACCGGCCGCTGACCTGCCCGGTGCAACCGCCCGTTCAGCGGGCGCGCCGGCCGCGGCTCAGCGGACCAGCGTGTAGCGCGCCTTGAGGCCGAGCAGCTCGGCGACGGTCACGAGCTTCAGCCCACGGGCGCGCAGGGACCGCACGATGGTCGGGACCGCGGCGAGCGTCTGCCCGCGCGGGCCGCCGCCGTCGTGCATGAGCACGATCGACCCCCGGTGCGCATGGGAGAGCACTCGGCCGACGATCGCCCCCGTGCCCGGGGTACTCCAGTCGCGGGGATCGACGTCCCACGTGACGGTGAGCTCGCCGAGCGCGCGAGCCCGGGCCACCAGGTCGCTGCCGAGGGCACCGCCGGGGGGCCGGAACAGGCAGGGGGTGAAACCTGAGGCGCGCCGGATCGCCGCCGCGGTGCGACGGATCTGCGAGGACGCTCCGGGGCCGCCGCCCCCGAGGTTCGCGTGGTTGAACGAGTGGCCGGCGAGCAGGTAGCCGCCCGCGATCATGCGCCGCAGCAGCGCCGCCCGGCCCGAGACCTGCTGGCCGATCATGAAGAACGTCGCGGGGACGTGCAGGCGCTCGAGCGTCCGCAGGAACTGCGGCGTCCGGAGCCAGGGTCCGTCGTCGAAGGTCAGCGCGACCTCCTTGCGGGCGCGGCTGCCGTGCGTCCGCAGTGAGGCGCCGGCGGGCACGCAGCCCGTGGCGTGCGCCAGGAAGATCCGGCCCCCGTAGCTCCCCGAGTCCGGGGCGAGGTCCTGGCAGCCCGGCGGCGGCGGGGCGGGCGGCGCGGGCGGGGCGCCGGGCGCGGACGGGACGCCGGGCGCGGACGGGGCGCCGGGCGCGGGCGGCGCCGGTGGGGCCGGTGGGGCCGGTGGAGCCGGGACGCAGCCGGCGGGCTTGCGCGTCTGGACGGCCCAGCGGAAGCGGCCGCGGCGCAGGCCGAGGACGGCCGGGTCGACGGTCAGCCGGACCGACGTTCGCGAGGGGCGGTCGACGGTGACCGGGGCCCCGCGCCGGCGCGGCCGGGGGCCGCCGTCGCGCGGGATCCGCGACACCGCGCCCGCGAAGCGGTTCCCGGCGCGCCGCAGGCACAGCTGCGAGCCGAGTCGGCGCTTGCCGAAGAGCAGGCATACGCGGGCGCCCTTGGGGCGCGAGAGGTCGAGCCGCCGGGCCGTGCGCACCCGCAGGACGAGGTCCGGGCCGGTCTGGCGCAGGGCGACCGAGGTCAGGTCGAGCGGGGCGTCTCCGGCCGCGTCGGCGTGCGAGCCGAGCGGCACCGTCCCCCGGCCCTGGGCGCCCGGCGCGTCGATCGCCACCGCGCAGAGGACGGCGACGACGGCCAGCAGCTTCGCTACCGTCGTGGCGCTCGTGCTCGCTCGCCTGCTCAGCGCCCTTGCCGCCGTGGCGTCGGTCACCGCGGTCTCGCTGCCTGCCGTGGCCACCGCGGTCCCGGCCGGCGCGGCGGGCCGCGGCGCGACGCCCGCCGCGCGCACGTCGGGTCCCCTCAGCGCGGCGCACTGGCTCCGGCGAGTCCGGATCACGGAGTACTACCCGGTACCAGAGCGCTGGTTCAAGGGCCGCAAGGTATCCGCTGCCGGACTGCTCGGCAAGCACCGCGTCGATTGGCTCTACGGCGCCTCGGGCGTGGCCATGGAGGGCGACGGGATCGGACTCGACGGCGCCCGGTACCACATCGACGCCGTCGGCCGGGGCGGCTGGGTCAACGAGCGCGGCCGGGCGACCCGTCCCGGCCGGCGCGGCTGGAGCGCGGGCTCGCCGTTCTGGCGCTCCAGCGGGCTGTGGCGGACCGCCCGCCGGCGGGTCACCTTCCCGCTGACCCCGCGCGGCTGGGCCGCCGGCGTCGGGCGCCGCTACACGCCGCCGGCCGGCATCACGTTCGCGCCGGGGCCCTCGCGGCCGCTGCGCTTCTACCGCAGCGTCGCCGTGGACCCGCGCCTGATCCCGCTGGGCTCGCTGGTCTACCTACCCGCCTACCGGACCCAGGGCGGGTGGATGCGGGCCGCCGACGTGGGCGGCGCCATCCTCGGCCGCCACGTCGACGTCTACCGGCCGCCGCCGCCGCAGGCCGGCGTGGGTGGCGAAGTGCGCGACGGCGAGCGGATCTACGTCGTCCCCCCGAGCGCCCAGCGCGGAGGTCGCGCGGTGCGCCTGCCCGCCGGGATCCCCGTCCCGCCCGCGTCGCTGTAGCGCGTCAGCCGGTCCGCCGGCGGCGCAGCTCCCCCAGCCCGACGAGCGTCTTGGCGTCCTCCACGGCGTCCAGCAGCCCATCGAGGTCCTCCAGGGGCCAGGTGACGAGGTCGATGCGCTCGTCCTCGTCGACCGCCGGCCGGTCGACGTCGCGCAGGCCCGTCGCGAGGTACACGTGCACCTGCTCGTCGGTGAAGCCGGCCGAGCTCCAGTACGTCTTGAGGTGCTCCCAGTGCTCGGCGGCCTTGCCGATCTCCTCGGCCAGCTCGCGCTTGGCCGTGTCCACCACCGCCTCGCCCGGCGCGTCGAACTTCCCGGCCGGCAGCTCGAGCAGGTCGGGGACGCCGAGCGCCTCGCGCGGCTGGCGGACGAGGAAGAGCTGCTCGTCGTCGTGGCAGACGACGCCGACCGCGCCAGCGTGGCGGACGATCTCGCGGTCGGCCTCCGTGCCGTCCTCGTAGCGGAAGCGCTCGCGGCGGACCTGGAAGATCTTGCCGTCGTAGAGGGATTCGGAGGCGAGGCGTTCGAAGCTGGCGCTCATGGGCGGGGCATGATGCCAGCCACCCTGACCCGGGCGCTCCGGCGGTCAGGCCGGGCCCTCGGCCGCGGCGTCGAGCAGCGCGAGGGCGACGTCGAGCATGCCCTCGAGCGCGGCGACCGAGACGCGCTCGTCCGGCTGGTGGTTGCGCTCGGTGCCGTTGGCGAGGCAGACGCAGGTGAAGCCGTCGGCCACGAAGGCGTTGGCGTCGGCGCCGCCGCCGGTGACGATCCGCTCCGGCTGGTAGCCGCAGGCGCGCAGCGCGCGCTCGGCGGTCTCCAGCGCGGGCTCGGACGGCTTGAAGCGGTAGCCGGTGAACAGCCGCTCGACCGTCACGTCGACGTCGCATTCGGCGAACGCCGCGCCGTCGTGGAGCGCGTCGACCATGTCGGCGACCACCCGCTCGACCTTGTCCGGGTCGACCGAGCGCGCCTCGGCCAGCAGCGTGCAGCGGTCCGGGACGACGTTGGTGGCGGACGGGGCGCCGGCATGCACGTGGCCGACGTTGGCGGTCGTCTCGGCGTCGAGGCGGCCGTGGGGCATGCGCCCGACGGCGTGCGCGGCGGCGAGGATCGCGCTGCGGCCGTCCTCGGGCCGGAGACCCGCGTGCGCGGCCGCCCCGAGGAACTCCGCGCCGACGCGGAAGTACGTCGGGCTCGCGGTGACGACCTCGCCGATCGGCGTCGCGTGGTCGAACACGTAGCCGTAGCCGGCCTCGAGCCGGGAGACGTCGAAGGCCTTGGCGCCCGCGAGGGCGTTCTCCTCCGAGACGGTGAAGAGGAGCTCGAGCCCGACCGGCGCCGTCTCCGCGCGCACGCGGCGGGCGACCTCGAGCATGACGGCCAGCGCCGCCTTGTTGTCGGCGCCGAGGATGCCCGCGTGGGCGTTCTCCCAGCCCCCGTCGACGACGACGGGCTCGATCGGCGCCACCGGCTCCACCGTGTCCAGGTGCCCGCAGAGCAGGACGGTGCGATCCGCGCGGACCGACGGCAAGCGGACGAGCAGGTTGCCGCACGCGGCCCCGGCCGGGCCGGCGGCGTCGTCCTCGTCCACCTCGAGCCCGAGCGCCTCCAGCTCGGCGCGCACCCGGTTCGCGCAGGCCCGCTCGTGCCCGAAGGGGCTCGGAATGGCGCACAGCGCCGCGAACGTCTCCCCCAACCGGGCCTTCTCGACCTCGGAGGCCGGCCGCAACGGACGCTCGCGCCTACTCGCGCGGGAAGCGGCCGGCGGCCTCGCCCCGGCGCTCGCCGGCCTCGACCTCGAGCGCGTCGACCGCGCGGGGGTCGTCACGCTCGTCGCGGCGCTCGACCTCGCGCAGCTGGGCGGCGCGCACGAACTCGCGGAACAACGGCGCCGGGCGCTGCGGACGGGACTTGAACTCCGGGTGGTACTGCGAGGCGACGAAGTAGGGGTGGTCGCGCAGCTCGATGATCTCCACGAGCCGCTCGTCGGGCGACGTGCCCGACACGACCAACCCGGCCGCCTCGAGGCGCTTGCGCAGGAAGTTGTTGACCTCGTAGCGGTGGCGGTGGCGCTCGTAGATGACCGCCTCGCCGTAGATCTCGCGGGCCCGCGTGCCCTCGTGGAGCTTGATCGGGTCGGCCCCCAGGCGCATGGTGCCGCCCATGTCGGCCACCTCCTTCTGCTCCGGCAGGAGGTCGATGACCGGGAACGGCGTCTCCGGGTCGAACTCGGTGGAGTTCGCGCCGTCCATGCCGACCACATGGCGGGCGAAGTCCGCGACGGCGAGCTGCATCCCGAGGCAGATGCCGAGGAACGGGATGCGCAGGTCGCGCGCGATCTGGGCGGCGCGGATCTTGCCCTCCACCCCGCGGACACCGAAGCCGCCCGGGATGAGGATGCCGTCGGCCTCCTCGAGCCGCGCCCGGACCTCGGCGTCGTCGAGCGTCTCGGAGTCCACCCAGTCCACGCCGATGGAGCAGCCGTGCTCGAAGCCGGCGTGGCGCAGCGCCTCGACCACGGACAGGTAGGCGTCCTCGAGCTGGACGTACTTGCCGACGAGCGCGATGCGCACGGGCGGCCGGGCCGCGGCGTCCGACGAGGAGCGCACGAGGCGCTGCCACTCCGACAGGTCCGGCTCGGGGGCCTCGATCCGGAAGAAGTCGAGGATCGTGTCGTCGACGCCCTCGGCGTGGAAGCCGAGCGGCACCTTGTAGATGTTGTCCACGTCGCGCGCGGAGATCACCGACTCGACCGGCAGGGAGGCGAAGAGCGCGATCTTCTTGCGGATCTCCAGCGACAGGCCGCCTTCGGAGCGGCACATGAGCATGTCGGGCTGGATGCCGATGCGGCGCAGCTCGTTGACGGAGTGCTGCGTGGGCTTGGTCTTGAGCTCACCCGCATGGCCGATGTAGGGCACGAGCGTCAGGTGCACGAACATGCACGAGTCGCGACCCATGTCGACGGGGAACTGGCGGATGGCCTCGAGCATGGGCAGCGACTCGATGTCGCCGACCGTGCCGCCGATCTCCGTGATCACGACGTCGACGTCCTGGCTCTGGCCGATGAGCTTGATGCGGTGCTTGATCTCGTCCGTGATGTGTGGGACCACCTGCACCGTGCCGCCGAGGTAGTCGCCGCGGCGCTCCTTGCGGATGACGGAGTTGTAGATCCCGCCGGCGGTGACGTTGGAGCCGCGCGACGTGTTCGCGTCCGTGAAGCGCTCGTAGTGGCCGAGGTCGAGGTCGGCCTCGGCGCCGTCCTCCGTGACGAAGACCTCCCCGTGCTGGAACGGCGACATCGTGCCCGGGTCGACGTTGATGTAGGGGTCGAACTTCTGCAGGGCGACCTTGAGGCCGCGGGCCACGAGCAGGCGGCCGATGGAGGCGGCCGCGATGCCCTTGCCGAGCGAGGACACCACCCCGCCGGTGATGAAGACGTAGCGGGTGCGAGGGCTTGGGTCGGGCATCGATCTCCTTGGCATCCTAGATGAGCCCCCGGCGGGCACGACCGTGGCAGGCGGGAGAGCCGCCGCAATCTGCGGGGAGCTCGCGCAGCATCATGCGGCCCGCAGCAGCTCCTTGGCGTGGCGGCGCGCCGCCACGTCGGAGGCCTCGGCGCCGAGCATGCGGACGATCTCCCCGACGACCTCCGGCCGGCCCAGCGCGGTGACCGTCGTCCGGGCGGTGGTGCCGCCCGTGTCCTTCTCGATCCGGAAGTGGCGGTCCGCGAGCGAGGCGATCTGCGGCAGGTGGGTGATGCAGAGCACCTGGCGGCCGGCGGCCAGCGCCCGCAGGCGATCGCCGACGACCCTCGCGGTGTGGCCGCCGATGCCCGCGTCGACCTCGTCGAAGACCAGGGTCCTGGCCACCGCGGATCCGTCGGGGCCGGCCGCGCCGGCCGCCCCGCCGTCGGCCGCGACGCCGTCGGCCGCGACGCTCATGAGCGCGAGCATCACCCGCGAGAGCTCGCCGCCCGAGGCCGTCTCGCGCAGCGGCCCCGCCGGGACCCCGGGGTTCGGCGCGATGAGGAACTCCACGTCCTCGCCGCCCGACGGCCCGAACCCGTCGCGCGGGCGCAGCTGCGCCTCGAACGTCGCGCCGTCCATGGCGAGGTCGGCCAGCCGCTCGCGCACCGCGTGAGCCAGCCCGGTGGCCGCGGTGGCGCGCGCCACTCGCACCGCGTCGCCGGCGGTCGCCAACGCCGCCCGGGCGGCCTCGAGCGCCGCGGTGCCCGCCTCCAGCGCCTCCTCCGCTCCGGCCAGGGCGTCGCGCCGCTCGCGGCAGCGCTCGGCGTGGGCCAGCACCTCCGCCAGGGTGCCGCCGTGCTTGCGCTTGAGGCGATCGAGCCGCGCCAGGCGCTCCTCCACGGCGTCCAGCCTCCCGGGTGCGGCCTCGACGCCTTCCCCGTAGCGCCGCAGTTCGCCCGCGAGGTCGTCGGCCTCCACCGCGAGGGCCGACAGCCGCGTGCCGAGCCCGTCGAGCTCGGCGTCCACGCCGACGAGCGCCTCCAGCCCGCGAGCGGCCGCGGCGAGCATCGCCGCCGCCCCGGCGCCCCCCGCCTCGACGTCGCCGTCGAGCCCGGCCAGGCCCGCCGCCACCGCATCGCGCAGGCCCTCGGCGTGGCGCAGGCGCTCGCGCTCGGCGAGCAGCTCCGCCTCCTCGGCCTCGCTGACGCCGGCCTCGTCGATCTCGGCGAGCTCCCACTCGAGCAGGTCGAGCTCGCGGTCGCGCGCGCCGGCCCGGGCGCGCAGGGCCTCCTGCTCGGCCACGAGCGCCCGCTCGCGCGCGTAGGCGCCGCGATAGGCGGCCAGGCGCTCGGCGTGGCCGGCGTCACAGAAGCCGTCGAGGATCGCGAGCTGCGCGGAGGCGAGCGTCAGCCGCCGGTGCTCGTGCTGGCCGTAGAAGGACAGCAGCGCGCCGCCGACGTCGCGCAGGTCGGCCGCGCTCGCCGACCGGCCGCCGAGGTAGGCGCGCGTGCGCCCCTCCGCGGTCACCCGCCGCGCGAGGACGACCTCCTCGGCGTCGGGCGCCACCCGATCGCCGACGAGCTCACGCACCGGCGCGGGCAGGTCGAACACGCCCTCCACGTAGGCCTCGGCGGCGCCCGGCCGCACGATCCCCGCTCGCGGCTTCCCGCCGAGCAGCAGGTCCAGCGCGTGGGCGAGCACGGTCTTGCCGGCCCCGGTCTCCCCCGTGAGCACGTTGAGGCCCGGTCCGAGCCCCAGCTCGGCCCGCTCGATCAGCAGGAGGTTCTCGACACGCAGCTCGTGCAGCACCCCATCGGTCTACCAACCGCCCAGGACGGATCGGCCCCGAACGAGGAGTTGCGGCACAGGATCGTCACAGGTGGGCGCGCCGTGGTGGTCGCACCGTGGCGGAAGTCGCGGAGCGGCCACCGGCGCGCAATAGGCGGGCCGGCGGCGGTTTCTCGGCGATACCCCGCCTGTTGCCCCCGCGCGGGAGGGCACGTGCCCCGGCGCGGGAGGGCACGTGCCCCCGCAACAGCAGCGCCTTGAAGAACGCGTGCGTCGCGAGGTGGAACATGCCCGCCGCGTAGGCCGCGGAGGAGACGCCCATGAT
>JBBSPV010000059.1:0-18259 GCA_038258425.1 Solirubrobacterales bacterium | reverse complement strand
GCGTCCCGCGCGCGCCGCAGCGCCGTGCCGCCCCGCCGCTGGCCAACCGCCCGCCCGGCCGGCGCCGCCCGTTGCCCCCGGCCGCGCGCCAGGCCTCCCGGGCCGGCCGGCGCGTGCTCGCCGGCGTCGTCCTCCTGCTGCTCGCCGTCGTCGCCTGGCTGGCCGTCCGGACCTTCCAGCCCTTCCATGGCGACCCGACCGGCCTCGTGCGCGTCCGCATCCCGCAGGGCGCCGACGCCGGCCAGATCGGCGACCTGCTCGCCGCCCGCGGGATCGTCGACAGCGGCCGCTTCTTCTCCATCAACGCCACGGTCACCGGCCGCCGCGACAACCTCGTGGCCGGCGCCTACACCCTTCAGCGCGGCATGCGCTACGGCACCGTCCTCGACGCCCTCGGCAAGGGTCCCAAGGCGGTCAAGCTCAAGACCTTCAAGGTCACCGTGCCCGAGGGGCTGTCGATCTCCGAGCTGCGCCCGCGCGTGCACGACCAGGTGGGCGGCGACTACGCGGCCGCGGCCGCCGCGCCGGCCGCGCTGCGGCGCGCCCGGCGGCTCGGGCTGCCACGCGACCGCAAGCGGGTCGAGGGCTTCCTCTATCCCGCCACGTATGACCTGGTCAACGGTGCCACGGCCGGCGACCTCGTCGCCAAGCAGCTCGATGCCTTCGCGGGGGCCACCCGGAAGGTCGGCTACGGACAGGCCCGGCGCGGCCGGCTGAGCCGCTACGACGTGCTGATCATCGCGTCCATGGTCGAGCGGGAGACGCGCCTGGACCGCGAGCGCCCACTCGTCGCCGCGGTCATCTACAACCGGCTCAAGCAGGGCATCCCGCTGGGCATCGACGCGACGATCCGCTACGCCGACGGCAACTGGTCCCGGCCGCTGCGCCAGTCCGAGCTCGACCGCCGCGGCCCGTACAACACCCGGCTGCGTCGCGGCCTGCCGCCGACCCCGATCGGCAACCCCGGTCTCAAGAGCATCCGGGCCGCCGCCCATCCGTCGGACAAGTCCTACCTCTACTACGTCGTCAAGCCCGGCACCCAGGGCCACGCCTTCTCCCGGACGGAGGCGCAGTTCAACCGGGACGTGCAGCGCTACAACGCCGCCCGCAGCGACAACGGCGGCAACGCCCCGTGAGGCTCGGGGTCTGCGGCTGGCCCATCGCCCACTCCCGCTCGCCGGCCATGCAGAACGCGGCGCTCGCCGCGCTCGGGCTCGACGACTGGCGCTACCAGCGGCTGCCCGTCCCGCCCGACCGCTTCGCCGAGACCGTGCGCGCCCTGCCCGCCGCCGGGTTCGCCGGCGTCAACGTCACCATCCCGCACAAGGAGGCCGCCCTCGCGGTGGCCGACGACGCGTCGGACACGGCCCGCGCGGTCGGCGCGGCGAACACCCTGACCTTCGCGCACGGGCGGTTGGAGGCCGACAACACCGACGTCGCCGGCCTGCTCGCCGCCCTGCCGCCCGACCAGCCCGAGGGCCGCACCGCGCTGGTGCTCGGCGCCGGCGGGGCCGGCCGCGCGGCCGCGTACGCCCTGCTGCGCGCGGGCGCGGCGGACGTCATGGTCTGGAACCGCACCCCGGAGCGCGCCGAGCGCCTGTGCGCCGAGCTCGGCGGGCGGGCGGTCACCGTGCCCGACACGACCGCCGACCTCGTCGTGCAGTGCACGTCCGTGGGGCTGCATCCGGACGGGGATCCGTTCAAGCGGTTGCCCCTCCGTGCCGATGCCTTCACCGCAACCACCTGCGTGGTCGACATGGTCTACACGTCCGGGGGCACGGCCTTCCTGCAAGCGGCGCGCCGCCGGGGATCCGTCGTGGTCGACGGGCTGGAGATCCTCGTCGGCCAGGGCGCCGCGGCGCTCGAGCGCTGGACCGGCCGTCCGGCACCCCGCGACGTGATGCGCGCCGCCGTCAGATCCCCATGAGCACCACCGTCCACACCGATCCCCATCCCGCCGCGGCCCGCGGGTCCGGCGTGACGCCGCCGTCCCGGCGCGGCGGCTCAGGGCGGCGGCTGGAGGACGTCATCGTCGACCTCGGGTTCGTCGCCCCCGCGACCATGCAGGACGTCGTGCGCACGGCCGAGCAGGACGGCTCGAGCCCCGAGCGCGTGCTGCTGGCCCAGGAGCTGCTCACGGAAGGGCAGGTGTCGCGTGCGGTCGCGGAGCGCTTCGGCCTGGACCACCTCGACCTCTCCGCCTACCGCCTGGACCCGAGCGCGGCCAAGCTCGTGACCCCTGCCGCCGTCCAGCGCTACCAGGCCATCCCGGTCTCCTTCGTCAACGACCGCACGCTCCTCGTGGCCATGGCCGACCCGGCCAACGTCCTCGCCGTGGACGACATCGCCGTCATGACGGGCTACGAGGTGCGCCCGGCGGTGGCCTCGGCCGGAGACCTCGCCCGCGTCCTCGCCCGGCTCGACGACCTCGCCAGCGGCGCCGCGACCGTCGAAGACCTCGCGCCGGATCCCGAGCCCGAGGCCCCGGCCGGCCCGGCGGCGCCCGTGGGCCCGGTCTATGACTTCGCCGAGCTGCAGGCGACGCGGAGCGGGGAGGAGGACGCCTCCGTCATCGGGCTCGTGCACCGGATCATCGCCGAGGCCGTCGAGCGCGGCGCCTCCGACATCCACCTCGAGCCCTACGAGTTCGAGATGAAGGTCCGCTACCGCGTCGACGGCGTGCTGCTCGAGATCGCCAACGTCCCGGCCAAGGTCGTGGCGACCATCATCTCGCGCGTGAAGATCCTCGCCGATCTCGACATCGCCGAGCGCCGGCTGCCCCAGGACGGCCGCGTGTCGATCGAGTTCGACGGCAAGCGCATCGACGTCCGCGTCGTCACGCTGCCGACCGCGCACGGGGAGTCCGTCGTCATGCGCATCCTCGACCAGTCCAACGTCCAGATCCGCCTGGACCAGCTCGGCATGCTGCCGCAGGCGCGCGAGCGGTTCACCCAGGCGTTCTCGCAGGCCCACGGCGCCGTGCTGGTGACGGGTCCGACCGGCTCGGGCAAGTCGACGTCCCTCTACGCCGCGCTCAACCAGCTCAACACGGTCGAGAAGAACATCATCACCATCGAGGACCCCGTCGAGTACCAGATGGAGGGGATCTCCCAGGTCCAGGTCAACCCCAAGGCGGGCCTGAGCTTCGCGGCCGGGCTGCGGGCGATGATGCGCGCCGACCCGGACATCATCATGGTCGGCGAGATCCGCGACCGCGAGACGGCGCAGATCGCCATCGAGGCGTCCCTGACCGGCCACCTCGTGCTCTCGACGCTGCACACCAACGACGCCCCCACGGCCATCACCCGGCTGATCGAGATGGGCATCGAGCCGTTCCTCGTCGGCTCGGCGATCGACGCGGTCGTCGCCCAGCGACTCGCCCGCCGCCTGTGCGACGAGTGCAAGCGGCGGATCGTGATCCCCGCCGAGGTCATGCGCGGCAACGGCTTCGCGGTCGAGCTCGACGTGGAGGCGTTCGAGCCGGGCGGCTGCGTCCGCTGCGGCGGTACGGGCTACAAGGGTCGGGTCGGGCTCTACGAGGTCATGACGATCTCCGAGACCGTCCGGCAGATGGCCGTCGCCCGCGAGACGGCCGACGCCATCGCGCACGAGGCGGTCCGCGAGGGGATGATGCGCCTGCGCGAGGACGGCATCGAGAAGGTCCGCGCCGGCGTCACCTCCATCGCGGAAGTCGCGCGGGTCGCCGGCTCCCGCTGACGCCGTAGCCTGCCGCCGGTGGAGCCCGTGTTCTTCGAGTCCCCGGCCGAGCTGCGCGCCTGGTTCGAGGCCCACCACGAGACGGAGCCCGAGCTCATCGTCGGGCTGTGGAAGGCGCACACGGGACGGGCGACGGTGACCTGGGCCCTGGCGGTCCGCGAGGCGCTGTGCTTCGGCTGGATCGACGGCCAGGCCAAGCGGATCGACGGCGAGCGCCACTGGCAGCGCTTCACCCCGCGCAAGTCGCGCCGCTGGAGCGCGGTCAACGTGCGCCTCGTCGGCGAGCTGACCGAGGCGGGCCTCATGCGGCCGGCCGGCCTGCGCGCCTTCGAGGCTCGCGACCGCTCCGAGGTGCCCTACTCGACCTCGGACCGGCCGGACCAGCTCGATCCGGAGCACGACGCCGCGCTCCGCGCCGACGCGGAGGCCGCCGCGTTCTGGGACACGCTCCCGCCGTCGTATCGCAAGACCTGCGCGTTCTGGGTCTCGAGCGCCAAGCGGCCCGAGACGCGGGCCAGGCGCCTCGACGAGCTGCTCGCGGGGTGCCGCGCGCACGAGCGCCTGGCGGCTTCGCCTCGCCGGGAAAGCGCTGAGGCGACTCGTCAGGATCCGACGCGGTCCACGAGCGCCCGAGCCCGGGCCTCGAACGCCGCCCGGTGGTGACGGTCGTACTGCTCCCACGTCGTGAAGCTCGCCGGATCGCGGACCCGGTCGAGGAACAGCACGCCGTCGAGGTGGTCGACCTCGTGCTGGAAGGTGCCGGCGGTCAGGCCGCGCCGGAGCTCGTCGTGGGGCACCCCGTCGCGGTCGAGGTAGCGCGCGCGGATCGTCACGTGGCGGGCGACGGCGCCGCGCAGATCGGGGACCGACAGGCAGCCCTCGATCAGCTCGACGGTCTCCTCGCCGACGGGCTCGAGGCTGGGGTTGACCAGCACCGTGAGCCCCACGGGCGGCTTGTACGGGTAGCGGGGGTTGTCCGGCTCGACCTCCACGACGGCCACCCGCAGGCGCGCGCCGACCTGGTTGGCGGCCAGCCCGGCGCCGTGGGCGTCGCGCTTGGTGGCGATGAGGTCGTCGATGAGCGCCTGGACCTCGGGCGAGGCGAGCTCGGCCGGGTCGACCTCGCGCGCCCGCTCGCGCAGGACGGGGTCGCCCACGGTGACGATGGGACGCACGCCCATCAGGCGCCGAGCCCCGTGGCCGACCAGGCCGGCGTGCCCGCCCGCCAGACCGTGGTCACGAGCGGCACGCCGGGGCGGTAGGCGAGGTGCACGTGCGACGGGGCCTCGAGCAGGACCGCGTCGGCACGGGCGCCGACGCCCAGATGCCCGACGTCGGTGCGCCGCAGGGCGGCCGCGCCACCGGCGGTGGCCGCCCACAGCGCCTCGTCCGGGGTCATGTGCAGCTCGCGGACGGCGAGCGCGACGCAGAACGGCAGGCTCGTGGTGTAGCTCGAGCCGGGGTTGCAGTCGGCGGCGAGGGCGACGGTCACGCCCGCGTCGAGCAGGCGGCGGGCGTCGGGATAGGCCGCGCGGGTGGAGAACTCCGCGGCCGGCAGCAGGGTGGCGACGGTGGCGGAGTGGGCCAGGGCGTCCACGTCGGCGTCGCTGAGATGGGTGGCGTGGTCGGCGGACGCGGCGCCGAGCTCGACGGCGAGCTGTACGCCCGGGCCGGGGCCCAGCTGGTTGGCGTGGACGCGGCCGACCAGGCCCCGCTGCGCCCCGGCGCGCAGCACCGCGCGCGCCTGGTCGGCGTCGAAGGCGCCGCGCTCGCAGAAGGCGTCGATCCAGCGCGCGTGGGGCGCGCACGCCTCGAGCATCGGGCCGCAGACGAGGGCCACGTAGTCCTCGGGCCGTTCCGCGTACTCCGGGGGCACCACGTGGGCGCCGAGATAGGTCAGCTCGTCGGTGTGGCGGGCGGCGATCTCGAGACTGCGGCGCTCGTCGGCGACGGTCAGCCCGTAGCCGGACTTGCACTCGAGGGTCGTCGTGCCCGACCGGCAGGCCTCGGCGACGAGACGGGCCACGGTGGCGTCCAGCTCGGGCGCCGGCGCGGCGCGGGTGGCCTCGACGGTGCGGCGGATGCCGCCCGCCGCATAGGGCTCGCCCGCCATGCGGGCGGCGAACTCGCCCGCCCGGTCCCCGGCGAAGACGAGATGGGCGTGGCTGTCCACGAACCCCGGGATCACCGCCCGGCCGGCGGCGTCGACGCGCTCGTCGCCGGCGCCCTGCGGCACCGCGGCCCGGGGGCCGGCCCAGCGCACGACCCCGTCGCCGAGCAGCAGCGCGGCGTCCGGGACGAGGCCGAGCGGGCCCTCGCCGAGGGTCGGGTCGTTGGTCACGAGCGACCCGATGCCGTCGATGAGCACGTCGGTCACGGGAGCACGGCCTCGATGGTGGCCTGCAGCCTGCCCGGCACGTCCTCGACGAGCGTGTGCCGGCCACCGGCGACGACGCGGCGGCCGTCGACCACGACGTCGCCGACGTCGGCGGGCGCGGCCGCGAAGAGCACCGACTCGAGCAGCGTCTCGGGGCGGGCCCCGGCCAGGCGCACCGAATCCAGGCGCAGCGTCACGAGATCGGCCGGCGCCCCGGGGGCCAGGCGCCCCGCCTCCGGCCAGCCGAGCGCGGCGTGCCCGGCGCTCGTGGCCGCCGCCAGCAGCTCGTGGGCGCGCCAGTGGCCGCGCCGCCCGGAGGCCAGGCGCTCGTCGAGCTCCACCGCCCGCGCCTCCTCCCACGGGTCCACGACGGCGTGACTGTCGCTGCCCAGGGCCAGCGGCGTGCCCGCGTCGGCAAGGGCGCGGGCGGGACCGATCCCGTCGGCGAGGTCGCGCTCCGTCGTCGGGCACAGGCACACGGTCGTGTCCGCGGCGCCCAGCCGCCCGACGTCCGCCGGCTCGAGGTGGGTGGCGTGGATCGCGCAGCTGCGCGGACCCAGGGCGCCGTGCGCCTCCAGGAGCTCGGTCGGCGTGCAGCCGTGCGCGGCCCGGCACGCCTCGTTCTCGGCGGGCTGCTCGGACAGGTGCACGTGCAGCGGCGCCCCGCGCTCGCGCGCCCAGCCGGCCACGGTGCCCAGCGCGTCGGCCGGCACCGCCCGCGCGGAGTGGATGGCGGCACCCACCCGGGCGTGGGGGGCGGCCGGCATGGCGTCCACGCGCGCCGCCCAGGCGTCGGCGTCGCGATCGGCGAACCGCCGCTGGGCGGGCGCCAGGTCCTCGCCGAAGCCGCCGGCCAGGTAGCAGGCATCCAGCAGCGTGAGCCGCACGCCGGCCTCGGCGGCCGCCGCCACGAGCGCCTCGCCCATCGCGTTGGGCTCGGCGTAGGGCGTCCCGCCGGGCGCGTGGTGGACGTAGTGGAACTCGCCGACGCAGGTGATCCCGGCGAGCGCCATCTCGGCGTAGACGGCGCAGGCGAGCGCCCGGTAGCTCTCGGGCGTCAGCCCGCCCGCCAGCGCGTACATGTCCCGGCGCCAGGTCCAGAACGTCCCGCCGTCGCGCTGGGCGCGCCCGCGCATGGCGCGCTGGAAGGCGTGCGAGTGGGCGTTGGCCAGCCCGGGCAGCGTCACGCCCGCGAGGCGCTCGGCGTCCGCGGGCGCCGCGACGCCCGCCGTCACGGTGGTCAGCCGCCCGCCGTCGGCCTCGAGCAGGACTCCGGCTTGCACCTGGTCGCCACCGAGCCAGGCGTGCTCGGCCCACCAGCGCGTCACGCCGGATCGCCCTCCCGCATCGGCACGCGCACGCCGTGGCGCTCGGCGACCGCCAGCGCGTCCTCGTAGCCCGCGTCGACGTGCCGGACAACGCCCGTGCCCGGGTCGTTGGTGAGCACGCGCTCGAGCTTGGCGGCGGCGAGCTCGGTCCCGTCGGCCACGGTGACCTGCCCCGCGTGGATCGAGCGACCGATCCCCACGCCGCCGCCGTGGTGGATCGAGACCCACGACGCCCCCGACGCCGTGTTGAGCAGGGCGTTGAGCAGCGGCCAGTCGGCGATCGCGTCGGACCCGTCGAGCATCGCCTCGGTCTCGCGGTACGGCGAGGCGACGGAGCCGCAGTCGAGGTGGTCGCGGCCGATGACGATCGGCGCCTGGACCTCGCCGCCGGCGACGAGCTCGTTGAAGCGCAGGCCGGCCTGGGCGCGCTCGCCGTAGCCGAGCCAGCAGATGCGCGCGGGCAGGCCCTGGAAGTGCACGCGCTCGGCCGCCACCTCCATCCAGCGGGCCAGCAGCTCGTCCTCGCCGAACAGCTCGATCACCGCCCGGTCGGTGGCGGCGATGTCGGCCGGCTCGCCCGAAAGGGCGGCCCAGCGGAACGGCCCCTTGCCCTCGCAGAACAGGGGCCGGATGTAGGCGGGCACGAAGCCGGGGAAGGCGAAGGCCCGCTCGTAGCCGCCGAGCTGCGCCTCCGCGCGGATGGAGTTGCCGTAGTCGAAGACCTCGGCGCCCGCGTCCTGGAAGCCGACCATGGCCTCCACGTGGCGGGCCATCGACTCGCGGGCGCGGGCGACGAAGTCCTCCGGCTGGGCTCGCGCGGCCTCGGCGTCCTCGAACGCGACGTCGGCCGGGAGGTAGGCCAGCGGGTCGTGCGCCGAGGTCTGGTCCGTGACGATGTCGATCGGCGCCCCCATGGCCAGCAGCCGGGGCACGACCTCGGCGCAGTTGCCGCGCAGGCCGATGGAGCGCGCGCGGCGCGCGTCGCGCGCCTCGACGGCGAGGGCGAGCGCCTCGTCGAGGCTCGCGGCCTCCACGTCGAGGTACCCGTGCTCGAGGCGCCGCGCGATCCGCGACGGGTCGACCTCGACGCAGATGGAGACCCCGCCGGCGATGGAGACGGCCAGCGGCTGGGCGCCGCCCATGCCGCCGAGGCCGCCCGTGAGCGTGATCGTGCCGGCCAGCGAGCCACCGAAGCGCTTGGCGGCCACGGCGGCGAAGGTCTCGTAGGTGCCCTGCAGGATGCCCTGGGTGCCGATGTAGATCCACGAGCCGGCGGTCATCTGGCCGTACATCGTGAGCCCGAGCGCCTCCAGGCGGCGGAACTCCTCCCAGGTGGCCCAGTCGCCGACGAGGTTGGCGTTGGCGATGAGCACCCGCGGCGCCCACTCGTGCGTGCGGAAGATCCCCACCGGCTTGCCCGACTGCACGAGCAGCGTCTCGTCGGCCGCCAGGTCGCGCAGCGACCGCACGATCGCGTGGTAGGCGTTCCAGTCGCGCGCCGCCTTGCCCGTCCCGCCGTAGACCACGAGCCGCTCGGGGTGTTCGGCGTTCTCCGGATCGAGGTTGTTCTGGAGCATCCGCAGGGCGGCCTCCTGCTCCCAGCCGCGGCAGGACAGCGCGCGCCCGCGGTCGGCTCGGATCGTCGTCGAGGCAGTGCTCATGGGTCCTCCTGTCGTGGGGATGCGCCGTCGGGCTCGGCGAGCGGGCCGGCCTGCGCCTCGGCGGCGCGGCGCGCGGCGCCCGTGCGCACGAACGTCACCGCCGCCTCGATCTCGGCCGCGAGGACGCGGTCGGGCCCGACGCCGGGCACCGTCTCGCGCAGCGCGGCAACGACCGCCGCGGTGGCCGGCGCGGGGGCCGGCGGGGCGCGCAGCTCGAGGCCGCGGGCGGCGGTCAGCAGCTCGACGGCGAGCACGCGCATGAGGCCGTCGACGGCCCGGCGCAGCTTGCGTCCCGCGGCCCAGCCCATGGAGACGTGGTCCTCCTGCATGGCCGAGGACGGGATGGAGTCCACGCTGGCCGGCACGGCGAGGCGCTTGAGCTCCGAGACGATGGCCGCCTGGGTGTACTGGGCGATCATGTGGCCGGAGTCCACGCCGGGATCGGCGGCGAGGAAGGGCGGCAGGCCGTGGCTGCGGGTGGCATCGAGGAAGCGGTCCGTGCGCCGCTCGGACATGCTCGCGAGGTCGGCGGCGGCGATGGCGAGGAAGTCCAGCACGTAGGCCACCGGCGCGCCGTGGAAGTTGCCGTTGGACTCCACGCGCCCGTCGAGGGTCAGCACCGGGTTGTCCACGGCGGCCGCGAGCTCGCGCCGGGCGACCGCGGCGGCGTGCTCGACGGTGTCGCGCGCGGCGCCCGCGACCTGGGGTGCGCAGCGCAGGGAGTAGGCGTCCTGCACGCGCGGGTCCTCCGGGCCGCGGTGGCTGGCCACGAGCGGGCTGCTGGCGAGCAGCCGGACCAGGTTGGCCGCCGCGGCGGCCTGGCCGCGCTGCGGGCGCAGGGCCTGCAGGTCGGCGGCGAAGACCCGGTCGGTGCCGAGCAGCCCCTCGACGCTCATCGCCGCCGCGATGTCGGCGACGACGAGCAGCTCGCGCAGGTCGGCGATGGCCAGCACGAGCATGCCGAGCATCCCGTCCGTGCCGTTGATGAGCGCCAGACCCTCCTTCTCGCGCAGCTCGACGGGCGTCAGGCCCGCGTCGGCGAGCGCCTCCGCGGCCGGGCGCCGCCGGCCGTCGGCGTCGCGCACGACGCCCTCGCCCCTGACGGCCAGGGCACAGTGGGCCAGCGGCGCCAGGTCGCCGGAGCAGCCGAGCGAGCCGTACTCGTGCACGACGGGCGTCAGGCCCGAGGTCAGCAGGCCCGCGTAGGCCCGGGCGAGCCCGGGTCGCACGCCCGTGCGGCCCGTGGCCAGCGTGGAGAGGCGCAGCAGCATCATGGCCCGCACGACCTCCGCCTCGACCTCGGGGCCCGACCCGGCCGCATGGCTGCGGATCAGGCTGCGCTGCAGCTGCGCGCGCTGCGCGGCGGGGATGTGCCGGGTGGCGAGGGCGCCGAAGCCGGTCGAGATGCCGTAGTGCGGCCGGCTGTCCCGGCCGAGCGCCTCCACCAGGGCCCGGCTCTCGGCGATGGCCGCGAGCGCCGCGGGCGTGAGCTCGACGCCGGCGCCGTGGCGGGCGACCGCGAGCACGTCGTGCTCGCACACGGGCTCGGGGCTGACGGACACCGGCGCGATCACATCGCGCAGTGAACCGCCGGCCCGTGCCGGCTCCCAGCCGGCGACACGGACTGTGTCTCGCATTTCGGACGGCATGGCTCAGGCCGCCACGGACGCGTCGTCCGCGTCGCCGGCCCAGGTCGAGCGGGTGAGCTCGAGGTGGGTGCGCGCCGCCCGCTCGACGTCGGCACCGACGCCCGACTCCATCGCGGCGAGGATCGCCCGGTGCCCCTCGGCGACGACGACGAGCGGTGCCTGGCGGCCGGCGGGCGCGAAGGCGGCCAGCCGCAGCTGATCGAGGAGCTGGTCGACGAGCTCGACCACCCGCGGGTTGCCGGCCAGCTCGAGCAGCCCGAGGTGGAAGCGCCGGTCGAGGTCGAGGAAGGCGCCGAAGTCGCCGGCGGCGGCGGCGGCGACGCCCTCGTCGGCGATGGCGCCGATTCGGCCGGCGTCGTCGGGCGTGAGGCGGGCGCCGGCCCGGGCGAGCATCGGCGGCTCCACGAGGCCGCGCAGCTCGAGCGCCGCGTCGAGCTCCGCCGCCGTGCGCTGCACGATCCGGAAGCCGCGGTTGCGCACCTGGGTGACCATCCCGCGGTGGGTCAGCTCGAGCAGCGCCTCGCGCACGGGCGTGATCGAGACCCCCATCCGCGCCGCCAGCGCCGGCGCCGAGTGCACGACGCCCGGGGCGATGTCGCCGTAGACGATCCCGGCCCGGATGCGCCGCGTCGCCTCCGCGCGGAGACTGGCGACCTCGATCGCCCCGTCGAGGCCGGTCACGCGACGAGCGTCTCGTTCGCGCCCCGCCGGGCCAGGCCCTGCTCGCGCATGGCCCGCCGGTAGTTGATCGCCACCGCGTCGAACTTCAGGTGCATCTCGGCCGCGAGGTCGAAGGGCACCCGCTCGGGGCGCTGGGACTCCACCACGAGCTGGTCCTGGTTGAAGATCGTGTCCTCGAAGTCCTGCAGGACGCTGTCGGGCTGGTCGGGGTCGTAGTTGCGCCCGATCACGAGGTAGCCCGTGCAGTGGTCGTGGTCGACGGGCTGGGAGGTGAAGAAGTAGACCATGCCGGCCTCGCCGCCCCAGCCCAGGCGCAGCAGGATCGTGTAAGGGAGATGGAGCTCGTAGCGGCTGCGGCGCTCTGGCGAGTCGATGACCTCGTTGGCGAAGACGGGGAAGTCCTCGCTGTTGGGCGCCTCGGGACGCACGACGTCGTAGTGCAGGACGTGATCCTCCGTGCGCACGGTGTAGCTCGGCACCACCGGACGGCTCGGGTCGCCCAGCAGACCCGGATGCACCCAGGGGAAGTGACCGAAGTCCGTGAAGTTCTCCAGCTGGCGGGAGGCGTCGGCGTTCCATGCGAACGGACCGGTGGGCACGACGGTCCAGTCCGCCGACTCGAACTCGTCGATCCGCGGCAGCTCCCAGCGCGGCGCGTCCATGGCGACCCACAGCAGCCCGTAGCGCTCCTGGCAGCCGAAGGCGTCCACGCGGGCCTTGCCCGGGACGCGCGAGGGGTCCTGAAGCTGCGGGATCGCCTTGCACATCCCGTCGGCGCCGTAACGCCAGCCGTGGTAGGGGCACATGAGCTGATCGCCGACGACCCGGCCGAGCGACAGCGCCGTGCCGCGGTGCACACAGAGGTCGCGCAGGACGTGCGCGGTGCCGCTCGAGTCGCGCCAGAGCACGAGGTCGTGGCCGAGCAGCCGCACGCGCAGCGGTTGCTCCCCGAGTGCGGCCGCGTAGCCGACGGGGTGCCAGCAGGCGCGCAGGGCCTCGAAGTCGGGAACGGCGGCGGGCGGAAAGGCGGTCACGGCGGGCTCCTCCATCGCGGGATCGACGTCCACCGTAGGTAAGGCCTTACACCTTGTCAAGCGTGGCGCGTCCCCGTACCCGGCGGGCGACACGGTCGGCGGCCCGCCCCACCTGCGCCGCGAGGACGGAGCGGGCCTGCGGTCCGACCTCGGCCGCGGGGAAGGTCAGGGCGACGGCGGCGACCGGGTGGCCGCCGTGGTCGAGCACGGCGCAGGCGACGGAAGCGAAGCCGCGGGTCACGGTGCCGTCCTCGGCCGCGTGGCCGTCGCGCCGGACCTGCGCGAGCAGCCGCTCCAGCTCGCGGATCGAGGCGGGACCGACGCCGTGGCGTTGCACGAGCGCCCGGCGGGTCGGGACCAGCGCACGCACCTGGGCGGCCGGCAGGGCGGCGAGCATCGCGAGGCCGCTGGCCGTGACGGGTGCGGGCAGCCGGACGCCGACGTCGGTCACCAGGCTGGGCCGGCCGGCCGCCCGCTCCTCGAGCAGATAGAGCACGTCGGGACCGTGGAGCACCGCGAGGTGGCCCGAATGCGTCGTGACGTCGACGAGGCGCGCGAGTACCGTCCCGGCAACCCAGCGCAGCGGCTCCTGGCGCCCGTAGGCGAAGCCGAGCTCATGGGCGGCGATGCCCAGGCCGTAGCGGCGGGCCTCCGGCAGGTGCGTGACGAAGCCGGCGTCGCGCAGCACCGCCAGCAGGTGGTACACCGTCGAGCGGGGCAGCGCGAGCTCACGGGCGATCGTGGCGGCCGGCACCGGTGCGGCGTGGCGTGCGAGCAGCTTGAGCAGGGCGAGGGCGCGGACGGCGGCCTCCGCGTTGGCCATGGGCGTATCGTCTCAGATGACAGACACAAGTGCGGCCAGGCGTCTGGGCGGTGCTCGGCCGATGCGCTTCAATCCCGCCAGTCGACGACCCGCAGTGGGCCGCGACCGCTGGTCCCACGACGAGGAGGACGTCCCATGACCACCATTCGCCATCGCGCCGGCGCCGCGGTACTGGCCGTCGCCGCCGCCGGGCTGCTCGCCGGCTGCGGCAGCGACTCGTCGAGCTCGAGCTCGTCGGGCTCGTCGGGCTCGTCGGGCTCGGGCGCGATCCCGGCCGCCAAGCAGGATCCGGCCGTCGCGAAGCTCGTGCCCGCGGCGGCCAAGTCCAAGGGCACCTTGAAGGTCGCCGCCGACGCGAGCTACGCCCCCATGGAGTTCGTCGCCAAGGACGGCAAGACCGTCAAGGGCGTCGACGCCGACCTGGCGGAGAACCTGGCCAAGGTCATGGGCGTCAAGGTCAAGGTCGTCAACGCCGGCTTCGACTCCATCCTGCCGGGTCTGACCTCGGGCAAGTACCAGCTCGGGATGTCCTCCTTCACGGACACGAAGGAGCGCGAGCAGACCGTCGACTTCGTCACGTACTTCAGCGCCGGCACCTCGTTCTACGTCAAGGCGCAGGGCGGTCCGGCGATCAACGGGCTCAAGGACCTCTGCGGCAAGAAGGTCGCGGTGGAGAAGGGCACGACGCAGCAGGCCGACGCCAGCGCCCAGGGCAAGAAGTGCAAGTCGGCGGGCAAGCCGGCCGTCTCCGTCTCCGTGTTCCCGGACTTCAACGGCGTCAACCTCGCGCTCTCCAGCGGCCGCGCAAAGGTGGCCATGGGCGACTCGCCGGTCGTCGCGTACCAGGTCAAGAAGTCCGGCGGGCAGTTCAAGACCGTCGGTCAGTCCTACGGCACCGCGCCGTTCGGGATCGCGATCCCGAAGAAGTCGGGCCTCGACAAGCCGGTGCTGGCGGCGCTGAAGAAGCTCATGGCCGACGGGCAGTACAAGGCCATCCTGAAGAAGTGGGGCGTGACCGACAGCGGAATCACCGACCCGACGATCAACGGCGCCACGAGCTAGGCCGTGGCGTCGGACAGCCCCGCCGCCGCGTCGCGCGTGGATCGCCCGGAGGAGATCCGGGCGATCCCGGTGCGTCATCCGGGCCGCTGGGTGGCGGCCGCGGTGGTCCTGCTGCTCGTGGCCATCGCCGTCGAGTCCGTGGCCACGAACCCGCGCTTCGGCTGGGGCACCTTCGCCGACTTCTTCTTCGATCCGCGGGTCATGCGCGGGCTGGTCCTGACGCTGGAGCTCACCGCGATCGCCATGGTGATCGGCATCGTGCTCGGCGTCCTGCTGGCGGTCATGCGGCTGTCGCCCAACCCGCTCGTCTCCGCGGTCAGCTGGATCTACGTGTACGTGTTCCGGGGCACGCCGGTGCTCGTGCAGATCCTCTTCTGGAGCTTCATCGCCGCGCTGTACCCGCGCATCTCGCTCGGGATCCCGTTCGGCGGGCCGGAGCTGGCGGGCGGCAGCGCCAACGGGCTGATCACGGTGTTCGTGGCGGCGATCCTCGCCCTCGGGCTCAACGAGGGCGCCTACATGTCCGAGATCGTGCGCGCGGGCATCATCTCCGTGGACGAGGGCCAGACCGAGGCCGCGCAGGCGCTGGGGATGACCCGGCTGCAGATCATGCGCCGCATCGTGTTGCCGCAGGCCATGCGGGTCATCATCCCCCCGACGGGCAACGAGACGATCTCCATGCTCAAGACGACGTCGCTGGTGAGCGTCATCGCGGTCGCCGAGCTGTTGTACTCCGTCCAGCTCATCTACTCCGTGAACTTCAAGCAGATCCCCCTGCTGATCGTGGCCACCGTCTGGTACCTGATCGCCACGAGCATCCTCTCCGTCGGCCAGTACTACCTCGAGCGCCGCTTCGCCCGCGGCGCCGCCCGCAGCCTGCCCGACACGCCGCTGATGCGGCTGCGCCGCCTCCTGCGGGCGCGCGCGAACCCGGCGGGAGACGCGGGATGAGCGAGGTCATGGTCCGCGCCGAGGGGGTGCACAAGCGCTTCGGCCGCCACGAGGTGCTCAAGGGCATCACGCTGGAGGTGCGCCGCAGCGAGGTGCTGTGCCTGCTGGGCCCCTCCGGCTCGGGGAAGTCGACGTTCCTGCGCTGCATCAATCACCTCGAGGCCATCAACGCCGGCCGGCTGTGGGTCGACGACGAGCTCGTCGGCTACCGGCAGGTGGGCGACACGCTGCACGAGCTGCGCGACGCCGAGGTCGCGCGCAAGCGCACGGAGATCGGGATGGTCTTCCAGCGCTTCAACCTGTTTCCGCACATGACGGCGCTCGACAACGTCGCCGCCGCGCCGATCACCGTCCGCGGCCAGCGCAAGGACGCGGCGCGCGACGCCGCGCGCGAGCTGTTGGGCCGGGTCGGCCTCGGCGATCGCGGCGACGCCTATCCCTCCCAACTCTCCGGCGGCCAGCAGCAGCGCGTGGCGATCGCCCGCGCGCTGGCCATGGAGCCCAAGCTCATGCTCTTCGACGAGCCGACCTCGGCACTGGATCCCGAGCTCGTGGGGGAGGTGCTCGACGTCATGGGCGGGCTCGCCCGTGACGGGATGACGATGATCGTCGTCACGCACGAGATCGGCTTCGCGCGCGAGGCCGCCGACACCGTCGCCTTCATGGACGACGGCGTCGTCGTGGAGGCCGGCGAGCCGCAAGCGACGTTCGACGCGCCGCGCCACGAGCGCACGCGAGCCTTCCTGTCCCGGGTGCTCTGACGCCTGGCTCGACGGTCGTTCGAGTCGATGCACCAGTTTTACGGCGCAGGGTCGTTTGAGGTCATGTGCCCGTCTCGTTCCGCACGTCCGCGACGCTGTTGCGACGCTGCCTGCCCTGCGCCGCGCTCCTCGCGGCGCTGCTCGTGCCGGCCGGTCTCGGCGCGCCCCCCGCCGGCGCCGCGACGGACGGGGCGCTGACCCGTTACCCGTACCTCACCGACAGCGTCCAGACGTCGATGACGATCAACTGGGCGACGACGCGCGCGGGCTCGACGGGCAGCGTCCAGTGGGGGCCGGAGGGCTCGTGCGCGGCGAACACGACGCCCGCGACGCGGACCTCGATCACGGTGAACTCGGTCCTGGAGTACCAGTGGAAGGCGGACATCCCCGTCGATCCCGATCACCGCTACTGCTACCGACCCAAGCTCGGCGGCACGGACCTGCTGGGCAGCGACGCATCGCCGGTGTTCACGTCGCAGGTGGCGGCGAACTCGGCGGCCCCGTTCTCCTTCGCGGTCTTCGGCGACTGGGGGCAGGCGTACGCGAACTCGGCGAACCCCGACCAGGCCAACGTGCTCGGCCAGATGTCGAGCAGCGGCGCCCGCTTCGCGGTGATGACCGGTGACACCGCGTACCAGAGCGGCAGCCAGACCGCCTACGGGGACCTGCAGCAGAAGGGCACGGACATCAGCTCGGTGTTCGCGCCCGACTTCTGGGGCGTTCCCGGCCGATCGCTGCCGGTGTTCAACGTCACGGGCAACCACGGCTTCACCAACGGCATCAACCAGCAGGTCAACTGGCCCGAGGGCAACGCGGCCGGCAACTCGGGCGGCCGCTACCTCATGGAGGACTACCCGGCCATCAACGGGTCGGCGCCGACGAAGTATCCGAGCTTCTGGTACGCCTTCGACGCCGGCAAGGCCCGCTTCTACGTGCTCACCACGGCCTGGGCCGACCAGAACAACGGTCCGGGCCAGACCCCGTACACGAGCGACGCGGCGGCCCACTGGACGCCGAGCGCCGCCGAGTACCAGTGGCTCAAGCAGGACCTCGAGAGCCATCCGCGGTCGCTGAAGTTCGCGTTCTGGCACTACCCGCTGTACGCGGACTCCTCCGGCCAGGGCTCGGACACGTCGCTGCAGGGTGGGGCCGGCACGCTGCAGGGGCTGCTCAACCAGAACAACGTCAACCTGGCCTTCAACGGGCACGCGCACGGCTACCAGCGCAACAAGCCCGACCCGGCCGGCCTCGTGACCTACGTGCAGGGCAACGGCGGCGCCGCCCTCGGCTCGGTGAGCGGCTGCACGGCCATGGACCTCTACGCGATCGGCCGCGGCGGCTCGCACTGCGGCTCGGCTCCCGCGGGCCTGAGCGACGACCACGTCTACGGCTTCTCGAAGGTGACCGTCGACGGGCAGAAGGTCACCGTCACGCCGACGGACGAGCTCGGCCGCACGTACGACGTCCAGACCTACACGTTCCCGAGCAGCGAGCCGGACTCGACGCCCCCGAGCGTGCCGGGCAACCTCGCCGCCACCGCCCCGGCGCCCGACCGCGTGCAGCTCTCGTGGTCGGCGAGCACGGACGACACGGGCGTCACCGGCTACCGGGTCTACCGCGACGGCACCCTGCTGACCACGCTCACGGGCTCCGGCACGAGCTACACGGACCCGACGGTCTCCCCGAGCACGGCCTACCGCTACCAGGTGACCGCGCTGGACGCCGCCGGCAACGAGTCCGCCAAGCAGTCCCCGGGCACGAGCGTCACCACGCCGGGCGCCGCAGACACCCAGCCGCCGACCGCGCCCGGGAACCTCTCGGGGACGGCCGTCTCCTCCAGCCCGGTCGACCTGGGCTGGACGGCGAGCACCGACAACGTCGGCGTCGCGGCCTACCGGATCACGCGCGACGGCACGCGGCTGCCGGACGCGCCCGCCGGCGCCACGAGCTACACGGATCAGAGCGCCCCTGCCGGCCGGACGACCGTCTACGGCGTGTCGGCGGTGGACGCCGCCGGCAACGTGTCGACGGCGAGCACCGTCTCGGTGACGACCCCGGCCGGGGGCGGCGGGCAGACGTTGACGTTTGCGGCGACGGACGATGCGACGGTGGATGCGTCGAAGCCGTCGTCGGCGCTGGGGTTGGGCAGTCGGGTGATCGTGGATTCCAGTCCGGTGAACGACTTTCTGGTGAAGTTCGCGGTGTCGGGGGTGGG
>JBBSPV010000058.1:0-18703 GCA_038258425.1 Solirubrobacterales bacterium | reverse complement strand
TATCTGGTCGACGTGACGCCGCTGGTGACGGGCAACGGGGCGATCACCGTCCGCGCGTCGGGCAACTCCAGTGACGGTGCCCGCTACTTCTCGCGCAACGGCAACCCCGACACCGTCGCCCCACAGCTGCAGATCACCTGCCTGTGAGCCGTCGCCCCTGACGGCTTCAGCTTGCCGGGTGCCTGCCGATATCCGGGAGGCACCATGTCGCTGGACTTCGCCGACATCCTCACCACCGTGGTCGAGCGCAACGCGTCCGACCTGCACCTCACGGCGGGCGTACCGCCCATGCTGCGCCTGCGCGGCGCGCTGGCCCCGATGGAGGGGCTGCCGGCGCTCACGCCGACGGACACGCGCGAGATCGTCTACGCGATCCTCAACAACGCGCAGCGCCAGCGGCTGGAGACCGACGCCCAGCTCGACTTCTCCTACGCCGTGCCCGGCCAGGGTCGCTTCCGCGTCAACGCCTACCAGCAGCGCGGCTCGATCAGCGCCGCCTTCCGCCTGATCCCCTCCAAGACGGTGCCGATCGAGCAGCTCGGGCTGCCGCCGGTGATCCGCGACTTCGCCCGCAAGCCGCGCGGCCTCGTGCTCGTCACGGGCCCGACCGGCTCGGGCAAGTCGACGACGCTCGCCTCAATGATCAACGAGATCAATGAGACGCGCGCCGAGCACATCCTCACCATCGAGGACCCGATCGAGTTCGTGCACTCACACAAGCGCTGCATCGTCAATCAGCGCGAGCTCGGCACGGATGCGAAGTCCTTCGGCCTCGCGCTGAAGGCCGCGCTGCGCCAGGACCCGGACGTCATCCTCGTCGGCGAGATGCGCGACATGGAGACGATCGGCACCGCCCTCACCGCGGCCGAGACCGGCCACCTCGTCTTCGCCACGCTGCACACCCAGGACGCGCCGCAGACGATCGACCGCATCATCGACGTCTTCCCGTCCAATCAGCAGGGCCAGGTGCGCATGCAGCTCGCCGTCGGCCTGCAGGGCATCGTCACCCAGACGCTCGTGCCGACCGCCGACGGGGAGGGGCGCGCCGTCGCCGCCGAGGTGCTCGTCCCCACGCCGGGCGTGCGCAACCTCATCCGCGAGGGAAAGATCCACCAGATCTACTCCCTCATCCAGACCGGCGCCTCGCACGGGATGCAGACCATGGACGCGTCGCTGGCCGGGCTCGTGCGCCGCGGGCGCATCACCCAGACGGTCGCCGAGGGCCGCTCGAGCGCGCCGGTCGAGCTGCGGCGGCTGATCGAGGGCGGCTCCCCGGTCTCCGGGGTCCAGGTCGAAGCCGCCTAGCCATGGCCGGCGACGCGACCTACGCCTTCAAGGCGACCGACCTCTCCGGGTCCCCGAAGAAGGGGACGATGGCCGGCAGCTCCAAGCAGGCCGTCAGCGAGGCCCTGCGCGCGCAGGGCCTGACCGTCAACGACGTGACGGAGTTCAAGACCGGCCTCAACATGGAGATCGCGCTGCCCAGGCGCGTGAAGGCCGCCGACCTGACCGTCATGACGCGTCAGCTCGCGACGATGGTCTCCTCCGGCATGACGCTGCTGCGGGCCTTCCACGTGCTCGAGTCCCAGGTGGAGCACCCGAAGCTCAAGGAGACCCTGGAGGCGATCCGCGAGGACATCGAGGCGGGCCTGCTGCTCTCGGACGCGCTGGAGCGCCACCCGAAGATCTTCAATCCGCTCTACGTCGCGATGGTGCGCGCGGGGGAGGCCGGCGGCGTGCTCGAGGAGGCGCTGGACCGCGTCGCCGTGCAGCTCGAGGCCGACGACTCGCTGCGGCGGCAGGTCAAGGCGGCGATGATGTACCCGGCCGTCGTGCTGAGCTTCGCGCTCATCGTCCTCGTGGCGCTGATCGCCTTCATCGTCCCGGTCTTCGTCAACGTCTTCAAGGACTTCGGCGGCGAGCTGCCGGCCATCACCCGGTTCACCGTCGGCGTCTCCAACGCCTTCACCCACCGCTGGTACCTCATCATCGGCGGCGCCGTCGCGCTCGTCGTCGGCTTCCGGCGCTGGCGCACGTCGGAGACCGGTCGCCCCCAGTGGGACCGGCTGCGGATGAACATCCCGATGAAGATCGGCGACACGGTGCAGAAGATCGCCCTCGCGCGCTGGTCGCGGACCTTCTCGGCCCTCTACTCGGCCGGCGTGCCGATCCTCCAGGTCATCGAGGTCACCGGCCAGACGGCGGGCAACGCGGTCATCGAGCGCGCCATGGCCGAGGTCGTGGAGTCCGTCAAGGCCGGCGGCCAGATCGCCACGCCGCTGCGCGACATCCCGGTCTTCCCGCCCATGGTCGCCCAGATGATCACCGTGGGGGAGGAGACCGGCGGCCTCGACACGATGCTCAACAAGGTCGCCGACTTCTACGAGGACGAGGTCGCGGCGGCCGTCAAGGCGCTCACGTCGATCCTCGAGCCGGTGATGATCATCTTCGTCGGCGCGATCGTCGGCTTCGTGGTCATCGCCATGTACATGCCGATGTTCAAGGTCTACGACTCGATCAAGTAGCCGGGCGATGGCGCCGGCGGCGGTCCGAGCCGCCGCCTGCGTCTCGTCATCGGGCTGCGGAGCCGACACCGCTCACATCCCCTCCTTGATCCCCCGCCGCACGAGCCACACGTTGACGGGGTAGGCCGTGAGGAAGCCGAGGATCATCCCGAACTGCATGAGGAACCAGTAGGCGGCGTGGTCCGGTGCGAGGTGCGGCTGGGTGAAGAGCACGAGCTGCATGATCGCCATCCAGCCGAACAGGCCGATCTCGAACGCGGTGAGCGAGAGCGCGTCGGCCTTGAGCGCCGCGATGAGCCCGTCGCGCACGCCGAGCCCGCGCATCGGCGCGATGGCGAAGTACTGGAAGGCGATGCCGAGGGCGAAGGCGAGGGCGAAGTCCGCGAGGTACTCGGCGGGCAGGGCGAGGCCCAGCAGCTCCCAGCCGAGGAGGAACACGAGCCACGCGCCGACGATGTCGCCCAGGGTGCAGCCCGCGCCGCAGTGGCTCACGCCGATGCCCACGGAGACGGGCTCGCCGTAGTCGGGCTCCGTGCCGGTCCGCTGGCGGTAGCGCGGGCTGTTCGGCCGGCCCCAGCGCCGGTACCCGAGCCAGGCCAGCGGGCCGAAGTACAGCGCCGTGACGGGCCACACCGCGTCCATGACGGCCATCTGCTGGCGGTAGCCGCGGCCGAGGACGTCCCAGAGGATCCACCCCGCGGTCGCGAAGGCGAGCGCGAGCGAGACCCACGCGACGACGGTCAACCAGGTCGGCGGCATGGACGGCCCCTACCCGGCCGGGGACGATCTATACCCCTAGGGGGCATGCTGCTACCGTCGCCGTCATGGCTCGCGAGGCGACGTGGTGACCGGAGTGGTCGACGTCCTCTGGATGGCGCTCAAGGACGCCTTCCTCATGGCCTGGGGCGTCTGGTGGGCGCTCGTCTTCGGCTTCGCGATCTCCGCGATCGTCCAGGCCTGGGTGCCGCGCGAGCGCATCCAGGCCGCGCTGTCGGGCGGCGGATTCGGACCGGTGGCCAAGGCCACGGGCCTCGGAGCGGCGTCCTCGTCGTGCTCCTACGCGGCCATCGCGATCGCCAAGAGCCTGTTCCAGAAGGGCGCCTCGGCGACGTCGGCCCTGGCCTTCCAGTTCGCCTCCACGAACCTCGTGTGGGAGCTCGGCCTCGTGCTGTGGGTCCTCATCGGCTGGCAGTTCGCGCTCGCCGAGTACGTCGGCGGTCTCGTGATGATCGTGCTGATGACCGTCGGCCTGCGCGCCTTCGTCTCGCGGCAGGTCGAGGCGCGCGCTCGCGAGCACGCCCGCGACGCCGACGCGGGCCACCAGCACCACATGGCCGGCGAGTCGCTGAGCTGGCGGGAGCGGCTCACGAGCGCGTCGGCGTGGTCGGACGTCGCCCACAACTTCCGTGGCGACTGGCAGATGCTGTGGAAGGAGATCACCGTCGGCTTCCTGCTCGCCGGCTTCGTGGCCCAGCTCGGCGACGACGTGTTCAACACACTCTTTCTGACGGACTCCCCGGCGCTCGTGCAGGCCGCGTGGGGTGCGGTCATCGGGCCGGTCATCGCGGTCGCGAGCTTCGTCTGCTCGGTCGGCAACGTCCCGCTGGCGGCCGTGCTGTGGAGCGGCGGCATCTCCTTCGCCGGCGTGATGGCGTTCATCTTCGCCGACCTCATCATCCTGCCCATCGTCGTCGCCTACCGGAAGTACTACGGGGCGGCCTTCGCCCTGCGCATCACCGCGCTGATGTTCGTGACGATGGTCGTCGCGGCGCTGCTGATCGACGCGCTGTTCAGCGGCGTCGGGCTGATCCCCGGCGGCGCGCGCCCGAGCCGGGGCGACGTCTTCGGCTCGATCGCCGTCAACTACAAGCTGTTCCTCAACGTCGCCGGGGTGCTCGTCTTCGGCGCGCTGATCTGGCTCACCGCCCGGCGCGGCGAGACCGATCCCGTATGCGGCATGCGGGTCGACCGCGCGAAGGCCGTCACCGCGCGGCACGGCGGGCGGACGGTCCACTTCTGCTCCGAGCCCTGCCGGGACGCCTTCAAGGCCGAGCCGGCCGCGTACGTCGACGCCGAAGCCGCGGCGCCATAGGGCGCGGGGTCCGGGGAACGTGCGCCAGCGCTCGTGGGCATCGGGCCGAGCCCACGCCCGCCCGGTACCCGCGCCGCCCTCCCGGTCGCAGGGGCGCCGCCAGCGGTTGACCGATGCCTCGCCGCTCGGATACGGTCGCGCTCATGGGGATCGTGGCGAGGGGCACAAAGAATCGCGCCGTCGACTGGCAGGTCGAGCCGAGCGGAGGCGAGAAGGGCATGCGGCGCGACATCGGCCGCGTCGGGCTGCTCTTCGCCGGCGTCGGCTCGATCATCGGCTCGGGCTGGCTCTTCGGCGCGCTCACCGCCTCCACGATCGCCGGCCCGGCGGCGATCCTCTCCTGGATCATCGGCGGGGGACTGATCCTGCTCATCGGCCTGGTCTACGCCGAGCTCGGCGCGATGTTCCCCGTCTCGGGCGGGGTCGTCCGCTACCCGCAGTACGCGTTCGGCTCCTTCGCGAGCTACACGACCGGCTGGATCACCTGGCTCGCCGCGGTCACCACGACCCCGATCGAGGTGCTGGCCACGCTGCAGTACGCGACGAACTACGTCCCGTGGCTCACCGAGGTCAAGGACGGCGTGCCGGTGCTCGAGCCCGGAGGCTACGCCGCCGCCGTCGTGCTCATGGCGGTCTTCTCCCTCATCAACGTGCTCGGGGTGCGGGCCTTTGCGCGCTTCAACACGGCACTCGTGTGGTGGAAGCTCCTCATCATCGTGGTCGTCATCGTCGCGTTCATCGTGACGGCCTTCGCCCCCGACAACTTCAGCGCCACGGCCGGGTTCGCGCCCTACGGCGCCGACTCGATCTTCTCCGCGATCGCCACCGCGGGCATCGTCTTCTCCTACCTCGGCTTCCGTCAGGGCGTCGAGCTCGCGGGGGAGAGCTCGAACCCGAAGCGCAACGTCCCCTTCGCCGTCATCGGCTCGGTGCTGCTGACGATGATCATCTACACCGCCCTGCAGGTCGCCTTCATCGGCGCGGTGCCCGACAAGGGCATCGCCGGCGGCTGGGAGGGACTCTCGTTCGACAACGACTTCGGGCCCTTGGCCGGGCTGGCCAGCATCCTGGGCGTCACGTGGCTGGCCATCGCGCTCTACGCGGACGCGATCATCTCCCCGGCCGACACCGGGCTGATCTACTCGGCCACCACCTCGCGGCTCGCCTACGCGATGGGCCGCAACGGCAACGCCCCCGAGCGGCTGACGAAGCTCAACAAGCGCGGCGTGCCGTGGGTGGCGGTGCTCGTGACCTTCGTGGTGGGGCTGTTCGTCTTCCTGCCCTTCCCGGCGTGGCAGAAGCTCGTCGGCTTCATCACCTCGGCCACCGTCCTGTCGTTCTCCTCCGGGCCGCTCGTGCTCGCCGCCCTGCGGCGCCAGCTGCCAGAGCAGGAGCGGCCGTTCCGGCTGCCCGCCGGCGACCTGATCCCGTTCCTCGCCTTCTACGCCTCCAACCTCATCGTCTACTGGGCCGGCTGGGAGACGAACTTCAAGCTCTTCATCGCCGTGGCGATCGGCTACGTGCTGCTCGTGGTCTTCCAGCTGACCGGCAGCGCGCGCAAGCCGGCGCTGGAGTGGGCCGCCGGGTCGTGGGTGGTGCCCTGGCTCGTCGGCCTGGCCGTCATCTCCTTCCTCGGCGGCTTCGGCAAGGGCCAGGACGTGATCAGCTTCGGCCTCTCCTGGGTGGTCGTGCTGCTCTTCAGCGCGGCGATCTTCGCCATGGCCGTCCGCACCCGCCTGGTCCCCCTCGAGGTGGCCAAGAACGTCGAGCGCACGCCGACCGCCGACCCGGAGGAGGAGGCCTGAGGCCGGCGGTCAGCGCCGCGTGGCCACGACGGGGTTCTCGATCCGGGAGCGGCGGTCGACGAGGCTGATCGCTAGCCGCGCCGCAGGAGCCGGCCCACGGCGGCCATGAGCTCCTCGGTCTTCTCGGGACGCTCACCCTCGGTGGCGCCCACCACGCAGTGCGCGGCGTGCTCGTCGAGCAGCCCGAGCGCGACCTTGTCCAGCGCGGCCTGCACGGCGCTGATCTGGGTCAGGACGTCGATGCAGTAGCGGTCGTCCTCGACCATGCCCTCGATGCCGCGGACCTGACCCTCGATGCGCTTGAGCCGCTTGAGCAGCTGGTCCTTGGTCGCGCTGTAGCCGCGGGTGGGGGTGGAGGTCGCCATGTGGGCATCATACCCCTAAGGGGTGTCAGCGCAAGGACTTGACATACCCCAGGGGGGTAGGGGTAGAGTGACGGCCATGCCCTCCCGAACCACCACCCGACTGGCCGCCTTCGCCGCCGTGCTCGCGCTCGTGTTCGGCGCCGCCCTCGCGGCCGGCAACGCCCTGGGCCCGGATCACGATGGGTCCGCGCAGGCCCACACGGGCCACGGCGACGGCCACGCCGGGGCCGGCGCGATGGCGGGCATGACGGACCAGCCCCTCCGTGGCCTGGCCGTCAGCCAGGACGGCCTGACGCTCGAGCTCGCGCGCACGACCGCCAGGCGCGGCAAGCGCTTCGACCTCGCGTTCCGCATCGCCGGCCGCGACGGGCAGACCGTCCGCGCCTTCGACGTCGAGCACACCAAGCGCATGCACTTCATCGTCGTTCGCCGCGACATGACCGGGTTCCAGCACCTCCATCCGGCCCAGGCCGCCGACGGCCGCTGGTCCGTTCCGGTGACGCTGCGTGAGGCCGGGTCCTACCGCGTCTTCGCCGACTTCTCCGTCCACGGCAGGCCCCACACGCTCGCGGCCGATCTGACGGTCGACGGGACGGTGCGCTCGCACGCGCTTCCGGTCCCGGTCGAGCGCGTCGACGTCGACGGTCTGCGCGTGAGCCTCACCGAGGGCGCGAGCCGGGCCGGCGAGGCGTCCGGGCTCGGCTTCACCGTCACCCGCGACCGCCGGCCCGTGGCCGTCCAGGACTACCTCGGCGCCAAGGGGCACCTCGTCGCCCTGCGCGAGGGCGACCTCGCGTTCCTGCACGTGCACCCGGACGAGGGCAGCCTGAGGTTCATGGCGACGTTCCCGACCGCCGGCGCCTACCGGCTGTTCCTGCAGTTCCGGGTCGACGGGCGCGTCCACACCGCCCCCTTCACCCAGGAGGTCTCCCGATGAGCGCCCCCACCAGCCCGACGGAGCACGTCGAGCTGCCCATCGCGGGCATGACGTGCGCCTCCTGCGCGAACCGCATCGAGCGCGCGCTCAACGAGCTCGACGGCGTGACCGCCACGGTCAACTACGCCACGGAGAAGGCCCGGGTCGAGCTCGACCCGGGCGCCGTGATCCCCGACCAGCTCGTCGCGGCCGTCGAGGGCGCCGGCTACCAGGCCGTGCTGCCGTCGACGGAGCCCGCCACGAGCCAGGCCACCCCCGAGGTCGACGAGACCGCCCCCCTGCGGCGGCGACTGATCCTCGCCGCCGTCCTCTCCGTTCCCGCCCTGCTGCTGTCGATGGTGCCGGCGCTGCAGTTCGACAACTTCCAGTGGCTGTCGCTGAACCTCGTCACCCCGGTCGTGCTGTGGGCCGCGTGGCCGTTCCACCGGGCCGCGTGGGCGAACCTCAAGCACGGCGCGGCCACCATGGACACGCTGGTGTCGGTCGGCACGCTCGCGGCCTGGCTGTGGTCGCTGTACGCGCTGTTCGTCGGGGACGCCGGCATGAACGACATGCGGATGGCGTTCGACGTCATCCCGAGGTCGGGCGGGGGCGCGGATCAGATCTACCTGGAGACCGCGGGCATCGTGACGACGTTCCTGCTCGCGGGCCGCTACTTCGAGGCCAAGGCCAAGCGCCGCGCCGGCGCGGCGCTGAAGGCGTTGCTCGAGCTCGGTGCCAAGGACGTCGCCCGGCTGGACGTGGACGGCGCCGAGCGCCGCGTGCCCGTCGACCGACTCGCCGTCGGCGACCGCTTCGTCGTCCGGCCCGGCGAGAAGGTCGCCACCGACGGGACCGTCGAGCAGGGTACCTCGGCCGTGGATCTCAGCCTGCTCACGGGCGAGTCCGTGCCGGTCGAGGTCCAGCCCGGCGCAGACGTCGCGGGCGCGACCGTCAACGTCGGCGGCCGGCTCGTCGTCCGGGCCACCCGGGTTGGCGCCGACACCGCGCTCGCGCAGATCGCGCGCCTGGTGGAGGACGCCCAGACGGGCAAGGCCCCGGTCCAGCGCCTCGCCGACCGCATCTCCGGCGTCTTCGTGCCCGTCATCATCGCGCTGTCCGTGGCCACGCTCGCCTTCTGGCTCGGCACGGGCGAGAGCGCGACCTTCGCGTTCACCGCCGCGGTCGCCGTGCTCATCATCGCCTGCCCATGCGCCCTCGGCCTCGCGACGCCGACCGCGCTGATGGTCGGGACGGGCCGCGACGCGCAGCTCGGCCTGCTCATCAAGGGGCCGGAGGTCCTGGAGTCCACCCGGCGGGTCGACACCGTCGTCCTGGACAAGACGGGCACCGTCACCACCGGCACGATGGCCCTCGCCGGGATGACCGTCGCCCACGGCGTCGACCGCGACGAGGCCCTGCGGCTCGCCGGCGCTCTGGAGCACGCCTCCGAGCACCCCATCGCCCGGGCCGTCGCCAGGGCCGCGGCCGCCGAGGGTCCGCTGCCGGCGGTCGAGGGCTTCGCCAACCGGGAGGGCCTCGGCGTGGAAGGCATCGTGGACGGCCGCGCGCTGATCGTCGGGCGGCCGGCGCTGCTCGCCGAGTGGGCGATCCACCTGCCGGCCGAGCTCGACGCCGCCCGCCGCACCGCCGAGGCTCGCGGGCAGACCGCCGTCGCCGCGGGCTGGGACGGACGGGCCGCCGCCGTGTTCGTCGTCGCCGACACCGTCAAGGACAGCTCGGCGGAGGCCGTCGCGTCGCTCAAGGCCCTCGGGCTGCGGCCGATGCTGCTCACGGGCGACAACGAGACGACCGCGCGAGTGGTGGCCGCCGACGTCGGCATCGACGAGGTCATCGCCGAGGTCATGCCGGCCGACAAGGCCGACGTCATCCGGCGCCTGCAGGCCGAGGGGCGGGTGGTGGCCATGGTCGGCGACGGCGTCAACGACGCTCCGGCGCTCGCGCAGGCCGACCTCGGCCTGTCGATCGGGACCGGCACCGACGTGGCCATCGAGGCGTCGGACCTCACGCTCGTCTCGGGCGACCTGCGCGCCGCCGCCGACGCCATCCGCCTCAGCCGCGCGACGCTGCGCACCATCAGGCAGAACCTCGCGTGGGCGTGCGGGTACAACCTCGCCGCCGTCCCGCTGGCGGCCGTCGGCCTGCTGAACCCCGTCATCGCGAGCCTCGCGATGGTCTTCTCGAGCGTCAGCGTGGTCACCAACGCCCTGCGCCTGCGACGCTTCCGGGCACAGCGGGCCCTGCCGGTGCCGTCGGCGCCGGCCGCCGAGCCCGTCCGGGATGCCGTGGCGGCGTGACCGCCGGGCGGTGGTCCACGGTGCCGCTGGCGGCGGCCGGCGCGCTCGGGGCGGCCGCCCTGTGGTGGCGCCGGCACCCCTCGGCGTGCCCGTACGGGCAGCGGTTCTGGGTGCAGGCGCCGCACCCCTTCATCACGCGCGCCCGGCTGCGGAAGGTGCTCGCGCCACAGCCCGGTGAGCGCATCCTCGAGATCGGCCCGGGGACCGGCTACTACAGCCTCGACGTCGCGGAGTCGGTCTCGACCGGTCGGCTCGACCTCTTCGACCTCCAGCCGGAGATGCTCGACCACACGATGCGCCGCGTCGCCGAGCGGGGGCTGGGCCACGTCCACCCGACCCAGGGTGACGCACGCCGGCTGCCGTATCCGGACGCCAGCTTCGACGCCGCCTACCTGACCGCCGTGCTCGGGGAGATCCCCGACGGCGACCAGGCCTTGCGCGAGCTCGCCCGGGTGCTCAAGCCCGGTGGGCGGCTCGTCGTGGGGGAGCTGTTCGGCGACCCGCACTGGATCGCCCCCGTGCGGCTGCGCCGGCGCGCCGAAGCCGCAGGGCTCAGCTTCGCGCGGCGCTCGGGCACGCCGCTCGCCTACTTCGCCCGCTTCGACCGGCCGTCCACGTGAGGAGAACTCCGTGAGCCATCGGCGGTCCCTCGCGGCATTGCCGAACGACCGCCGCCGGGTACACGAGGAGAGGACAGGCACATGTCGGCCGCAGCGCACACCCAGCACGAGCACGGTCCGGATCAGCACGGTGGGCACGAGATGCCGACGTCCGGGCGCGCGCTCACGAACATGGCGGTTTCCGCGACCCTGCACTGCCTCACGGGCTGCGCGCTCGGGGAGATCGCCGGCCTGGCCATCGGCACCGCGCTCGGCTTCTCCAACTTGGCCACGGTCGTCCTCGCCGTCGCTCTGGCGTTCGTCTTCGGCTACAGCCTGACCAGCCTTCCCCTGCTGCGCGCCGGCTTCACCCTCGCCGCCGTCATCCCGATCGCGTTGGCCTCGGACACCTTCTCCATCGCGGTGATGGAGCTCGTCGACAACGCCGTCGTGGTCGTGGTGCCCGGAGCGATGAGCGCCGGCCTCGGCACCCTGCTGTTCTGGGGCTCGCTGTCGTTCGCCCTCGCCCTCGCGTTCGTGGCGGCGGTGCCGGTCAACCGCTGGCTCATCGGCCGCGGCAAGGGCCACGCCGCCCTGCACCGCACGGGCGTCCACGGCGGAGCGCCACCGCGCCTGGTCGGCACGATCGTCGTCGTCGGCTTCGTCTTCGGCACCGCGGTCCTCGTCGCCGAGGCACTCGGATGACGCGCGCCGCGGCGGCGAGGCGCTTCGAGGCGGGTCTGGCATGCTTGAGCGTGCACGCGTCAACCGGAAGGCCACCATGAGCAGCGACGCTCCCCAGACCACGCCGGCCGACGCCGCCACGATCAGCGAGCACGAGACGCAGCAGGCTGAGCGGGCGAACGCGACCGGCCTGCAGCCCGTGGTCTTCGTCCATGGCCTCTGGTTGCTGCCGAGCAGCTGGGACCGCTGGGCGGCGGTCTTCGAGGCGGCCGGCTACACCGCCCTGGCGCCGGGCTGGCCCGACGATCCCGAGACCGCCGAGGAGGCGAACGCCAACCCGGACGTCTTCGCGCGCAAGACCGTCGGGCAGGTGGCCGACCACTTTGACCAGATCGTCCGCCAACTGGACAGGCCGCCGGCCATCGTCGGGCACTCCTTCGGCGGCCTGCTCGCGCAGATCCTCGCCGGGCGCGGGCTCGCCGCCGCCACCGTGGCCATCGACCCCGCACCGTTTCGCGGCGTCCTACCGCTGCCGATCTCCGCGCTGAAGTCGAGTCGCCCGGTGCTGGGCAACCCGGCCAACCGCAACCGGGCCGTGCCGCTGACCTTCGACCAGTTCCGCTTCTCGTTCGCGAACGCCGTCGAGGAGGCGGAGGCGAGGTCGTTGTACGAGACCTTCGCCGTGCCGGCGCCCGGCGCCCCGCTGTTCCAGGCCGCGACCGCCAACCTCAACCCATGGACGGAGGCGAAGGTCGACACGGAGCACGCTGGACGCGGGCCACTGCTGATCGTCTCGGGCGAGAAGGACAACACGGTGCCGTGGGCCCTGGCCAACGCCGCCTACAAGCGCCAGGTCCGCAACCGGGGCGTGACCGAGATCGTCGAGATACCCGGCCGCGGGCACGCGCTGACCATCGACAGCGGCTGGCGCGAGGTCGCCGACACGGCGCTGGCCTTCGTCCGGCGCTTCGTCTGAGCCGGTCGGGTCGCCGGCTCAGCCTGCGCCGAGACGCTCGGAGATCCGGCTCGCGGCACGGAGTGCGGCGGGGGTGAGCTCCTCGCGCAGCCGCCGGGCGTCGACGCGGTGCGACGGCCCGCTCACGCTGACGGCGGCGACGACCTCCCCGCGGTGGTCGCGGACCGGGCCGGCGACGGCCGCGTGGCCGCTGACGGGATCCGGCGCGCGGGCGAGGAACCCCTCCTGACGGACCCGCTCGAGCTCGCGCGCGCTCGGACCGCCGGCGCCGGTCGGCAGGCCGGCGAGGGCGTCGGGCCGGAAGGCGAGCAGCAGCGTGCCGGTGACCCCGGCGGCGAGCGGCTGGCTGCGCCCGACCCAGTCGACGTTGACGTGCACGTGGGGGCTCGAGGCCTGGTCGACGAACACGACCTCGTCCTCGGCCGGGACGCCGATCCAGGCCGTCTCGCCGGTCTCGTCGCGCAGGTCGCGGACGATCTCCGTGGCCGCGGAGCGCACCGGGTAGCGGGCGAGCACCCGCCCGGCCAACGGCAGCAGGCCGAGCCCGAGCACGTAGCCCTGCAGCCGCTGGTCGTAGGTCAGCAGGCGCCGGCGCACGAGCGCCGCGAGCAGGCGGGAGGCCGTGCTGCGGTGCACGCCGAGCGCCGCCGCGGCGACGGCGATGGTCAGCGCCTCGCGCTGATCGTCGAAGAGGTCGAGCAGCCCGAGCGCGCGATCCACCGCCTGGCTCCCGTTGGAGGTGGTGTGCACGATATGCACAGTATAGGCACGATGTGCTCAAGGCGATACCGTGAGCGGCATGGACACCCTCGAGCGCGATGTCGTCGCCGACCTCGCCCGCCGTCGCGGCGAGCTCGTGGAGCTCGCCGCCCAGCTCGTGGAGTTCGACACCACGGCGTCGATGGGCGGGCCGGCGCGCGAGGAGGCCGCGCTGCAGCACGCGATCGGCGAGCGCTGCCGCGCCGCCGGCCTGGGCGTGGACCTGTGGGAGCCCGGCCCCGGGGCGCTTCCCGCGGACCGCATGGGGCTCGGTGCGGACTACTCGTTCGCCGGCCGCCCGCAGCTGCTGGCCCGCTGGTCCGGCTCCGGAGGCGGGCGGACGCTCGTGCTCAACGGCCACGTGGACGTCGTCGACGCCGGCGTACGGCCCGCCTGGACGGGCGACCCGTTCCGGGCGCGGCTCGCCGACGGGCGCCTGTACGGTCGCGGGGCGGCGGACATGAAGGGCGGTGTGGCGGCGATGCTGCTCGCCGTCGAGACGCTGCGCGCCCGCGACGTCCCCCTGGCCGGCGACGTCATCGTCAACACCGTCACGGACGAGGAGTCCACGGGCGCGGGCACGGTCGCCTCCCTCCGGCGCGGCCTGCGCGCCGACGGCGGGCTGATCCCCGAGCCCACGAGCCTGTCCGTGTGGCTCGGCGCCCGCGGGTCGCTGCGCCCGGCCATCACCGTGGAGGGCCGCATGGGACACGCGGGCTTCAGCCAGCCGCACTGGAGTGCCGGCGGCGCGGTCAACGCCGTCGACAAGATGCGCGTCGTGCTGGGCGCGCTCGCCCGGCTCGAGCGCGACTGGCGGGAGCGCTACGCCGAGGCGCACGCCCACCTCGCGCCCGGCGGGATCGTCCCGACGGCGATCCACGCCGACGCCTGGATGGTCACCCATCCCGATCGCTGCCGGCTGGACTGCCACCTGCAGTACTTGCCGGTCCAGGCCGACGCCGAGGGCTGGGGCACGCCGGTCGAGCGCGAGGTCGAGGCCGCGCTGCTCGCCGCCGCACAGGGCGACTCGTGGCTGCGCGAGCACCCGCCCCGCGTCGCGTGGTCCGAGGACGTGCCGGCCGCCCTCGTCGATCCAGAGGCCGCGATCGTGCGCGCGAGTCTCGCCGCCCTCGCCGGGACGGGCCGGCGCCCGCGGATCGCCCGCGAGACGACGTTCTTCGACGGCCCCACGCTCACCCACGCCGGGATCCCGACCCTCGCGCTCGGGCCGGGGGACATCGCCCGCGCGCACACCGCCGATGAGTACGTGCCGGTCGACGAGCTCGTGGCCGCCGCCCAGGCCATCGCCCTGACCGTGCTGCGCTTCTGCGGGCGCGCCGATCGCCCGGCGTGCGAGTGGCCGGCCGCGGACGCGGCGTACGCATGAGCGTCGCCCCGGTCACGGCCGCCCCCGGCGCCTTGCGCGACGCCGGGGAGCGCCACCTGCAGCGCCACTTCGCCGCCCCGGGCCACCCCGCGGCCGTCCCGATGGCCGCCGTCCTGCGTGCCGGACTCGAGGCGGCCGCGGCCTACCTCGAGCGCCCGTGACGGCGGCGGCCGTCGTCTCCGTCGATCCCTGGACGGGGGAGACGGTCTTCGCGCGCGAGGCGGATGACCCCGCGCCCGTCGTCGGCCGGGCCGCGGACGCGGCGGCGGAATGGGCGCCGGCGGCAACGGAGGACCGCGCCGCCGTCCTGCGCCGATTCGCCGCCCTGCTCGAGCGCGAGGCGGCCACCCTGACCGGGTGGCTCGTCGCCGAGGTCGGCAAGCGCAGCGCCGACGCGGCGGGCGAGGTCGCCTGGGCGGCCCGGACCGCGCGCTTCTACGCGGACCACCCACCGCCGGTCGCCACGGCCGGCGGGGCGGTGGTGCACCGCCGGCCGCTCGGCGTGGTCGCCGCGATCACGCCGTTCAACGTCCCGCTCGTGACGCCGCTGTGGAAGCTGCTGCCGGCGCTGATGGCGGGCAACACCGTCGTCTGGAAGCCGTCCGAGCGCGCGTCGGGCACCGCCCTGGCGACCGCCGGGCTGTTGCGCGAGGCCGGCCTGCCGGCGGGCGTCGCCGGCGTGGCCTACGGCGGCCCGGAGGTGGCTCGCGCGCTGTGCGCCGACACCCGCGTCGCGCTCGTGCACGTCACGGGCTCGGCCGCCGCCGGCCGGGAGGTCGCGCTGGCGACGGCCGGCCGCGACGCCCGCTGCGCCCTCGAGCTCAGCGGCGTGAACCCGGCCCTCGTGTTCGCCGACGCCGATCTCGAGCGCGCCGCGGAGGCGATCGTCGGCTGCGCGACCGCGCTCGCCGGGCAGAAGTGCACGGCCACCCGGCGGGTGCTCGTCGCCGAGGCCGTCGCCGAGCCGCTGCTGGAGCGCCTGGCCGCGCGCGTCGCCGGGTTGCGTGTCGGCGATCCGCGCGACCCGGCGACCGACGTCGGGCCGCTGATCTCGCACGCCGCGGTGGCCCGCGCCCACGCCGCCGTGCGGGCGTCGCTTACCGGGGGCGCCGAGCTCGCCGCCCAGGCCGACGCCCGGGGGCCCGCGGCCGCGGCGTGCTTCGGCCCCGCGCTGCTGCGCGGCCTGGCCGGCGGCGACCCCCTGCGCCGCGAGGAGCACTTCGCGCCGCTGCTGGCGGTCGAGGCCTTCGGCGCCGAGGCGGACGCCTGGACGCGCGCCGACGCCACGCCGTTCGGCCTGTCGGCGTCCGTCTTCAGCACCGACGCCGAGCGGCTGCGGCGCGCGCCCGAACGGCTCCGCGCCGGCGTCGTGGCCCTCAACCGGCGAGGGGACGACGTGCACCTCGAGGTGCCGTTCGCCGGGGCCAAGGCGTCCGGCAACGGCGTCGCCGAGGGGGGCGTCGCGGCCTACGACGGCGTGACGAGCGTGCAGGCCGTCTACGGCGCGCCGGAGCCCTAGCCGACGGCCGCGTCAGGAGCGGCGGAGCGGGGTAGCGCGCCCGGCATGCTCGAGGCCGGTCTGTGGGGGTTCGTGGGCGGGGCGGCGCTGCTGCTGGGCGCCGTCGTGGGGCTCAAGGCGCCCGTCGGGCAGCGGACGATCGGGATCATCATGGCCTTCGGCGCCGGCGTGCTGATCAGCGCGCTGGCCTACGAGCTCGCGGCGGACGCCTTCGACCGCGGCGGCGGCTTCGCACTCACCATGGGCCTGGCCGCCGGCGGCCTGAGCTTCTACCTCGGCGACCGCATCATCGACGCCCGCGGCGGCGACAACCGCAAGCGCTCGGGCGGCGAGCAGGCAGACGGGTCCGGCTCGGCGATCGCCCTCGGCGCGCTCATGGACGGCATCCCGGAGTCCATCGCCATCGGCGTCAGCCTCCTGGGCGGCGGCGCCGTGAGCACCGCGACCGTCGTCGCGGTCTTCCTCTCCAACGTCCCCGAGTCGCTGTCGGCGGCCACCGGGATGCGGAAGGCGGGCCACTCGACGGGCTGGATCCTCGGCCTGTGGGGCGCCGTGGTGGCCGCCTCGACCGTCGCCGCGGCGGTCGGCTACGCCGTGCTCGGCGACGCGGCGCCGTCGCTGATCGCCTTCATCCAGGCCTTCGCGGCCGGCGCCATCCTCGTCATGCTCATCGACACCATGGTGCCGGAGGCCTTCGAGCACGGCGGCAACGTCGTCGGGCTCGTGACGCTGCTCGGCTTCGCGCTCGCCTTCCTGCTCTCGACGGCGGAGTAGTCCCGCTCAGCGGCCGGCCGGCGGCCCGCTGCGCAGGACGGGGTTCTCGATCCGGGAGAGGCGGTCGACGAGGCCGATCCACTGCTCGGGCTCGAGGTCGGCGTCCACCCGCCGGGCGGCCGTGGAGCCCGGCCGGTACAGGGGATGGAAGCCGACGTGGATGTGGTCGGCGTGGTCGGGCAGGTTCAGGGTGTTCGCGTGGCCCGCGAAGGTCATGAGGCTGATGATCTGATGCGGCTCCATCGGGCCCTGCAGGGTCAGCAGCCGGCGGATGGCCTGCTCGGTGATCGAGCCCCGGCCCTGGTGGCCGGCGATCGGGATCCCGTTGATCGCGGCGATGTCGACCGCGTTGCCCGACGAGTGCTCGGAGACGTTGCCCGAGCTCGTGAGGTACCCGTGGCCGCAGCGCAGGGCGCTGACCGTCGGCTCCAGGCCGGAGGCCGCGAGCGTCTCGAGCGTCGCGAGCACGCGGCGGTCGACGAGTCCGAGCCGGATGTCGCGCCGGCCGCAGGGGTAGACGTGGATGCGGCGGTTGCGCAGCAGGTGGCGCTGCAACTGGACCTTGCCCATCAGCAGGATCTGGCCGATGGTGAGCGCCCGGCCGTGGCGGCTCGTGAGCGGGTTGCGCGCGCCCGCACGGTAGATCGCTGTCGCCTCGAGCAGCTCCCAGCCGTCGAGGATCGGCTTCGGGTCGATCCGCGGGGCGCCGTCCCCGACGGGACGGATCTCGAAGCGCAGTGAGGCGCGGCGGCCCTCACCGGGACGCGCGAGCCGGCCGAGCACGCTGCCGCCGATCACCTGGGTGCCGCGGCGCAGTGCCACGGCCCGGGTGTCGCCGGAGCCGAGGGCGAGCGCCGGCGCGCGACCGGCCGCGCCGAGCTGGACCCGGCCGCCGGCCGCACGGGCCCGCGGCCGGGCCGGATGGGCGAAGAGCCGGGCCTTGGCCCCCCTCGCCCGTGGAGCGGGCGCGGGCCGGGAGCCCCGGGCCGGCCGCGACGCGTGGCGGATCGCCCGGCGGCGCGTCTCGGAGGCCGGGCGGGTCGGGCGGCGCGTGGCGGCTGGCAGCGCGTCGGCGTGGCGGATGCGTCGGCGGGCGCGCGGGCGGGGCGCCGGCACGCGCTCGGCGAGCGTGCCGAGGTGCGCGTAGGTGAACTCGTTGCCGTAGGCGTCCTGCAGGCGCAGGAAGCGGCCGAGGCGGCGGGAGCGGCCGAGTGCGAGGACCCTGCCGTCGTTGACGGCGACGACTCGGCTGCCGGCCCGCGCGTCGATGGTGATCCCGTGGCGCCGCGCGGAGCTCTCCACCGGCCGCGCCGCGTTACCGCCGCGCACGCGGCGGACGGCGCGGCGGGACACCTGGCCGGCGTAGTGGGCCCGGCCGAGCACGGGGAAGCGCCCCTGCGTGAGGCCGGTGAGCGAGCCGACCAGGCCGGCCGGCAGTCCGCCGATGACCCGGGCCCGCAGCATCACCGAGTCGACGTACCAGTCCGCGTGGTTGTAGGCGAAGATGCCCCGGCGCACGTCCTTGTCCGCACCCGCGGCGCGCAGGTAGCGCGCGGCGGCGAAGATCGCGTCGACCGGGTTGTAGGGGTCCCTGACACCGTCGCGGTTGGCGTCGACGCCGTACTCCTTCCAGGTGGCCGGCATGAACTGCATCCAGCCCTGGGCCCCGGCGGAGGAGACGTTGAGGTTGCGTCCGTAGTCCGTCTCGATCTCGTTGATCGCGGCCAGGACCTCCCAGCGCACGCCGTACTCCGTGCCCGCGGCCTGGTAGATCGGCAGCAGGAAGGGCGGGATGCGGAAGCGGTCGATGAAGAAGTTGGGGACCCCGAGCGGGGCGCCCGCGCCGGCGGCGCCGAGCAGGCCGCCGGCGCCCCCGCCGCCGGCGGCGCCGTCCGGCGCTGCGGCCGGGGGCTCGGGCTTGGGCTTGGCGGGCTTGTGCTTGCGCGGCTCGGGCGCCGGCGTGCCGTCGTGGGCCCGGGTCGCC
>JBBSPV010000057.1:0-20910 GCA_038258425.1 Solirubrobacterales bacterium | reverse complement strand
CGCGGCCGCGCTCGACGTGCTCGCGGCCGAGCCGGAGCGGCTCGCGCGCCTGCGCGTCAACGCGGGCCGCCTGCGCGACGAGCTGGCCCGCGAGGGGTTCGAGGTCGCCGGCTCCTGTACGCAGGTGGTGCCGCTCATCCTCGGCGAGGCGGCCGCCGCGCGCCGGGTCGCCGCCCTCGCCCTCGAGGAGGGCGTCGACGTCGAGGCCCTCGAGCCGCCCGACGTCCCGGCCGGCACCGCACGCCTGCGTCTGGCGGTGATGGCGAGCCACACGCGCGGCGAGCTGCGCGAGGCGGCCCGGGTGCTCGGCCGCGCCGCGCTGAAGGCCGGCGTGCGCCCGGCGACGACGCTCGCCGTCGCCCAGGCGCGCGCGGCGGGCGACGCCGGCGTCGTCCCGATCGACGTGGCGCGGCGCCGGGCCGCGTAGGCGGCGCGCCGGACCGGGGCGGGTGAACCGCTCCCGGCGACCGACCGTAATCCCGCGGATGGCCGTTCTGCTCGCCAACGCCGCGTCCGCCCTCGTCTTGACGGGCGTGATCTGGGTCGTGCAACTCGTCCTGTATCCGCTGTTCTCCCAGGTCGGGACCGGGCGCTGGGGCGCCTACCACGGCCAGCACACCCGGCGCATCGGCTGGGTCGTCGTCCCCGCCATGGCCGTCGAGCTGGCCAGCTCCGTCGCCCTGCCCTTCGTGCGCCCGGCCGGCGTGGCGGCCTGGATGCCCGTCGCCGCCCTGGCGCTGACCCTGCTCGCCCTCGGGATGACCGGCGTCTTCGGCACCGCCGACCACGGCCGCCTCTCGCGCGGCTACGACCAGCGGATCGTGCGCCGGCTCATCGACGTGGGCTGGGTGCGCACCGCGGCCTGGAGCGCCCACGGCGTCCTCGCGCTGGCCATGCTGGCCGCGGCCTAGGAACCCACCTGGACCCCGCGATCCGGCGTTTCGCCGTATCGTGACGGCGTAGGGATGCCCGCCGCATGAGCACCGTCGCGTTCTTCCCCGAGGGGGCCTACGGACCCACGAACAACTGCGTCGGCATCGGCGACGTGCTGCGCCGGCGCGGGCACCACGTGGTCTTCATCGTCGAGGAGTCATTCGCGGGCACCCTGGAGGCCCAGGGCTTCGAGGAGCGCCGGATGCGCCTGACCCCGCCGGCGGAGACCGAGGAGGCGCCCGGCCAGTTCTGGAAGGACTTCATCCGGGAGACCGCGCCGGTGTTCCGCACGCCGACGATCGAGCAGCTCGGCGCCTTCGTGGCGCCGACCATGCAGGCGCTGCTCGACGGGGCGCGCTACGTCGACGACCGGCTGCGCGAGATCCTCGACGAGCTGCGGCCGGACGTCATCGCCCAGGACAACGTCTGTGCGTTCCCGGCGCTGCCCGCCAGCGGTCGCCCGTGGGTGCGGATCGCCTCCTGCAACCCGGCGGAGATCGGCGACCCCGACGTCCCGCCGGTGTTCTCGGGCTACCCCGTCGCGGACCGCTCGGGTTGGGACGCCTTTCGCGCCGAGTTCCGCCGCACGCACGCCGACATGCACGCCGACTTCGACGCCTTCTGCCGCGAGCGCGGCGCGCCCGGGCTGCCGGAGCTCGAGTTCATCCACACCTCCCCGTACGCGAACCTCTACCTCTATCCGGCCGAGGTCGACTACGCCCGCGCCCGTCCCCTGGCCGACTGGACGAACCTCGAGGCCAGCGTCCGCTCCACCGACGCCGACTGGGAGCTCCCCGAGCCGCTTGCCTCGGCGCCCGGCCCACTCGTCTACCTCAGCCTCGGCTCGCTCGGGTCCGCCGACGTCGGGCTTATGCAGCGCCTGATCGACTCGCTCGCCGACGATCGCTACCGCGTCGTCGTCTCCATGGGTCCGCAGCACGAGGCGCTGCGCCTGGCCGACAACATGGCCGGCGCCGAGTTCCTGCCGCAGACCTCGATCCTGCCCCAGGCCGACGTCGTCATCACCCACGGCGGCAACAACACCGTGGTGGAGTCGCTGTTCTTCGGCAAGCCGACGGTCGTGCTGCCGCTGTTCTGGGACCAGTACGACAACGCGCAGCGCATCCACGAGACCGGCCACGGAATCCGGCTGGACACCTACGGCCACGCGCCGCAGGAGCTGACGGCCGCGATCGACCGGCTGCTGGGCGACGAAGGGCTCGCCGCTCGGCTGGGTGGCGTCTCGCGACGACTGCAGGCGGCCCCGGGGACCGCGACCGCGGCGGACGCGATCGAGCGGGTGCTGGCTGAGCATGCGACGAGCGGGCGGGGCGGCTGACCCGCGGACCCCGCCGGACGTCCTCAGCCGCCGGCGGCGAACTCGACGATCGAGCGGTCCACGAGCCACTCCACGGGCGCCTTGTCGTCCGTGTAGACCGCGCCCCCGCGCCGCGCGGGCGCCAGCCGGTCCGCGGACGCCGCGGCCAGCGCGGGAAGCGGCGCCGGCAGCCGCGCGCCGGCGGTGCGCAGCCGGCGCGTCGTGACGGGCGCCGAGGACCCGAGGAGCACCGTGCTGACGTCTTCGACGGGATCGCGGGCGACGTGCTCGAACGACGTGCGCATGGTCGCCGCGAGGGTGTCCTCGAGCGCCGTGGACCCCTCGGGGTGCCCGACGTTGACGAGCACCGTCCCGCCCGGCGCCAGCCGGTCGCGCACGAGCCGGAAGAACTCCCTCGTCGCGAGGTAGAACGGGACGTAGGGCTGGTGGTAGGCGTCGACGAAGATCGCGTCGTAGCGCCGCGGCGTCGATCGCAGGAAGGGCCGGGCGTCCGCGGTGATGAAGCGGACCCCGGGCCGGTCGCGCAGGCCGAACCAGCGCCGGCCGAGCCGGGTGAGCTCGCCGTCGATCTCGACCGCGTCGATGCGCGTGGCGGGCAGGTAGCGGCCGTAGGCGCGCACCATGGTGCCCGCGCCGTCGCCGAGGATCGCCAGCCGCCGCGGCGGCCGGCCGAGGGCGGCGGCCGGATCGACGAGGAAGGCGTCCCAGTAGTTGCCGGTCAGGACGGTGTCGCGCCGCCACAGGGAGTGGATCGCCTGGCCCTCGTTGAGCTCGAGCTGGCGCGAGCCGTCCGGGTTGCCGACCACGCGCGCGTACTGGTAGGTCGTCTCGCGCTCGTCGAGCACGCGCGCGCCGCCCTCCGCGGCCTTCGTCACCCCGGGCGGGACGAGCAGCAGGGCGGCGATGGCCACGGGTGCGGCCGCGAACGCGGGCCGCAGCCCCAGCACGGCGATGCCGGCGAGCAGCACGGCGAACACGAGGAACGTCCGCTGCGTCCCGAACAGCGGGATGAGCAGCAGCGACGCGCCGAAGGTCCCGGTCAGCGAGCCGAAGGTCGAGATCGCGTAGAGCCGTCCGGCGACCTCGCCCGAGCGCTCGAGATCGGCGAGGGACAGGCGGATGGCCCACGGCGACACCGCTCCGACGAGCAGGAGGGGGAGCGCCACGAGCACGAGCACACCGAAGAGCGAGCCGGCGAAGGCGCCGATGGAGAGGTCGTCGAACGCGCGGATGGAGACGTCGAGGATCGGCCCCGCGACGAGCGGGACGAGGGCGAGCAGGACCGCCGCGGCGAGCACGAGCGCGCACAGGCCGCGCTTGTGCGGATGGCGGTCGGCGAGCCGGCCCCCGAGCCAGTAGCCGCCGGAGAGCGCGACGAGCACGACGCCGATGGTGTTGGCCCAGACGATCGTCGAGTCGCCGAAGTACGGCGCCAGCAGCCGGGCGGCCGCGATCTCGGAGCCCAGCGACGCAGAGCCGGTGACGAAGACGAGCAGGCCGAGCGGCGGCATGCGGCCCGGCGACCGCCACGCGCCCGTCGCCGGCGGCCGGCTAGCCGTCGTAGGGCTCGAAGTCGGCCTTGCGAGCGCCACAGACCGGGCAGAACCAGTCGGCCGGGATGTCCTCGAACCGCGTGCCGGGCGGGATGCCGCCGTCCGGGTCGCCGTCCGCCGGATCGTAGATGAACCCGCAGGACTCGCAGATCCACTGCTGGGGGGCGGCCGTCGACATGGCGGCCAGGGTACCCGGCGGCGGTAGCCTCGCTGCGATGGAGGTCCACCGCCCGGCTCCAGGGGAGGAGCTCAATCCGGAAGCCGAGCCGACGGTCCCGCGGCAGGCCGCCACGGTGATCGTCCTGCGTCACGGCGCGCATCCGCTCGAGGTGCTGCTCGTCCGGCGCAACCCGACCCAGCGGTTCATGGGCGGCGCGTGGGTGTTCCCGGGCGGCGCCGTCGAGGCGCACGAGGCCGACGCGGGCGATCGCGCACACCGGCTCGCCGGCGTGCGCGAGGTCGCCGAGGAGGCGGGCGTCGAGCTCGCTGGGCCCGACGAGTTGATCCCCTTCAGTCGCTGGATCACGCCCGCCGAGGTGCGGATCCGCTTCGACACCCACTTCTTCCTCGCCCCGGCTCCGCACGGCGCGCGCCCGCGCGTGGACGGGTCCGAGTGCGTCGACTGGGGCTGGTGGGCGGCGCGCGACGCGCTCGACGCGCACGCCGCCGGCGAGCTCGAGCTCGTGTTCCCGACGATCAAGACGCTCGAGGCGCTCACCGACTTCGGCTCGGCCGCCGAGCTCCTCGGCTGGGCGGCGGGCCGGACGGTCGCGCCGGTCGAGCCGCGCGTGGTCGTCGAGGGCGAGGTGGCCCGCGTCGTCCTGCCGGGCGAGCCCGGTTACGAGGCCTGACCGCCGCCACAACTTCGGTCTTGACGACCGGTTAAGGTTCCGATCGGTCCACGTCGTCGGCCCTCCGCCCTTGGAAGCCTCCGCCCTCCACGCCCCGCGCCTCGCCCGTCGCAGCCTCCCGGGACCCCTGCTGCGCCTGCGCTCCGACGAGCAGCTCGTGGCGCTCTTCCGCACCGGAAGCGACGAGGCCTTCGCGGTCCTGCACGACCGCTACCGCCAGCGCCTGTTCGCGTACGTGCGGCAGATGCTCTCCGTGTCGACTCGGGCCGACGCCGAGGACGTGCTCCAGGACGTCTTCGTCCGCGCCTACGGCGCCCTGCGCGCCGACGAGCGCGAGCTCAACGTGCGCGCCTGGCTCTACCGCGTGGCCCACAACCGCTGCGTGGACCGGCTGCGCCGCCCGACGCCGCCGCCGAGCGACGTCTTCGACGTGTCCCGGTCCCCGCTGCAGGACCCGCTCGAGTCGGCCCAGCGGCGTGAGGACCTCCGGCGGCTCGTGCGCGACGTCGGTCGCCTGCCGGATCAGCAGCGCTCGGCGCTGCTCATGCGCGAGATCAACGGGCTCGCCTACGCGGACATCGCCACGGCGCTCGACGTCACGGTGCCCGCGGTCAAGTCGCTGCTCGTGCGCGCGCGCGTCGGCCTCGTGGAGGCCAACCAGGCGCGCGACACGGACTGCTCGCTGATCCGCGGTGACCTGCTCGGCTGCTACGACCGCGGGGTCAAGGCCTCCGCGCGCGCCCGCCGCCACCTGCGCGAGTGCAAGGGGTGCCGGGAGTACCGCGTGGCGCTGAAGGGCATGCGCCGCTCCTTCGCCGCACTCACGCCGGCCGCCGGCCTCGGCCCGCTCGCGCTCGTCGCGAAGGCCGCCGGGCTCGGGGGCGCCTCGGGTGGGGCGGCCGCGGGCGGCAGCGCCGCCGTCGGGGGCGCCGGGGTCGCGACCACCGGTGCCGTGGCCTGCAAGGTCGCCGCCGTCGTGTGCACCGCGGCGATCGCCACGGGCGCGGGGGTCGAGGCCAAGCACCTCTCCCACTCGTACGCGGGGACCGGCGGCCACCGGGCCGCCGTGGCCCAGCCCGCCACCGCGCCGGCCGCGCCCGCGCCGGTGAGCGCCTCGACCGGCGGCGCGAACTCCCCGGCTCCGGTGAGCGCCGGCGTGGTCCACCGGAGCGCGGCCGTGCCCTCCGCGGCGACGCCCACGGCGGCCGAGCGGCGCGTGGCGGACCGCCGCCGGGCCGGGCGCGCCGCGAGCCCCGCCGACGACGAGTTCAGCGCGCCGACGGCGTCCATGGGACCGGAACCGGCCGTCGTGGCGCCCGTGACGGACGCGCCCGCGACGCCGAAGGACGCCGGCGGGACGACCCTGCCCGACGGCGAGGCCGGGCCGCCGCAGCTCCAGCCGGCCGGCGCCACGGCCGCGCAGCCCACCACGCACCGGGCCGCGACGACCGGCGGCGTGCAGCCGGTGACCGCCACGCCGCCGGCGCCCGCGGCGACGCCCATCCCGCCGGCCTCCTCCGCGCCGGTCCCCGCGCCGGCCACGCCCTAGCCCCGACCACCCGCGCGCCTCCCCGCCGGACTAGGCTCGCGCCCATGGACGACCGGTATCGCGCCACGCTCGACCACGAGGAGGTCGTGCTGCGCCGCGGCGAGCGATCCGGGCTCTACGGCATCGTGGCTGTGCACTCCACGGCGCGTGGGCCCTCGCTCGGCGGCGTGCGCATCTGGACCTACGACGACCATCGGCTCGCCCTGCGCGACGCCCTGCGCCTGTCGGAGGGCATGACCTACAAGGCCGCGGTCGCCGGTCTGCCCCAGGGCGGCGGCAAGGGCGTGATCGTCGTCCCGCCCGGCGAGCGGCTCGAGGGGGAGCGGCGGCGGGCGGCGCTGCTGGACTTCGGCGACGCGGTGAACCTCGTCCAGGGCCGCTACGTCACCGCGGAGGACGTCGGGGCCTCGCCGGACGACATGGTGGTCATCCGTGAGGTCTGCCCGCACGTGTCGGCGCTGCCGCGCGAGCACGGCGGCTCCGGCGACCCGAGCGGGTGGACCGCGCTCGGCGCGCTCGTCTCCATCGAGGTCGCCTGCGAGCGGGTCTTCGGCGACGCCGTCCTCGGCGCCCGCACCGTGGCCGTGATGGGCCTCGGGCACGTCGGCGCCGACCTCGCCCGCCGGCTCGCCGCCGCGGGCGCGCGCCTGACGGTCACCGACCTCGACCCCGCCCGCCGCGCGCTCGCCGTCGAGCTGGACGCGACCTGGGTGGAGCCGGACGCGATCCTCGCCGCCGAGGCCGACGTGCTCGCCCCGTGCGCGCTGGGCGGCATCCTCGACCACGAGTCGGTGCCCGCGCTGGGCTGCCGCGTGGTCGCCGGCGCGGCGAACAACCAGCTCGCCGACCCGTCCGTCGCGGCGCTGCTCGCCGAGCGCGACGTCCTCTGGGTCCCCGACTTCGTCGTCAACGCGGGCGGCATCGTCAACATCGCCTCCGAGCTCGAGCCCGGAGGGTACGACGAGGAGCGGGCCGACCGCGAGGTCCGCGGCATCGGCGACACCGTGCGGACGGTGCTCGGCACGGCCGCTGCGCTGGACGTCACGCCCCTGGAGGCGGCCATGACCCTCGCCCGGGAGCGGATCGCCGAGGGCCGTCCGGCCTGAGCGGGCGCCTCAGATCGCCGGGGTCTCGCCCGGCGGCGGCGCCGTCATCCCCGCCGGGAGCCGACCCTCGGCCGCGAGCTTGCGCAGGTGGGCGCGCATGGTCAGCGCCGCCGGGAGCCGCAGGACGGACGGGGCGTCCGCCCACGCGGCGTCGAGCAGCTCGTCCTCGGTGCGGGCGCCGGCGTCCAGCGCCGCCACCAGGCGCCGCTCGCGGTCCAGCCGGTGCTCGAGGTGGCCGGCGAGCCGCGCCCCGGCGTCCTGGACGACCGGCCCGTGCCCCGGGCAGATGACCCTCGGCCGGAGCGCCGCCAGGCGCCGCAGGCCGTCGAGGTAGCCGGCCATGTCGCCCCCGACGAAGACCGACCCCTCCCCCAGCACCGCGTCGCCGGAGCAGCAGACGTCGCCGAAGCCGAAGACCACGTGGTCGTCGGCGTGGCCGGGCAGCGCGAACACCCGCAGGGGCCCGAACCGGCCGCCGTCGGCGAGCCGCACGGACGCCCCCGGCCAGGCCAGGGCGGCGACCGGCACGGAAGCCCCGCCGAGCCGCCCGCGCAACGCGGCGGTTCCCTCGCTGTGGTCGCCGTGCCCGTGCGTGAGCGCGATCCCGCCCGCGCCACCGCGGGCGGCGACCTCCGCCGCGACGGCATCGAGGTGGGCGCCCATGGCGGGTCCCGGGTCGACCACCCAGGCCGGGTCGCGGCCGAGCACCCAGGTGTTCGTCCCGCTCAGCGTGAGCGGGCCGGGGTTGTCCGCACGGATCCCGACGACGTCGGCGCCGGCGACCTCAACCACGGGACGCGAGCCGGTAGACCGGACCCGCGTTTGAGACGACGAGCACGCGCCCGCGCCCGTCCTCGCCGAACGACGCCAGGGCCGGCACCGCGAGCCCCGTTCGCCGCACCCCGCGGGCTCGCGGGCGCCGGAGCTTGGCCGACAGCAGCTGGCCCTTGCAGAAGTCGCCGAACACGTAGCGGCCGTACAGCCGGCGCACCCGGCGGTCGCGGACCACCACGCCACCCGTGACGGAGCAGTTGCCGTCGGCGTGCCGGGTCGTGATCACCGGGGCGACGGCGCCCGGCGCCGACTCGCCGCTCGCGTAGCGGCTGCGGCCCTCGAACACCCGCCAGCCGAAGTTGGCTCCGCGCGCCCGGCCCCGTCGGGCGAAGTCGATCTCCTCGACCGCGTCCTGGCCGACGTCCCCGACGCTCAGGTCGCCCGTGCGCCGGTCGAAGGAGAAGCGCCAGGGGTTGCGCAGGCCGTAGGCGTAGACCTCCGGCCGGGCGCCGGCGCGGCGGACGAACGGATTGTCGCGCGGCACGGTGTAGGGCCGGCCGGCGGCGGCGACGGGGTCGATGCGCAGCAGCTTGCCGAGCAGGCTCGACCGGTCCTGGGCGTTGCCGCGCGTGCCGTGGCGGTCGCCCGCGCCGCCGCCGTCGCCGGTGCCGACGTAGAGGTGACGATCCGGGCCGAAGAGCAGCAGGCCGCCGTTGTGGTTGGGCTCGGGGTCGTCCATGCGCAGGACGAGGCGGGCGCTGGCCGGATCGGCGCGCGTGGACGAGGCGGCCCGGTAGGCGACGATGCGCTGGCGCTCGTCGCGGCCGGTGTAGTAGACGTAGAACCGCCGCGAGGTCGCGTAGTCGGGGGCGAAGGCGACCGAGAGCAGCCCCTGCTCGCCGCCCGCGGTGACCTTTCCCCGGAGGTCGAGGAACGGCCGCTTGCGACCCACGATCCGGATGCGCCCCGCCTGCTCGACGACGAACACGCGCCGGCGGTCACCGGGCGGCGACGTCGCGTAGACCGGGGTGTCGAAGGACCCGAGCTTGACGAGCCGCACGCCGGTGCCGGCCGCCGTGGCGGTCCCGTCCCCGCCGGCGACACACGCCGCCACCGTGGCGGCGGCGAGCACGAGCAGCGTGGCGGCCAGGCGCGTCCGGGTCACGCGGCGGCCCGGGAGCCGGTCTCGGCGATCCGCCACGGCCACTCGCCGTCGGCGTCGAGCGCCAGGGTCCAGTGCTCCGTCCAGCCGGCCGCGCGGTCGCGGCTGCCCGCCACCACACCCGCGGTGTCGCGGTCCTCGACGTAGCGGCGCCCGCGCGCGCGCAGGGCCACCGCGATGGTCGCGGGCACCGCGGCGGCGTCGAGCGCCGTGATCTCGATGCCTTCCAGGGCCAGGCCGCGCACGACCAGGCGCGTGCGCCGGGACGAGTCGCCCGGGTGCAGCAGCTCGTCGACGGCCGCCGGCCGGGCGACGGCCTCGAGCGCCGCGTCGTCGCCGTCGACCGCCGTGACCCAGGCGGCCACGGCCCGGCGCACCGACGCCTCGATGAGGGCGGGGTCGAAGCGGCCGTCGGCGAGCGCGAGGTCCTGGGCCGCCGTCCGCGCGGGACCGGAGAAGTCGAGGTCCGCGACCTCGGCGGGGGACATGCCGGCGGGCAGCGCCTCATCGCGGGCGCGCTCGGCCACCGCCTCGTCGTGCAGCCGCTGCTCGTCGGCCCAGGGCGTGGCAACGAGCTCGGCGTCGAGCTGATGGTCGCCCTCCCGGCCCTGCTCGATCGACTCCAGGCGCCAGCCGTCCGGCCCCTTCACGAGCGTCCAGTACTCGGCGAAGCTGACGGCCGGGCCCATGGCGCCGCCGTGGAAGATCTCGCGGCCGTCGCGGGTCTGGACCCAGTCGAGCAGCCGGCACTGGATGCGCACCACGACGCGGTCGTCGGCGTCGTCGGCGCGGTTGGTGAGCCCGACGTACTCCACCCGGGGCTCCTCGGGCACCTGCACGCGGTTGTGCCAGCCGCGGCGGCCGAAGTCGTCCAGGCGGCGGTTCCACTCCGCCATGAGGTCGGGGCCGGCGAGCTGGGCCAGCGCGGCGCGGTCGCGCCGGTCCCAGGCGAGCTGCACGGCCTTGAACAGCGCCGTGGCCCGCTCGACGACCTCGGCGGGCGCGAAGGCGGGGTCGTCGTCGGCCGCCTCGGCGGCGGCGAGCTGGACCTCGCGGACGCGGCGCTGCCGGCGGCCGCGACCGCGGTCGGCCTCGCGCGAGCGGCCGTAGGCGCTCATCAGGCGCGACAGGACGGCGAAGGCGATGAGGGCAAGAAACAGCCAGCCGAAGACGCCGCCACCGAGAAACAGGAAGCCACCGCCGCCGCCGAAGCCCCGGCCACCGCGCCCACCGCCGCCGGAGAAGCCGCGGCCGCCGCCGAAGCCGGAGGAGCCGCCGCCGCCGCGGGCGAACGCCGACCCCGTGATCGCGAAGGTCAGGACGAGGGTCAGGACGATGGGTGAGAGCCGGCGCACCCCCTCATTGTCGCAGGCTTCAGAACTGCAGCTCCCAGCCGCGCGCACCCACGAGGTCGTGGACGGCCTCCGGACCCCACGAGCCCTTCGGGTACGGCTCCGGCGCAGGCGGCCGCTCGAGCAGCGGCGCAGCGACCTCCCAGATGCGCTCGATGCCGTCCGCGCGCGTGAACAGCGTCTGGTCACCGATCAGCGCGTCGTGGATCAGCCGCTCGTAAGGACGCAGGAGATCCTGCTCCTCCGCGTTCGCCTCGGGGCTGAAGCGCAGCTCGGACTCCTCGACCGCCACCGTCGGCCCCGGGACCTTGCCGAGGAACTCCAGCGCGATCATGGGCGGATCCTTGAGCTCGAAGCGCAGGGCGTTGCGCCGGTCCCTGACGCTCGAGTCCGGCGGGAACATCGCCTTGGGCGGCTCCTTGAACACCACGGTCACGACCTGGGCGGAGCGCGCCATCGCCTTGCCCGTGCGCAGGAAGATCGGGACGCCGGCCCAGCGCCACGAGTCGATCTCGACCTGCGCGGCCACGAGCGTCTCCGTCGTCGAGTCGGCCGCCACGCCGTCCTCGTCGCGGTAGCCCTCGTACTGGCCGAACACCACCCGGTCGGGGTCGATCGGCTTCAGGGACTCGAACACCTTGGCCTTCTCGTCTCGCAGCGCTTCCGCGCTGAGGGAGGTCGGCGGCTCCATGGCCACGAAGGACAGCACCTGCAGCAGGTGCGTGGTGACCATGTCCTTGAAGCAGCCCGTGTGCTCGTAGAACGCCGCACGACCCTCGATGGTCAACTCCTCCGGGACGTCGATCTGGATCGCGTCCACGTGCTGGCGGTTGAAGATCGGCTCGAGGAAGGCGTTGGCGAAGCGCAGGGTCAGGATGTCCTGTACGCCCTCCTTGCCGAGGAAGTGGTCGATGCGGAAGATCTGCTCCTCGGCGAGCACCTCGTGCACCGCGGCGTTGAGCTCGACGGCGGAGTCGAGGTCGACGCCGAAGGGCTTCTCCATGATGACCCGCGTGCGGGCGCGGTCGGCCAGGCCGGCCTCCCCGAGCGTGCGCACGGAGTCCGCCGCCGCCGAGGGCGGGACCGCGAGGTGAAACAGGCGGCGCGGCTGCGTGCCGAGGTCGCGCTCGGCCGCCTCGACCGCGTCGCGCACGCCGTCGGCACTGTCGGCCTTCCCGAACGAGAGCATCTCGGAGAACGTCTCCCACGCCCCCTCGGTGACCTCCACCCGCGCGTGCTCGTCGAGGCTCTTGCGCGCCATCTCCCGGTAGCCGTCCGTGTCGAGGTCGTCGAGCGAGAGACCGACGATCCGGCAGCGCTCCGGCAGCAGCCCCGAGACGAGCAGGTGGAACAGGCCCGGCAGCAGCATCCGCCGGGCCAGGTCGCCGCTGCCCCCGTCCAGGCCGATCACCGTCGGCTCCGGCCGCCGGCGCCCGCGGCCGGCCTCCCGCATGGGGTACCGCTGGGTGGTCGTGGCGGTCACGCCGGGCTGCCCGCGGGCGAGTCGCGCGCCTCCCCCGTGGGCTTGAAGCCGCGCTTGTCGCGGAACACGGCCAGGCCGTAGACGACGGCCAGCGAGCCGAGGCTCCACCACAGCTGCGGGCGCACGTCCGCGACGAGCGCCATGGCCGCGATGATGATGACCATCGCCGCGATGATCGCGTAGGTCAGGTACGGGAACAGCCACATCTTCAGCGTCAGCGCGTCCGGGGCCTCGCGCTCCGTGCGACGGCGCAACACGAGCTGCGAGATCGCGATCCCGAGGTAGCAGAACAGCGCCACGGCGCCCGAGGAGTTCACGAGCACGATGAACACCGTGTCGGGCGAGATCGCCGCGAGGATGCAGGCGAGGAAGCCGATGGAGACGGTCAGCAGGATCGCCTTCCTCGGCACGCCGCGGCCGCTCGTCTCGGTCAGCGTCTGCGGCGCGTAGCCGCGGCCCGCGAGCGCGAAGATCATCCGGGAGCCGGTGTAGATGCCGGAGTTCAGGCACGAGAGCACCGCCGTGACGATGATGGCGTTCATGATGTCGGCGGCTCCGGGGATCCCGATCTCGCCCATGGCCGCGATGAACGGCGAGTTGCCACCGCCCACGTCCTTCGCGTTCCACGGGACGACGCACACGACGAGGAACACCGACAGCACGTAGAAGACGAGCACGCGGATGACGATGTTGTTCGTGGCCTTGGCGACCGACTTCTCCGGCTCGCTGGACTCGGCGGCGGCGATGGTCACGATCTCGGCGCCGATGAAGGCGAAGATCACGATGACGATGCCCGAGAGGATCGTCACCCCGCCCTCGGGGACGAAGCCCCCGTGACTGGAGAGGTTCGACAGGCCGGGCGAGTTGCCCCCGCCGATCCCGAGCAGGTAGGCGATCGCGATGAGGATGAAGACGATGATGGCCACGACCTTGATCGACGCGAACCAGAACTCGAACTCGCCGTAGTTCTTGACCGAGCCGAGGTTCGTGAGCGTCAGCAGCGTCATGAAGCCGAGGCTGAAGATCCACAGCGGCACGCCCGGGAGCCAGTTCTGCATGATCTTGGCGCCGGCCACGGCCTCGATGGCCAACACGATGGCCCAGAAGTACCAGTACAGCCAGCCGACGGTGAAGCCGCCGCGATCGCCCAGCGCCTTGCGGCAGTACTCGAGGAAGGAGCCCGTGGTCGGGTCGGCGACCGCCATCTCGCCGAGCATGCGCATGACGAGGATCACGAGCACACCGGCGGCGACGTAGGAGAGCACCGCGGCCGGGCCCGTCGAGGCCATGACCGCGCCCGAGCCGACGAACAGCCCTGCCCCGATCACCCCGCCGAGCGAGATCATCGTCATGTGGCGCGGCTTGAGCCCCTTCTCGAGCCCTCCCGTTCCCTCGCTGCTGTCCATGGGTCGACCTCCCCAGTCGGTTGCTGAGCGGAGGGTGTCCGCCGGAAGGGCGTGCCAAACGCCACGAGCGTCGATTTCCGGCCATGGTGAACGAGCAGATTCCGGCCGACCGCGCCGACGGGTCCATCCCCCTGCGTCCCGGGTTCGCCCGAACGGGCGAGCTGGAGGACCTCGCGGTGCTGCGCATCGTCGTGCGCAAACGGCTTCGGGCAAACTCGCGGCCAAGCTCGTCGAGCACCTGCACGCGACGGTCGAGCACCTCGCTACGGGACCGTCCGGGCGCGCTCCGGAGCCGTCCGCCTTCCACCACTGAGCCACCGGCAGCCCTCCCAGCCGAGCAGCACGAGGGCGACCGGGACGGTGGCGGGCAGGACGTCGACGACGAGGAACAGTTGGTCCCAGGCGAGCGAGACGACGAGCACCGCGACCGCGAGCCGGCCCTGGACGCCGCGAGGGCCGGACTCGGCGGCCAGCACGCCGCCGAGCACGGCAGCGGCGAGGAAGTCGCCGTAACCGAGCGACGCGCCCTGCAGGGCGGCGGCCTGCAGCTGTGGCAGTCCCGGCGCCGGGATGGCGGCCACGAGCGCGTCGTTGGGGGCCTCGAGCAGGCCGCCGAACACGAGCCAGGCGTCGAAGGCGGCCATGAGCACCAGACCGGCCTTCAGCAGCAGCAGGGGCGCCGAGCCGCCGAGCAGGCGCCCGACGGTCACCGCCGAGGCGGCGATGAGCACGTCGCCGCCGAGCTGGCCGGCGATGTGCTCCGGCCCGACCCACGCGAGGGCGAGCAGCACCGGGGCGAGCACCGCGAGCCAGGGTCGGGCGCCGCGGGCGGCCCAGCCGAAGGCGAGCGCGGCGCCGACGGGCACGAGCAGCAGCGCGAGCCACGTGTAGACGTCCGCGCTCGCCGGGATCGCGGAGATGACGACGATCGTCCCCACGAGGGAGAGCGGCAGCAGCAGCGCCCAGCCCCGGCCCCGGCCGCGGTCCAGCCATGCCGGCAGACCGGCGGCCGGGGCGAGCACGCAGGCCGCCTGCAGCGCGGTGAGCACGACGTTGTTCCAGTTGAACCACACGGCCGCGCCGCAGTGTGGAGCATGCGGCTCAAGGCCCGCTCACCGTGCCGGTTCGAGCACGTCCAGCGTCCAGCCGCGCGGGGCCGGGTGGAGCTCGGCCTCGGCGCCCGTCGCTCGCACGGCCTCGAGCACGTCACCCGGCGTCGCGGCGTCCACGCGCCCGGTCAGCAGCACGCGGGCGACGTCCCCGCGAACCCGCTTGGCCATGTGGCTGACGGGCATGCGGGTGCCGTCCGGGGCGACGGCGAAGGCCCGCACCGCCACGACCTGTGCCCGCCGCGGCGACCACGCCGCCGCGTAGGCGGCCGAGCGCAGGTCGACCACGAGCCCGGCGTCCGGGAGGGCCGCCGTCAGCGCCGGCCGCCACCACGCGGCGAGGCGCGGGATCCGCGCGAGCCTCGCCCCCATGCTCAACCGGTACGCGGGGATCGGGTCGTCGGCGCGCAGCACGCCCCACAGCGCCGACGCGATCAGCACCGGCTCGCGGGCGCGGGCGTCGAGCTCGGGCAGCCGCATCCGCTCGAAGAGCACCCCGGTGTAGACCTCGGCGGCCGGGGCGGCGGGCGCCTCGAGCAGCACGGCGTTGCGCTCGAGCTCGCCCGCCTGGCCGGCGGACAGGCCGAGCGCGGCGAGCGCCCGGCGCGGCGGGGCGGCGGAGAGCCGGGCGAGCTTGCCGACCAGCGTGGCACGGCGGCGCGTCAGCTCCGGGTAGGCGAGCGCCGCGAGGTCCACCGGGTCGCCGGCCGGGGGCTGGGCCTTGGTCTCCGAGGGCGGCAGGACGACGAGCACGCGAGCGGCCTCAGTCGACCAGCGACCGGTGCGGGCCGGCCGCCGTGAGGGCTGGGCCATCGAGGTTCGCGGCCGTCTGGCCCGGCTCGATCCGCGCCAGCGTGCGCGTCTGGCGCGGCACGACCCCGAGAGCGAGCGCGACGAGGGCCAGCGCGCTGCCGACGCCGAGCGTCAGGGACTCACCGACCGCGGCGCCGAGGACACCGGCCAGCAGGAAGCCCGCCGGCAGCAGGGCCAGCGAGCCCATCCAGTCGTAGGCGGAGACTCGCGAGAGCAGGTGCGGCGGGATGCGCTCGACGAGGGCCGTCTCCCACCAGACGCCGAACAGCCCGACGCCGACCCCGCCCACCAGCGTGATGATCACCAGAGCGACGACGGGCGCGCCGAGGGCGAACGCCGCGAAGCCCGGCGGCCAGCCGAGCGCCAGGAGGGTCCCGGTCCGCATGGGGTACCGCGGCCGCCAGCGCACGGCCAGCAACGACCCGGCGAGCGTCCCGGCGCCGAAGGCCGTCTGCACGGCACCGTAGATCGCGATCGTCCCGTACCCGCTCTCGCTGATCGACGCTCCGAGGGTCCACAACGGGGCCAGGCCGAAGAGCAGCGCCGCGGAGAAGGCGAGGATCGTCGCCCACACCCACGTGCGGTCCCGCACGGCGGTCCAGCCCTCGCGCAGCTCGGCGAGCAGGGTCGTGCGCGCCGCGGGACGGCCGCGCTCGCGCGGCCGCAGGCCGACCAGCAGGGCGGCGGAGACGACGAAGGTCAGCGCGTCGATGGCGAAGGCGCCCGCCGCGCCGACGCCGACGACGAGCACCGTCCCGAGCGCCGGCCCGGCCAGCTCCGCCGTCTCGCGGCTCGCGCCGGTCACGGCCTGCGCGTCCTGGATCTCGTCCTCGGACACCGTCTGGGGCAGCAGACCCGTGTAGGCGGGACGGAAGAACGCCTCCGCGGCGCCGAAGGCGATCCCGATCAGCACGAGGTGCCAGACCCGCGCGGCGCCGACGGCGATGAGCACGGCGAGCAGGCCGTGCAGCCCGGCGCGGACGAGGTCGGTGGCGATCATCAGCCCGCGCCGGGGCAGCCGGTCGGCGAGCACGCCGCCCAGCAGGAGGAGGGCGACGAGCGGCGCGGTGTAGGCGGTGAGCACGAGCCCGACGTCGGTCGCCGAGCCGGTCTGTTGGGTGACGAAGAGGCCGAGGACGACGATGACCATCGCGTCGCCCACGCCGCTGAGCGTCTGACCGGCCCAGAGCCGGCGGAAAGAGGGGTTTCGCAGCGCGCGCACGACCGGCGGCAGGCTACGCGCGGGCGCCGTCCGCCTCAGCCGGGCGCGAGCCCCGCGGGCGGGTCCGAGCCCGCCTCCGGAGCCAGGTCGCACTGCCACCAGCCGACGTCGCGCCAGGCCCCGGCCTTCCAGCCGATCCGGCGGTAGACGCCCACGGGCTCGAACCCCAGGGCCTCGTGCAGGCCGACGCTCGCGGCGTTGGGCAGGGTGATCCCGGCGCACGCCTGACGCAGGCCCCGCCGCGCGAGGAGCGGGAGCAGGGTGCCGTAGAGCTCGCGGCCGGCGCCGCGTCGCGCACGGGCCGCGTCCACGTAGACGGAGACCTCCGCCGCCCAGGAGTACGCGGCCCGGCTGCGATGCGCGGTGGCGTACGCGAAGCCGGCGACCGCGCCGTCGCGCTCGCACACGAGCCAGGCGTGGGGAACGCTCGCCGCGGCGATCCGGCTCGCCATCTCCGCCGCCGTGGGCGGCTCGTCCTCGAAGGAGGCCGGACCCGGGTCGACGAACGGGGCGTAGATCGCCGCGCACGCCGCGGCGTCGCGGGCCGGATCGGCGTCGCGGACCATCGGGTCGAGCGTAGATGGGTACCCCCTGCACGTGCCGAGCCCCACAGACATCCGCCCCCCGTTCACCGCCGACAGCGCCCGTGCCAAGGTCCAGGCCGCCCAGGACGCCTGGAACTCGCGCGATCCCGAGCGGGTCTCCCTGGCCTACACGGAGGAGTCCGAGTGGCGCAACCGTGACGAGTTCCTCACCGGCCGTGCCGAGATCGTCGCCTTCCTGCGGCGCAAGTGGGAGCGCGAGCGCGACTACCGGCTCGAGAAGCAGCTGTGGGCCTTCACCGGCGACCGCATCGCCGTGCGGTTTCAGTACGAGAGCCGCGACGGCGACGGCCAGTGGTGGCGCTCGCACGGCAACGAGCTGTGGCGCTTCGCGCCCGACGGGCTCATGGCCGAGCGCTACGCGTCGATCAACGACGTCCGCATCGACGCGTCCGAGCGCCGGCTGCGCTGACGGCGCCACGGCTCGCCGCTGCTACCGTCACTTGCACCTTGCAAGTTGTATCGGACAGCGAGGCGCTCGACGCCTACTCGCGCGTCGTGGCCGGCGTCGCCGAGGTGCTCGCCCCAGCGGTGGCCAACCTCCGGGTGCTCGGGCGCGGGCGCGACGGGCGCACCGTTGCCACCGGCGCCGGCAGCGCCATCGTGCTCACCGCCGACGGCTTCCTGATCACCTCCGCACACGTGGTCACCGCTCGCCGCGGCCGGCCCGCGCCCGGCGGCCTCGCCTCCTTCGTCGACGGCTCGGAGGTGGCGTTCGACGTCGTCGGCGCCGATCCGCTGACCGACCTCGCGGTGCTGCGGGCCGAGAGCGGCGGGCTCACCCCGGCGACGCTCGGCGAGGCCGAGGAGCTGCGCGTCGGCCAGCTCGTGGTGGCGATCGGCAACCCCAACGGCTTCGCCGGCTCCGTGACGGCGGGCGTGGTGTCGGCGCTCGGTCGGTCGCTGCCGGCCCGCGAGGGGGCGACGGTGCGCACGATCGACAACGTCATCCAGACGGACGCCGCCCTGAACCCGGGCAACTCCGGCGGCGCCCTCGTCGACAGCGCCCGGCGCGTGGTCGGCGTCAACACCGCGGTCGCCGGCGTCGGCCTCGGCCTCGCGGTGCCGATCAACCAGGCGACCCGCCGGGTGATCGGAACGCTGATGACCGAGGGCCGCGTGCGCCGTGGCTATCTCGGCGTCGGCGTCGCCCCGCGCCCCGTTCCCCCCGCCCTGCGCGGCGCGCTCGGCGACGCGCCCGTCGTCGCGGTCTCCGAGGTCGTCCCGGACGGTCCCGCCGACCGCGCCGGCCTCCGCGCCGGGGACCTGCTCTTCGCGCTCGCCGGCCGGCGGCTGACCGGTGTGGCCGACCTGCAGACCGCCATGGAGGACGAGGTGATCGGCACCCGGCTCGTGGTCGACCTCCTCCGCGACGGTCGCAAGCGGCGGGTCACCGTGCGCCCGCTCGAGCTCCCCCGCTGAGGCCCGACCGTCGGGCGCTCAGCGGCCCGGCAGCGGGGCGCGGTCGGGCTCGACCCAGGCCTTGCGGGCCTGCGCCTCGGAGAGCCGCTCGCGCGAATAGTGGCGCAGCAGCGTGCCGGAGTCCGAGAGCCGCGGCTCGTCCACGAGCAGCTCCTCGAAGGTCCGGCTCGGCGCCTCCCCCACATGATGGGTCACGAGCGTCGCCCACGCCGTGGTGATCGTCACGTGGAGCTTGTCGGGGTGACCGGCGTGCGTCGCGAGGCGCCGGATCGCCTCCTCGCACAGCGCCGCGACGGCCGCCGGCCTGCCGTCGGTGACCTTGGCCGCGACGAACGCGAGGCGCAGGTGCTCGCGATGCCCGAACGGGTGCACCTCGCCCGCGCGGGCCCGGTCGAGGAAGATGCGGTCATCGTGATCCACCGCGCCCGTGTGATCCATATGCGAATACTACGATCTCGCACTAGATGCCGCACGGCATGAGCCTCGATGCGCACGCGCTGCGGGCGCTGCAACGCACCACGCACGAGCTGAACCAGGGCCTCGAGGACGAGCTCGGAGCGCTCGGGATCTCACCCGCCGAGGCCAACGCGCTCGTGTGCTTCGAGGACGAGCCGCGCCGCATGCGCGAGCTCATCGCCGACACCGCCCTACGCCCCTCCACGCTCACCGGCATCGTCGACCGCCTCGAGCGGCGCGGGCTCATCGAGCGCGCCGTCGACCCCGAGGACCGTCGCTCGTTCCGCATCGACCTGACCGCCGAGGGCGCCCACGCCCGCGACGCGGTGCAGCGCGCGTACGCGCGGGTGGCCGGACGCGCGGCGGGCGAGCTCGACGGCACGCAGCGCGCGCATCTCCTCGACGGGCTGGCCGCGATCGAGCGGGCAGCCCGCGCCGGGTGAGCTCTCGGCGGCCCGAAGGACGGCCCCGGCGAGCCACGCAGGTCGGGCTCGCGGTGCCCCAGACCCGGCCACCCGTCTCGTCGGCGTGCCCGAGCACCTCCACACGGTCACCGTGGTGAGGCGCCCCGACGGGTACCGTCGTCACGTGGGCGCCTACGAGACGGTGGAGGTCGCAGCCGGGCCCGATGCGGTCGTCTCCGCCCTGCGCGAGGTCTTACGCGCGCGCGGGCTGATCGAGTACGCCGTCGTCGACCACGGGCACGACATGGCTCGGGCCGGCGCCCCGGGCTTCCGGGCCTGGACGCTGGTCTTCGGCAACCCCGCGGCCGGGGCGCAGCTCCTCGCGCGCGAGCTCCCGGCGGCGGTCGACATCCCGCTGCGTCTGGCGGTCGTCGCCCCGGTGCCCGGCCGCAGCGAGATCGTCCTGCGCGACACCCGCACGCTGCTGCCCGAAGCCCTCAGCGAGCTTGCGGACGGCTTCACCGGCCTGCTCCGCTCGCTCGCCGCCGACGCCCGCGACCGCGTCGAGGCAGCGGCCTGATCGGATCGCCGGGCCGGAGGCACGAGCGGCCGGCGGAGCGCTCGAGATGCTGATCGTGCACGCGATCCGCCCCTCACCAGCCGCCGTTGCCGGCCCGAGTCACGCACATCGGGGCGCCCGGATTTGAACCGGGGACCTCGCCGACCCGAACGGCGCGCGCTACCAGGCTGCGCCACGCCCCGAATGCGCTCGGAAGCATAGCGGGGCCCCGGCTCGTGGCCGGGGCCCCGCACAGGCCGATGAGCTCAGGTCGCGGGGGTGGTCGCCGGCGCCTGAGCGATGGGCGTGGTGGCGGTGTCGACGAGCGTGGCGGCGGTGTCGACGAGCGTGCGGGCGGTGTCGGCGGCCGCGGTCGTCGCCGCGGAGACGACCGTCGTGGCGGCGTCCACGGCGGGCGCGACGACCGGGTCGGCCGGCGGCGGGACGTCGACGACCGGAGCGGGGGGCTCGATCGCCTTGGGCGCCGCGCGCTGCACCGGGACGGGGGCCTGCGGAGCGTCGTGGCCGAGGTCGCTGACCACCGGCGGCACGCCGGTGTCCGGCGTCGGAGGCGTCTGCGCGGAGCTCGGGTCCTGCGGGGCGTCGGTCGCTGTCGACCCTCCGACAACGCCGGACGCCGGCGGTGCGCCGACCGGGGACGGCGCGTCGGGCTCACCGGTGCCGACCGGCCGGTCGGTGCTTGCCGTCGCGGGCTTGATGCGGACCTTGATCACCGGCGTGCGCCGGGCCGGAGCCGGGCTCGAGCGATCGGCGGCGGCGGCGCGCGCGGCGGCAGCGGCGCGGGCGGCGCCGGG
>JBBSPV010000056.1:0-21424 GCA_038258425.1 Solirubrobacterales bacterium | reverse complement strand
GGCTGATCGTCCTCTCAGACCAGCTACGCATCGATGCCTTGGTAGGCCGTTACCCCACCAACAAGCTAATGCGCCGCGGGCCCATCTCGACGCGAAGGCCGAAGCTATCTTTTCACCGAATCCTTGAGGAAACGGAGTACATCCGGTATTAGCCCGAGTTTCCTCGGGTTGTCCCGGTCATCGAGGTAGGTTACCCACGTGTTACTCACCCGTTCGCGGCTCTGCCCCGGGGCAAGCCCCGGTTCGTCGCTCCACTTGCATGTGTTAAGCACGCCGCCAGCGTTCGTCCTGAGCCAGGATCAAACTCTCCGTGAAGTGAACTTCATGGAAAGCGCCGCTGCACCCACTGGGCCACCGAGTACACGTGGTGGCGCCGGATGCGGCGGCCTTGTAATGCTTTGAGCCTGTCGCCCGACAGGGTTGGGCGATCAGGTCGAATCTGGACGCACAACTCGACGGCACGGCTAGGCGCCGTCGTGTGTGCATGCTGTTGAGTTTTCAAAGACCGGCGCGCCCTTGACGGTGCGAGGGGGACTCCCTCGATCCGGCGCTTGCTCTGTCGCTGCGGTCAACGACCGCCGCTTCTGGAGCGGACAGTGGATCATAGCGCCTCTGCCGAGCCACCGGAAGGCTTTCGGTCTCCGGGGCTGCGAGGCGCCGACCACTGCGGCGGGCGCCAGAGTAGCAGCCCTCAGCCGGCGCGCACGAGCCGCTTGAACCGCCGCTTACCAAGTTGCAGGACGGCTCCGTCGAGGCGCTCGGCGGGCACGTCGAGGTCCTGCGGATCCAGCGCGGCCCCGTCCAGGCGCACCCCACCGGAGGCCAGCGCGCGCCGGGCGTCGGAGCGCGAGCCGCCGAAGGCGTCGGCGATGAGCGCCGGCAGGTGCACCGGCCCCGCCCCTGGCGCGGGCTCGAAGGCGAAGGTCTCGAGGTCCTGCGGAGTCTCGCGGCGGACGAAGAGCGCGTCGAAGGCCGCCTCGGCCGGCTCTCCGGCCCCCGGCCCGTGGAAGCGGTCCACGAGCGCCCGCGCGAGGGCGCGCTTGGCGTCGCGCGGGCCGAGGCCCTGGGGCGCCGGCGCGCCGAGCAGGACGTCATACCACTCGCCCAGGAGCGCGTCGGGGATGGACAGCGTGCGGCCGTACATCTCCTCCGGAGCGTCCCCGATGCCGACCTGGTTGCCGTAGGACTTCGACATCTTGCGCGCGCCGTCGATCCCATTGATCAGTGGCAGCGTGAGCACCACCTGCTCCGGCTGTCCGTAGGCGCCCTGAAGGTCGCGGCCCATGAGCAGGTTGAACTTCTGGTCCGTGCCGCCGAGCTCGACGTCGGCCCGCACGGCCACCGAGTCGTACCCCTGCAGGACGGGATAGAGCAGCTCGAGCAACGAGATCGGCTGGTGGGCGGCGTAGCGGCGGGCGAAGTCGTCGCGCTCGAGCAGGCGCGCGACGGTCGGATGGCGCACGAGCCGGAAGAGCTCCTCCATCGGCATGTCCAGCCACTCCGAGTTGCGCCGCACCTCGAGCCTGGCGGGGTCGGGATGCAGGACCCGGCTCGCCTGGTCCACGTACGTGCGGGCGTGCGCGTCGATCTCGGCCCCCGACAGCACGGGGCGTGTGGCCGAGCGGCCGGAGGGATCGCCGACGCGGGCGGTGTAGTCGCCGACGATGAGGACGGCCACGTGGCCGAGGTCCTGGAACTCGCGCAGCTTCTGTAGCACGACGGTGTGGCCGAGGTGCAGGTCGGCGGACGTCGGATCCACCCCGAGCTTGACCCGCAGCGGCCGACCGGCGTCCAGCCGTGCCGCGAGCGCGCCCGCGGGCAAGCATTCGACGGCGTTGCGGGCCAGCTGCGCGGTCGCGGACACCGCCTCGGGGCTCGGGGTCGCCATCGGGCCGGATGCTAGGGTCAATTGCCGTCGCGGGCCTGTCCCGCGACGCCGATCGCGCCGCAGACCACAAGCACCGCGGCGCCGCCCAGCCGGCACCGCCGTCCGCCGCTTGATGAGCCCCCGCCGCGTTCCCCCCATCGCCGAGACCGAGTCCCCCGGGGGCCGGCCTCCCCTCGTCGCCCTCGCCGGCGGCGGCGGCAACGGGGACGGCGGTGGTGGTCAGGACCCGCGCGCGACGGGCGGCGAAGGGCCGGAGAAGCCCCGCCTGAAGCTCAAGTGGCTGCGGCTGCTGCTGCTGCTCACGGGCCTCGGCGTGCTCGCCGCCATCTCCACGGTCTTCGGGATGATGATGGCCGTCGCCTCCGACCTGCCGGAGATCGAGCGCCTGGACGTCGCCACCCGCCAGTCTCAGATCGTCGACCGCGACGGCGAGCCACTCGGCGTGCTGACGAGCAACCAGAACCGCATCCTCGTGCGCTCGGACCAGATCGCGCCCGTCATGAAGCACGCGGTGGTGGCCATCGAGGACCGTCGCTTCTACACGAACTCCGGCGTGGACCTGCGCGGCATCGGCCGGGCGTTCTTCCAGGACGTCGTCAAGGGCGGCACTGTCCAGGGCGGCTCGACGATCGCCCAGCAGCTCGTCAAGAACCGCCTGGACGCCCAGGAGGACCGCACGGTGTTCCAGAAGCTGCGCGAGGCGGCGATGGCGTTCCACATGACGCGCAAGTGGGACAAGGAGCGCATCCTGCGCAACTACCTGAACACGATCTACTTCGGCAACGGCGCCTACGGGATCGAGTCGGCTGCGCGAACGTACTTCGGCACGGCGTTCGGCGCCGCCACGCCCAACCCGCGGTGCGGGTCGACCTCGAGCCAGCGGCGCTGCGCGGAGCTGCTGGAGCCGGCGCAGGCCGCGCTGATCGCCGCGGTGATCGCCAACCCGTCGGCCTACGACCCCGTCGCCCACCCGCGGGCGGCCCGCAAGCGCCGCGACGGCATCCTCGCGCGCATGCGCGGCCAGGGCTACCTCAGCCAGCTGCAGTACGAGGACGCCCTGCGCGAGCCCGTGCCGACCCGCCGCGAGGTCCGCCCGCCGACCGAGACCGGCAAGTACCCGTACTTCACGACGTGGGTGCGCCAGCAGGTCGTGGACAAGGTCGGGCCCGGCAAGGCCTTCGAGGGCGGCCTCAAGGTCCGCACGACGATCGACTCCGACCTGCAGGAGGCCGCGCAGAACGCCGTCACCCAGTACCTCGGCGCCAACGCCGGCTCGGCGGGCGTCCCCGCGGCCGCCGTCGTGGCGCTGGACAACAAGACGAGCCAGGTGCGGGCGATGGTCGGCGGGCAACCGGGGGCCGGCGGCTACAACCGCGCGCCGTTCAACCTCGCGACCCAAGGCCAGCGCCAGCCCGGATCCTCGTTCAAGCCCTTCACGCTCGCCGAGGCCCTCGACCAGGGGGTGAGCCCGGACGCGACGTTCAGCTCGCGCAAGAAGGAGTTCTGCGTCACCCGGACCAAGAAGGGCTGCACGGAGAGCTTCGTGGTCAACAACTACGACGACGCCTACAGCGGGGTCACGACGCTCGCCCGCGCCACCGCCTTCTCCGACAACTCGGTCTACGCGGAGCTCGGCCTGCAGGTGGGGACGAAGAAGATCGCCCGGCTGGCGCGCAAGATCGGCGTGCGCACCCCGGTCTCGAGCAACTTCGCGATGACGCTCGGCGGCCTGACCCAGGGCGTGACGGTCCTCGACATGGCCCACGCCTACGAGACCTTCGCCTCGGGCGGCAACCTCGTCTACGGCACGCTGAGCCCGGGCGTGAACGGCTACGACCGCCGCGGGCACACGGGCACCGTGCCGGGTCCTGTCGGCATCCGCTCGATCTCCGAGCCCCGCGGCCAGCACGACGCCCACTACCGCACCGCCCGGCTGCGCAACGGCGATCGCGCCTCGAATCGCACGCACGACAAGCGCGTCCTGCCCGCGGCGACGGCGCGGTCGGTGCAAAGCCTCCTCGAGGGCGTCGTCCAGTACGGCTCGGGCAAGCGCGCCGGGATCGCCGGGACGGTCGTCGCGGGCAAGACGGGCACCACGGAGAACTACGGCGACGCCTGGTTCGTCGGCTGGACTCCGAAGTACACCGTGGCGGTCTGGGTCGGCTATCCGAGCGGCGTGAAGTCCATGTCGCCGCCGAACTTCTCCTTCCAGGGCGAGCCGGTCGCGGGCGGCACGTTCCCGGCAGCCATCTGGAACGCCTTCGTGCGCCAGGCGCTCGCCATCGACGCGCGCAAGCACCCGGACAAGCCCAAGGACGCCGAGGCGGGCGGCACGCCGACGCCCTACCCGAGCTCCTTCGCGCCCGCCCCGAGCGCGACGGCGGCACCCGTGGCGCCGGCGGCCCCGACCGCCGCGCCGACCCAGGCGCCTGCGGCCCCCGCGGCGCCACCCTCGACGCCGGCCACCCCGGCGCGGCCCGCTCCGGCCGCCCCCGCACCCGCTCCCGGTGGCGGCGGCGGCGGTGGTGGCGGCGGCGGCGGCACGGGCGGCACCACGGGCGGTGCCACCGCCCCGACCGGCTGAGCCGTGTCGCGCGGCTAGTCGTGGGCCGCCGCGGCGCGGATCCGCGCTTGAAACCAGTCGCGGTCGTCGGAGGCCTTGGCACCCGTCTCGTTGTCGCAGCGGTAGAAGGCGAGGAACAGCGGCAGCTCGTCGCCCAGGGCCTGCGCGAGCTCGTCGGCCGTGGCCTGCGCGCGCGCCCAGCGGCCAGTCCTGCGCGCCCGGCGCCACGCGCGGTAGGCGTCGTCGTGGCGGACGATGACCGTCAGGACCCCGGGGTCCGCCACGAAGCGGGCGGCGAGCCGGCCGGCGAGCTTCGCGTGGTCGCCGCGGCCGGGGATCCACCAGCGGACCCGGTGCTTGGCGGCGTCGTGCAGGAGCGCGACGAGGCGCAGGCGACCGCGCTGAGCCGGGTCGGCCGCCTCCCGGTCGACGTTGGCCAGCACCTCGCGGACGTGGTCGCCCACCCGCGCCTCGGGGTGCCCGCGGCCGTGCCCGGCCCAGGCCATGCCCGCCCGCCAGTCCGCGTCGGCGACGATCGCGCGCTCCGTCGCCGTCTCGGGCTCGATGCCGTATCCGGCGGGGACGCTCACGCCCGGCGCATCCCCGGCGGCCACGGGCGCGACACGTAGCGTGACGCCCTGGCACACCATCGCCAGGGCAGCTCGGCCGCCTTGGTGATGCCCACGCGCGGCCCGACGACGAGTTCGGGCGCCTCCCAGCCCGGCGCCGCGCCCGCGACGATGACGGGTCCGTCCTGCAGCGAGCTCCGGTTGTGGTGCAGCTCGACGTCGAGTGCCTGCGTGAGCTTGCCGGGTCCGTTGGAGAGCTCGAGGTCGCCGCGGACGCGTCGTCGGGCGCGCATCGTCTCCACCCCGGTGAGCGGCTCCAGGGCCCGGAGCAGGACGGCGGCCGCCACGCCGTCGGGCTCGCAGACGACGTTGAGCAGCGCGTGGATGCCGTAGGAGCGATAGACGTAGGCCGTCCCCGGCGCCCCGAAGAGCACGTGGGTGCGCGCCGTGCGCCCGACGTGGGCGTGGCAGGCCGCCTCCGAGTGGTGGTAGGCCTCCGTCTCGACGATGACGCCCGACGTCTCCCCGTGCCAGACGACGCAGCCGACGAGCTCCGGCGCGACGTCGAGGACCGGGCGCGCGAAGAACGCGGCCTCGAGTGGCTCCGGGGTCACGCGCGGAGCGTGGCCCGAGCCAGCTCGAACTGCTCGCGCACCCGGGCGAGGGCCGTCCCGCCCTCGGACACCTTGGACTCGAGCCACGAGCGGGAGCTCAGCACGTCGTAGTACTCCTCGTCGAGGACGTCGGAGTGGCGGCGGATCTCCTCCAGCGACAGCTCGGAGAGGGCGCGGCCGCTCGTGACCGCCTCGCGCACGAGGGCGGCGACGACGCCGTGGGACTGCCGGAAGGGGACGCCGCGCCGGACGAGCAGGTCGGCGAGGTCGGTTGCGGCGATCAGCTCGTCGCCCGCGGCGGCGGCGAGGCGATCGCGATCGAAGGCGGCGCCCTCGAGCATCCCGTGCGCCGCGGCGAGGCACAGCCCGAGCGTGTCCACCGCGTCGAAGAGGCCCTCCTTGTCCTCCTGCAGGTCCTTGTTGTACGTCAGCGGCAGGCCGTGCAGCACGCCGTGCAGCGCGCTCAGGTGGGCGACGACGCGCGGCGCCTTGGCCCGCAGGAGCTCCGCGGCGTCCGGGTTCTTCTTCTGCGGCATGATCGAGGAGCCCGACGTCCAGGCGTCGGGCAGGACGGCGAAGCCGAACTCCTCGCTGGACCACAGCACGAGCTCGCCGCCGAGTCGCGAGAGGTGGGTGAGGCAGGTCGCCGCCGCGCCGAGGAAGTCGAGGACGAAGTCGCGGTTGGACACGGCGTCGAGTGAGTTGGGGACCACGCCGGGCAGGCCGAGCTCGTCGGCGACCATGTGCCGGTCCGTGTCGAAGTTCACGCCGGCCAGGGCGCCGGCGCCCAGCGGCAGCAGGTCCGTGGCCTCCACCACGTGCTCGAAGCGCCGCGCGTCGCGGCCGAGCATCCAGAAGTACGCGAGCAGGTGGTGGGCCAGGTAGACGGGCTGGGCGCGCTGCAGGTGCGTGTAGCCGGGCAGGGGCCAGTCCGCATGGGCCTCCGCGACGTCGAGGACGACGCGCTGCAGGGCGCGGATCGCGGCGATCGCCCGGGCGGCCTCGGCCCGCACGAACAGCGTCACGTCCGTGGCGACCTGGTCGTTGCGCGAGCGGGCGGTGTGGAGCCTGCCGCCGACGGGCCCGGTGAGCTCGGTCACCCGCCGCTCGACGGCCATGTGGATGTCCTCGTCGTCCGCCGCGAATCCGAACGCGCCGTCCTCGAGCTCCTCCCCCACCTGCTCGAGGGCGGCGAGGAGGGCGTCGCGGTCGTCGGCGCCGATGATCCCCCGTGCGGCGAGCATCCGCGCGTGGGCCGCGGACTGGCGCACGTCGATGGGCCCGAGCCGGCGGTCGTAGCCGATGGACGCGTTGAGCGCCCGGAAGGCCGGGTGCTGGGGCTCGGCGAAGCGCGACATGCGGGCATCATCCCAGGACGATGGCCGTCCTCGTCCGCCCCGCCCACGTCGGCGACCGCGCCGCGCCGCGGTTGTTGTACATCTCGGCGGCGCCGTACTACGCGGCCTTCGCGGGGTCGGAGGAGCACGCGCAGCGGTTGCTGGAGCACATGTGGGTGCGCCCGGGCCACACCGCGGGCGCCGACGCGTGCAGCGTCGCCACCGACGCGGGCACCGTGGTCGGGGTGCTCGCCGCCTTCCCCGCGGTGACCGCCGACGCCCTGGCCCGGCGCTTCCTGCGCCTGGCGGTGCCACGGCTGCCCGTGCGGCGCTGGCCTGCCGTCCTCCGGCACCTGCACGCGTCGGCGCGGATGACGCCGATGCCGCCGATCGACACGCTCTACGTCGACGCGCTCGCCGTCGCCGAGGGCGCCCGGCGCCGCGGGATCGCCACGCGCCTGCTCGAGGAAGCCGCGCGGCAGGCCGTCGAGGCCGGCCTCCACGGGGTCGCGCTCGACACGGGGCTCGAGAACACCGGCGCCCAGCGGCTCTACGAGACGGCCGGCTTCCAGCGGCGCGCCGAGCACCGCGCCCCGGACGAGCGCACCGCTCGGTTGGTCGGCGGCCCGGGCTTCGTGTCCTACCTGCGGCGCGTGTGACAGTCTCGGCGAGTGACCGCGACCGGCGTCGAGCTGCGAGGGCTGACGAAGACCTTCAACGGCCCCGGCCGCCCCGTGCAGGCCGTGCGCGGGATCGACGTCTCCATCGCCCCGGGCGAGACCGTGGCCCTGCTCGGGCCCAACGGCGCGGGGAAGTCGACGACGATCGACATGCTGCTCGGGCTGCTGGAGCCCGACGCGGGCACCGTCTCGTTGTCCGGGCTGGAGTCGACGAGCGCGATCGCCGCCGGCAAGGTCGGGGCGATGCTCCAGACCGGCTCGCTGATCCCGAACCTCAGCGTGCGCGAGCTCGTGGCCATGATGGCGGCGCTGTACCCGTCCCCCCTGGACGTCGACGAGACGTTGCACCTGTGCGGGATCGAGGCGTTCGCCGCCCAGCGCACGCAGAAGCTCTCCGGTGGCCAGACGCAGCGGGTGCGCTTCGCCCTCGCGCTCGTGAGCAACCCGGACCTCCTCGTGCTCGACGAGCCGACGGTGGCCATGGACGTCGAGGGGCGGCGCGCGTTCTGGGCGACGATGCGCGAGTTCGCCGGCCGGGGCAAGACCGTGGTCTTCGCCACGCACTACCTCGAGGAGGCCGACGACTTCGCCGACCGGGCGGTGCTGCTCGCCCACGGGACGGTGGTGGCGGACGGGCCGACGACGGAGATCAAGGCCCGGGTCGGAGCGCGCTCGATCCGGGCGACGCTGCCCGGCGTCGGCGACGACGAGCTCGCGGCCCTGCCGGGCGTCGTGGCCGTCGCCCGGCGCGGCGACGCCGTCGAGCTGCGCTGCGCGGACTCCGACGCCGCCCTGCGCGCACTGCTGACCACCTACGCCGGCGCCCACGACGTCGAGGTCGCCGGCGCCGGCCTCGAGGAGGCCTTCCTCGAGCTCACGGGCGACGAGGCGTGAACCTCGCCTACACGCGGGCCGAGCTCCTGCGCACGCTGCGCAACCGGCAGGCGATGTTCTTCTCGCTCGGCTTCCCGCTCGTGCTCTACATCGTCATCGCGGGACCGAACAAGGGCGAGCAGGACTTCGGCGGCACCGGAGTGCCGACCGCCCTGTACTACATGGCCAGCCTCGCCTCGTTCGGGACGATGAACGCGATCGTCGCCAGCGGCGCGCGCATCGCCGTCGAACGGGAGGCGGGCTGGACGCGCCAGCTGCGCATCTCCCCGCTGAGCACCACGGCGTACTTCCTCGCGAAGCTCGTGACGGGCTTCGCGCTCGCCGGCTCGGCCGTCGCGCTGCTCTACCTCGCCGGGACGGCGCTCGGCGTGCGCCTCAGCGGCGGCCGCTGGCTCGAGATGACGGGCCTGATGGTGGTCGGGCTCGTCCCCTTCGCGGCGCTCGGCATCCTGCTCGGCCAGCTCATCGGCGCGGACGCGATCGGGCCCGCGATCGGCGGCGGCATCGGCCTGCTCGCGCTCATCAGCGGCACGTGGTTCCCGATCACGAGCGGCTTCATCTACGACGTCGGCCGCCTGCTGCCCTCCTGGTGGCTCGTCCAGGCCGGCCGCGCCGGGATCGGCGGGGGCGCGTGGCCGCTGCTCGGGTGGGTCGTGGTAACCGTCTGGACGGTGGCCCTGACCGCGCTGGCCTTCCGCGCCTACCGGCGCGACACCGCGCGCTGAGCTCAGGCGCTCAGCCGCTGCTCGGCCTCCGCGGGCTCGGGCTGGATGAACGTCGGCTCGCGGTTCGGGGAGCGGGCGCCCTGCCCGGACGGGTGGTCGACGACGTCGAGCAGCAGATCGAGGCCCAGCAGCGCGAAGAACCAGTCGATCTCGGCGTTGCCGCTCACGATGGTCAGGCGGCCGCCGGCCCGCCGGATGCGGCGGTCGGCCTCCAGGACCAGGTGCACGCCGCTGGACTCGATGAGCTCGAGCTCGCGCAGGTCGAGCACGACAACGTCGGCCGCCGCCTCGGCCAGGCGCAGCGCGCGGTCCGTCTGCGGCACGCTGGCGATGTCCAGCTCGCCGCCGAGCGTGACGCGCACGACGCCCGCGCTCATGGATCGCACGCAGCGGAACTGCGGATGTCGCCAGGCGTCCGAGCGGTCGGCGGGTCGGGAATGGAGGTCCAGCACGGTTCCTGCCTCTCGCATCGATGACGATGTACGGAAGTCAGGCGGCGCTGCTGGGCCCACTCGGCCGTCAACCTCGACGCAGATGCCCTCTTCCGGTACCGGCTACCCGGGGCTCATGCGGCACAATCGGGATCCGGGCGCGCCGGCGATGGCGGCCGGTCAGCGGCCGAGCACGGTCCGCAGCGCGTCGGCGACGCGCACGACCTGGTCCTGGGTCATGCGCGGGAAGAACGGCAGCGCGATGGAGCGCGCGGCGACGTCCTCGGCGACGGGGAACTCACCCTCGCGATGGCCGAAGCGCTCCCGGTAGAAGGAGAACAGGTGGATGGCCGGCAGGTACGGCTTGGAGGCGACCCCGTGGGCGCGCAGGGCGACGATCGTCGCGTCGCGGTCGGCCACGCGGGGGAGCTGCACACAGAACACGAACCACGAGCGCCGGCTGCTTCCCCGGTCCTCGCACGGCAGCTCGAGCCCTTCGATGCCGGCCAGCGCCTCCCGGTACCAGCCGGCGACGCGGGCCCGGTCGGCGAGCATCCCGTCCAGGCGGCCGAGCTGCACGAGGCCGATCGCGGCCTGGATGTCGGTCATCCTGTAGTTGAAGCCGAGCCGGTCGTGGTCGAGCCAGCCCATGTCGGGCGCCCGGCCCTGGTTGCGCTCCGAGTCGACCTGGGCCTTCTGGCCGGCGTCGGCGGTGACGAGGACGCCGCCCTCCCCGGTGGTGAGCTGCTTGTTCGCGTAGAAGGCGAAGGACGCAAGGTGCCCGCGGCCGCCCACCGGCGAGCCGTCGGCGTGGATGGCCCCGAGCGCCTCGCAGGCGTCCTCGACGATCGGCAGCCCGTGGCGCTCGAGCGCCGGTGTGTCCGCGGGCCAGCCGAAGATGTGGACGGGCAGGATGGCGCCCGTGCGGTCGGTGATGGCGGCGGCGGCGGCCTGGGGATCGAGGGTCAGCGTGACCGGGTCGATGTCGGCGAAGACGGGCCGGGCGCGCTCGAAGAGGGCGACGTTCGCGCTCGCCACGAACGAGAACGGGGAGGTCACGACCTCCGCGCCGTCCGACACGCCGACGGCGCGCAGCCCGAGGTGCAGCGCCGCGGTGCCCGAGGAGACGGCGCTGCCGAGCAGGCCCGGGCCGACCCAGTCGGCGAACGCGCCCTCGAAGGCGGGAATGCGCGGGCCGAGCGAGAGCTGCCCGGAGGCGAGCACCTCCGCGACGGCCGCCACCTCCTCGTCGCCGAGGACGGGCTGCGCCATCGGGATCGGGGAGGAGGCGCCCGCCGGCGACGCCCCGGAGGCCGCGACGCTCATGCGGGCGCCGGGGCGTCCCGCGCGTGGCGCACGCGGCCGGGCAGCATGCCGGCCTCGAGCGAGTCGACCAGCGCGTCCCAGGAGGCCTCGATGACGTTCTCGGCGACACCGATCGCGCCCCAGGTGTCCGTCCCGTCCGAGGCGTCGAGCAGCACGCGCGTGGTGGCGCCCGTCGCCTTCCACTCGTCCAGGATGCGGACCTTGTAGTTGACGAGGCGGATGTCGCGCAGGTGCGGGTGGCGCTCGCCGATCGCGTCGCGCAGGGCGCGGTCGAGCGCGTGGACCGGGCCGTTGCCCTCGGCGGTGCGCACGTAGCGCTCCCCCTCGACCCAGATCTTGATCGTCGCCTCCGTCTGGACGCGGCCGTCCTCGCGCTTGTCGGCGATCACGCGCCAGGCCTCGAGCCGGAACAGCGGCTCGTAGTCGCCGGTCTCGCGGCGGATGAGCAGGTCGAAGGACCCGTCGGCCGCCTCGAACGCGAAGCCCTGGTGCTCCAGGGCCTTGACGCGCTCCACGACGCGGGCGGCGCCGGCGGCGTCGAGGCCGGCACCGGTCTCCGTGGAGCGGGCGAGCACCGTCTGGCGGCCCGAGAGCTCGGAGATGAGGATGTCGCGCTCGTTGCCGACGGCGGCCGGCTCGATGTGCTCGAAGGTGGACGGGTCGGCGCTCACGCCGGCCACGTGCATGCCGCCCTTGTGGGCGAAGGCGTTCTTGCCGACGTACGGGCGGTTCGGGTCGGGCGTGAGGTTGAGCAGCTCGTCGAGGAGGTGCGAGGCCTCCGTCCAGCCGTCGAGGCTCGGCAGGCAGTCCACGCCGAGCTTGAGCTGGAGGTTCGGGACGATGGTCGTGAGGTTCGCGTTGCCGCAGCGCTCCCCGTAGCCGTTCATCGTGCCCTGGACCATGGTCGCCCCGGCCTTCACGGCGGCGAGCGAGTTGGCCACCGCCACGCCGGCGTCGTCGTGGCAGTGGGTGCCGACCCCGACGTCGAGCGCGCCCACGACGGCGGCGGTCGCGGCGGCGATCTCGTGCGGCAGGTGGCCGCCGTTGGTGTTGCACAGGGCGACCCACTCGGCGCCGGCCTCGGCGGCGGCGCGCACACAGCGCAGCGCGTAGGCGGGGTCGTCGTCCCAACCGTCGAAGAAGTGCTCCGCGTCGTAGACGACCTGCTTGCCCTCGGCGACGAGGAAGGCGACGGACTCCTCGATCATCCGCAGGTTCTCGTCGCGGTCGACCTTGACGACCTTGTCCAGGTGCAAGGCCCAGGTCTTGCCGACAAGCGTCGTCACGGGCGCGAAGGCGTCGGCCAGCCGGCGCAGGGCGGGATCGTCCTCGGCCCGGATTCCCCGGCGCCGGGTCATGCCGAAGGCGGCGATCCGCGTATGGGCGAAGGTCTCGGCGGCGAGGAGCTCGAAGAACGAGGCCTCCTTCGGGTTCGACGCCGGAAAGCCCGCCTCCACCATGTGGACGCCGAGCCCGTCGAGCACGTGGGCGACGCGGAGCTTCTCGTCCGCGGTGAGCGACATGCCCTCGCCCTGCATGCCGTCGCGGAGGGTGCAGTCGTAGACGATCACGTGCGGACTGGCGCCTGCACGACGTCGTTCCAGTGCGCGTACTTCGGGTCGCGCCCGTGCAGGACGTCCTCGAACTGCTCCTGCATGCGGCGGGTGACGGGTCCGGGCTCCCCGCTGCCGACGGCGTAGTCGTCGATCTCGCGCAGGGGCGTGAGCTCGGCGGCGGTGCCGGTCATGAAGATCTCGTCGGCGAGGTAGAGCTCGGGGCGGGCGACATCGCGGATCTGCAGGTCGTAGCCGAGGTCGCGTGCGAGCTCGATCACCGAGGCGCGGTTGATGCCGCCGAGGATGTCGGCGGCGAAGCCGGGCGTCGCGATGGCGCCGTCCTTGACCACGAAGAGGTTCTCGCCCGTTCCCTCGCAGACGAGACCGCGGTCGTCGAGCAGGATCGCCTCGTCGTAGCCGGCGCGCTGGGCGGCCATCTTGGCCAGCACGGAGTTGACGTACTGGCCCGTCGCCTTGGCGGCCGGGATCACCGCGTCGGAGGAGATGCGCCGCCAGCTGGACACGTGGCCGCGCACGCCGCGGGCCTTGCCCTCGTCGCCGAGGTAGGCGCCCCACTCCCAGACCGCGATCATGACCTCGACCGGGCAGTCGCACGGGTACAGGCCCATCGGACCGGCGCCGCGGAACACGAGCGGGCGCACGTAGCAGGAGCGCAGCTCGTTGCGGACGATCAACTCGTCCGTGGCGGCCCGCAGCTGCTCGCGAGCGAAGGGGACGTCCATGTAGTACAGCCGGGCCGACTGCAGCAGCCGGTCGAGGTGGGCCTCGTGGCGGAAGACCGCCGTGCCGCGGTCGGTCTCGTAGGCGCGCATGCCCTCGAAGACCCCCGTCCCGTAGTGCAGCGCGTGGGTGAGCACGGAGACCTTCGCGTCCTCGAAGGGCACGAACTCCCCGTTGAACCACACGAACTGCGCTGAGATCACGACGTAGACCTTTCCTCGCTGGGGCGCCGAGTCTACCGGCGGGCACCGCCCAGGACGGGCCGCAGCGTGCGGACGAGGTGACCCGGGTCGTGCACGAGCGTGTGGTGGGTGAAGCGCACGACCCGCCAGCCGGCGGGCGTCAGCTCGGCGTCCCGGCGGCGGTCGTCCTCGAAGGCCCACGGGGTCAGGTGGGCGGCGCGACCGTCGAGCTCGACCACGAGCCGATGCTCGGGCCACACGAGATCGCGGCGACAGCCCTCGATCGTCTGATTGACCAGGGGCGGCGGAAGGCCGGCCGCGCGGATGCGGTCGAGGGCGAGCTCCTCGAGCTCGGAGTCGGTCAGCCCGACGTCGTCGGGCCGCAGGGCGGCGAGGGCGCGGTGCACGGCGTCGGCGCGGTGGGGCAGCCGGCCGAGCACCGCATCGACGGCCGCGACGTCGAGGAGCCGGTTGACCTCGGCGGTGCGCAGGGCGCGTGGCAGGTCGCGGGGCCGCAGGTCGACGAGGGTTCGGGCCACCGTCGTCACGGGCAGGCCGCCGGAGGTCCGGGTCGCATCGAGCCCTGGGTCGTAGCTCCCTGAGCGATGGACCAGCAGGCCGGCGTGGTGGCGGCGGTGGCGCGGCACGAGCACGTGGGTCGCGCCGCTCGGGGCGGGCAGCAGCGCATGCTGCCAGGCCGCGGTCCGGTGACTGATCGCGGCGCCGGGACCGGCTGCGAGCACGTCGGCCCACAGCTGCCCCGTCGGGCTCAGGCGCGCGTGGCCGACGGCATAGACGCCGCGATGGATCGGGTGGAGCACTCCCCGCCGGACGCGGTCCGCGACCGCGCCGCGGTCGAGGCCGCTCCAGCGGAGCTGGAGTACCGAGATCGCGCCCTGCTGGTCGGCGGCGATGGCGGCCACGATCCGCTCGGCCCCCACCCCTGCGTCACGAAGCGCGTGGATGCCATGCGCAACGTGACGCGCCCCGGCGGGGACCGCGAGGCGCTCGGGTGGCGCGTCACGAAGGGCATGGATCGCGTGCGGAAGGTGACGTGCCATTGGACGACCGACCATGGCGCGACGGTGGCGCCCTCGCCCCGCGCCGCGCGCGCAGCGGCACAGCCGCGGCGCACAATCGCCACGTCCGCCGCAGAGCCGTCACGTCCGCCGTGGATCCGTGACGCCTCGCGGGCGGGATCCGTCACAACCGGCGCAGGACCGCGTCGGTGGCCTCGGCCGTCGTGGCCGAGCCGCCGAGGTCGGCGGTGCGCAGGCCGTCGGCCAGCGCGGCGTCGACGGCGGCCTCGACGCGCGCGGCCTCCGCCTCCATCGCGAAGCCGTGGCGCAGCAGCATCGCCGCCGAGAGGATCATGGCCAGCGGGTTCGCCGCGCCCGTGCCGGCGATGTCCGGCGCCGAGCCGTGGACCGGCTCGAACATCCCCGGCTCGCCCGGCGCTCCGAGCGAGGCGCTCGGCAGCAGGCCGATGGAGCCCGTGAGCATGGCGGCCTCGTCGGAGAGGATGTCGCCGAACAGGTTCTCCGTGACGATGACCTCGAAGTGCCGCGGGGCGGAGACGAGCTTCATCGCGGCGTTGTCGACGAGCAGGTGCTCGAGCTCGACGTGCGGGAACTCGGCCGAGTGCAGCTCGCCGATCACCGCCCGCCAGAGGCGGGAGGTGGCGAGGACGTTGGCCTTGTCGACGCTCGTGACCCGGGAGCGGGCGGCGGCGAAGGCCACTCGGGCGATGCGCTCGACCTCCTCCCGGGTGTAGGTGCACACGTCGGAGGCCCGCTCCGTGCCCTCCTCCTTGTCGCCGAAGTACAGCCCACCGGTGAGCTCGCGGACGACGAGCAGGTCGACGCCGGCCACATCGCGCAGCGGCGAGGCGCCGGCAAGCGCCGGCACGGGCCGCGCGGGACGCAGGTTGGCGAACAGGCCGAGGCCCTTGCGCAGCCCGAGCAGCCCCTGCTCGGGCCGCGGGCCGCCGCCGTCCCATCTTGGCCCGCCGACCGCGGCGAGCAGCACGGCGTCCGCGGCCCGGCAGTCGGCGAGCACCTCGTCGGTCAGCGCGGTGCCGTGGGCGTCGATCGAGGCGCCGCCGAACGGCCGCTCCGCATACGTGAAGTCGGCGAGCTCGTCGAGCACGCGCCGCGCGGCGGGCAGGATCTCCGGGCCGATGCCGTCGCCCGGCAGCGTCACGATCGTGGGCATGCGGCGGGACGCTAGTGCGCGGCGGGTTCCGGCTGCGCCCCGGTGGCGGGCGGGAGCGGATCGCCACGCGGGCCGCCGCCACGCGGGCGCATGCGGACGCGGCCGCCGCGCGCCGGGAGGACGGTGACCGCCAGCTGGCGACCGCCCTCCTCGGCGCCGACGGCCTCGGGCACCGCCCGCCGCAGCAGCTCGCGCAGCACGACCTCCAGCTCGAGCTGGGCGAGCGCCGCCCCGAGGCAGCGCCGCACGCCGCCCCCGAACGGCGTGTGCGAGTACGGCGCCGGCGCACCCTCGAGGTGCCGCCGCGGGCGGAACGCCTGGGGTTGGTCCCACAGCGCCGGGTCGAGCTGGACGACGTTGTAGAGCGCCATGACGAACGCGCCCTTCGGCACGGGCCGGCCCCCCAGCGTCGTGTCGCGGGTGGCGTTGCGCACCGCGCCGAGCACCGGCGAGCGCAGCCGCAGCACCTCCTTGATCGTCGCCGCGAGCAGCTCGTCGCCGCCCGCGTCGAGGTCGGCGAGCAGCTCGTCGCGCGCACTCGGATGGTGGGCGAGCAGGTGCAGTGCCCAGGCCAGGCCGGTCGCGGTCGTCTCGTGACCGGCGATCAACAGGCCCATGAGCTCGTCGCGGAGCTCGGCGTCGGTGAGGCCGGCACCGTCCTCGTCACGGACGCCGAGCAGCACGGAGAGCACGTCGTCGTCCTCATGACGGTCGAGCCTCGCGCGGCGCTGGGACACCTCCTCGTCGACGAGCGCGTGCACGGCCGCCAGCCGCCGCACGAAGCGGCCGCCGGGCGACGCCCGGCCGCGGTCGCGCCGGAGGGCCCTGGGCGCGAACAGGATCGCCATCGAGGCCGGCGCCATCAGGGCGTCCATCGCCCGCCGCATGGCGACCAGGCGCGCCGGGTCCTCCACGCCGAAGACGACGCGCAGGATGACGTCGAGGGTCAGATCCTGAGCCCACGGCCGGACGGCGACGGGCTCACCGGTGACGAGCCGGGGCGCACGCTCGGCCGCCAGCGCGGCGACCCGGTCCGTCCAGCGGGCGATTCGCTCGCCGTGAAAGGGCGGCAGCAGCAGCCTGCGATTGCGCAGGTGGCGCGGAGGTGGGGTGGTGATCAGCGACCGGGCGCCGAGCAGCGGCTCCAGCAGCGCCGCCGCCTCTCCGCCGACGAAACGGTCCTGATCCGTGAGCACCTCGCGGCTCGTCTCCGCGTCGGCAGCGCACACGAAGCCCGACCGGTTGGGCAGGACCCGCCACGTGAACACCGGCCCCAGCGCCCGGCGCAGACTCAGCGTGTAGCCGACCGGATCGCGCTGGGCGCGCAGCGTCTGCACGATCCGGGGGGCCGGGTCGGCGGGCGGGAAGCGCGCCGGGTCCCACCGCGGCTCGCGTGCGTAGACGTCGGCCATCCGTCGAGTCTGACGGCGGGCGGCGGCGCGTCAAGCGGGTGTGCGGCGTGTCACGCGGGGCCGGTGGTCAGGCCAGCGCGCGCCGGGTCACCCAGGCGCCGAGGCTGAAGGTCGCCACCACGATGGCCATCGGCAGCGCGGTGGCGGCGCCGCCCAGCCCGACCAGCGGGGTCGCCAAGGCGCCGAGCGCGAACTGCACCAGCCCGATCAGCGCCGAGGCGCTGCCGGCGGCGTCCGGCCGGCGCTCCATGGCCAGGGCGGCGGCGTTGGGGTAGACCAGGCCGATGCTCGCGACGACGGCGAACAGGGCCGGCAGGACCCCGGGCAGGCCCGCGCCGGCGAGCACGGCGACGAGCAGGCCCACGCCGCCCAGGGCGGAGACCGAGACGCCCGCGCTCAGCAGGGCCGCGGGTCCGACCCGGCCGACGAGGCGACGGCTGACCGCGCCGAGCGCGACGATCCCGAGCGCGTTGACCGCGAAGACCGCACTGAAGGCCTGCGGCGAGGCGCCGTAGATCTCCTCCAGGACGAAGGGCGAGCCGGAGATGTAGGCGAACATCGCGCCGAAGGCGAGCCCGGCGGCGAGGACGTAGCCGACGAAGCGGCGGTCGCGCAGCAGCTCGCCGAAGATCATCAGGGTCGCCTTCAGGCCGCCGCCGCGCCGGCGCTCCGGCGGCAGCGTCTCCTCCACCCCCCACCAGGTGGCGAGCGTCAGCAGCACCCCGATCCCGGAGAGGACCGCGAACACGCCGCGCCAGTCCGTCACGTGCAAGAGCTGGCCGCCGAGCACGGGCGCGAGCACCGGGGCCAGGCCGTTGACGAGGATCAGTGCCGCGAACGTCCGCGCCGCCGCCGCGCCCGCGTAGAGATCGCGCACCACGGCGCGGCTGAGCACGATCCCGACGGCGCCCGCGAGGCCCTGGACCAGCCGCAGGACGGTCAGCGACGCGATCTCGGGCGCCAGCGCGCAGCCGGCCGAGGCGAGCGCGTAGGCGAAGAGCCCGACGAGCAGCGGCCGGCGGCGCCCGAGCGCGTCGCTGATCGGCCCGGCGACGACCTGCCCCACCGCGAGCCCGATCACGCACGCGGTCAGCGTCCCCTGGGCCACGGACGCCGGGGCGTCGAGGTCTCGCGCCATCTGCGGCAGCCCCGGCAGGTAGAGGTCCATCGACAGCGGCCCGAAGGCCGAGAGGGCGCCGAGGAGGACGACGAGCCGCACCGGCGCGGACGCCGGTGCGGCGGGCTGGACCGTCTTCGCGCTCAGAGCGTCGTGGTGACCGGGCCCGAGCGCTCGCGGTCGCGCTCGTAGGCGCCGATCGCGTCGGACTGCTGGAGGGTCAGCGCGATGTCGTCGAGGCCCTCGAGCAGCCGGTGCCGGCGCTCGGCCTCGATCGCGAACGGCACCGTGCGGCCGTCGAAGCGGACCTCGAGGGCCTCGAGGTCGACCTCGGCCTCGGCGGCGGTCATCAGCGCCCGCACGTCGCTTTCGGGCAGCTCCACGGGAAGCAGGCCGATCTTGAGGCAGTTGGACCGGAAGATGTCCCCGAAGCTCGAGGCCACCACGGCCCGGAAGCCGTAGTCCTCGAGCGCCCACGCGGCGTGCTCGCGGCTCGAACCGCAGCCGAAGTTCGGGCCGGTGACGAGGATCGGGTTGGCCGGCAGCTCGAAGGTCGCGTCCTTGCGCCACTCATCGAAGAGGAACTCGCCGAAGCCGGTCCGCTCGACGCGCTTGAGGTACCTGGCCGGGACGATCTGGTCCGTGTCGACGTCCGCGCGGTCCAGCACGGTCACCGGCCCCTGGATGAGCTTCACCGGCTCCATCGGGTCACCTCCGCGGGGCGTCCGGCCCCGCGACGCTGGGAGTGGGGACGTTCGGTCCCCACTCTCGGATGTCGACGAAGTGGCCCTCGACCGCCGCCGCGGCGGCCATCTGGGGGGACACGAGGTGGGTGCGCCCGCCCCGTCCCTGGCGGCCCTCGAAGTTGCGGTTCGAGGTCGAGGCGCAGCGCTCGCCCGGCTCCAGCGTGTCCTCGTTCATGCCGAGGCACATGGAGCAGCCGGCGGTGCGCCACTCGAAGCCGGCGGCGCTGAAGGCGTCGTGCAGCCCCTCGGCCTCCGCCTGGCGCCGCACGGCGTCCGAGCCCGGCACGACCATGGCGCGGACGTTCGGATGCACCCGGCGGCCGTGGAGCATGGACACCGCCGCGCGCAGGTCGCCGATGCGGCCGTTCGTGCAGGAGCCGATGAACACCCGGTCCAACTCGATCTCGCGCATCGGCGTGCCGGGCTCCAGGGCCATGTAGGTCAGCGCGCGCCCCTCGCTCTCCGAGGCCGGCGTGGGCACCGCCCCGGTGACCGGGACGACCTGGGCGGGCGTCGTGCCCCACGACACGATCGGGCTGAGCGCGGAGGCGTCGACCTCGACCTCGCGGTCGAAGACGGCGTCGTCGTCCGAGCGCAGCTCGCGCCAGCCCTCGATCGCGGCCTCGAGGTCCTCCGGGGCGCCGGGACGGCCGCGCAACCACGCGAAGGTCGTCTCGTCCGGGGCGATCATGCCGGCCCGGCCGCCGCCCTCGATGGTCATGTTGCAGACCGTCATGCGGCCCTCCATGGACAGCGCCTCGATCGGGTCGCCGGCGTACTCGACCGCATGTCCGGCGGCGCCGCCCGTGCCGATCTGGCCGATCGCGCCGAGGATGAGGTCCTTGGCGGTGACGAACGGCGCCGCCTCGCCCGTGAAGCGGATCCGCATCGACTTCGGCTTGGGCTGCATCAGCGTCTGGGTCGCCAGCACGTGCTCGACCTCGCTCGTGCCGATCCCGAAGGCCAGCGCGCCGAAGGCCCCGTGGGTCGCGGTGTGGGAGTCGCCGCAGACGATGGTCATGCCAGGCTGGGTGACCCCGAGCTCCGGGCCGATGATGTGGACGATGCCCTGGCTCGCGTGGCCGAGGGAGTACACGGGCACGCCGAACGCCTCGCAGTTGCGCTCCAGCGTCTCCACCTGCACGCGCGAGAGCGACTCGCGGATCTGCGCGGCGACCGGGGTGCCGTCCGTCGGGACGTTGTGGTCGGCGGTCGCGAGGGTGCGGTCCGGCCGGCGCACGGTGCGCCCGGCGAGCCGCAGGCCGTCGAAGGCCTGCGGGCTCGTGACCTCGTGGACGAGGTGCAGATCGATGAACAGCAGTCCGGGCGCGGCCTGGTGTGCCGCCCAGATCTTGTCCAGCAGCGTCGAGGGGGTCATGAGCGGCGCAGTCCGGCCGACACGACGCCGAGCAGGACCGCCTCCTCCCTTCCGTGGTTGTCGAAGTGGTGGGGCAGGTCGGCGTCGAAGGTCACCGCGTCCCCCTCGTGCAGCGGGTGGACGGCGCCGTCGCAGGAGAAGGCGACCGCGCCGGCGGTGACGACGACCGTCTCGCGCGAGCCGGCCTCGTGGAACGGCGGGTCGCCGGCGACGCCCGTGCGGGCGCCCGGGGCGAGCGTGTGCAGCGTCACCTCGGCGCGCTGGCCGGGCAGCGGCGGGGTCAGGATCTCGTAGGCGTGGCCGCCGGTGACCTCGCCGCGGCGCTCGTCGGCGCGCACGATGGAGACCGAGCCGACCTCGTCGAGGCGCAGCAGCTGGGACAGGCGCAGGTCGAGCCCGGCGGCGATCCGCGCGGCGACCTGCACCGTCGGGCTCGTCTCGCCGCGCTCGACCTGGCTGAGCATCGGCGCGGAGACGCCGGAACGCTCGGCGAGGTCGCGTAGGGAGAGGTCCATCGCCTCGCGCAGCGCGCGCAGGCGGGGCCCCAGGGCGGGTCCGGCGGGATCGCTGACGACAACGGCGCCCATGGTGTGGCGTACGTTATCACGTACAAGCGTCTGCCCGGCTGCGGTCATCATGGACGGCATGGCCACGCCGCTGCAGACCGTGCCCGACACCCTCGTCCTCGGGGCGGGCGGGACGCTCGGCATCGCCTGGCTGCGGGGGCTGATCACCGGCATCGAGGAGGGCTCGGGGTTGGACCTGCGGCGCTGTGAGTACTTCGTCGGCACCTCCGCCGGCGCCTACGTCGCCGCCTACCTCGCCGCCGGCCACCGTGCTGGCGAGGCGGGCGGCGACCCGGGCGAGACGCCGGACGCGGGCGCCGAGCTGCCACCGGATCCCGACGGCGAGCCCGGCGCCCTGGCGGCGCTGCGGCGCGTCGGCCTCGAGGGCGGCCGCCTGGCCGCGACCGCGGCGGCGCCGCTCATGCCGCTGGCGCTCGCGGCGAGCCGGCCGCCCGGGGCGGTCGCCCGGGCCGCGGCCCTCGCCG
>JBBSPV010000055.1:0-21555 GCA_038258425.1 Solirubrobacterales bacterium | reverse complement strand
TCGCGGCCGCGGCTCCGGCGGCGAGGACGGCCGCGCCGACCCACAGCGCCGGTTGAACCCCGTCCATGAACGTCTGGGGCGACGCGTAGGAGCCGTGGCCGGCGAACACCGCGCCGAGCACCGCCACGCCGAGCACGCCGCCGACCTCGCGGATGGCGTTCGTCGCGCCGGACGCCTGGCCCGCCTCGACCGGGCGGACCGCCGCGAGCACGGCGTTGGCCGCCGGGGCGAATACCAGGGCCATGCCGATGCCGCCGAGGACGAAGGCCGGCACGAGCGTCGCGTAGGCGACGTCGACGGCGGGGTGGGCCGCGATCCAGCCGACGGCCAGCGCCTGGAGACTCAGCCCGGCCACCATCAGCGGCCGCGAGCCGATCCGGTCCGAGAGCAGTCCGGCCAGGGGCGCGACGAGCATCGGCATCCCGGTCCAGGGCAGGGTGCGCAGTCCGGCCTCCAGCGGCGAGAGCCCCTGGGCGGTCTGGAAGACCTGCGTGAGGAAGAAGATCGAGCCGAAGATCCCGAAGTACATGATGAGGGAGACGGCGTTGGTCGCCGCGAAGCCGCGGGAGGCGAAGAACCGCATCGGCAGCATGGGGTGCGCGACCCGCCGCTCGTAGGCGACGAAGGCCACGAGGAGGGCTCCCCCGGCGACGAGGCTGCCGGCGACGGGCGTCGAGCCCCAGCCCTCCGCGTTGCCGCGGACGATCCCGAAGACGACGCCGAGCAGGCCGAGGCTGCCGAGCGCCAGGCCGCCGAGATCGAGCTGCGGCGCCGGGCCGCGGCTCTCGGCCAGCACGCGCCGGGCGACCGGGATGAGCAGGAGCCCGACGGGCACGTTGACCCAGAAGATCCAGTGCCAGCTGAGGCCCTCGATGACCAGGCCGCCGACCAGCGGGCCGAGGGCCACCCCAAGGCCGCTGACGCCGGACCAGACGCCGAGCGCGACGCCACGGCGCTCGGGCGGGAAGACCTCCGCGAGGAGGGTGAGCGTCAGCGGGGCGACCGTCGCGGCGCCCGCGCCCTGGACGGCGCGGGCGACGATCAGCGTGCCAGCCGTCGGCGCGAGGGCGGCGAAGCCCGAGGCGACGGTGAACAGCCCGAGCCCGAGCAGGAACGTGCGCCGGCGGCCGAAGCGATCACCGAGCGCGGCGGCCGGCAGGAGCAGGACGGCGAAGACGAGGGTGTAGGCGTTGACCGTCCACTGCAGCGCCTCGAACGACGCGCCCAGGTCGACGCGGATGGTCGGCACCGCCGTCGACACGACGAGGTTGTCGAGGGTGACCATGAAGAGGGCGACCGAGACGACGGCGAGCGTCCAGACGGGGGACCGGGGGCGCATGGGAACTCCTGGGGAACGAAGGTGAGTCACGACTCAGTACATGTAAGCACTCACTACCAACAGCGTCAAGACCCGGCTTCCTACCCTTGATGCGGTGACCGTGCAGCGCCTCAGCCGCCCGGGTGGCATCGACCTCGAGGCCGACGACCGCGTCCGGCTCCTCCGGCGGCTGGTGCGGGCCGTGGCCCGTGCGCGGCGCCGCGGCCAGGCCCTGGCAGCCGTCACCCTGCGGCTGCCCGCCGACGCCGACCCGAGCGGTCTCGTGCTCGCCTCGCGCCGGCCCGGCGAGCCGTACCAGTGCTTCGAGCAGCCCGACCGCGACGGCTTCGCGCTCGCCGGCCTCGGGTGTGTGCACGCCATCGAGGCCCAGGGGCCGCGGCGCTTCGAGCGGGTGGCCGCCGAGTGGCGCGCCCTCGCCAGCACCGCCGCCGCCGGCGTGGCGGACGGCCCGGCTGGCGCCGGCCTCGTCGCCCTCGGCGGGTTCGCCTTCGCCCCCGACGGCGGGACCGCGCCCCACTGGGCCGGCTTCCCGGCGGCATCGCTGCACGTCCCCGAGGTCGCGGTGGCGCGCTCCGGCGCGGACGTCCGGCTGACCGTCGCCGCTCTCGCCCGGCCCGACGACACCCCCGACGAGCTGCTGGCCGGCGTCGAGGCCCGGCTGGCCCAGCTTGTCCAGCGTCCGCTGCCGCTGCTCGACCCCGAGCCGGTCACGCGCGCGACGATCGCCTCCATCGCCCCGCCCGAGCACTACGAGGCCGCGGTGGCGCGCGCGGTCGAGCGGATCCGGGGCGGCGCCTTCGAGAAGATCGTCCTCGCCCGCGAGGTTGCCGTCCACGCCGCCCACGACCACGACGCCGGGGCGGTGCTCGACGTCCTGCGGGGCGCCTTCCGCTCCTGCTACGTCGTCGCCGTCGGCCGCGGCGACGCGGCCTTCGTGGCCGCCTCGCCCGAGCTGCTCGTGCGCCGGGACGGGCTCCGCGCGCAGACCGTCGCGCTGGCGGGCTCGACCCGGCGCTCCGCCGATCCGGCCGTCGACGGCCACCTCGGCGAGCAGCTGCTGCGCTCGGACAAGGACCGCGCCGAGCAGGCGATCGTCGTGCGGCGGATCGCCCGCGCCCTGCGTCCGCGCGCCGTCTGGGTGGCCGCCGCCGAGGAGCCGTCGGTCATCCGCGTCGCGAACATCCAGCACCTCGCGACGCCGATCCGCGCCCAGCTGCGCGAGCCGATGGGCGCGATCGAGCTCGCCGGCCTGCTGCACCCGACGCCCGCCGTGGGCGGCGAGCCGCACGCCGCCGCCGTCCCGCTCATCCCGGCCCTGGAGGGCCTCGATCGCGGCTGGTACGCCGGGGCGATCGGCTGGACGGACGCGGGGGAGGACGGCGAGTTCTGCGTCGGCCTGCGCTGCGCGCTGCTGCGCGGCCGCGAGGCGCGCTGCTACGCCGGGGTGGGGGTCGTGGCCGACTCCGAGCCGGCGGCCGAGCTGACCGAGACCGAGATCAAGCTCGACGCGCTGCTGCCCGTCCTGGCCGCTTAGGGCTGCCGGAGGCAGCGCCCGGGCACCCGCACCGCCGCGGGGCCGGCGGGTGTGCGGCAGGCGGGCGCGAGGCGGTGCTCCCGCGTCCGGTCAGCGGCCGGGCAGGCGGCGCTTGAGGCGGTTCATCCCCCGCTGCGCCCGCTGCTCGACCGACCCGCGCAGGCCCTTGAAGGGCTCGAGCCCGGCGGCCTGCGCCGCGTCGATGGTCAGCGTCACCCGGCGGTCGGTGATGCGCTGGACCTCGGGCGCGTCGACGAACACCCGGCGCTCGGCCGTGCGCACCACGAGGCCGTCGAAGATGTGCTCGCGCGCGTTGTCGAGGACCTTGGCGACCGTGCCGAGCTCCGTGCCGTCCGCGCACACGACCGGCGTGCCCTTGGGCAGCACCTGGTAGCCGATGGGCTGGCCGTCGTCGTCCGCGGGGTCCATGGATTCACCGTAGAGGTGGCGCAGGCAGCGCGCCAGAGTCGCGATTGGGCGACCCAGGTGGGGCCGTGCTCAACCGGCGTCGGCGCGCAGCCGCTCGGCGACGGCCGCCCACGTCGCACGGTGCAGCGCGACGTTGGCGACCCGGTCCGTGCGCACCTCGAGCACCGTGAGGCCGGTCGTGCCCGCCGTGCGGGCGAGGGCCGCGTCGAGCTCGCCGGCCGTCCCCACGGAGAGGTGGGCGCCGCCGGCGAGGGCCGTGGCGTGGGCGAGGTCGGCGCCGTGGGCGGTGGTGACGTGCTCGGTGAAGTCGGCGCCTTCGCCGGCCACGGGGAGGAAGTCGAAGATGCCGCCGCCATCGTTGTGGACGACGACCACCGTGAGGTCGACCGGCAGCCGGCGCGCGGCGAGCAGTCCGCCCACGTCATGCAGGAGCGCGACGTCGCCGATGAGCAGGATGGTCCGGCTGCCGGGGGAGCCGGCGGCGACGCCGAAGGCCGTGGAGACCGTGCCGTCGATGCCGTTGGCGCCGCGGTTGGCGAGCACGCGGGGCGCGTCGGCGCGGACGGGCGCGAAGGTCTCGAGGTCGCGGACCGGCATGGAGGCCGCGACGACGAGCGTGTCCCCGGCGCCGAGCGCGGCGTGGACGCGCTCGGCCACGAGCGGCTCGCTCAACTCCGCCGCCCACACGTCGCGGACGGTGCCCAGGGCGGCGTCGGCGGTGCGCCAGGCCGCGAGCCAGCCGGCCTGTACGGGCCCGGTGGTGAGGGTCGCGAGCGTGGCCGTCAGCTCCGTGACGAGGAGCTCGGCGAGGTCCCCGGTCGGGTCCTGCCAGGCGGCCTGCGGATCGACGGCCAGCTGACGCGCGCCGGTCAGGCCCGCGAGCCACGGGCGCAGCGGCTTGGAGGTCGGGAGGTCGCCGGCGCGCAGCACGGCGTCGGGGGCGTGGGCGGCGGCCCAGTCCACGTCGCGCAGCACGGCGTCGTAGTGCGCGATGGCGGCCGGGCCGCAGCGGGCGTTCGACAACGGGTCGGCGAGCAGCGGGACGCCGGCGCGGGCCGCCCACGCCGCGAGGGCCGCGCCCTCACCGGGCCGCTCGAGGCGCCCGGCCACGACCACCGGCCGCTCCCCCTCGAGCGCCACGGGCTCCGTCGGCGGCGGCTCGGGTGCCCGCACGCGGACCCAGGGCCGCCCGCCGGCCCGGCCGCCGCCCCCGGGTTCCTCCGCGGTCAGCGGCGCGTCGAGCACGAGCGGCTCGCGCAGTGCCCAGTTGAGGTGCACGGGTCCGGGACGCCCGCCGTGCGCAGTCGCGACGGCGCGGCAGGCGAGCTGGCGCAGCCAGCGCATCCGGGCGGGGGTGGCCGGCGCGTCGTCGACCTCGAGGTACCACTTCGCCGCTCGGCCGTAGAGCTTGACCTGATCGATGGTCTGGCCGGCGCCGAGGTCGCGCAGCTCGGGCGGCCGGTCCGCCGTGAGCACGAGCAGCGGCACCCGTGCCTCCCAGGCCTCGATCACCGCGGGGGCGTAGTTGGCGGCGGCCGTGCCGGAGGTGCAGGCGAGCACGGCCGGGCGGCCCGTGGCCTTGGCCAGGCCGAGCGCGAAGAAGGCGCCCGAGCGCTCGTCGATGTGCGACGTCGCGCGCAGGCCCGGCGCGCGGGCGACGGAGAGGACGAGCGGTGTCGAGCGCGAGCCTGGGGACGTGCAGGCCTCGCGGACGCCGCAGCGTGCGAGCTCGTCGCAGAAGGCACGCAGGCCGAGATAGGTGTCCTGTGGCGTCATGAGACAGTTCCCGGGATGCGCGGCGACCTCGTCCTGTTGCACGGCTTCACGCAGACCGGCCGCAGCTGGGGCCCCGTCGTGGACGCGCTCGTGCCACGCTACCGCTGCCTGGCGCCGGACCTCCCGGGTCACGGCGACTGCGCGGAGCGCCGCCCGGCCGGCTTCGACGCCGTCGCGGCCTACCTCGGCGCCCTCAAGCCGGCGCGCTACACGCTGTGCGGCTATTCCATGGGCGGCCGGCTCGCGCTCGACGCCGCGCTGCGGCTCCCCGGCCGCGTCGGCCGGCTCGTGCTCGTCGGCGCCTCGCCCGGGCTCGCCGGCGCGGCCGAGCGCGAGGCCCGGCGGGTCGCGGACCTCGAGCTCGCCGACCGCATCGAGGCGATCGGCCTCGCGGCCTTCGTGGAGGAGTGGGAGCGCCAGCCGCTGTTCGCGACCCAGCCGCGCGGCGTCCTGGAGCTGGCCCGTGCCGACCGGCTTCGCGGCAGCGCGCCCGGGCTCGCCGCCGCGCTGCGCGGCAGGGGCACGGGCGCGATGGCGCCGCTGTGGGACCGCCTCGGTGAGCTGGCGATGCCGGTGACGCTCGTGGTCGGCGAGCGCGACGAGAGGTTCCGCGCCGTCGCGGAGCGCATGGCGGCCGCGCTGGGCGACGCCCGTCTCGTGGTCGTGGCGGGCGCGGGCCACGCGGTGCACCTCGAGCAGCCGCACGCCGTCGCGGACGCCATCGCAGGCGAGGGGTGACGCACGTTTCTCGCCGCCGGAACGAGGAACGTGAGCCACCCGGGCGTCGCTAGCCTGCCCGCCGTGCCCGAGACCATGCTGGAGATCCCCACCGACCTGCGCCCCGCCGACGGGCGCTTCGGTTGCGGCCCGTCCAAGGTGCGCCCGGAGCAGCTCGCGCACCTCGCCGACGTCGGCGCACGCGTCATGGGCACCTCCCACCGCCAGGCGCCGGTGAGGTCCGTCGTCGGCCGCGTCCGCGCAGGGCTGTCCGAGCTCTTCCGCCTTCCGGACGGCTACGAGGTCCTGCTCGGCAACGGCGGCACGACGTGCTTCTGGGACGCCGCGGCGTTCGGCCTCGTGCGCGAGCGCGCACTGCACCTCGCCTACGGCGAGTTCTCCACGAAGTTCGCGAAGGTCACCCAGGCCGCCCCCTTCCTCGCCGATCCGGTCGTCGATCGCGCGGACCCGGGCGACGCGCCCGCCGTCCGCGGCGACGCGGCCGCCGACGTCGTCTGCTGGGCCCACAACGAGACCTCGACGGGCGTCATGGTGCCCGTCAGCCGCCCGGACGGCGACGGGCTCGTGCTCGTCGACGCCACCTCGGGCGCGGGCGGCCTGCCCGTCGACGCCGCGGACGCCGACGCCTACTACTTCGCCCCCCAGAAGGGCTTCGCCTCCGACGGCGGCCTCTGGCTCGCGCTGGTGAGCCCCGCGGCGGTCGAGCGGATCGAGGCGCTCGGCGCCTCGGACCGCTGGATCCCGGACTTCCTCTCCCTCGAGACCGCGCTGGAGAACTCGCGCAAGGACCAGACCTACAACACGCCCGCGATCGCCACGCTGCTGCTGCTCGCCGACCAGGTGGAGTGGATGAACGAGCGCGGCGGCCTCGACTGGTGCGTGCGGCGCACGACGGAGTCCTCGAGCCACCTGTACGAGTGGGCGGAGCGCTCCGCGGTCGCGCGGCCGTTCGTGGCCGACCCGGCGAAGCGCTCGCTCGTCGTCGGCACGATCGACTTCGACGACGCGGTGGACGCCGCCGCGATCGCCACCACCCTGCGCGCCAACGGCATCGTCGACACCGAGCCCTACCGCAAGCTCGGCCGCAACCAGCTGCGCGTCGGGATGTTCTGCGCCGTCGAGCCCGACGACGTGCGGGCCCTGACCGCCTGCATCGACTACGTGGTCGAGCGGCTCTAGTACCCCGCGTCAGTCGTCGGCGTAGGGCGGGACGCCGGCGTGCAGCGTGTCGACGAGGGCCGGGAGATCGGTCACCGCGCCCTCGAGCCCGCAGCCGCCGGCGTCCAGCGGCACGGCCAGCGGCCCCGGGTCCAGCGTCGTGAGGGCGCCGAGCAGCTCGCGGGCGCCGTCGAGGGCGTCGCACGCCGTGAAGGTGATCACCACGGCGTCGGGCTGCTCGTCCGACACGTGGTCCACCAGCCCGCGGGCGCCCGTGCCGAGCTCGGTGCGGATGACCTCCCAGCCGCGGCCCTCGAGCACGTCGGCGACGAGCCGGCACTGGAGCGTGTGCGGCTGGCCGGGCGGGCAGGCGACGACGGCGAGGACGCCGCCCGCCGATCCGTGCGTGCCGCCGGCGGCCCGGGCGAGCAGGCCCTCGAGGATGCCGGCGCCGAACGGGTCGCCGCCGTCGAGCCCGGCGACCACGGGCGCCAGCACCTCGACCTGGACGGCGAAGGCGCCGGCCCCCTCGAGGGCACCGTCGAGCACGGCGCGGGCCCGGGCGCCGTCGTGCGCGACCAGCGCTGTACCCAAAGCCCGACGCGCGGCGGCGAGGTCGGCTTCCGCTCGGCCCACGGTCAGAGATCCCGGGCGTCCATGAGCCCGGGGCCCGACGGGACCACGAGGGCACCGTCGACGAGCTCGAAGGGGTCGGGCACCTCCGCGAAGGCCCCCAGCGTCGCGAGCCCGCAGGCGGGCAGCGGCCCGTCCGCGGCGAGCGCGGCGGCGGCGTGCAGCGCGCCGGCGATGCCGAGGGGGCCGTCGAAGGTCGAGGCCACGTAGACCCGGCTGCCGGCTGCGCGCGCCGCGGCCGCCTCGCGCAGCAGACCGGAGATGCCGCCGCAGCGCGAGAGTTTGAGGCAGACCGCGTCGGCCGCCCCGGCCGACCCGGCGCCGGGCTCGGCCGCCGTCTCGTCCATCGCGATCTCCACGGGCGACTCGGCCCGCACGGCGCGCAGCGCGGGCACGCCGTGCACCGGCTCCTCGGCGAGCTCGAGGCCGGCCGGGGCGAGGACCCGGAGGTTGGCGAGCGCCTCCGCGGGCGTCGCCCAGGCGCCGTTGGCGTCGATCCGGACGGCGACTGTGGGTGCGGCCGCCCGCACGGCGGCCACGCGGCCCGCGTCGTCGCCGATCCCGACCTTGACCTTGACCGTCCGCAGGCCGGCCGCCACGGCCTGGGCGGCCTGCTCGGCCGCGCCCGCCCGGTCCTCGGCGCCGATGGTCGCATTGACCGGGATGGCCACCGCCCCGGGCGTCCGCGGTTGCAGCAGGGCGTGCACCGGGACGCCGGCTCGCCGGCCCTCCATGTCCCACAGGGCCAGGTCGACGGCGGCCAGGGCCTGCGGCAGGTCGCGCTCCGCGCGGCAGGCGGCCACGAGCTCGTCCGGGCCGGCGCCCGGCTCGGCCGCGGCCAGGACGGCGGCGTAGGCGTCGAGCGCCGCGCGCAGCGTGGCGGGGGCGACCCCGTCGTAGGGCTCGAGCGAGGCCGCCTCGCCGTGGCCGGCGAGCCCGTCGCCGTCCGTGAGCGTCACCCGCAGCAGCTCGCGCTCGCCCAGGGAGCCCCAGTGCGTCACGAGCGGGCGGCGCAGGCGCAGGCGGACCGGCTCGAGTGCGATCCGCATCAGGAGGCCAGGATGCCGCCGGCCAGCAGCAGGCAGAAGAGCAGCTCGAGCATCGCGGTTCCGGCCAGGGCGCGGTTGAGCGTCGGTCCGTCGGCGTGCTCGCGCACCGTCTTGACCAGCCGCAGGGCGATCGGCAGCGTCAGCCAGCACAGCAGCGGCCACGCGTCGAGCGAGCCGGCCAGCACCGGCGCCAGCACGGTGAGGTAGCCGAGCCCGAGCACCCCGGCGTACAGCAGGCGCGTGCGCGCCCGCCCGAGTCGCACGGCGAGCGTCCGCTTGCGCGCCCGCCGGTCCGTCTCGAGGTCGCGCACGTTGTTGACGATCAGCACCGCGGCGGCGAGCAACCCGACGGGCACCGACAGCGCCAGGGCCTCCCAGTCCCAGCGCTCGACCTGGGCGAAGTACGAGCCGGCCACCGCGGCGACGCCGAAGAACAGGAAGACGAAGATCTCGCCCAGGCCCTCGTAGCCGTAGGGTCGCGGGCCGCCGGTGTAGAGGATCCCGGCGAGGATGGAGAGCAGCCCGACGACGAGCAGCTCCCAGCCCGTCGTCACGACGAGGTACACGCCGCAGAGCCCGGCCAGGGCGAAGGCCACGGCGGTCGCGATCAGCACCTGTCGGGGCGGCACGAGCCCGCCGGCGGTCACTCGGACGGGGCCGAGCCGCTCCTCCGTGTCCGCGCCACGGCGCGCGTCGGAGTAGTCGTTGGCGAGATTCGCGCCGACCTGGATGAGGATGGCCCCGAACAGCGCCGCGAGGAAGGTCGCGAGCTTGAACGTGCCGCCCGTCGCGGCCAGCGCCGTCCCCACGAGCACCGGCGCCGCCCCGGCCGGCAGCGTCCGCGGGCGCGCGGCCATGAGCCAGATGCGCACCGCGCTGGGCGGCTCGGTGACGGTCGGCACGGTCACGGCAGCCTCAGGCGCGGCGCGGGAAGCGGGAGAAGTCGGGGGGACGCTTGGCCTTGTAGGCCTCCCGGCCCTCCGCGGCCTCCTCCGACCCGTAGAACAACAGGTTGGCGTCGTGGGCGAGCTGCTGGATGCCCGTGTAGCCGTCCTCGTGGGCGTTGAAGGACGCCTTGACGAGCCGCAGGGCGAAGGGGGAGAGGGCGAGCATCTCGCGGCACCAGCGGACGGTCTCGGCCTCGAGCTCGGCGAGCGGTACGACGGTGTTGACGAGCCCCATCTGCAGCGCCTCCTGCGCGTCGTAGCGCCGGCACAGCAGCCAGATCTCCTTCGCCTTCTTCGGGCCGACGAGGTCACGCATGAGCGACGCGCCGAAGCCCCCGTCCCACGAGCCGACGCGGGGCCCGGTCTGGCCGAAGCGCGCGTTGTCGGCGGCGATGGTCAGGTCGCAGCAGAGGTGCAGGACGTGGCCGCCGCCGATCGCGTAGCCGGCGACCATGGCCACGACGGGCTTGGGCAGCCGGCGCAGCTGGACCTGGAAGTCCGTGACGTCGAAGCGGCCGGTCTGCGCACCGTCGGCCACGTAGCCCGTCTCGCCGCGCACGCGCTGGTCGCCCCCGGAGCAGAAGGCGAGCTCGCCCTCGCCCGTGAGGACGACGACGCCGACTCCCGGGTCCTCGCGGGCGACCTCGAAGGCGCGGGAGAGCTCGCGGATCGTCTGGGGCCGGAACGCGTTGCGGACCTCCGGGCGGGCGATGGTGACCTTGGCGATGCCGTCGCCCGACGTCGCGTAGCGGATGTCCTCGTACGCGCCGCTCTCGGTCCAGGTCACGTCGGACATCAGGGCGGGGAGGGTACCGTCGGGTGTGACGTCGCCCCGGACGTCGCTGCACGAAGCCGGCGACGGTACGGGCCGAAACCCATGTCCTGGCTCTCAACCGCGTGTCACCGCCACCCCGACCGCGTCGCGCTCGAGTGCGCCGGCGAGGTGCTGACCTACGCCGAGCGGCACGGCCGCGCCGCCCGCGCGGCCGGCGCCCTGGCCGAGCGGGGCGCCCGCCCCGGCGACCGCGTCGGCCTCGCGCTGCCCGCCGGCACCGACTTCGTCGTGGCCCTGCACGCCTGCGGCCTGCTGTGCGCGGCGGCCGTCCCGCTCGACCCCCGGCTCACTCCGGCCGAGCGCGCCGCCCGTTCGCAGGGAGTGGCGCTCACGGTGGACGCGCCGCTCGGCTCCGGCGCCGCGCCGCTGCCGGCCGCGCCCGCCGGCCCGGGTGACGTCGCGCTCGTCGTGCACACCTCGGGCACCACGGCCGAGCCCAGGCCGGTCGAGCTCACGTGGGCCAACGTCCGCGCCAACGCCGTCGCCACGGCGCTCGGGCTCGGCCTGTACCCGCGCGAGCGCTGGCTGTGCCCGATGCCGCTCTCCCACGTCGGCGGCCTGATGGTCCTGCTGCGCTCCGCGCTGTACGCCACGACGGTCGTGCTCGAGCCGCCGCCCTTCGACGCCGCTCGCGTCGCCGAGCGCCTCAACCGCGGGGACGCGACGCTCGTCTCCGTCGTCCCGACGATGCTCGGCAGGCTGCTCGACGCCGGGCTCGAGCGGCCGCGCCGCCTGCGCTGCCTGCTGCTCGGCGGCGGCCCGGCCGATCCCGCCCTGCTGCGCCGCGCGCTCGCGGCCGGCGTGCCCGTCAGCCAGTCCTACGGGCTCACGGAGGCGTGCTCGACGGTGACGGCCTCCGACCCCGGCGAGCCGCGGACCGCGGGCTGGCCGCTGCCCGGCCTCGACGTGCGCATCGCGCCCGACGGCGAGATCGTCGTCGCCGGTCCGAGCGTCGCCGGCGCCGGCGAGCTGCGCACGGGCGACCTCGGGAGCCTGGACGAGCGCGGCCGCCTCGTGGTCCTCGGCCGTCGCACGGACACCATCGTCTCCGGCGGCGAGAACGTCGCCCCGGCCGAGGTGGAGGCCGTGCTGCTCGACCACCCCGCGGTCGCCGACGCCGCCGTCCTCGGCCGCGCCGACCCGGAGTGGGGCGAGCGGGTCGTGGCCCGGATCGTCGCCCGCGACGGCGAGCCGGTCGACGCCGATGCCCTCGCCGCCTGGTGCCGGCAGCGGCTCGCCGGCTTCAAGGTCCCCAAGGCGTTCGAGACGGCCGACGCGCCGCTGCCGCGCACGGCGTCGGGCAAGCTGCTGCGCCGCGCCCTCGATGGGTGATTGCGCGAGCTCCGTGGGCGCGGGGTCGCGGCATCGCCCATCGAGCTAGTACGGTCGCGGCCATGGAGGATCCCGCCGCCTATCGCGCCGCGTCGCGGCAGGGCTGGGGCTCCGTCGCCGGCGGCTGGGGCCGCCATGCCCCGTCCCAGATGCGGGCCGCGATGCCCGTGACGGCGTGGATGGTCGACGCGGCGGCGATCCAGCCGAGCTTCGCGCTCCTCGAGCTCGCGGCCGGCCAGGGCGAGGTCGGCTTCATGGCCTTCGAGCTCGCACAGCCGGGCGGGTCGCTGATCTGCTCGGACTTCTCCCCCGAGATGCTCTCGGAGGCCCAGAGGCGCGCGCAGGCGCTCGGCGTGCGCGGCGACGTGCGCTTCAAGCAGATCGACGCCGAGTCCATCGACCTCCCGGCCGGCAGCGTCGACGTCGTCCTGTGCCGCTGGGGCTTCATGCTCATCGCCGACCCGGGCGCGGCGCTGCGCGAGTGCCGCCGCGTGCTGCGCCCCGGCGGGCGGTTGTCGCTGGCCGCGTGGGCGGGCCCGGAGGAGAACCCGTGGTCGGCCGTCATGGCCAGAATCATGGTGCAGCGCGGCCTCGCGGAGCGCACGCCGCCCGGGCAGCCCGGCCAGTTCGCCTGGGCCGAGCCGGGCCTCATCCGCGAGCGGTTGCAGGAGGCGGGGTTCGTCAACGACGTCGTCGTGGAGGACGTCGCCTTCCGGTTCCGGGAGACCTTCGACGAGTGGTGGTCGCGCACGCTGGAGATGTCCCGCTCGGGCGCGGTCGTCCGCGGGCTGGAGCCGGACGCCCGCGACGGCCTCGAGGCCGCCCTGCGCGAAGCGCTCGCAGCCTACGACGAGGGCGACGGGACGCTCGCCATGCCGGCCCGCACCTGGGTCGCGGCGGCGACGGCCTGACGAGTAGCCTGGCGCGCCACATGGCTGACCAGGACATCTTCTACGACGACGACGCCGACCTCTCCCGCCTCGACGGCAAGCTCGTGGCCATCCTCGGCTACGGGTCCCAGGGCCACGCCCACGCGCTGAACCTCCGCGACTCCGGCGTGCAGGTCATCGTCGGGCTGCGGCCCGACTCCGCCTCCGTCGCGAAGGCCGAGGCCGAGGGCCTCGAGGTCACGACGATCGCCGACGCGGCCGAGCGTGGCGACATCGTCCAGGTCCTGCTCCCCGACGAGCGTCACCACGACGTCTGGCAGTCGGACATCTCGGACGGGATCCGCAAGGGCGACCTGCTGCTCTTCGGGCACGGCTTCTCCATCCACTACGGCGAGATCGAGCCGCCGCCGGACGTCGACGTCGCGCTCGTCGCCCCGAAGGGCCCGGGCCACATCGTCCGCCGCCAGTACCTCGAGGGCACGGGCATCCCCGGGCTGATCGCCGTCGACCAGGACGCCACGGGCGACGGCCAGGCGCTGGCGCTCGCCTACGCGCGCGGCATCGGCTGCACGCGCGCTGGCGTGATCGAGACGACCTTCCGCGAGGAGACCGAGACGGATCTCTTCGGCGAGCAGGCCGTGCTCTGCGGCGGCACGTCCGAGCTCGTGCGCGCGGGCTTCGACACGCTCGTGGAGGCCGGCTACGACCCGCGCATGGCGTACTTCGAGGTCCTGCACGAGCTCAAGCTCATCGTCGACCTGATGTACGAGAAGGGCATCAGCGGCATGCGGTACTCCATCTCGAACACCGCGGAGTACGGTGACCTCACCCGCGGCCCGCGGATCGTCACGGACGAGACGCGCGCCGCGATGCGCAAGATCCTCGGCGAGATCCAGTCCGGCGAGTTCGCCCGCGAGTGGATCGCGGAGAACCGCGCCGGCCAGGAGCACTTCAAGCGCATGCGCGAGGAGGGCCAGACCCACCAGGTCGAGACCGTCGGCAAGGACCTGCGCGGCATGATGGACTGGATCGACCAGGAGTTCTGAGCCGGCCGGCGCTCGAGCGGCATGGCCGACGACCCGCGCTACTCCGGCTGGCTTCCGCCGCGTCCTCCCGGCGGCCAGGCGCCCGCGGCCCCGGACCGAGCCGCCTCGCCCGGGCCGCCGCGGGCCCCGGGCCCCGGCCCGTACCGGCCGGTGCAACGGCCCCCGTCGAGCCCGTCGGCGGTGCTGTCCATCGTCGTCGGGGCGACGGCCGTGGCGCTCCTGCTGCTCTCGGCCGGGACGGCCTTCTTCCTCGGCGGGCTGCTCGGGGTCGCCGCGGGCGGGCTCGGCCTCTCCGCCCGCAGGCGCCTGCAGGCGGGTCAGCCGGGCCGGCCGCGCCAGATCCGCGTCGCGCTGATCATCGCCGGGGTGGCCGTCTCCCTCGCCCTCGTCGCGGCCGTCACCTGGACGGTCCTGGAGGCCAACGGCATCACCCGGACCGACCTCCAGCAGGCGCTCGAGCGCGAGCGCGATCGCCTGCAGTCGCGCTGAACGCCGCGGCCGGGACGGCTCCCGGGGCGCCGCTATCGTCGGCGGCCGCCATGGCCGAGACCCCGCACGACCGCCCGCGCGTCCTCGTCGCGGAGAAGCTCGCCCCGTCCGGGGTCGACGCCCTGCGGGAGCACTTCGACGTCGACCTCGGCGCCGACTGGACCCCGGAGGAGCTGGCCGAGCGCATCGGCGACTACGACGGCCTGCTCATCCGCTCCGCCACCCAGGTCACGGCCGACCTGCTCGCCCGCGCCCCCCGGCTGAAGGTCGTCGGCCGGGCCGGCATCGGCGTCGACAACGTCGACGTGGAGGCCGCCACCAAGCGCGGGGTCGTCGTCGCCAACGCGCCCCAGTCGAACATCGTCTCCGCGGCCGAGCACACGATGGCGCTCATGCTCGCCGTCGCCCGCAACGTCCCCCGGGCCAACGCGTCGCTGGCCGAGGGGCGGTGGGACCGCGGCAAGCTCTCGGGCACCGAGCTCTACGAGAAGACCCTCGGCGTGCTCGGCTTCGGCCGCATCGGCCAGCTCGTGGCCGCTCGCGCCCGCGGCTTCGGCATGCGGGTGCTCGCCTACGACCCGTTCGTGTCCGAGGAGCGCTACCGCGAGCTCGGCGCGGAGCAGGCCGACACCCCGGCCGAGGTCTACGAGCGGGCCGACATCATCACCATCCACCTGCCGCGCTCCGCCGAGACCCAGGGCTTCCTCGACGCGGAGGCCTTCGCGCAGATGCGCGACGGCGTCATCGTCCTCAACGTCGCCCGCGGCGAGCTGCTCGTCGACGCCGACCTCGAGGCGGCCATCGAGTCGGGCAAGGTCGGGGGCGCCGGGCTCGACGTGTTCGCGTCCGAGCCGATCACCGAGCACCCGCTCTTCGGCCATCCCAAGGTCGTCGTGACCCCGCACCTCGGCGCCTCCACCGCGGAGGCCCAGGACCGCGCCGGCACCCAGACCGCCGAGCAGGTCGTCGCCGCGCTCACCGGGGGCGTCGTCTCCACCGCGGTCAACATCCCGGCCATCAGCGCCGAGGACCAGGAGCTGCTCGGGCCCTTCGTGCCGCTGTGCCGCAAGCTCGGCGCGCTCGCGGTGGCGCTGGTGGAGGGCACGTCGGTGGAGCGCGTCGAGGTCGAGTACCTCGGCCGGATCGCCGAGCGCGACACGCGCTTTCTCACCCTCGGCGTGCTCATGGGCGCCCTCGGCGGCCGGGTCGACGAGGCGGTCAACCTCGTCAACGCCCCGTCGCTGGCGGAGGAGCGGGGCATCGCCGTGCGCGAGTCGCGCGAGCCGCACGCCCGCGACTTCGCCGACCTCGTCCGGGTCACCGTCGCGTCCTCGACGGATCGCGTGCGCGTGGTCGGCACGCTCGTCGGGCGCCGCAACCGCCCGCACCTGCTCGAGGTCTGGGGCCAGCGCTTCAACCTCCAGCTCGAGGACCACCTGGCCGTGTTCCGCAACTCCGACGTGCCGGGCATGATCGGGCAGGTGGGCACGCTGCTGGGCCGGCGCGGGATCAACATCGCCCAGATGGTGGTCGGCCGGCCCGAGCCCGACGCCGCCGACGACTTCGCCGTCATGGTCCTCACCACGGACGCCGCCATCCCGGCCGACGTCCTCGAGGAGGTCGTCGCGCTCGACGGCTTCGTCGGCGGGCGCGTCGTGTCGCTCCCCTGAGCCGTCCTGGAGCGATCTTCGCGCTGGGAGCGGGACGGCTCGCGGCGGCGTCCGGGCCGGGGGGTAGCTTCCCCGGCCGGATGATCGCCGTCCCGCTCAGCGCCGTCGCCGGCCACCACCCCATGGGGGCGTCCACCGGGGCGCTCGGCCGCGGGGACGACTGGCCGGCGCTCGTGCGCAGCGCCTGCGGCGTCTCCACGCACGCCGTCGAGCTCGCGGCCCACGACGCCGCGGAGCTGCCGGGCCTCGTCGCCTACCTCCGGGGCCGGCCACGCCTGCCGTTCCGCCACGTGAGCGTCCACACGCCGGTCAAGGGCGTCGCGGCGCCGGAGGCGGAGCGCGTCGCGGCCCTGCTGCGCCTGCCGCCCGGCGTGCGCACGCTGATCGCCCACCCCGACCTCGTCGGGGACCCCGAGCCCTACCGGGTCCTCGGCCGGCGCCTGGTCTTCGAGAACATGGACGACCGCAAGGCGGGCGGGCGGACGGCCGATGAGCTCGCGCCGCTGTTCGAGGCGCTGCCCGAGGCCGGCTTCTGCCTCGACGTCGCCCACGCCCACACGCTGGACCCGTCCATGGCGCTCGCCGACGAGCTGCTGGACCGCTTCCGCGGCCGGCTGCGAGAGGTGCACCTGTCCTCCATCCGCGGCGGCGCCCACACGACGCTCACGGCGGGCGACGAGGCACGCTTCGGGCCGCTGCTGGCCCGCTGCCGCGACGTGCCGTGGATCCTCGAGGCGCGGCCCCCGGCCCGCTGGTCGCAGGCCGAGCCCGGGGCGGGCCGGCGCCTGCCGCTGGTGCGGACGCCGCTCGCGGCCTGACGCCGCCGGGGCGGGGACGCCGGTAGCGTCCCCGCCATGTCGGTCGCCGCCCTCGCCGAGGCCACCGGTGAGGGGTTCGGCCCGATCCTGCGCGCGCGCGAGCGCACCGCGGCCGGGCTGGCCGAGCGGCGCGCGCGGCTGGACCGGGTCAGGCTCGATCCGGACGCCGCCGTCGTGCTGCTCGGCTCGTGGGGGCGGCACGAGGTCACCTCCGCCTCCGACGACGACGCCATCGTGCTGTTCTGCGGCGAGCGCCGGGACTTCACGCGTCCCGGCCCCGGCGAGGTGGCCGCCGTCCTCGGCGGCCCCGCGCCCGGCCCCGAGGGCCTGTTCGGCGCCACGGCGTGGCTGGCGGACCTGACCGACCGGGTCGGCCTCGACGGCGACACGAACGTCAACCTGACCCGGCGGATGCTCTTCCTCCTGGAGTCCGTGGCCGTGGCCGGCGATCAGGCCCACGCCCGCGCCCGGCGGGAGCTGCTCGGGCTCTACCTCGCCCCGCACGAGCGCGACTACCGGCCGCCGCGCTTCTTCCTCAACGACCTCGTGCGGTACTGGCGCACGATCGCCGTCGACTTCGAGGGCAAGCACCGCGCACGGGCGGGGGAGGGGTGGGGGCTGCGCCACGCCAAGCTGCGCTTCTCGCGCAAGGCGCTGTTCGCCGGCGGGCTGCTGCCCGTGCTCGAGTGCCACACGCTGCCCGCGGACGCGATGTCGGCTTTCCTCGGCGGCCGCCTGGCCGAGCCGCCGCTGGACCGGATCGCGGCCGCCTTCCTCACCCACGGCATGCCCGACGCCGGCGCGCGTGCCCTGCGCGCCTACGGGGACTTCCTCCAGCTGCTCGACGACCCGCGGCAGCGTGGTGAGCTCTCCCGGCTCAGCGAGGCCGACGCGGACGGGTCGGAGGTGTTCGCCCGGGTGCGCGAGCGCGGTGACGAGCTGCAGGCGGCGCTGCTGGCCCTGCTCTTCGAGGTCCCCGAGCTCGAGCGGCTCGTGCGCGACTACCTCGTCTTCTGAGCACGCGCTACGCTGCGCGGCCAGATGGCGGCGCGTCTCGACCTCCTCCTTCTCCTCCTCCCCCCACGGGGGGAATAGCTGCGCGTGGCGGCCGCCTGAAGCCGCGAACCACCGGAGAAGAGCAGGACTTCAGACCACAGGAGCCAGGCCATGTACCCGCAGGACCCCGAACGGGTCATCATCTTCGACACCACCCTGCGCGACGGCGAGCAGTCGCCGGGCATCTCGCTCAACGCCGGCGAGAAGCTCGAGATCGCCCACCAGCTCGCGCGCCTCGGCGTCGACGTGATCGAGGCGGGCTTCCCCATCGCCTCGCCGGGCGACTTCGAGGCGGTCCGGCGGATCGCCCGCGAGGTCGAGGGCCCGGTGATCGCCGGCCTCGCCCGCGTGCACGCGCCGGACGTCGAGCGGGCCGCGGAGGCCGTGCGCGATGCGGAGCGCCCCCGCATCCACACCTTCGTCTCCACCTCGGACATCCACATCGTCCACCAGTTCAACTCGACGCGCGAGGACGTCCTGCACCAGGCGCGCGCCGCCGTGGCGCACGCCCGCTCCTTCGTCGAGGACGTCGAGTTCTCGCCCATGGACGCCACCCGGGCCGACGTCGAGTACACCGCGGAGGTCGTCCAGGCCGCCATCGACGAGGGCGCCACGACGATCAACATCCCCGACACCGTCGGCTACACGATGCCGCACGAGTACGCCGCCTTCCTCGGGCGGCTGTACGAGCTCGCGCCCGGCCTGGCCGACGTCGTGCTGTCCGTGCACTGCCACGACGACCTCGGCCTCGCGGTGGCCAACTCGTTCGCGGGCCTGCGGGCCGGCGCGCGCCAGGTCGAGGTGGCGGTCAACGGGATCGGCGAGCGGGCGGGCAACACGTCGCTCGAGGAGATCGTCATGCTCCTCGCGACGCGGCGCGCCGACCTCGACGGCCTGCGCACCGGCGTCGTCACGCAGGAGATCGCCCGCACGAGCCGGCTCGTCTCGCGGCTGACGGGTTACAGCGTGCAGCCGAACAAGGCGATCGTCGGGCGCAACGCCTTCGCGCACGAGTCGGGGATCCACCAGGACGGCGTGCTGAAGGAGCGCTCGACCTACGAGATCATGGACCCGACCACCGTCGGCCTGGACGCGAACTCCATCGTGCTCGGCAAGCTCTCGGGCCGCCACGCCCTGCGCCAGGCGCTCGAGGAGCTCGGCTACACGATCGACGGCGCCCAGCTCAACCTCGCCTTCAAGCGCTTCAAGGAGGTCGCCGACCGCAAGAAGCAGGTCACGGCCATGGACCTCGAGGCGCTGGTCACCGACGAGCTGCGCGGTACGGCGGACACGGCCTGGACGCTCGCGTACTTCGACGTGGAGGCCTCCACCCGCCGGCCGCCGCACGCCCGCGTGGGCATCGAGGGCGCCGACGGGACCGTCGTCGAGGGCGACTTCACCGGCGACGGCCCGATCGACGCGATCTTCCACGCGATCAACGCCGCGACCCGCCGCGAGGCCAAGCTGCGCGACTTCCGGGTCGACGCCGTCACGAGCGGCCAGGACGCGCTCGGCGAGGCGACCGTCGTGCTCGAGCTCGCCGGGCAGACGGCGACGGGCCAGGGCGTCTCGACGGACATCATCGAGGCCGCCGCCCACGCGTACGTGCGGGCGCTGGCCAACGGCGAGCGGCTCGTGCACGCCGCGGCCGAGGAGGGCGCGGACCGGCTGCCGGAGGCGGCCTCGACGCCGTAGCTAGGGGCGGCGCAGGGTCAGCACGACCTGGTGCAGGTCGCCGATCAGCGGGGCGACGTCGAGCAGCTCGAAGCGCGGCGCCCAGCGCTCGCGGACGTAGGGGAGCGTGATGACCGCCTCGCCGTAGGTCATCTCGCCGCCCTCGTACTGGAAGTGCCCGGGATCCGCCGGGTGCGGGACGAACAGGTGCCGCGGCCGCTGCAGCGCGGCGCGCCAGTCCGGCCCGAGCTGCGCCAACTGCGGATGCAGGAGCGGATCCAGCCAGAGGAAGTCCGGCGGGCGGATGGTCACGACGAGCAGGCCGCCGGGCCGCAGCGCCCCGTGCAGCGCGTCGAGGCTGCGCGCTGCCGCGCCCTCGGAGAGGTGGGTGAAGACCGAGAACGCGTAGGCGAGGTCGAGGTCGCCGACGGGCAGCTCGTCGGGCAGGAACTCGGTCCTGTGCAGCTCGGCCGGGACGCGGTCGCGCCGGCAGACGTCGAGGATGGACTGGACCGGGTCGGTGCCGAAGAGCCGGCCCGGACCGACGTCGCGGGCGAAGAAGCGCACCAGGCGGCCCCAGCCGACGCCGTGATCGAGCACCCGCGCCTCGTCGAGCGGCCGCAGCCCGTAGGTCGTGTGGCGATCGAGCACCTTCGCGTAGAAGGCGGCGCTCTGGCTCGCCAGCGGCGCCCCGCTGAGCCCGTTCCACATGACCTGGAGGTCCGGCGCGGGCACGGCGGGCAGCAGCGCCCGGATGTGGGGAAAGGCCGTCTGCTGCTGGGTGAGCAGGATCGCCCACAGGTCGAGGTCGAGGCCGGCGAAGCGCGCGTAGGCGGCGCGCTCGGCCTCCGGGCCGGCGGCCGTGGCGGCGGCACACGCCGCGTCGAGCTCGGCGAGCGGGCCGCCCAACAGGTGCTCGAGCAGGCTGTCGTGCTCGTGCGGTCGCGGGACGGGCGGCGGGTCGGCCACCGGCTCCTCGGACGCCCGGGCCGCCGCCAGCGCCGCACGCGCCGCGCGCTCGGCACGCCGGCCGAGGGGCGTCGCGCGCACGTGACTGAGGGCGGCGGGTCGCGGCATCGGGGGACCGTACCGGCCGGTGGTGTTGCCCGCGCGCGCCGACCGGCGTAGGGTCACGCCATGGCCTACCAGCGGCCGCCGCTGTTCGTGCGCCGGGTGTTCAACCCGCTGGCCCTGCGGTTCGGCATCGGCGGGGCGCAGCCGCTCGTGGTCGCGCGCCGCCGCAGCGGGACGCCGCAGCAGATCCCGGTCATCCCGGTGGAGCACGCCGGCACGCGCTACCTCGTGTCCACGCGCGGGGAGTCGGACTGGGTCAAGAACGTGCGCGCGGCCGGCGAGGTGCAGGTCGGCGGGACGGCCTGCGCGGTCAGCGAGCTGCCCGTCGGCGAGCGCGACGCGGTGATCTCCGCCTACCGCCGCAAGGCCGGACGCCAGGTCGAGGGCTACTGGAAGCAGCTGCCCGACCCGGCCGACCACCCGGTGTTCGCCCTTCGGACCCGCTAGTCCCGGCGACGGACGGGCGTGGGGTGGCCGGCCTTCGCCGGCGCCGTGCGTCCGCTTCAGGCGGGTACTAGCCGGCCGCGAGCCGGCGACCCTGGATGCGTCCCGCCGCGAGCACGGAGCTCCGGCGGCGGGCATCCATGAGGTTGCCGCCCATGGCCTGCGCGACGGCCGGGTCCGGCGCGACGATGCGCGTACGCGCGCCCCGGGCGCGCAGGACCTGCAGCTCGGCCAGGCCGGCGGCCTGCGCGGCCGCGCGCAGCAGCCCGAGACCCGTCCGGGAGGCGCCGCCGAGCCCACGGCCGAAGGTCGGCAGCAGCGCGAGCACCTCCGAGCCGCGGCGCACGGGAGCCACGTCGAGGTTGGACAGGCTCCAGACGCCGCCGTCGACGTACTCGCGGCCGCCGATCTCCACGGGGGCGAAGATCCACGGGACCGAGCACGAGGCGAGCACCGCGGGCGCCACCTCGGCCTCCGGCTCGCCCGGGGCGCCGAAGACGACGCGGCGGCCGCTGCGCCGGTCGACGGTCACGACCCGCAGGCGCCCGTCGAAGCGGCTGCCGAGCTCGGCCGCGTGGCGGGCGAGGTCGACCGGCCGGGCGCGCGGCCGCGGCGCCACGGCGA
>JBBSPV010000054.1:0-21758 GCA_038258425.1 Solirubrobacterales bacterium | reverse complement strand
CCCGTGGCGCCGGTCGCGCCCGCGTCGCCCGTGGCGCCGGGGGCACCCGTGTCGCCCTTGGCGCCGGTCGCGCCGGGATCGCCCTGCAGGCCCGGCAGCCCCTGGGGACCGACGTCGCCTTGATCGCCCTTCGCGCCGGCGGCGCCGGCCGCGCCCGTCGCGCCGTCCGCACCCGCGGGTCCCTGCGGCCCGGCCGGCCCAGTCGCGCCCGTGTCGCCCTTCGGACCGGCCGGCCCGACACCGCCGGTCGCCCCCGTGTCGCCCTTGGGCCCCTGAGCGCCGGCCGGACCCGCCGGGCCCTGAGGACCGACTGGACCCTGCGCACCGGCGGGGCCCTGCGGCCCCTCCGGCCCCTGCGGCCCCGCCGCCGGCTCGGTTCCGACGCCGGCGAGCTCCACCGCCGACTCCTCGCCGGCATCCGTCACGAGCACGAGCTGCCCGCGCCGCTCCTTGAGGACCTGCGGGACGAAGCGGATCGACACGCTGCAGCGCCCGCCCGACTGGACCGGCACGAAGCACGTCGACCAGCCGATGATGAAGTCGTCGTCGTTCTCGAAGCGCAGGTCGGCGAGCACTGCCGGCACCTTCGACTCGTTGACGAGCGTGACGGTCTGCGCCGGGCTGACCGTCCCCTGCGCCTGGTCCTTGAAGTCGAGACCAGTCGGCTCGGGCTGGAAGGCCGCGGCGGCGGCGGCGGGCAGCACGAGCGTCCCCAGGGCGAGGACGGCCGGCACGATGAGACGAGCGTTCATCCTCGGGGCATCGGCACGACCATCCGTCGACTGAAGCGGCGGACGCTCAAGTGCGGCACCTGCAAGACAGCAAGCAAGGCGGTCCGCTCCGCGCTACGTGCTGTCAAGGCATGCCCTGGCGCGGTCGGTGCGCACGGACGTCGGCCGTCGCGGCTTGCGTGCGCGTTGGCCAGCTCAGCCCGCGCCCACCCGCGCGGCGTTCGCCGCGTGGATCTCGCGCTGGGCGCCGGTCCGGCGCGCCATCGGCAGGGGCGCGTCGGCGCCACGCTCGCGCAGCGCCTCGAGGTAGGCCCGGTCTTCGCGCAGGACGGCCAGCGCCCGCTCGCCCTCGAGCGGCTCGCCGTGGCCGGGCACCACCCAGTCGGCCTCGCCCACGACGGGCTCGAGGCGCTCGAGCGTCGCGAGGTAGGCGGCGAGCGACCCGGGCGCGCCGCCGAGCCAGGGGATCTCGACGGGCGAGAGGTGGTCGCCGGCGAGCAGGACGCGGGCCCACGGCACCCAGATCGCCATCCCGTCGCTCGTGTGCCCGCCGACGCCGATCAGCTCAAGCTCGGCCTCGCCGAGCCCGCAGCGGCCGGGCACCGGCAGCTGCTGGGGCGCGCCGAGCGCCAGCGGCGCGGGACGGGTGACGTAGTGCTCGTCGTCGAAGGCCCGCAGCTCCCGCTGGGCCTCGCCCGGCGCGCCGCGCATCCGGGCCGCGGTGGACTCGGCGACGCCCAGCGGCACGCCGGGGAAGGCCAGCGGCCCGAGCACGTGGTCCCAGTCACCGTGCGTGGCGAGCGTCCCGACCACGCCGAAACCGGCCTGCTGGGCAATCGTCGGGAGCAGCTCGAGCTCGTCCGGGAGGATCGGCGAGTCGACGAGGAACGCCTCCTCGCCGCCGGTGCCCGAGCCCGAAGGGGTCTGGGTGGAGCGGACGAGCGCCGCGCCGGTCCGGTACAGGCGCGAGGTGACGGCGATGACGTCCGCGTGCAGCGCGCGGACCTGCACTACAGCCCGATGAGCTTGAGCGCGTCCTTGAGCGTGCCGACCTCTTCGGTCGGCTTCTTCGCCCCGGCCTCGAGCGTCTCGCCCTTGCGGTTGACCCAGATCACGGGCACCTTCAGCCCGATGCAGGGCTCGACGTCGTGGTAGTAGCTCGACGCCACGTGGACCCAGCCCTTCTTCGTGCCCATGCGCCGCTCGCACTCCTTGAAGTGCGCGGGATCCGGCTTGTAGGAGCGGACCTGCTGGGCGGTCACCACGAGGTCGAAGTCGAGCCCGAAGTGGCGCCGGGTCTGACCGAGCAGCTTGTCGTCGACGTTCGAGACGAGGCCGGCGGACTTCTTCGCCGCGACCTTCTTGAGCGCCGGCATGGACTCCTTGAACGGGCGCCAGCGCATGACGGAGTCGGGCAGGAACTGGGCCCGGGAGGGCTCGAGGTTCCAGCCCAGGTCCTTGGCCACGGCGACGGCCGTGCGGCGCAGGACCTCCGCGTAGAGCTCGTAGGAGCCGCCCATGACCTCACGCTGGTGCTGGAGGAAGAGCGGGATCAGCTCGTCCTTGTCGATCGTGAAGTCGTCGCGGTCGGCCTCCTTGCGAAAGGCCTGGTACGCGCCCTCTTCCCAGTCGATCAGGGTCCCGTAGACATCGAACGTGACGAAGGTGATGTCCTTGGGGAGAGGCACGGCGGCGCATTGTAGGGTCAGCCGCCCCATGGACCTTCTCGAATACCAGGGCAAGCAGCTCTTCGCCCGCCACGGGGTCCCGGTCCCCTCCGGCCGTCCGGCGACGTCGGTCGACGAGGCCGTCGAGGCCGCCGAGGAGATCGGCTACCCGTGCGTGATCAAGGCGCAGGTGCAGATCGGCGGCCGCGGCAAGGCCGGCGGCATCCAGGTCGCCGCCGACCGCAACGAGGCGCAGCGCCACGCCGCGAACATCATCGGCATGGACATCCGCGGCTTCACCGTCCACGAGGTGTGGGTCGAGGCCGCCTCCGACATCGCCGCGGAGTACTACGGCTCGGTGATCTTCGACCGCGCCGCCAAGAAGCCGCTGATCATGCTCTCCACCCAGGGCGGCGTGGAGATCGAGGAGGTCGCCGAGCGCGACCCGGACGCCATCGCCCGCCTGTGGGTCGACCCGCTGCTCGGCTTCTGCGACTTCCACGGTCGCCGGCTGGCCTTCGAGGCCGGCGTCGACGCCGACGTCGTACGCCCCATCGGGGCGATGCTCTCCAAGCTCTACGACACCTTCGTCGCCGAGGACGCGACGCTCGTCGAGGTCAACCCGCTGATCGTCACGACCGACCGCAAGGTCCTCGCGCTCGACGCCAAGGTGACCCTCGACGACAACGCCCTGTACCGCCACGCGGACAACACGGGCCTGCGCGCCGCCACGGAGGAGGACCCCCAGGAGAAGATGGCCCGCGAGCGCGGCCTGACCTTCGTCAAGCTCGACGGCAACGTCGGCATCCTCGGCAACGGGGCCGGCCTGGTCATGTCCACGCTCGACGTCGTCAAGTACGCGGGCGGCGAGCCGGCGAACTTCCTCGACGCCGGCGGCGGCTCCAACGCGGAGCAGATCACCGAGGCCGTCGAGGTCATCCTCTCCAACGACAAGGTCACGGCCGTGCTGTTCAACATCTTCGGGGGCATCACCCGCTGCGACGAGGTGGCCGCCGGTCTGATCGAGGCGTTCAACCGGATGCAGCCCGAGGTGCCGTTCGTCGTGCGCCTCGACGGCACCAACGACGAGGCGGGGCGCAAGCTGCTCGCCGAGGCCGACCTGCCCAACGTCCACACGGAGGGCACGATGCTCGGGGCCGCCGAACGCGTCGTCGAGCTGGCCGGGGCCCAGCGCGCATGAGCATCCTCGTCGACAGGCACACGAAGCTCTGCACCTCGGGCATCACCGGCCGCGAGGGGACGTTCCACTCCCTCAACAACCAGCGCTACGGGACGCACGTCGTCGCGGGCGTCACGCCGGGCAAGGGCGGCCAGGACGTCGAGGGCATCCCGGTGTTCAACACCTTCCACGCGGCCGTCGAGGCCGAGGGCGCGAACACCGCGATGATCTTCGTGCCCCCGCGCTTCGCCGCGGACTCGATCCTCGAGGCCGCCGACGCCGGCATCGAGCTCGTCATCTGCATCACCGAGGGCATCCCCGCCCACGACGAGCTGCGGGTCTACAACCACCTGCTCGGGACGCCCACGCGCCTCGTCGGGCCCAACTGCCCGGGCATCCTCTCCCCCGGCAAGGCGAGCGTCGGGATCATCCCGGCCGCGTTCTTCTCCGAGGGCAACGTCGGCGTCGTCTCGCGCTCGGGGACGCTGACCTACCAGATCGGCAACGAGCTGGCCCAGCGGGGCTTCGGCAACTCCACGATCGTCGGGATCGGCGGCGACCCCGTTCCCGGCACGTCGTTCATCGACGTGCTCGAGCTCTTCGAGGCCGACGAGGAGACGGAGCTCATCGTCATGGCCGGCGAGATCGGCGGCTCCGCCGAGGAGGAGGCGGCGACCTACATCGCCGAGCACGTCTCCAAGCCGGTGGTGGCCTACATCGCGGGCTTCACGGCCCCGCCCGGCAAGACCATGGGCCACGCGGGCGCCATCGTCTCCGGCACCGCCGGCACGGCCGCCGCCAAGCAGGAGGCGCTCGAGGCCGTCGGCGTCAAGGTCGGCCGCTCGCCGACGGAGGTCGCCGAGCTCGCGGCCGAGATCGCGGCCGCCCTCTAGCGGCTTGGCCGTCGAGCTCGTCGGATAGCGTCGCCGCGATGGCGGCGCTCCTCGCCCGGGTCCGGACGCTCGTCCTCGCGCTCGCGCTGTTGGCCGCCGTGCCGGTGGCGGCGCGGTCGGCGGCCCTCCCCACCCGGGCGATCCTGAACCCATGGCCGGACCGCCAGACGGCCGAGGGCGCGTTTCGCGACTGGCCCGGCGAGAAGATCGGCGGCGGGGGCGGCTACGGCGAGTCGGTGCTCGGCTTCGCCCTGCTCACCGAGGGACTCCGCACGGGCGACGAGCGCCTGCGGGCCTCCGGGGAGCGGGCGCTGCGCTGGGCGCTCGTGCACCCGGCCCGGGTGCTGGCGGGGCGCCAGAGCGTGTTCGAGGACCTGTCGCTGGCCACGGCCGCCGACACGCTGCGCGGCCGGCTCCCGCCCGACGTCGAGGCCGCCCTGCGGCTGCGGCTTGGCCAGACCGTCATCGCCCGCCTCCCCGGCCTGCGCTACTCCAACCACGCGCTGGCGGAGGCCCTGCGCGTCATCACGACCGCGCACGCCGGGATCCAGGTCCGTGACCTCGACGGGCTCGCCGCCGCCCAGCTCGTCAACACCCAGGCGCCGCGCTTCGCCCATGCGGCGGCCGTGCGCGGGCGCCCGGCGACCACCGCGGTCTTCTCCGACCCGCCGGTCAACCCGATCGGCTACCACGGCCTGACCCTCGCCTTCCTGGCCCGCGCGGCCGAGCTGCTGGGCCCGAGCGCCTCGCCCGCCCTGCGCCTGACCGTCGTGCGCATGGCCGAGGGCAGCGCCGCCCTGATCGCTCCCGACGGGGACCTCGCCTACTGGGGCCGCTCGCAGGAGGAGTCCTGGGCGCTGGCCTACACGGCCTACGGGGCGCAGGTCGCCGCGCGGCTGCGCCCCGCGGTGGCCCCGCGGATGCGGGCGCTGGCCCGGCGCGCGCTCGCCCGGCTGCAGACCCGGCACCTGGGGCCGGACGGGCTGCGCCTGACGCCGGCCGCCGCGCCCCGGGCCGACGGCGGCGACCCGCGGGCGGGCCTCGACGGCTACGCGAGCCTCCCGGCCTACACCGGCCTGACCGCCATGGGCCTGCAGTGGCTCGGCCCCGGCTGGCCCGACGGCCCGACGGCCGCCATCGGCCCCGACCACAACGGCGCCACGGTCCTGAGCCAGGGGGAGTCGCGCTTCGCCACTGTGCGCGCCGGCCGCCGCTGGTGGGCGGTCAAGCAGACGCCCAGCCGGGCGCCGAGCAGCGACTGGCGCGCCGACTTCGGGCTCGTGGCCTTCAAGACCCAGGGCCTGGACGGCCACTGGGTCGACACGCTGCCGCTGCGCCCCTACGACTTCCGCACCGCGTGCGGGCGCTTCTGCCGGCGGCCACCGCCGAGCGCGGGACCCGTCCTGCTCACCCGGCGCGGGCCGGCCCGGCCGGTCGGCACGCGGCTACGGGTCTCGGGAGGGTCCGTCGTCTCCATCACGGGGAGCTTCCGGCGCCGGGGCCGGCGCGCGGGGCGGCTGGTGGCGCGCTTCCGTCCCGACCCGGCCGGCGTCCGGCTCGGCTGGAGCACGGGGCGCCACCGGGCCTACCGGATGACGGGGCTCTTCGACCAGGCCGGCGGCCCGGTGTGCGCCCGCGACGGGTGGGTGGGCAACGCCCGCGGCTCGCTGCGACTGCCGAACCTCCGGCGCCTGAAGGTTCTGCCCGGGCGGGCGTCGGCGTCCCAGCAGCCGGTCGTCCTGGCCCGCGTGACGATGACCGCCGGGCGGCGGCACCGGCTGTGGGCGGTGTGGTCCGCCGCGCCGGTGCGCTGCGGGTGAGCGCGCCCGTCCTCGGGGCGCGCGCGCTCAACCGAGCGCTGCTGGCGCGCCAGGGCCTGCTGGAGCGCTCGCGAGAGCCGGTGGCGGACATGGTCGAGCGGCTCGTCGGCCTCCAGGCCCAGGTGCCCTCGAACCCGTACGTCGCCCTCTGGTCGCGCCTGGAGGCCTTCGACCCGGCGACCCTCAGCGAGCAGATGGCCGACGGCCGCGCCGTCCGGGCGCAGCTCATGCGCTCGACCATCCACCTCGTCACCGCCCGCGACTGCCGGGCGATCCAGCCCGTCACGGAGAGCGTCCAGGTCCGGCACTTCCGCTCGACGTGGCGCAAGCGTCTCGGCGGGGCCGACGCCGGCGCCGTCGTCGCCTTAGGCCGCGAGCTGCTCGCGCAAGGGCCGCGGACCCGGGCGGAGCTCGCCGTGGCGCTCGCGCCGCACTGGCCGGGCGCCGAGCCGGCCGCGCTGGCCATGACCGCTACCTTGCTGACGCCTGTGGTGCAGGTGCCGCCGCGGGGGCTGTGGCGCGGCGCCGGCCAGGCCCGCCAGGCGCTGACCGACGACTGGCTCGCCCCGGCCGAGCCCGTCGCGGCCGGCGTCGACGCCCTGGTCCTGCGCTACCTCGCGGCGTTCGGCCCCGCGAGCGCCGCCGACCTGCGCACCTGGTCGCTGCTCACCGGCCTGCGACCCGTCCTGGAGAGGCTGCGCCCGCGGTTGCGCACCTTCCGCTCCGAGGCCGGCGGCGAGCTGCTCGACGTGCCCGACGGCCCCCTGCCGGACCCCGACACGCCCGCACCGCCGCGCTTCCTCCCCGAGTACGACAACGTGCTGCTCGCCCACGCCGACCGCTCCCGGATCCTGCGCGACGGGCCCGGCCCGCTCCTCCCGCGCGGAAGCTGGATCGGGACGCTGCTCGTCGACGGCTTCTCCCGCGCGAGCTGGGACGCGACGGCCGAGGACGGCGTCGCGACGCTTCGGGTCGACCGCTTCGCGACGCAGCCCGGCGACCCCGCCGGGACGCGCGAGGCGATCGAGGCGGAGGCCCTCGCGCTGCTCGAGCTCGTGCTGCCCGACGCGGCCGAGCGCCGCGTCCGGTTCCTGCCCTGAGCCCTGGCGCCGCCGGTGATCGCGAGCGGGGAGTGCGGACCGTGCCCGCGGCGGACCCAGACGGGAAGGATCGCGTCCCGCCGGCGTCTCAGCAGAGACGACCACCGACAACGAAGGAGACGAGCTTGACGGCACCGCACACCCCCACCGACGAGTTGCAGCGACCGCGCCGTAGCCGGCGCAGCGACGCCGTGAACACCGCCGACGAGCCGGCACCGCTCAGCCGGGAAGGAGTCACCATACCGCCAGTCGCACCCACCAACACGGAGGCCGTCGAGGCGTGGAGTGGTGTGCTCTTCGATCGCTGGGCGAGCTTTCGCGACGTCCTCGCCGTACAGATCGCGCCGTTCTCCGATGAGGCGTACCGGATCTGCAGGCCGGCTCCGGGCGAGCGCGTGCTCGACCTCGGATGCGGCCTCGGTGAAACGACCCTGCAGCTCGCGGAGCTGGTCGGGGAGCAGGGTGAGGTCGTCGGGATCGACGCCGGCGAGCGGTTCATCCACCGGGCCCGCCGCGAGGCCGAGCACCACGGCGCCGAGCACGTGCGCTACCTGACCGGAGACATCCAGGTCGCCGACCTCGGTGACGGCTTCGATCTGGCGTTCTCCCGTTTCGGGACCATGTTCTGCGCCAACCCGGTCGCGGCGCTTCGCAACGTCCGCCGGTCCCTGGTTCCGGGGGGCCGGCTCTGCATGGTCGTCTGGCGGCGCAAGCTCGACAACGGCTGGCTGCATCGCGGCGAGCTCGTCGTCGAGAAGTATCTCGAGAGGCCTCAGGCAACCGACGAGCCGACCTGCGGGCCGGGGCCGTTCTCGATGGCGGACGCCGACGTGACCACCGAGGTGCTCAAGCGCGCCGGCTACGAGCAGATCGAGGCCCGCCGGCACGACATCGACTACCTGCTGGGCGACGACCTCGATCAGGCACTCGCACTGGTCATGGCCCTCGGACCCGCCGGTGAGCTGATCAGGCTCGCGGGGCCCGAGGCCCAGGCGATCCGGCCGAGGCTCGAGGCGGAACTGCGCGAGGCCTACCGGGATCTCGCCGGAGCTGGCGGAGTCCGCGCTCCCGCGTCGGCGTGGATCTTCAGCGCCCGCTCCCCCCGGGACGGGTCCGCCGAACGATGACCCGGGGGCGTGATGTCGGCGTGCTGAGCTCGCTCACACTGCGCTGAGCCCTACCGCGCGCGCAGCTCCGAGGCCGCCTCGAGGTGCTCCGGGCGCCAGCCCAGCTGGTCGCGTGCGCGGCGGCTGGTGATGTGCTGGTCGAGCGCCATCGCCTCCGCCAGCGGGCCGAGGCGCTGCTCGGCGGCCTCCAGCGTCTCGGACTCCGGGCGCCCGAAGGCCGCCGCGATCTCCTTGGCCGGCAGGCTCTCGGCCACGCCGGAGTAGACGTCGCCGGGCGAGGCGCCGAGGGCCAGGTCGTAGAGCATCGCGATGTCGTCGACGTGCACGAGCGTGCAGTGGTGCTCGCCGTCGCCGGTGTAGTGGGCAGCGCCGTCCTCGTCGGCGCCGAAGACCATCGGCAGCAGGCCGCCGCCCCGGCCGTAGACGACCGCCGGGCTGATCAGCACGGCGTTGCCGCGGTCGAGCACCTCGCGCTCGACGCCGGCGCGCCACGCGGTCATCGCCGGAGGGTCGTAGGGCGCGAGCTCGTCGACCTCGCCCTTCGTCGTCCCCCACGACCAGATGCCGCCCGTGTGGACGTAGAGCCCGCGGTCGCCGAGGCCCTCCTGCATGGCGGCGGCCGCTGCGCGATCGATCTCCTCGGCCCGGTCCTCCGCCGCGGCGAGGTGGACGACGGCATCGGCCCGGCCGGCCTGCTCGCGCAGGAGGTTCGTGTCCGTCACCTCGCCGCGGACCGATGTCGCGCCGACCTCCTCGACCCTGGTGGCCGACTCGTCGCTGCGGGCCAGGGCGTGCACGTCGTCGCCCCGGGCGACGAGCCGGGGGACGACCGCGGACCCGATGTAGCCCGAGCCGCCGGTGATGAAGATCCTCATGGCGACCGGGGTACCCGCTGCGCGGGTTCCAGGCGTTGGGCCCCAACGAATCCGGGCAGGGTGGCCTCCGTGACCCGGCCCGCATGGCTGTTGTTCGTGGCCGTCTCGGCGCTGTCCGGGAGTGCCTACCTCGTGATCAAGCTCGCGGTGGAGGACCTGCCCGCGCCGCTCGTAGCCTTCGGGCGGGTCGCCCTGGGCGCGGCGCTGCTGATGCCCGTCGCCCTCGCCCGCGGTGAGCTGCGGCCCCTGCGCGGGCGCGGCCGCGACCTCGTGGTGCTCGCCGGGCTCGAGTTCGCCGCGCCCTTCTACCTCGTCACCGCCGGCTCGGCGCGCATCCCGTCCTCGCTCGTCGGCGTGCTCATGGCCGCCGGCCCACTGCTCACCGTGCTCTTCGCCCGCCGGATGGATCCGTCCGAGCGCGCCGGCGGGCGGCGGCTGCTCGGTCTCGGCCTCGGGGCGGCCGGCGTGGTCGTCCTGCTCGGGCTCGAGGTCGGCGGCGGCGGGCGCGCGCTCGCCGGCGCGGGTCTCGTGCTCGCGGGCTGCGCGTCCTTCGCGGCGGGTGGGCTGTGGCTGCGCCGGGCGTTCGCGGACACGCCCGTCGTCGGCCTGGTCGCCGCCTGCCTGACCGTCAGCGCCGGGCTGCTCGGCGTGCCGGCGGCGCTCGTGGCGCCCACGGCGTCGCCGACCGCCGGCGGCCTGGTCGCCCTGGGCTGCCTCGGCCTGTTCTACGCCGCCGTGAACGTCACGCTCTTCGCCGCGCTCGTCGCCCGCGCCGGAGCCGGGCGGGCGGCCGTCACCGCCTACGTCGCCCCGGCCATCGCGGTCCTCCTCGGCGTCGCCGTGCTGGGCGAGCCGGCCGGCGCGGGACTGCTGGCCGGGCTGGCCCTCGTGCTGGCCGGCTCGTGGCTCGCGACCCGGCGAGAGGCCGTGCCCAGCCCAGCGGCGCCCCTAGCCTGAGCCGCATGGCCGACTCGATCTCGTTCGCCCGCGGGGCGCCGTCCCTGGACATCGTCGACGTCGACGGCCTCAAGCAGGCCGCGCAGGCCGCCTTCGAGCAGGACGCCGCGGGCACCACGGCCTACGGGACCTCCGTCGGCTACGTGCCGCTGCGCGAGTGGATCGCGGCCAAGCACGGCGTCGAGCCCGACCAGGTGCTGGTGACCAACGGCTCCATGCAGGCCGACGCGTTCCTCTTCGAGCTGCTCGTCGGGCCCGGCGACGACGTCGTCGTCGAGTCCCCGACCTACGACCGCACGCTGCTGAACCTCCGCAACCGCGGCGCGGAGATCCGGGCGATCGAGCTGGAGACGGACGGCATCGACACCGCCGCGCTCGAGGCCGAGCTGCAGGGCGGGGTGCGGCCCAAGCTCGCGCACGTCATCCCGAACTTCCAGAACCCGGCCGGCCACACGCTGTCGGCCGCCAAGCGCACCGAGCTGCTGCGTCTCGCCGCCGAGTACGACTTCGTGCTCTTCGAGGACGACCCGTACGTCGACATCCGCTTCGAGGGCGAGGGCCTGCCCTCGATGCTCTCCCAGGACGAGGCGGGCAAGGTCGTCTATGCCTCCTCCTTCTCGAAGACCGTGTGCCCGGGCATCCGCGTCGGCTACCTCGTCGGCCCGGCCGCGATCATCAAGCAGGTCCAGGGCGCGGCGACGAACACCTACATCTCGCCGAACATGGTCGCGCAGTCCATCGTCAACCAGTTCGCCCGCTCGGGCCGCATGGAGTCGGCCGTCACCACGGTCAAGGACGCGCTGCGCGACCGCCGCGACGCCCTCGTGGCCGCGCTCGGCGAGCACCTGCCCGAGGCGCGGTTCGAGCCCCCGTCGGGCGGCTACTTCATGTGGGTCGAGCTCCCCGAGGGCATCGACGTCGCCGCGCTCGAGCCCGCCGCCAAGGAGCGCGGCGTGCTCTTCGTCAAGGGGACGGACTTCCTGCTCTCCGGCGGGGAGAACGCCCTGCGCCTCGCCTACTCGGGTGTGACGCTCGACCGGGTCGACGAGGGCGTCAAGCGGCTCGCCGACGCGGTCCACTCGCTGGGCGTCGCCGCCTGAGCGCGCCCCCGCCCGTGCCCAGGGGTGGCGGAGGCGGCGAGGGGACGATCGGGCCCGCTGGTGCCAGCCGTGTCCGCCGCAGCCGGGCCCCCCTTCGTTGTCCGTACGGGACGGACCCGTCGCAGTGGGGCGCGCTGACGCGACCGGAGGCCCCCGGCCCGCACCCGGTCGCCGTCGTGCTGCACGGCGGCTTCTGGAAGGCGATGTTCGGCGCCGAGCTCATGGACGCGGTCAGCGCCGACCTCGCCGCTCGCGGGTGGGCCGCGTGGAACCTCGAGTACCGCCGGGTCGGGCGGCGCGCCGGCGGCGGGGGCGGCTGGCCGCAGACCTTCGAGGACGTGGCGGCGGGGATCGACCACCTCGCCGCGCTGGCGGGCGAGCACGCCCTCGACCTCGACCACGTCGTCGCGGTGGGCCACTCGGCGGGCGGCCAGCTCGCGGCCTGGGCCGCCGCGCGGCCCGGGCTACCGGCCGCCGCGCCGGGCGCGGGGCCCCGCGTGAGGATCCGGGCGGTGGTCGCCCAGGCCGGCGTGCTCGACCTGATCGCCGCCTCGCGGGAGGGTCTCGGGGCCATCGTCGTGCGCGGCCTGCTGGGCGGCCTGCCCGGCGAGGAGCCGGAGCGCTACGCGCTGGCCTCGCCCTACGAGCGCCTGCCGCTCGGCGTGCCGACGCTGTGCGTCCACGGGGCCGACGACGCGAGCGTCCCGGCGGCCATGAGCGAGCGCTTCGCGACCAGGGCCGTGGAGCGCGGCGACGACTGCGAGCTCGTCGTCCTCGACGGGCAGGAGCACGTCGGCCACTGCGTGCCGCTCAACCCGCTCTGGACGACGGCCGCCGCCTGGCTGCAGCGCCGGCGGGACGCGCGGGCGGGCGCCTAGCGCCCGAAGCGGCTCGTCGAGAGCACGAGCGAGCGCGGCAGCAGCGTGCGCGGCGGTGGCGACGGGTCGGCGAGCACGGACACCGTCTCGGCCACGGAGCGCGAGACCACGGCGGGGGTGCCGTCGAAGTCGATGGTGATCTCCTCGTCGTCGGCCGCGGCCAGGGTGCCCTTGCGGCCGGGGTCCAGGCCGGCCGCCATGAGGTAGTGCAGGAGGTCCTCGGCCTCGTTCTCGAAGCGCAGGATCGTGACCCGGGCGCCCGGCTCGACGTCGGCCAGCGGCACGCCCTCGACGCGCACGCCGACCTCGATCGGGTGGCCGTGGGGACACGTCTTGGCGTTGCCGATCGCCGCGTACATGCCGGCCTCGACGGCCGGCGACATCGCGTGCTCCATCCGCTCGGCCTCCTCGTGCACCTCGTCCCACGGGATGGAGAGCACGTCGGTGAGGAAGCGCTCGATCAGCCGGTGGCGGCGCACGATGGTCTCCGCCTGCTCCAAACCGTCCCCGGTGAAGGCGATCTTCTTGTCCGTCGCGCGCTCGATGTACCCGTCGCGCTCCAGCCGGCCGACCATCTCGTGCACCGTCGGGGCCGACAGCTGCATCACCCGCGCGACGTTGGCGGCGGTCATCGGCAGCCCGGCCTCCTGCAGCCAGTAGATGGACTGCAGGTACTCCTCCTCGGCCTCCGTGGCGTGGTCGTGGGACATGGATCCAGGGTACCCGCGATCGGGCGCGCCGTCTGCGACAGTGACCGGGTGACCCTGCCGCTGTCCTCGCCCCTGCTGCCGCAGCTCGCGCGCGGCGCCAAGGCGCTGCCCACGGGCGGCGGCTGGGCGTACGAGCCGAAGTACGACGGCTTCCGCTGCGTGGCGTTCGTCGACGGCGGCGAGGCCGAGCTGCAGTCGCGCAACGGCCGGCCCCTGACGCGCTACTTCCCCGAGCTGGCCTTCCCGCCCGGCCGCTACGTGCTCGACGGCGAGATCATCGTCCTCGACGCCCAGGGCCGCCAGGACTTCGACGCCCTCGGCCAGCGCATCCACCCGGCCAAGTCGCGCATCGACATGCTCGCGCAGCAGACGCCGGCCCGCTTCGTCGCCTTCGACCTGCTCGCCGAGGACGACGAGACGCTGCTCGAGCTTGCCCAGGCCGAGCGCCGGGTGCGGCTCGAGGCCCGCGTCGCCGATCCGCTCGAGCTGACGCCGTCCACGACCGACCCCGCGGAGGCCGAGCCGTGGCTGCGCGGCGCCGAGGGCGTCGTCGCCAAGCAGCTCGACGCCCCGTACCGCCCGGGCGAGCGCGTCGGCATGGTCAAGGTCAAGCGCGTGCGCACGGTGGACGCCGTCGTGCGCGGCTGGCGCCCGGGCAAGGCCGAGGGCACGCTCGGCGCGCTGATCCTCGGGCTCTACGGCGAGGACGGCAGGCTCCGCGAGGTCGGTCACTCCTCCGGCTTCTCCGCGAAGGAGAAGCGCGAGCTGCCCGCCTTCCTGAAGCCCTACGAGACCGGTGAGCGGGGCACGGGCGAGCCGTCGCGCTGGGACAACGGCCGCAACCTCGAGTGGGTCGACCTGCGGCCCGAGCTCGTGGTGGAGATCGCCTTCGACCACATGAGCAACGGGCGCATCCGCCACAACGCCAAGGTCCTGCGCTGGCGCGAGGACAAGCCGCCGCGGGAGTGCACCCTGGCGCAGCTCGACGACTGACGCCGGGCGTGGCGCAGGACCACCCCCTCGGCCGGCGCCCGGTCCCGACCGCCGTGGCCGGCGCCGTGGTGATCGCCTTCTCGGCGATCCTCGTGCGGCTCGCCGACGTGACGCCGGAGACCGCCGCCGTCTTCCGCTGCGCCTACGCCGTCCCCTTCCTGGCGCCGCTCGTGGTGCTCGAGGGCCGCCGGTTCGGCCGGCGCCCGCGCCGCGACCGCTGGCTCGGCGCCCTCGCCGGGGTCTTCTTCGCGGCCGACCTGATCCTCTGGCATCATGCGATCGCCAACGTCGGCGCCGGGCTGGCCACGGTGCTCGGCAACCTCCAGGTCGTGCTCGTGGCCTTCCTCGCCTGGGGCCTGCTCGGGGAGCGGCCGTCGAACCGGATGGCCATCGCGGTGCCCGTCGTGCTCGTCGGCGCGGTGCTCATCTCCGGCGTGCTCGAGGCGGGGGCGTTCGGCGCCGATCCGGGGCTCGGAACGGTCTTCGGCCTCGGCACGAGCTGCGCCTACGCCGGGTTCATCCTCGTGCTGCGGGTCACGAACGCCAACCCGCGCCGCCCGGCCGGCCCGCTGCTTGACGCGACGGCCTCGGGAGCGATCGTCGCCGCCGTGGCCGGCGCGAGCTACGGCGCCGTCGACTTCGTCCCCACCTGGCCGGCACACGGCTGGCTGCTGCTGCTCGCCGTCTCGAGCCAGGTGATCGGCTGGCTGCTGATCTCCGTCTCCCTGCCGCGGCTGCCGACCGCGCTGACCTCCCTCCTGCTGCTCATTCAACCCATGTCGTCCGTCGCGCTCGGCGCCCTCATCCTCGGGGAGCGGCCGACAGAGGTGCAGATCCTCGGTGTCGGGGTCATCCTCGCCGGCGTCGTCTTCGCCACGCGGGGCCGGCGGGAGCCGCTGCGCGAGCCGGTGCTCACCGCTTGACAAAGCTGTGGTCCGGAGTTTATAACTGTGGAATACAGTTTAGGCCAAGGAGTGATCTCATGCATCTGGTGACCGGAGCTACAGGACGAGCCGGCTTGGCGGTGGTGCGCGCCCTGCTGGACCGCGGCGCCGACGTGCGCGCCTTCGTCCGCGACGCGGATAGGGCCCGCAGCCGGTTCGGCGACGCCGCCGAGCTCGCGGTCGGCGACCTCGCGGACGCGCGGGCGGTTGGGGCCGCGCTTGCGGGCGTCGAGGTCGTCGTCCTCTCCGGTCCCGACGATCCGCGCCGGGTCGCGTGGGAGACGGGGTTGATCGACGCCGCCGCCACGACGGGGGTGCGGCGGATCGTCAAGCTCTCGTCCATCGTGGCCGAACCGGGCTCGCCCGTCGCGTTCTGGGACTGGCACGGTCGGATCGAGGCGCATCTCCGCGGGTCCGGGATCCCCGCCGTGATCCTGCGGTCGAGCTTCTACATGACGAACCTGCTGACCGGCGCCGGCGCGGTCGCGCACGAGGGCCGGCTCTACGCACCCGCGGCGCAGGCGCGGATCGCGATGATCGATCCCCGCGACGTCGGCGCGGTCGCGGCGGCCGTCGCCACCGGCGCGGGCCACGACGGGCGCACCTACGTCCTCACCGGACCCCAGGCCGTCACCTACGCGCAGGTGGCGACCGAGCTCGCCGCCGCGACCGCCCGCGAGGTCGAGTACGTCGACGTCGGAGACGAGGCGGCGACACAGGGCATGGTCGCCGCCGGCCTGCCCGCCGCCGCCGCGGAGCCGATCGTCGCGATCTTCGGGCGGCTGCGCGAGGGCGTCGACGCGCAGGTGACCGGCACGGTCGAGGCGCTCACCGGGAGTCCGCCGCGCAGCCTGGCCACCTTCGCCCAGGACCACGCGCAGGTGTTCGCCCCCCGGGCCGCCGTCGGGGCGGGGCGATGATCGCCGACACACGTCCCGGCGCCGCGACGCTCGAGGCCAACAAGGCCCTCGTCCGCCGGGTGTTCGAGGCGGTCATCCCGGCCGGGGACCCGGCCGGGATGCGCGACCTCGTGGCCCCGGACTTCCTCGACCACGACCCGCTGCCGGGCCAGCCTGCCGGAGGGGCGGGCGCCGAGTACGTCGTCTCCACCATGCACGGCGCGCACCCCGACCTGCGGTTCACGATCGACGACCTGCTCGCCGAGGGGGACCGGGTCGTGATCCGCTGGACGCTGTGCGGCACCAACACCCGCCCGATGCTCGGCCGGCCGCCCACCGGCCGGCCCGTCGAGCTCGCCGCCGTCGTGATCTTCCGGATCGATGACGGCCGGCTCGCGGAGCGCGGGGCGGGCTGGAAGCCCGGCTTCGCCCCCGGTCGCGAGCCGGTCCAGGCCTAGGCGGCCGCGTCGAGCGCGCTGAGCTCCTCCGCGGTCAGGGCGAGGTCGGCGGCGGCGAGGTTCTCCTCCAGGTGCTCGAGCGAGGAGGTGCCGGGGATCAGGAGCACGTGCTCGCCGAGACCGAGCAGCCAGGCCAGCGACACCTGGGCCGGCGTCGCGCCGTGCGCCTCGGCGGCGGCGCGGACGGCGTCCAGGCGCGCGATCCGGCGCGGGGCGCTCGTGAACGCCGAGCCGAGCGGGAAGTACGGCGTGAAGGCCAGGCCGCGCTGCTCACAGGCGCGTAGGACGTCCATCGAGTCGCGCTGCAGGAGGTTGAGGAGGTTCTGCACCGAGGCGATCTCCGTGACCGCCTGGGCGGCGTCGAGCTGCTCCGCCGTCACCTCGCTCATGCCGATGAGCTCGAGCTTGCCGGCGTCGCGGAGCTCGGCGAGCACCCCGAGCGCCTCCTCGAGGGGGGTGTCGGGACCCATGAGGCGCAGGTTGACCATGGCGAGGCGCTCGACCCCGAGGGAGCGCAGGTTGTCGTCGACGGCCTGACGGACCTCGTCGGGTGCGAGCGCCGGCAGCCAGCCGCCCTGCTCGTCGCGCCGGGCCCCGATCTTCGTGACGATGCGCAGGCCGTCGGGATACGGCGCCAGCGCCTCGTGGATCAGCTCGTTGGACACGTCCGGGCCGTAGTACTGGGCCGTGTCGACGTGATCGACGCCGAGCTCGACGGCCCGGCGCAGCACCGCGAGCGCCGCGTCGCGGTCGTCCGGCGGCCCCATGACCCCCTTGCCGGGGAGCTGCATGGCGCCGAAGCCGATGGCGGAGACCGGCCGCCCGCCGAGTGTGCGTTGGAGCATGGGAGCGGGCTGCCCGTCACCGGCTGGTGACAACCGGCGCGGCGCTGGCCAGCACCGGGGTCGCGTCGGCCGACCGTGGTGTCCACGCCGGTGCCGGCGCCGTAGCTAGGCCAGCGCCTCGAGCACGCGCTCCACGTCGGCCCCGGTGGCCGGGACGTGGCAGCTCAGGCGCACCCGGCCCGCGCGCACGGACGCGCGCACGCCGGCGCGCTCGAGGCGCTCGCGCGCGCCGGCACGGTCGACCATGACGAAGCTCGTGGCCGCCGGCGCGAGGCCGAGCCCGGCGCGCAGGCGCCCGGCGAGCGCGAGGTCGTGGGCGTGCAGGGCGTCCACGCCGGTGGCGGCCACCCATTCGAGCGCCGGCGCCGTGCCGGCCCAGCACGCCCAGGCCGGAGAGAGGTCGAAGCGGCGGGCCCCGGCGGCGAGGCGCAGGGGCTCGCCGTAGCAGCTCGACCACGGCTCCTCGGCCGAGTACCAGCCGGCGGTGTGCGGCCGCAGGGCGTCCTGGCGCTCGGGCCGGATGGCCATGAAGGCCGTGCCCCGCGGCGCCAGCAGCCACTTGTAGGCGCCGGCCACGACGTAGGCGAAGCGCGTCGCGTCCACCGGCAGCCAGCCGGCCGCCTGGGTGGCGTCGAGCAGGACGTGGGCGCCGTGGTGGTCGGCGGCGTCCGCGAGCGCGTCGAGGTCCACGACGCGCCCGTCGGCGGACTGCACCGCGCTGACGGCGACGAGGTCCGTCCCGGTGCCGATGGCCTCGGGCAGCGACTCGAGCGGGACGCTCGACACGCGCACGCCGCGGTCGGCCTGCGCGAGCAGTGGGAACAGCAGGGAGGTGAAATCGCCCTCGGCGGTCAGGACGCGGGCGCCCGCCGGGAGACTCGCGGCGACGAGCCCGACGAACGGCGAGACGACCGCACCGGCCGCGACGTCGCGCGCATCACAGCCGACGAGGGTCGCGAACGCCGCGCGCGAGCGGCGCACGTCCTCGTCGTGGGCGAGCGCGTCGATCCGGCCGGTCGCCCAGGCGTCGACCGCCCGGCGCATCGCCGCGACGGCGGACTCGGGCGGCACGCCGGCCGTCGCGGTGTCGAGGTGGCCGGACGCGGCGCCGAAGGCGGCGAGGTCCATCAGCGGCGCTTGCGGTCCGTGTCGCGGCTCGGCTGGACGCGCTTGGGCTCCCCGGGCTGCTTGGCGAAGTGCATCGGCCAGGGCGCGTCCTGCAGGCCGCGCTCCTCGGCGTCGGCCCGGGCGAGGGCGAGCAGGCCGTCGAGCGAGCCGGCGTGGGCGTCGATTCCCGCGCTCGGGTCGCCCACCGTGGCCAGCCGCTCGGGCACGGTGCGCAGGGTGAGCTCGGCCGGCTCGACGGCGGCGACCTCGTCCCAGCGCAGCGGCGTGGAGACCCGCGCGTCGGGGACCGGGCGCACGCTGTAGGCCGAGACGACGGTGTGGTCCTTGGCGTTCTGGTTGTAGTCGACGAAGACCGCGCCGGGCGGGCGCTCCTCCTTCCACCACTTCGTCGTCGCCATGCCCTCCGAGCGGCGCTCCACCTCGCGCGCGAGCGCGAGCGCGGCGGCGCGCACGGTCGTGAAGTCCCACTCGGGATGGACGCGCACCGGGATGTGCATGCCGCGCGAGCCGCTCGTCTTCGGAAAGCCGGTGAGGCCGTGCTCGCCGAGCACCTCGCGCGCGAGCAGCGCGACCTGGCGGACGTGGTCCCACGGCGCCTCGGGCATCGGGTCGAGGTCGACGCGCAGCTCGTCCGGATGGTCGAGGTCGGCGCGGCGGACGGGGTGCGGGTTCCAGTCGACGTTGCCCAGGCCGACGCCCCACACGAGGTGGGCGGCGTCGACGGGCACGAGCTCGCGCGCCTCCCGCCCGGACGGGAACCTCAGGATGGTCGTCTCCAGCCACTCGGGCCGCTTGTCGGGCACGCGCTTCTGGTAGAAGGGCTTGGCCTCGATGCCGCCCGCGTAGCGCTTGAGCACCGTGGGGCGCTCGCGCAGGTGGTTGAGCACCGCGTCGGCGCAGTCCGCGTAGAAGTGCGCGAGCTCGCCCTTGGTGATCCCGGCCTTCGGGAAGTAGACCTTCTCCGGGTTCGAGAGCCGGACCTCGCGGCCCGCGAGCTCGAAGGTCTCGGCGGACGCCATGGGCCAAGAGTACGGTTCGGCGGGCCGTGTCCCTGCCCGAGGCCCCCGTGCTCGTCGCGCCCGACTCGTTCAAGGGCACCCACCGCGCCACGGAGGTCGCGGCCGCGCTCGGCCGCGGACTGGAGTCGGCCGGGCTGCGGCCGCCCGACCTCTGCCCGGTCGCCGACGGCGGCGAGGGCACGCTGGAGTGCCTGCTCACCGCCCTCGGGGGCGAGACCGGCGGCGCGCGGGTGTCCGACCCGCTCGGCCGCGAGGTCGCCGCCGGCTACGCGCTCGTCGAGGACGGCGGCACGGCGGTGCTCGAGATGGCGGCGGCGAGCGGGCTGCACCACGTCGCCGAGGACGAGCGCGATCCGTGGGGCGCCTCGACGCGGGGCACGGGCGAGCTCATCTGCGCCGCCGTGGACGCCGGAGCCGCGGTCGTCGTCGTCGGCGTGGGCGGCAGCGCGACGACGGACGGCGGCGCCGGGGCGCTGGCGGCCATCGAGGACCACGGCGGGCTCGGCGGCGCCCAGCTCGTCGTCCTGTGCGACGTGCGCACGCCGTGGGAGCACTGCGCGGCGGTCTTCGGACCGCAGAAGGGCGCCGACGAGGCGATGGTCGCCCGCCTGGCCGCGCGGCTCGACGCGCTCGCCGCCGAGCTCCCGCGCGACCCGCGCGGCGTGCCGATGACCGGCGCGGCCGGCGGGCTCTCCGGCGGGCTGTGGGCCGCGTACGGCGCGCGGCTGGAGGCCGGGGCGCCCTGGATCCTCGATGCGCTGGACTTCGACACGCGGATGCGGGCCTCGCACTGCGTCGTCACCGGGGAGGGCGGCCTGGACGAGCAGACGCTGCAGGGCAAGGTCGTGGGCGAGATCGGCACGCGCACGCGCCAGGCCGGCGTGCCGCTGCACGCGGTGGTCGGCGTGGACCGGCTCGACGGCTTCGGCAAGCGGATGATCGACCTGCAGCTCGTGCTCGAGGCCTCGACCCTCGAGGAGCTCGAGACCGCAGGCGAGGCGATCGGCGACCGACTGCGCAGCGGGCGCGCCTGAGCCGCGCAACCCGACGGCGCGGGCCGGGTAGGGGTCATGAGTGCCGTCGCGTCCCCAGCTCACCCTGCCCTCGCCGGGCACCCGTCGCGCCGTCGTGATCGGTGCCGGGTCCTTCGGCACGGCCGTCGCCGTCCTGCTCGCGCGGGGCGGCTTCCGCACGACGCTGCAGACGCGCACGGACGAGCAGGCCGAGCGGCTGCTCGACCGGCGCGAGAACGCGACGTACCTGCCCGGCATCGAGCTCCCTTCGCCACTGCGCATCGAGCCCGCGTCCGCCGGCGTCGCCCGCGCCGATTTCGTCTTCCTCGGCTTGCCCTCCGGCGGCATCGACCAGGTCATCAGCGGGCTGCCGTCGGCCGGGCTGCGGCCGCGGACGCCGGTCGTCTCGCTGGCCAAGGGCCTCGTCCCACCCCACGGCGTGGCCCCGACCGTCCTGCTCGCCTCCATGCTCGGCACCGCGCGCGTGGCCTGCATCGGCGGCCCGGCCCACGCGCGCGAGATGGTCACCGAGGGTGCCGCGCTCGTCGCCGCGGCCACGGACGAGCGGCTCGCGCTGTCCATCGCGGACGTCTTCCGCCGCGCCGGCGTCGTCTGCGAGCAGTCCGCGGACCCGATCGGCGTCGAGCTCGGCGGCGCGGCGAAGAACGCCGCCGCCCTGGCCGCCGCGGCCACCGAGGCGCAGGGGCTCAACGCCGCGGGGGCCGCCGCCGGCCACGTCTTCCTCGAGGTCTGGCGCTACGCCGAGATGCAGGGCGCCCGACCGGAGTCGCTGATCGGCCTGGCCGGCACCGGCGACCGCGTCGGCACCGCCCTCGCGCCCCAGAGCCGCAACCGCCGGGCGGGCGAGCTCCTCGGCCAGGGCGTGCCCGCGATCGAGATCCCCGGACGCATCGGCCAGGCCGTGGAATCGCTCGACCTCGTGCCGCTGCTGTGCGTCGCCCTGCGCCGCGCCGCGGTCGACGCCCCGATCATCACCGCCCTCGCCGGCCTGATCTCCGGTGAGCTGCCGCTCGAGGACTGGGTGGCCAAGGTCCGCACGACGACGCCACCGCCCGGACGCTTCGAGGCCTCCCACGGCTGGTGGAGCCGGCGCTGGAGCGGCACGCGCGGCTGGTGGAGCCGGGTCGTCCTGCGCCGCGGCCGCGTGGCCCCGGCGGCCTGAGGTCGGGCGGCCGAGGGGTGGGGGGGGGGGGGGGGGGGGGGGGCGCGGGGGGGGGGGTTGGCCGACCCCCCCCCCCCCCCCCGGCGCGCCCCCCCCCCGGGGGCGCCGCGGGGCCGCCCCCCGGGGGCGGGGGGGCCCGGGGGGGGGGGGGGGGGGCCACCCCGGCGGCCGCCCGGGGGCCCCCCCCCCGCGGGCCCCCCCCCGCGCACACCAGCCCGGCCCCCCGGCGGAGACATGG
>JBBSPV010000053.1:0-21864 GCA_038258425.1 Solirubrobacterales bacterium | reverse complement strand
GATCCCGGCGAGGACCGCGACGAGCTCACGCAGGCGCTGCCCACGCCGCCGCCGGCCGCCGCCGCCGCGCCCGCCGCCCGGCCCGCGCCGCGCCCGCGCTCGGACGCGACCCCCGAGTCGCTGCTGCCCCTGCTCGGCCTGCGCGCCTTCCGCGCGGGCCAGCGCGAGGCCGTGCAGGCCGCGCTGGACGGCCGCGACGCGCTCGTCGTCATGCCCACGGGCGGCGGCAAGAGCCTCTGCTACCAGCTGCCGGCGCTCGCCGGCGAAGACCTGACGGTCGTCGTCTCGCCGCTCATCGCGCTCATGCGCGACCAGTGCGCCCGGCTGACCGACCTCGGCCACCCCGCGGTCATGCTCGCCTCGGGCGGCACGCCGGACGCCAACCGCGAGGCGCTCGACGCCGTCGCCGCAGGCCGCGCGACGATCTGCTTCGCCGCCCCGGAGCGCTTCGCGTCCCAGGCCTTCCGGGCCGCACTGCAGCGCCGCCGGCTCGCGCTCTTCGTCGTCGACGAGGCACACTGCGTCAGCGAGTGGGGCCACGACTTCCGGCCGGACTACCTGCGCCTGGCCGCCGTCGTCGCCGAGCTCGGCCACCCGCCCGTGATGGCCTGCACCGCGACGGCGACGCCGAAGGTCGCCGAGGAGATCGTCGAGCGGCTCGGGCTGCGCGAGCCGGAGCGCGTCCGCTCGGGCTTCGACCGCCCGAACCTCTCCTTCGACGTGCTCGCATTCGACGGCGAGGGCTCCGTCGCCCGCAAGCGCGCGACGCTCGTCGCCGGCGTCCGCCTGCCGGAGAACCGGCCCGCCGTCGTGTACTGCGGCACGCGCAAGAGCACGGAGGAGACGGCCGCGCTGCTCGGCGCGGAGGGCCTGGCCGCCGCCGCCTACCACGCCGGCATGCCGGCCGAGACCCGCTCGCGGCGCCAGGACGCCTTCATGCGCGGCGAGACGGACGTCGTCGTGGCCACCAACGCCTTCGGGATGGGCGTCGACAAGGCCGACGTACGCTCCGTCTGGCACTGGGCGCTGCCCTCGAGCCTGGAGGCCTACTACCAGGAGGCGGGCCGGGCCGGGCGCGACGGCGAGCCGGGCCGGGCCGTCCTGCTCGCCTCCCGCTCCGACCTCGGCCGCCTCGTGCGCTTCATCCGGGAGGCGGAGGTCACGCCGGGCGAGGTCGGCGCGCTCGTCGGGCGTCTCGGCGCCCAGGCCGGCGCGGACGGGGCCGTCGAGCTCGACGCCGCCGACGACCGCGACCGTGTCGCGCTGGCGATCGCCGAGCGGGCCGGCGCGGTCAGCCTCGAGCCGGGCAGCGGCGGGCGCATCCGCGTCACCGTCGGCTCCGGGGCGCTCGACCACCGCCGCGCCGCGCAGCTGTGCCGCGCCGCCACGGACCGCCGCTGGCAGTCCTACCGCTCCATCGAGCGCTACGCGGGCGCCGAGACGTGCCGCCGCCGCCAGCTGCTCGACCACTTCGGCGATCCCTCGCCGGGTGCGCCGCTCGGGCGCTGCTGCGACGTCCACGACCCGCCCGACTGGCTGCCGCCGGTCCGGGTCGAGGGCCGGCGGGCGGGTCGCACCGCCCCTGTCGACGACGGCCCGCCGGTCGCCGACGCCGACCTCGCGCCGCTGAAGGCCTGGCGCCGCGAGCGCGCCGACGGCAAGCCCGCCTACACGGTCGCCACGGACGCGACGCTGCGCGAGATCGTCCGCCGCCGCCCCTCGAGCGCCCGGGAGCTGCTGGCGATCAAGGGCATCGGGCCGTCCTTCGTGGACAAGCACGCGGACTCGCTGCTCGCCCTCCTGCGCTGACCTCGCCGCGGGGCCGCCACCCGCGCCGCCCTACGCGCTGCCGCGGCGCCGCCGGATCTCCTGGTTCTCGTTGTACTCGAGGAACGTCTTGACGAAGCAGAGGATCACCGGCGTGAGCAGCACGATGTTCATGATCCCGAAGATGACGAGGATCAGGAGGATCTGCGAGAAGGTGATACCGGCGATCATGGCCCCGGAAGCCTACAGAACCCCGGCGCGGCCGGAACCCGCGTCGGCGCGTCAGCGCCCGCCTCAGAGCGGCTGCTTCGTCGGGCGGATGAGCACCTCGCTGATCGACACCCGCTGCGGGCGCCCGACGGCGAAGGTGATGAGCTCGGCGATGTCCTGCGCCGTGAGCGCCTCGACGCGCGCGTACATCTTCCGCGCCCCCTGCTGGCTCTGCTCGTGCGTGATGTGGTCGGTGAGCTCGGTGTCCACCGCGCCCGGCTCGATGACGATGACGCGAACGTCGGGCAACAGCTCCTGGCGCAGGGCCTCCGACCAGCCGTTGAGGCCCCACTTCGTGGCGTTGTAGACCGACGAGCCCTTGCCCGCGGTGCGCCCGGCCACGGAGGAGATGTTCACGAGGTCGCCGCCACCGTCGCGCAGCTGGTCGAGGAAGGCGGCCGTCGCGGTCATCGCGCCGAGCAGGTTCGTCTCCACCATCCGCCGGGTCTCCTCGGCCTGGTCGCCGGTGAAGGGCGCGAGCAGCATCTGCCCCGCGTTGTTGATGAGCACGTCCGCGCCGCCCAGCTCGCCGGCGACGCGCTCGGCGGCGGCCGCCAGCGACTCGCGGTCGGTCACGTCACCCTCGAGGGCGAGCGTCTTGACGCCGTCGGACGCCAGCTCCTCGGCGAGCGCCTGGACGCGGTCGGCCCGGCGCGCGAGCAGCGCCAGCTGGGCCCCCTCGGCGGCCAGGGCACGCGCGGTGGCCTCGCCGATGCCGGAGGACGCGCCGGTGATGACCGCGACGCGGCCGGAGATCTCGGAAGTCATCGTGGCGGGCTGCCCAGCCGTAGGCCCGATGATGCCCGACGCCTTCGGACCCGGCTTCTTCCGTCGCCTCGACCCGACCCCGGACGACCGCTTCTACGCGCCGCCGCGCCTCGTGACCCACATCGACGACGGCGCCGTGCGGGCCGTCGGCGAGCTCTACGAGGCGCTCGGGCTCGAGGGCCGCGTGCTCGACCTCATGTCCTCCTGGGTCTCGCACTTCGCCGTCGCCCCGCGCGAGCTCGTCGGGCTGGGCATGAACGCCGCCGAGCTCGAGGCCAACCCGATGCTGACCGAGCGCGTCGTCGCCGATCTCAACGCCGATCCGATCCTGCCGTTCCCCACCGCCTCGCTCGACGCGGCCGTCTGCTGCGTGTCCGTGGACTACCTGACCCGCCCGCTGGAGGTCTTCGCCGAGCTCGCGCGCGTCCTGCGCCCCGGGGCGCCCTTCGTGTGCACGTTCTCCAACCGCTGCTTCCCCTCCAAGGCGATCCGCGGCTGGCTCGCCACCGACGACGCCGGCCACGTAACCATCGTGCGCCGCTACTTCGAGCTCGCGGGCGGCTTCGGGCCTCCGGCGAGCGACCTGCGCACGCGGCCGCACGCCGGCGGCGACCCGCTGTGGGCCGTCTGGGCCGCGGCCACCGGCCCGACCGGCTAGATCCTCGCGACCTCCGGGGGCGCCGGAGCGCGGCGGTCGACGGCGGACAGGTCCGCCCGCACGGTCTCCGGCGCGAGCACCAGGGAGGTGCCGACGAGGCTCGCGAGCAGGACGCGGTGTCCCGGCGAGCCGGCCGACCCAGCGTGCGCCTCGGTCATGGCGGCCGCTTACCCGCAGCACCGCCTGGCACACTGCCGCCCGTGCCCTCCGCCCTGCCCGGTCTGCGCGTCCTGGACTTCTCGCGCGTCCTGGCCGGCCCGCTGGCCACCATGACGCTCGGCGACCTCGGGGCCGACGTGCTCAAGGTCGAGCGCCCCGGCACCGGCGACGACACCCGCGCCTGGGGGCCGCCGCACGACGCGGCCGGGGCGGCCACGTACTTCCAGGCCGTCAACCGCAACAAGCGCTCCGTCGCGCTGGACCTGCGGTCGTCCGAGGGCCGCGACGCGGCGCGGCGCCTGGCGGCGGGCGCCGACGTCCTGGTCGAGAACTTCCGCCCCGGGGTCATGGCCCGGCTCGGCCTCGACCACCCGGCGCTCGCCGCGGAGAACCCGCGCCTCGTGTACTGCTCGATCACCGGCTTCGGCACGGGCGAGGGCGCGGCGCTGCCGGGCTACGACCTGCTCGTCCAGGCCGTCGGCGGCCTCATGAGCGTCACCGGCGCGCCGGAGGGCGAGCCGCAGAAGGTCGGCGTCGCCCTCGTCGACGTCGTCTGCGGCCTGCAGGCCACGGTCGGGATCCTCGCGGCGCTCCAGCACCGCGCGGCGACCGGCGAGGGCCAGCGGGTGCAGGTCGACCTGCTCTCCTCCCTGCTGAGCGGGCTGGTCAACCAGGCGTCGGGCTACACCGTCGCCGGCGCGGTCCCGCAGCGCATGGGCAACGCCCACCCGAGCATCGCGCCCTACGAGCTCTTCGACGCCGAGGACGGCTCGCTCGTGCTCGCCGTCGGCAACGACAAGCAGTTCGAGGCGCTGTGCGCGGCGGTCGGGCTCGAGGCCGACCCGCGCTTCGCGACGAACGCCGACAGGGTCGCCCACCGGGCCGAGCTGCGCGAGGCCCTGGAGGCGCGGCTGGCCTCGCAGCCCGTCGAGGCGTGGACGGCACAGCTCGCGGCGGCCGGCGTGCCGGCCGGGGCGGTCAACGACGTCGCCGGCGCCTTCGCGCTCGCCGAGCGGCTCGGCCTGGCGCCGGTGCAGGAGGCGGGCGGCGTGCCCCTGCCCCGCAGCCCGATCGGCCTGTCCGCGACGCCCGCGACCGCGCGCCGTGCCCCGCCGGCCCTCGGGGCGGACGCGCCGCGCTGGCTCGACGAGGGCTGACGTCAGTCGCCGGTGCGCACCTCGTCGCCGCCCTGCGACCAACGGGTGTGGAAGGCGCCGCCCTGGTCGATCCGGTGATAGGTATGAGCGCCGAAGAAGTCGCGCAGGCCCTGGATGAGGTAGGCCGGCCCACGCTCGCGCCGGTAGCCGTCGTAGTAGGCGAGCGAGGAGGCGAAGGCCGGGATGGCGACGCCCTCGTCCGTCGCCCGCTTGACCGTCCGCCGCCAGGCGTCCTGCGCGTCGGCGACGTGCTCGAGGAAGTACGGCACGACGAGGAGGTTCGCCGTCCCCGGGTCCTCCTCCAGGGCGTCGGAGATGCGATCGAGGAAGCGCGCCCGGATGATGCAGCCGCCTCGCCAGATGCGTGCCATCGCGGCGAGGTCGAGGTCCCAGTCGTACTGCTCGGAGGCCGCGGACATCTGCACGAAGCCCTGGGCGTAGGCGACGACCTTCGAGGCGTACAGCGCCTGGCGGATGTCGTCGATGAGGGTGTCCGTCGGCTCGCCCGCCGTTCCGGGGACGGGCCCGGAGAGCAGCTTGGACGCCGCCGCGCGCTCCTCCCGCTGGGAGGACAGCGTGCGCGCGAAGACCGCCTCGGTGATGGCGGTCAACGGCACGCCGAGCTCGAGGGCGTCCTGGCTCGTCCAGCGCCCGGTGCCCTTCTGCTCGGCCTGGTCGACGATGGCGTCGACGAGCGAGCCGCCCGTCGTGGCGTCCTGCTGGTGCAGGACCTTGGCGGTGATCTCGATGAGGAAGGACTCGAGGTCGCCCGCGTTCCACGCCTCGAAGGTGTCGGCGATCTCCGAGACCTCCAGCCCGCCGACGTGGCGCAGCAGGTCGTAGGCCTCGGCGATGAGCTGGATGTCGGCGTACTCGATGCCGTTGTGGACCATCTTGACGTAGTGCCCCGCGCCGTCCGGGCCGACGTGGACGCAGCAGGGCGTGCCGTCGACCTGGGCGGCGATCGTGGTCAGGACCTCCTCGACCTCGGTGTAGGCGTCGGCCGGTCCGCCGGGCATGATCGACGGCCCGAGCAGCGCGCCCTCCTCGCCGCCGGAGACGCCGATGCCCATGAAGCGCAGGCCCTCCTCCGCCAGCGCGGCCTCGCGGCGCCGGGTGTCGGTGAAGTGCGAGTTGCCCGCGTCGATGAGGATGTCGCCCTCCTCGAGCAGCGGCGACAGCTCCCCGATGACCGCGTCGACGGGCGCGCCGGCCTTGACCATGACGATGATGCGGCGCGGGCGCTCGAGCGCGGCGACGAAGTCCTCGAGGGTCTCGCAGCGGGTGAAGTCGCCCTCCTCGCCGTGCTCGTCCATGAACTCGTCCAGCCGGGCGGTCGTGCGGTTGTGGACGGCCACGGACGTGCCGCGGCTCGCGATGTTGCGCGCGAGATTCGCGCCCATGACCGCGAGGCCGGTGACGCCGATGTGGCTCGAAGGTTCGGTCATGCGGCCGACCCTAGCCCGGCCTCGGCCCCCGGCGCCAGCGTCGGCTCGCGCACGGGAACGTCGCCCAGCGCCGCCTCGATCGCGTCCAGGGTGTCCTCCGTGAGGGTCACGCCCGCGGCGGCGGCGTTCTCCTGCACCTGCGTGGGTCTCGACGCGCCGACGATCGCCGAGGCGACCTCGGGATGGCGCAGGACCCAGGCGATCGCGAGCTGGGCCATGGTCAGCCCCGCCTCGTCGGCGATCGGGCGCAGCCGCTGGACCGCCTCCAGCGCGCGGTCGTCCATGCGGTCCTTGATGAACGAGCTCATCGCCTCGCTGGCCGCGCGCGAGTCCGGCGGCGGCGGCTCGCCCGGCTGGTACTTGCCGCTGAGCAGGCCCTCGGCGAGCGGGGACCAGACGATCTGGGAGATGCCGTTGTCCCGGCACACCCCGAACACCTCGCGCTCCGGCGCCCGCCAGAGCATGGAGTACTGCGGCTGGGAGGAGACGAACTTCGCGGCGCCGTCGACGCCGAGGCCGGCCTCGATCTGCTCCGGCGTCCATTCGGAGAAGCCGATGTAGCGCGCCTTGCCGGCGTCCACGACCTCCGTGAGCGCGCCGAGCGTCTCCTCCGTCGAAACGGACGTGTCGTAGCGGTGGCACTGGTAGAGGTCGACGTGGTCGGTGCGCAGGCGCGCGAGGGAGGCGTCGATCTGCTTGAGGATCTGCTCGCGGCTGAGGCCCGTCCCGCCGTCGGCGGCCGGGAAGTAGACCTTGGTGGCGAGCACGTAGTCGTCGCGCGGGTAGTCGGCGAGGATCTCGCCCCACGCCTCCTCCGCGGCCCCGGCGCCGTAGGCGTTGGCGGTGTCGAAGAACGTGATGCCGACGTCGAAGGCCGTGCGCGTACAGGCCTCCGTCTGGTCGCGCTGCACGCCGCCGGAGTAGGTGAGCCAGGACCCGAGGGAGACCTCGGAGACCTCGAGGTCGGAGTCGCCCAGTCTGCGTGTCTGCATGGGGGGCGCCTACCCGGTTTCAGCGCCGCACGAGCCGGGTCGCCGTCGCCTTCCACGTCGCGGTCACGTGCGCGCCGGGACGCAGGCCGAGCTCGGCGACCGCCGCCTCGGAGACCTCGGCGGTGAGCGGCTGGCCGGCCTGCAGCCCGAGCCGGACGCGGCCGCCGACCGCGGTGAGCGTCACGACCTCGGCCTGGACGTGGTTGCGCGCGGAGCCGCCGGCGCCGTCGTGGCCGGCCGGCTCGAGCGTCACCTCCCAGGGGAACAAGCTCGCCGCGACGGGCCCGTCGGCGGTGTCGGTGGAGGCGATGCGGCCACCGCCCTCGAGCTCCACCGCGGTGAGCCCGGCCGCGCGGCCGCGGGCGACGCCGCGCAGCACGACGGCGCCGGTGAAGTCGGCGACGAAGGCCGAGCCGGGCGCGGCGGCCAGCGCGGCCGCGGTGCCGCGCTGCACGATCCGGCCGGCGTCCATGACCGCCACCTCGTCCCCGAGCACCGCCGCCTCCGTGAAGTCATGGGTGACGAGCAGGCTCGGCACCCGCGCGGCGGCGAGCACCCCGGCCAGCTCGCGCGAGGCCGCCGCGCGCGTGCGGGCGTCGAGCGCCGAGAGCGGCTCGTCGAGCAGCAGCACGCGCGGCGCGGGAGCCAGCGCGCGGGCCAGGGCGACGCGCTGGCGCTCCCCGCCGGAGAGCGTCGCCGGGCGCGCATCGGCGCGGGCGGCGAGGCCGAAGCGATCCAGCAGCGCGTGAGCGCGCCCGCGACGCTCGGCCCGGCCGAGGCCGCGCAGGCCGTAGGCGACGTTGCGCCAGGCGCTGAGGTGCTCGAAGAGCGCGAAGTCCTGGAAGACGACGCCGCAGCCGCGGCGCTCGGGCGGCACGCAGACGCCGCCGGCGGTGTCGAGCCAGGTGTCCGCCCCGCAGCGGACGCGGCCGCGCTCCGGGCGCAGGAGCCCGGCCACGACCCGCAGGACGCTCGACTTGCCGGCGCCCGACGGCCCGGCGACGGCCACGCAGGCGCCGTCGGCGACCTCGAGGGCGACGTCGAGCTCGACGTCGCCGAGCCGGGTGGCCGCCTCGACCGCGAGGCTCACGCGAGCGCCCCGCGACGGCCGTCGTGGCGCGTCGCGAGCTTGACCGACAGCAGCAGCGCCGCCGAGACGCAGACGAGCACGGCCGACAGCGCGAGCGCACCGGGGAAGTCCTCGGCGAAGCGGTCGTAGATGGCCAGCGGCACGGTCTGGGTGATGTCGCGGAACGAGCCGGCGAACATCAGGGTGGCGCCGAACTCGCCGAGCGCCCGTCCCCAGGCCAGCGCCGTGCCGGCCGCGAGCCCGCTGCGCGCGGCCGGCACCGCCACGCGCGCGAAGGTCCGCGCCTCCCCCGCCCCGAGCGTGCGGGAGGCGGCGAGCTGCGACGGGTCCACCGCGGAGAAGGCGGCCTCGGCCTGGCGCAGGTAGAACGGCGCGGCGACGAAGACGAGCGCGACGACGACCCCGGCGGTCTGCAGCACGAGCGCGATCCCGGCGTCCTGGAGCGCCCCGCCGAGCAGCCCGCGCGGCCCGAGCGCGGCGAGCAGCGCGATCCCGGCCACGGCGGGCGGCAGGACGAGCGGCAGCTCGACGAGGGTGAGCACGAGCGCGCGGCCGGGGAAGCGGCGCGTGGCGAGCAGGTACGCGGCCGGCGTGCCCACGAGCAGGATGATGGCCAGCGCGAGCAGGGTCGTGCGCAGGCTCAGCCACAGCGCGTCCCGCGCGACCGGATCGCCGAGGCTGTCGAGCAGGCGGCCCGGGCTCGTGTCGACGAAGATCGCGAGCACGGGCACCGTGAGGAAGGCCAGCGCGACGGCGAGGGCGAGGACCAGCAGCGGCGCGAACGCCCGGCTCACGGTGACGGCGGGGGCTCGAAGCCCGCCTTGCGCAGCGCGTCGGCGCCCTGGCCGTCGAGCAGGCCGGCGACGAAGCGCTTCGCGGCCTTCGGATGCTTGGCGCCCTTGACGATGGCGACACCGTAGGCGCCGGACGGCTTGAGCCCCTTGGGCAGCTCGATCGCCTTCAGCGCGCCCTTCGTGGCCCTGACGTCGGTGACGTAGACGAAGCCCGCGTCGACGGCGCCCTGCGTGAGCTTGCCGACCACGCCCTTGACGTCGGGCTCCTGCGAGCGGACGTTGGCGAGGATCGCGCGCTCCTGGACGGCCGGCAGCCGGCCGAGCACGTCGCGCGTGTAGGAGCCGACGGGCACGGACGCCGACCCGACCGCGATGGTCACGCCCGGTCCGGCGAGCTCGTCGAGGCTTCCGACCTTCGCGCCCTGCGCGGGCACCGCGAGGACGAGCCGGTTGCCGGCGAAGACCTGCGGCTCGCCGACCTCGCCCTCCTCGAAGAGCACGTCGGGCAGCTTCGTGTTGGCCGCGGCGAAGACGTCGGGCCTGACGCCCTGCCGGATCTGGGCGGCCAGCTCGTCCGAGCCGGCGAAGGAGAGTCGCGCGTTGCCGCCGGTGTCCTCGGCGTAGGCCGTGAAGGCGCCCTTCAGGGAGGCGGCGGCGGACACCACCACCGGGCCGGAGCCGCCCGAGTCGCTCGAGTCACCGCAGGCGGACAGGACGAGGGCGACGAGGGCGAGAGCGAGAACCGGGACGCGAGCCATCGGCGAGCATTCTACCCAGGCGTTGCCTAGGTAGACTTCACCCGACGCGGCCCCTGGTGCGGATGCGCGGATCGAGGGCGACGAGGGCCAGGTCGGCCAGCAGGCCGATGACGACGATGAACACCGCGCCCCACAGGGCGAGCGCCTGCAGCGCGGCGAAGTCCACGGCGCTGGCCGCGCCGGACGCCTGGTCGAGGGCCGACCGCGTCTGCTTGAAGAACCCGGGCACGGCGAAGACGTACTCGACGAGCACGAGGTTCGTGACGAAGAGCGGGATCGCCGCGCCGGCGTAGGAGCCCACCGCCACCCGGGCCGCCGGCCGGATGTGGCGGGCCACCCCCCTCTGGGGATGCAGGCCCTTGGCCACGGCCGTGCGGATGTAGTCCTCGTCGCGCGCCTCGGAGCTCACCGCCAGCGTCAGGCGCAGGCAGGCCGCGGCGAGCGGGGCCGCCACGACGATCGCGGGCACGAGGTTGGCCTTCAGGAACGAGGCCGGGCCCGTGACCTCGATCTGCGAGGCGTCGAGCGGGAACAGCCAGCCCAGGGGCACGACGCCGAAGGCCGGGTCGAAGAGCAGCAGCAGCCCGAAGCAGACGACGTAGACCGGCGCGCACAGGGCGAGCGCCGACAGCGCCATGAGCGCCTGCGCGGGAAGCGTCCCGCGCCGGGCCGCCGACCACGAGCCGAGCCACAGGCCCGCCAACGTCCCGAGCAGGAAGCCGCCGAACACGAGGGTGACGTCCGTGGGGAGGCCCCGGAGCAGCTCCTCGCGCACCGCCGGATCGCCGAAGTCGAGGTGGAGGAAGACCCGCTCGACGTCGTGCCACGTCCCGGCCACGAGGCCCCGGCCGTCGAGCACGGTGTCCGGCCGCAACGCCCGGATGCCGCCGTAGGCGACGACCGCCGTGGCCACGAGGACGCCGACGCCCAGCGCGAGCCGGCGCAGCAGGTACGCGAGCATCCCCTCGACATGGTCCCAGACGGCCATCCATGTCGGCAGGGCGGGTAGGCCCTGGCCGTGAGCGATCGCGCGGACGCCGAGCGGACCATCCTCGACCTGCTGGCCCAGCGCCGGCCCGGCGCCACCATCTGCCCGTCCGAGGCCGCGCGGACCCTGGCCGGCGACGCCGGCTTCCGCGCCCTCATGCCGCTCGTCCGGGCGGCCGCCGACGCGCTCGTCGAGGCGGGCGAGCTCGAGATCACCCAGCGCGGCGAGGTCGTCGAGCGCGCTCGGGCCCGCGGCCCGATCCGGCTGCGCCGGCGGGCGCCGTGAGTGGGCGGTCAGGCGGTCCACCGAGCCGACCACGGACGCTGCACGAGGACGTGGTCTCGGTCACGGACCCCCGCGGTCCTCCCACCGGACCACGCGTGGCGCGTGACGACGTGGTCGGGCCCGCGAACCAGGGCTCCGGTCGGCCCGACGGCCATCCGGCGTCTGAAGGCTCTGAGGAGCCCCGAAGCCCCGAGGACCTAGCCGCCCACCGCCGCCGCGAGGGCCGGGGCGAGGTCGCCGCGGTCCGTGACCGCCACGCCCCCGAGCCCGAGCCAGGCGGCGAGCTCGTCGAGCTCCGCCGCCAGCGCCGCGGCGGTGTGCGCCGGCGCGTCCGGCTCGGCGTGCACCGCCTGGACGCGCAGCACGCCGGCCTGCCGGTCGGCCTTGAGGTCGGCGCGCCCGACGAGCGTGTCGCCGAGCAGGAAGGGCAGCACGTAGTAGCCGTGGACGCGCTTGGGCGCCGGTACGTAGATCTCGATGCGGTAGTGAAAGCCGAACAACCGCTGGGCCCGGGCCCGCTCCCACACCAGCGGGTCGAACGGCGCCACCAGCGCGCGGGCGTCGACCCGGCGCGGGAGCGTCGCCCGCGTGTCGAGCACCGCCGGGCGTTCCCAGCCCTCGACCTCCACGGGGAGGAGGTCGCCGGCCTCGACGAGCTCGGCCATCCGCGCAGGCACGTCGGCGACCACGGGCAGGCGCCAGTAGTCGCGCAGGTCGGACGCCGTGGCGACGCCGAGGGCGCGGGCGGCCATGCGCACGAGCTCGCGCTGGGCGTCGGCCGGCTCGGGGGTCGGCGTCTCGAGCACCGCCCGCGGCAGCACCCGCTCCGGCAGGTCGTAGAGGCGCTCGAAGCCGCGCCGCCGAGCCGAGGTCACCTGCCCGCTCCAGAACAGCCACTCGACCGCCCGCTTGACCTCGGACCAGTCCCACCACGGCTCGGAGCGGCGCGGGGTGTCGGCGTCGATCTCGCTCGCGGCGACCGGCCCGCGCTCGCGCACCGTCTCGAGGACCCGGGCCACGAGGTCCGGGCGCTCGGTCGCCACGCGCCGCATGCCGCCCCAGGCCTCCTCCAGGGCGCGGGCCATGCGCCAGCGCAGCAGGGGCTGGGTGGCGACGGGGATCAGGGAGGCCTCGTGGCCCCAGTACTCGAACAGGCGCCGCGGCGCGTAGTGGGCGGCGCGGTCGAGGGCGGTGCGGTCGTAGCCGCCGAGACGGCTGAAGAGCGGGAGGTAGTGGGCCCGCGAGAGGACGTTGACCGAGTCGATCTGCAGGAGGCCGAGCCGGCCGATCGTCGCGCCGATGGCCCGGGTCGAGACGCCCCCCGACGGTGGCCGGGCGCCCGCGAGGCCCTGCGCGGCGAGCGCGAGCCGGCGCGCCTCGGCGGCCGAGAGCCGCTCGCGGCGCCTCACGCCCGCTCGAGCACGCCGAGCAGCTCCGTCACGCGGCAGACGAGGAGCCGCTCCTCCTCGACGTCGACCCACGCCCCGGCCTGGTGCGGGAAGACGACGTGGTCGCCGGGAGCCACCGGCATCTTGACCCCGACGCTCTCCCACCAGTCCAGGCCGGCGCCGACCGCAAGGACGATGCCGTGGTGCGGCGGCGGCTCGTGGTTGCCGGCGGGCACGAGCAGGCCCGACTGGCGCACGCGGTCGGGCTCGAGCTCCTTGATCACGACCCGGTCGAAGAGGGGACGCAGCTGGTCGGGCATCGCGCGCCGAAGGCTAGCCCGGAGCGTCACGGTCGAGATCGCGCAGCAGCGCCGTGACCTTGGCGTCGCGCGTCGCCGCGAGGTCCAGGACCGGAGCGGCGACGCCGCGCAGGACCGACAGCAGGACCCAGCGGCGGGGCAGGATGAGCCGTGGCGCCCGGCGCACGATCGCCGAGGCGATCGCCTCCCCGGCGGCGGACGGCGGCAGCCGTTTGCGCAGCGGCGCGGGGATGGCCGCGAGGAGCTGGTCGCGCCGCGGGCTGCGATCGAGCGTGCTGCGGACCATCTCCGTGTCGATGAAGCCGAAGTACGCGACGGTGACGCCGACGCCGCGCTGGGCGAGCTCGACGCGCAGGCCGCGCCCGAGCTGCTCGACGCCCGCCTTGGCCATCGCATAGGGCAGCTGGCCCATGCCGTTGGCGAACGCGTAGATCGAGGAGACGACGACGACGTGGCCCCGGCGCGCCGCGACGGCCGGCAGCGCGGCTCGCACGGTGCGCCAGACCCCGAGGAGGTTCACCGCGAGCACCCGCTCGAAGGCCGCCTCGTCGAGCGTCAGCGCGGTGGACGGCGGCGTCGCGATGCCCGCGTTGGCCACCACGACGTCGAGACCGCCCAGGCGGCGCACCGTCTCGGCGACGGCCGCGTCCATCGCGGCGCGGTCCGTGACGTCGGCGCCGAGGCCGATCGCCTCGCCCCCCACGTCGGCGGCCGAATCTTCGGCGATGTCGCGGTCGAGGTCGAGCAGCGCCACCCTCGCGCCGCGCGCCACGAGCGCCCGCGCGGTCTCGAGGCCGATGCCGCGGCCGGCGCCCGTGACGAGGGCGACCTTCCCGCTGAGGTCGTAGGTGCCCACTGCGGCGCGGACGCTACCGGCCTGCGACGCTTGGGGCATGTGGCGTCGCGCGCTCGTCCTGCCGGTCCTCGCCGCGGCGGCCGGCTGCGGCGGCTCCAAGCCCGAGCCGCGACCGGTCGACCCGACGCCCGCCCCGCTGCCGACGGAGCGCGTCGCGGTCGCCCGCACGTGGGCGCAGGCCGTGCGGGCCGACGACATCAAGCGGGCCTCGGCGCTGTTCGCCCTGCCCGCGACGATCGAGAACGGGCCGCCGCCGGTGCGCGTGCGGTCCCGGCTCGAGGTCGACGCCTTCAACTCGTCGCTGCCGTGCGGCGCGGTGCTGCTGCGCGCCCGCAAGGTCGGCCGCGACCGCGTGCTCGCGACCTACACGCTCACGGAGCGCCCCGGCGCGCCCGAGCCGTGCGGCTCCGGCACGGGCGCCCGGGCCGGGGTGCTCTTCACCATCCGCGGGGGCCGGATCGTCGAGTGGCTGCGCGCCCGGCCGGAGACCGGTCCCGCACGGACGCCGCGGCCGAAGGTCTAGGGCGGCGTCAGAACGGGAGTGGGGTCGGCGTCAGCTCGGTGACCCGCGCCTCGAGGTCGGCGGCGCCGAGCGACCGGGCCACCGAGACGCGCAGATGGCCGTCGAGGACGTAGTAGAAGCCCTCGACCCGGGCCACCGAGATCGGCGGCATCCCGATCCCGCGCCGGCTCGCGATCCACATGAGCTCCCAGCGCCCCCGCACCCAGCGGGGCGGCGCGAAGCCGGGCCCGAAGTCGCGGGCGCGCTCGGCGTCGGCGGTCCCGACGATGAGGTTGACCGAGATGCGCTGCTGCCCGAGCGGCCGGCGGTTGCCGCACTCGGCCACGGGGGCCGAGAGGATCACGAGGCCGGCCGGCGCGCCCGCGCGGTCGCGCCACCACGCCGGCCGGCGACGGCACGGCCGGCGGCTGAGCTCGAACGCCCGCTCGGCGTCCACCCGCGACGAGCCCGTGTAGGGCAGCAGGAAGTCGAGGCCGAGCATGATCACCGCGAAGGCGCCGATCACCAGGGCGAACGAGCCGCCGCCGATGAGCAGCAGCCAGCCGCAGGCCACGCCGGTGACCACCGCTCCCGAGCGGCACAACCTGCGCGGTGACGTCAAGCCGTCGGTCGAACCCATGCGCGCCTCCTCCCTGGGGACAAGCTAGCGCTCGACGCGGGCGAGGAAGCGACCCACCACCTCGAGGAAGCGGTCCGGCTCCTCGACGTGGGGCATGTGGCTCGAGGCCTGAAAGAGCACCCACTCGGCCGCCGGGATCCGGTCGCGGAGCTCGGCGACGATCCGTGGCGTGGCCTCGTCGTGGGCGCCCGAGACGAGCAGGGCGGGGAGGTCGATGTCGGGCAGGCGGTCCGAGATGTCCCACCCGCGCAGGGTCCCCACGACGTGGAACTCGCTCGGCCCGTTCATCGTCCCGTAGACCGTCGGGTCGGCCTCGAGCGCCGCGAAGGAGCGGGCCACCTCGTCGGGCAGCGGCCGCAGGCGGCAGACGTGGCGGTCGTAGAAGACCTGCATGGCCGCCCGGTAGGCCGGGGCGTCCGTCGTGTGCGCCTCCTCGTGGCGGGTCAGCGTCGCCTGCACGTCCTCCGGGAGGTCCCGGCGCAGGCGGCCGGCCTCGCGGACCCAGGAGTGCATGGAGGCCGGCGAGTCGGCCACGACGATCGAGCGCAGCCCGTCCGGGTGCTCCAGCGCGTGCTCCATCGCGAGCATGCCGCCCCACGACTGCCCGACGACGTGGTAGCCGCCGCGCCAGCCGAGGTGGTCGACGAGCAGGTCGAGCTCGCGCTTGAAGCGCGCCACGGTCCAGAAGTCCGCCGGCGCGTTCGGCCGCCGCGACGAGCGGCCGTTGCCGACCTGGTCGTAGAGCACGCACGCGCGCCCGTCCCGCGCGAGGTCGGCGATGCGCGTGACGTAGTCGTGCGTGGCGCCGGGGCCGCCGTGGCAGATGACGACCGGCAGGCGTCCGCCCGCGGCCTCGCCGACCACGCGGTACCAGGTCTCCAGGCCGTCCCAGTGCAGGATCCCCTCGCTCACGACTGCGCCCGCGCCCAGGCCTTGAGCCTGGCGATCCCGCGCACCGTGCCCGGCAGCCCGCGCGGGTCGGGCAGCGCCGCCAGGGCCCGCCGCGCCCGCGCCGCCCGCGGGACGAGCTGGAAGCGCAGCCGGCTCGACGGGTCGCCGAGCGTCGCGCCGATCGCGTTGAGCAGCTCCCGATGGGCGTCGAGCCCGTTGGCCAGCCGGTCGTAGTCGCGCGAGTCCGTCCCGTCCGGCCCGCTGGCCGTCAGCGCCCGCGTCGCCGTGCGGTTGGCGTCCACCGCGCGGCGCTGGGCCCTGATCGCCCGCCTCGGCGAGCTGCCGGACCTCAGCGCCTCGAGCCGGTCGCCGAGCCGGCCGGCCGTCGTCTCGACGTCGGTGAGCTGGTCGTTGATGGGGCCCGTGGCGGACGCGTGGTCGCGCGTGCCGGCGTGGACGATCGCGTAGATGCCCAGCACGCAGGCCGCGAGCGCCGCGAGCGCGAGGATGCGCGCCGCCCAGCGCCGCCACCGCGGCGGCCGGCCCCACTGCTGCTCGTCGGCGTAGGCCACGGGCTCAGCCGGCCGAGCGGACCTCGAGCTCCTCGTCGGCGAATCGCTGGCGCAGGACCTTCTTGTCGAACTTGCCGACGGATGTCTTGGGGACCTCGTCGATGAAGGCCCACAGCTGTGGGAGCTGCCAGCGCGCCACCTTGTCCTCGAGGTAGCCGCGCAGGTCGTCCGGGCCGACGTCCTCGCCCTCGCGCACGACGACCGAGGCCAGCGGGCGCTCGCCCCACTTCTCGTCCGGGATGCCGACGACGGCAGCCTCGGCGACGGCGGGATGGCCCATGATCGCGTTCTCGAGGCTGACGGAGGAGATCCACTCGCCGCCGGACTTGATGACGTCCTTGGCCCGGTCGGTGAGCGTGAGGAAGCCGTCGGGGGTGAAGCGGCCGACGTCGCCCGTGCGCAGCCAGCCGTCGTGGAACTTCTCCGGGTCGTCCTCGCGGTGGTAGGCCGCGGTGACCCACGGGCCGCGGCACTCGAGCTCGCCGACCGCCTCGTCGTCCCAGGGCACGACCGAGCCGTCCTCGGCCACGAGCCGGCACTCGACCGCGGACATCGGCCGGCCCTGCGTGGCGCGGTAGCGCCAGGCCTCCTCGCCCTCGGCGGCGGCGGGCGGGCGGGCGACGGAGCCCAGGGGCGAGGTCTCCGTCATCCCCCACGCGTGGAGAATGCGCACGTCGTGGCGCTCCTCGAAGGCGCGCATGAGCGAGGGCGGGCAGGCCGACCCCCCGACGACGACCTCGCGGAGGCTCGAGACGTCGCCGCGCCCGGCGTCGAGCTCGGTCAGGACGCCCTGCCAGATCGTCGGGACGGCGCCGGCGAAGGTCGGGCGCTCCTGCTCGATCATGGCCAGCAGCGGCTCGGGCTGCAGGAACCGCTCGGGCATCACGAGCGAGCAGCCGACCATGAGCGCCGCGTACGGCATGCCCCAGGCCATGGCGTGGAACTGCGGGACGATGATGAGCGCCTTGTCGCGCGGCGAGAGGCCCATCGCGTCGCCCATGCACGCGGCCATGGAGTGCAGCACGATCGACCGGTGGCTGTAGACGACGCCCTTGGGATCGCCGGTCGTGCCGCTCGTGTAGCACATGGCCGCCGCGGCGTCCTCGTCGCCCTCGACCCAGTCGAAGCTCTCCGGCCGGCCGTCGAGCAGCTCGTCGTAGCGGTGCAGCTGCGCCCCCTTGCCCTCCAGCGGGCCGAGGTCGGTGCCGTCGCCGCAGACCACGACGTGCTCGACGGTCTCGAGCTGGTCGAGGACGCCCGCGAGCAGCTCGACGACGGAGCCGTCGCAGAGGATCACCGAGTCCTCCGCGTGGTTTGCGATGTAGACGATCTGTTCCGGAAACAGCCTGAGGTTGAGCGTGTGCAGGACGGCGCCCATGGAGGGCACCGCGAAGTACGCCTCCAGGTGCTCCTGGTCGTTCCACATGAAGGTCGCCACCCGGTCGTCGCCGTGCACGCCGAGCCCGCGCAGGCCGTGCGCGAGCTGGGCGGCCCGGCGGCCGAGCTGCGCGAAGCTCGCCCGCCGGAAGCCGTCGCCCGTCCAGGTCGCGCACTCGGCCGCGCCGTGGACCGTCGTGCCGTGGCGCACCAGGCGGGCGATGGACAGCGGCGTCTTGAGCATCGTGCTGCGCACAGCGACGTCTCCCTCGTCGTCGAAGCCCCGGTCGGAGCGTCCTCAGGCGTCGAGTTCTATCCGCATCGCCGCTGCGATGCCACCGCCGAGCACGTGCACGCTCTCGCCCACGCGCACGGTGAGCGGCCCGCCGAAGGGCTGCTTGTCGACGACCTCGAGCCGGTCGCCCGGCCGCACGCAGCGCTCCGCGAGCCAGCGCAGCATGGCCGGATCGGCGTCCGAGACCCGCATGAACATCCCCGCGTCGCCGACCTCGAGGACCTCGAGGGCGATGCCGCGCGCCTCGGGGAGCTCGAGCTCGGCGGTCGGGATCGGATCGCCGTGGGGGTCCGCCGTCGGGTGGCCGAGCTTGGAGGCGATGAGCCCCTCGAGCTCCTCCGAGAGGACGTGCTCGAGCACCTCCGCCTCGGCGTGGACCCGGTCCCACGGCATGTCGAGGACCTCGGCGAGGAACAGCTCGATCAGGCGGTGGTGGCGGATGACCTCGAGCGCGACCCGCTCGCCGCGCGGCGTGAGGCGGACGCCGTGATAGGGCTCGTGGGTCACGAGCCCGGCGACGTCGAGCTTGCGCAGCATGGCCGACACGGAGCCGGAGGTGACGCCGAGGCGCTCGGCCAGCGCCGTGGTCGCCACCGTGCCGCCGCGGTCGGCACGCTCCTGCAGGGCGTAGATCGCCTTGGTGTAGTCCTCGATCGCCGCCGTCGGGACGGGCATCAGCCGAAGAACGTGTCGATCAGCAGGAAGCCGTTCAGTCCGATGATGAGCGCCGCGACGACGGAGGCCAGCGCGGTGGTGAGCGGCCGGTTGGCGAGCGCGCCCATGACGTCGCGGCGGCGCGTGAGCATGATCATCGGCACGAGCGCGAAGGGGATGCCGAAGGAGAGCACGACCTGCGAGATGACGAGCGTGTCAGTCGTGTTCACGCCGACGCCGAGGACCACGAGCGACGGCGCCATGGTCAGGCCGCGGCGCAGGAAGAGCGGGATCCGCCGGCGGATGAAGCCCTGCATGACGACCTGGCCGGCGTAGGTGCCGACGCTCGAGCTCGACAGGCCCGAGGCCAGCAGGGCGACCGCGAAGGCCAGCGCCGCGCCGCCGCCGAGCAGCGTCTCGAAGCCCGCGTGGGCGCCCTCGATCGAGTCGACCGTCGTGCGTCCGGCGTCGTGGAACAGCGACGCGGCGACGAGCAGCATGACGAGGTTGATGACGCCGGCCACGCCCATGGCGGCGGCGACGTCGATGCGCTCGAAGCGCAGCAGCGTGCGCCGCTCGGCGTCGGAGTCCGTCGTGATGCGGCGCTGGGTGAGCGCGGAGTGCAGGTAGACGACGTGCGGCATGACCGTCGCGCCGAGGATGCCGACGGCCAGCAGGAGGCTGTCGGTGCCCTGCAGGCCTGGGATCAGCCCGTTCAGCGCCTTGCCGCCGTCCACGTCGACGCTGGCGAGGTCGACGAGGAAGCCGAGCAGGACGATGCCGAGCAGCCCGGCGATGACGAGCTCGAAGCGCCGGTAGCCGCGCGTCTGCAGGCCGAGGATGCCGAAGGCCACGACCGCGGTGATCAGGCCGGAGGTCAACGGCGGCAGCCCGAAGAGGAGGTTCAGCGCGATCGCCGCGCCGACGAACTCCGCCAGGTCGGTGGCGATGGCGATGATCTCCGCCTGCCCCCACAGCACCCAGGCGGCGGGTCGTGGGAAGTGCTCCCGGCACAGCTCGGGGAGGTTCTTGCCCGTGGCGATCCCGGTCTTGGCGGACAGGTACTGCACGAGCATGGCCATGAGGTTGGCCATGACGATCACCCACACGAGCAGGTAGCCGTATCGCGCACCGCCGGTGATGTTCGTCGCGAAGTTGCCCGGATCGATGTAGGCGACGGCCGCGACGAAGGCCGGGCCGAGCAGCGCGAGCCCGCCGCGGACGCGGCCGCGCGCGCGGAGGTCGGCCAGGGTCGGCCCGCCGGGGGTGACGTCGGGGACGTCGGGGGTTTTCGTCAGCAGGGACATCGATTCTTGGCTTGCCAAGAATCATAGCCTGCGACCGCTGACTTCCACGCCGGTCGTGGACACCCCGCCGCCCCGCCGCTCAGCCCGGCGCCCCGCCGCTCAGCCCGGCGCCCGCCGCTCAGCCCGCCGCCCCGCCGCTCAGCCCGGCGCCCGCCGCTCAGCCCGCCGCCCCGCCGCTCAGCCCGCCGCCCCGCCGCTCAGCCCGGCGGCGACCATCCCGGCCCGTGGTAGAGCACGCCGAGCTTGTCGCGCCAGCGGGCGGCGCGACGGACGTCGCCCCACATGGCGACGTACTCGTGGAAGGCGACCCGCACGGGATTGAACGTGTGCACGTTCTTCGTCAGGCCGTAGCGCACACGCTCGCGCTCGTCGGTCTGCGTGCCGAAGAGCCGGTCCCAGACGATGAGGATGCCCCCGTAGTTGCGGTCGAGGTAGACGTCGTTGGAACCGTGGTGGACACGGTGATGCGACGGCGTGTTGAGCACGAGCTCCAGCGGCCGCGGCAGGCGTCGCACCCGCTCCGTGTGGATCCAGAACTGGTAGATGAGGCTCCAGGACTGGGCCAGCAGGACCATCCACACGGGGAAGCCGACGAGCGGCATCCAGAGCCAGAACGGCAGGTAGGTCATCGGCACCCAGGTCTGGCGCAGCGCCGTCGAGAGGTTGTAGTGCTCGGAGGAGTGGTGGACGACGTGGCTGGCCCAGAACAGCCGGCTCTCGTGGCTGACCCGGTGGAACCAGTAGTAGGAGAGGTCGTCGGCGACGAACAGCGCGACCCAGGTGAGCGGGTTGTGGGGGTCGAGGCGCAGCGGCGTGAGCGCGTAGAGCGCGGCGTAGAGGACGACGACGATCGCCTTCCAGCCGACGTTGACGACGACGTTGCCCATGCCGAGCAGCAGTGACGTCCGCGTGTCGCGCAGCTCGTAGCCGATCAGGTCGTGGTCCTCCGCCGCGTCGCGGAAGCTCACGGCCTCCGCGATCAGCAGCAGGATGAAGAACGGGATCGCGTAGTAGAGGACCTCGGTCATTCGGCCCCCGCCCAGGAGCCTTGGTCACCGCGTCGCTCCGCGGCCTCCACGGTGCGCTGCAGCAGGTCGCGGGCGCGCGCGGCGGCGCGGTCGGCGTCGCCCGCGGCGATGGCGGCGACGAGCCGGCCCTGGGCCCGGGCGTCGTCGATCTCGGCGGTGTAGAGCCGCGGATCCAGATCGCCCGTGCGCTGGGCCTGCACCAGGGTGTTGAAGGCCAACCGGGTGGCGAGGTTGCCCGCCCCGGTGACGATCGCGGCCCAGAACGCGACGTAGCGCTCGGCGCGGGCGGCGAAGGGCGCGTCCGGATCCATCGCCGCGGCGGCCCGCGGCGCCTGCGGGGCGCGCTCGGCGCAGCGGCGGGCGGCGTCCTCGCCGACGCACGCGCGCAGCTCGACGACGTCGCCCAGCAGCGCGGCGCGGGCGTCGCCCTGGGCGACGGAGATGAGGCTCGTGAGGACGTCGAGCCCCGCCTCGGCGCGCCAGTCCTTCACGCGCGTCGCGCCGCCCTGGGCGACCTGGACGAGCCCGGCCTGCTGGAGGCGCTTGAGCGCCTCGCGGACGGCGTGGCGGTTGACCCCGAAGGCCTCGCTCAGCTGGCGTTCCGCGGGCAGCGCGTCGCCCGGGTCGAGGCGGCCGGCGAGGACGTCGGCGAGGAGGCGGTCGAAGACGGCCTCCGAGACGAGGCGGCGCTCGATCGGTGTCGTGGCGGCGGCGGCGGCGGAGGCGGGCACTGGTCCACTGGTTGTACCAGTTGCCGCTGGGCGCCGTCGACACCCGGGGGGGGGGGGGGGGGGGTTGTCCGGGCGGGGGGGGCACCCCCGCCCCCCCCCCCCCCCCCCCCCCGCCCCCCCCCGCGGCGGGCGCCCCCGGCCCCGCGCGGGCCGCGCCCCCCGCCGGGGG
>JBBSPV010000052.1:0-24222 GCA_038258425.1 Solirubrobacterales bacterium | reverse complement strand
GGCGCCCGCGGCGGCGGCGCCTTCGGCTCGGGCGTGTCCGCGTCCGTGCTGCGCTACGTGAAGACGCACGGTGGCGGCACGATCGGCGTCTCCAGCCAGCAGGGCGCCTCGCAGGCGATCATCGCCTCGGGCGCCCGGGTCGCGGGCCTCGGCGGCTTCTCCGGCCGCGAGAGCGCGGTGAGCGTCTCGTGGCTCGCGCGCGCCGTGGCCGACGGGCGCATCCGCTGGGTCGTCGCCGACCGCGGATCCGGCCCGGGAGCCGACGGGCGCAGCGGCAGCCGGGAGGTGATAGCCGCCGCGAAGCGGGCGGGCAGGGCCGTCCGCGTCGACTCGTCCACGGTCGTCTACGACCTCCAGGGCCGCGCCGACGCGCTGCGCTCGGCCGGCGCATGAGCTACAACGGCTCAGCCGCGATGTCCGCCACCGCCACGCCCCACCGCGTCCTCGTCGTCGACGACGAGCCGAACATCGTCGAGGTCGTCACCATGGCCCTGCGCCATCACGGCTTTGACGTCGCCTCGGCCGGCACGGGCACGGACGCCCTGGCCGAGGCCGCGGCCTTCCGCCCGGACCTCATCGTGCTCGACGTCATGCTCCCCGACATGGAGGGCTTCGACGTCGCCCGGCGCCTCGGCTCGGGCCGGGCCCGCATGCCGATCGTGTTCCTCACCGCACGCGACTCGACGGACGACAAGGTCCGCGGCCTCACCCTCGGCGGCGACGACTACGTGACCAAGCCGTTCAGCCTCGAGGAGCTCGTCGCCCGCGTGCGCACCGTGCTGCGCCGCGCCGGCCTCGCCCACGAGGAGACGAGCACGCTGCGCTTCGAGGACCTCGAGCTCGACGAGGACACGCGCGAGGTCAGCCGCGGCGGCCACGACATCGAGCTGACCGCCACGGAGTACCGGCTGCTGCGTTACCTCATGCTCAACCCCCGGGTCGTGCTCACCCGCACGCAGCTGCTCGAGCACGTCTGGGAGTACGACTTCGGCGGCGACGCCCGCGTGCTTGAGACCTACATCTCCTACCTGCGCAAGAAGCTCGACGGCGACGGCCCGTCCCTGATCCGGACGGTCCGCGGCGTGGGCTACGCGCTGCGCGCACCGCGGTAGGGGCGCGTGGCGTCGCTGCGCAGCCGGCTGCTGGCCACCGTGGTGGGGATCACGGCGGCCGGGCTCGTGCTGCTCGCCGGCGTCGTCTACCTCGAGCAGCAGTCCTTCCTCATCCAGCGCACGGACCAGCAGGCACGCTCGGCGGCCGGGCCGGTGAGCCGGGCGATCGCGGACCCGGACGCCGACGAGCGCCGGCCGCCGTTCGGGGGCCCTGGCGACCGTCCGCCGGCCGGGACCTACGGCGAGCGCCGCACGAACGGCGGTGCGCTGGTGGGCGACCCGGTCCAGGCCCGCCCGACCTACGGCCAGGCCTCGCTGCCGGTGCCCGCCCTCCCGGACGACCTGCGCCCCGGCGACGCACGCACCGTAGACGCCGTCCGGGGCGACACCCGCTACCGGGTCGTAGCCGAGCGGGCGCCGTTCGGCGGCGGCTTCACGGTCGTGGCCGTGCCCCTGCGCGAGGTCGACCAGACGCTGCAGCGCCTGCTGCTCGTCGAGGGCCTCGTCATCCTCGGCGTGCTCGCGGTCGTCGGCCTCGTCGCCTGGGTCGTCGTCCGGGTGGGGCTGCTGCCGCTGGACCGCATCGGCCACACCGCCGGGCGCATCGCCGGCGGCGACCTCTCCCACCGCGTGACCGAGACGGACGGCCGGACGGAGGTCGGGCGCCTCGGCCGGTCGCTCAACGCGATGCTCGACCGGCTCGAGAACGCCTTCGCCGAGCGCCAGGCCTCCGAGGACCGGCTGCGGCGCTTCGTCGCCGACGCCTCCCACGAGCTGCGCACGCCGCTGACCTCGATCCGCGGCTACGCGGAGCTCTACCGGATCGGCGTGGCGCGTGGCGAGGCCGACACGGAGCGCGCCATGCAGCGGATCGAGGACGAGGCGGCGCGCATGGGCGTGCTCGTCGAGGACCTCCTCACCCTCGCTCGCCTCGACCGCGTCGAGGCGGTCCGCCGGGAGCCCGTCGACCTCGCCGTGCTCGCGCGCGACGCCGTCGACGACGCCCGGGCGAGCGCGCCGGACCGGGACGTCTCCGTGCGCGCCGCCGAGGGGGCGACGGTCACCGGCGACCCGGACGGCCTGCGCCAGGTGCTCGGCAACCTCGTGCGCAACGCGCTCGTGCACACGCCGCCGGGCACGCCGGTCGAGGTCTCCGTCGACCGCCGGGGCGACGAGCTGGCCCTCGAGGTGCGCGACCACGGTCCCGGCCTGCCGACGACGGACACCGATGCGCTGTTCGAGCGCTTCTGGCGCGCCGAGGGCGGTCGCGAGCGCGGCAAGGGCGGCGCCGGGCTCGGGCTGGCCATCGTGGCGGGCATCGTCGACGCGCACGGCGGCACGGTCGCGGCCGAGAACGTCGCGGACGGTGGGGCGCGCTTCACCGTCCGGCTGCCGGCCGCCGGGGCCTCTCAGCCAACGCTCAGCGCGCGCTGACCCGCACCCCACCGAGGCGACGCAGCATGGGTCCATGCCGAGCGCGACCCTCCACCCGGGCCCCACCGCGGCGCCCCGGCCGGCGGCGCCGCTCGTCGAGGTCGTCGTCCCCGTCCACGACGAGGCGGGCACGCTCGAGGCGAGCGTCCGCCGCCTGCACCGCTTCCTCTCCGCCGAGCTCCCGTTGTCGTGGTCGATCACCGTCGCCGACAACGCCTCCCGGGACGCGACGCCGGCGATCGCCGCCCGCCTGGCGGCCGAGCTGCGCGGCGTCCGCCACCTGCGGATCGAGGCCAAGGGCCGGGGCCGCGCGCTGCGCACCGCCTGGTCCGCGAGCCCGGCCCCGGTGCTCGCCTACATGGACGTCGACCTCTCGACGGACCTGCGCGCGCTGCTGCCGCTCGTGGCGCCCCTGCTCAGCGGCCACTCCGACGTCGCCATCGGCTCGCGGCTGGCCCCCGGCGCGCGCGTCGTGCGCGGCCCCCGGCGCGAGCTCATCTCGCGCAGCTACAACCTGCTGCTGCACGGCGTCCTGCGCGCGCGCTTCACCGACGCCCAGTGCGGCTTCAAGGCCGTCCGGGCCGACGCCCTGAGCACGCTGCTGCCCGACGTGCGCGACCAGGACTGGTTCTTCGACACGGAGCTGCTCGTGCTCGCCCAGCGACGCGGGCTGCGCATCCACGAGGTCCCCGTCGACTGGGTCGACGACCCGCACTCCACCGTGCGGATCGCCGCCACCGCCTGGCAGGACCTCAAGGGCGTCGGCCGCCTGCTCGCGGCGGGGCCCGTCGCCCGCTTCGCAGCCGTCGGCGTCCTGTGCACCGTGGCCTACGCGCTGCTGTTCCTGCTCCTGCGGGCCACGACCGGGCCGGTGGGCGCCAACGCGATCGCCCTGGCCCTGACCGCCGTCGCCAACACCGCGGCGAACCGGCGGCTGACCTTCGGCGTGCGCGGCCGACGGCACCTGGCCCGCCACCACACCCGCGGCGCCCTCGTCTACCTGCTCACCCTCGGCCTGACCTCAGGCGCCCTCGGCGTCCTGCATGGCCTGGACGCGGCCCCGGCGCGACCGGTCGAGCTCGCCGTGCTCGTGGGGGCGTCGCTCGTCGCGACCGTCACGCGCTACGTCGCGCTGAAGACCTGGGTGTTCGCGCGCCGCCGCCCGTGTCAGGGCACGTCGATGACGACCTTGCCGACCGCGCCGCCCTCCACCGCGTCGTGAGCGGCGGCCGTCCCCTCGAGCGCGAAGCGGTGCACGGGCAGCGGGGTCAGCGCCCCGGCCGCCACCGCGGCGGCCACGTCGGCGGTCGCCTGGCGCAGGGACTCGCTGTCGACGCCGTAGAGCAGGACGAAGCGCAGGACGAGGTTGGCGGTCATGAGCCGCCGCAGCGACGGCAGCTGGACGGTCGAGCCGTCGTCGGCGTAGGTGACGATCGCCGCACCGGGCGCCGAGACCGCGAGGTCGAGATCGAGGTTGTGGGCCAGCGCGACCTCGACCACGCGGTGCACGCCATCGGGCGCGGCGGCACGCACCTGGTCGGCGGCGTCCTCGTCGCGGTAGTTCACCACCGCGTGGGCGCCGGCGGCGCAGGCCAGCTCGGCCTTCTCGGGGCCGCTGACCGTCGCCACCACGGTGGCGCCGAGGTGCCGGCCCAGCTCGATCGCGGCGTGGCCGACCGCGCCCGCGCCGCCCGCCACGAGCACGGCGCGCCCGTCGACGGGACCGTCGGCGAGCAGGCAGCGGTGGGCGGTCAGCGCCGGCACGCCGAGCGAGGCGCCGAGGTCGAAGGACGCGTCGCCCAACCCGACGGCGCGCTCGGACGGCACGACGGAGTACTGGGCGGCGGTGCCCCATGGCGAGTCCTTGGCCGCGAAGGCGACCCACACCCGCTCGCCGACGCGCGCGGTGTCGACGCCCTCGCCGACCGCGTCGATCGTCCCGGCGCCGTCCTGGTTGGGGACCTGGAACGGCTGCCCGTCGGGGATCGACCCCGTGGCGCCGGAGCGGGTCTTGAAGTCCGTCGGGTTGACCCCGGAGACGGCGATCCGGACGCGGACCTCGCCCGGCCCGGGCTCGGGGGTCCGCACCTCCTCGACGCGCAGGACGTCGGAGGGGCCCGTGTGGTCGTAGACGGCGGCGAGCATGACCCGGGTCCTACCCCGCCACCGACGGATGGGCGCCGTCCTGGGGCGTCGGGAACGACTCGCCCTCGATGAGCTCGATCCGGTAGCCGTCGGGGTCGGCGACGAAGGCGATCAGCGGGAGGTCGTCGCGGTCGCCCGGATGGAACGGCGGCTTCTCCGGCCGGACGCCGAGGTCGGCCTCGAGCCTGCCCAGCACGTCGGCGAGGTCGGGGACGGTGAGCGCGAAGTGGTTGTAGCCGTCGCCGAGGTCGTAGGGCTCCGTCCGGCCGACGTTGACAGTCAGCTCGAGCAGGTCGCCGCCCCCCGGCAGGCCGTAGTAGACGTTGTAGGCCGACTCGAAGTTCAGGCGTCCACGCTCCTCGAAGCCGAGCCCGGCGTAGAAGCGCGCGGACGCCGCGGGGTCGAGCACGCGCAGGCAGGTGTGGACGAAGCTCGCGGGCACGCTCGCCGTCACCCGGCCGTCACGCGGGGCTCCGACGGTCCGTCGAGCGGGCTCCCCTCGCCCGGCCGGTAGAGCGCGAGGTCCTCGATCCGCCGCGCGAGCGCCAGGTCCTTGTCCGTCACCGTCCCGCCCGCGTCATGGGTCACGAGCCGGACCTCGACGCGGTCGTAGCCCACGGTGAGGTCCGGGTGGTGGAACGCGGTCTCGGCGCAGAAGCCGATCGCGTTGACGAGCATGAGCGTGACGGGCCAGCCCGTCGTGGCGTAGGCGCGCGCGATGCCGCCGTCTCGTGCGGTCCAGCCGCCGAGACCGGCGGCGTCGAGCTCCTCTTGGGTTCCCATGTGCGAGAGGATGCCCGGATGTCGGCCACGGCATCCGGCCGCCACCCCGCGCGCCTCGCGCGTGTGCCGCTCGGGCTCGACCCGACGCCCGCGCAGGCCCTGCTCGCGCTGCGCGAGGACCCGAGGCCGTTCGCGCTCGTCGGACGCTGGGCGGGCGGGGGCTGCCTCGTCGGGTCCGACCCCGTGCGGCTCGCGCACGGCGGCGCGGCGGCGCTCGCCGCGCTGGGGGAGGCGCCGGACGCGACGGCGCCCGCCGGCGCGGAGGGCGCGGTCGGCGGCGGCTGGGTCGGCCACCTCGGCTTCGGCCTGGGCCGGGAACTCGAGCGGCTGCCGCCAGACCCGCCGCGCCCCGTGCCCGGACCGGACGCACAGCTCGCCTACTACGACCACGTGCTGCGGCGCGACGCCCACGGCGACTGGTGGTTCGAGGCGCTTCGCACCGACACGCGCGCGGCGGCCCTCGACGCCCGCCTGGACGAGCTGCGCCGGCGGCTCGCGGCGCCACTCGCCCCCGGGCCGGCGCGGCTGCGCCACGTCGCTCCCGCAGCACCGGGCTACGCGGGACACCGCGCGGCGGTCGCGGCCGGGGTCGAGGCGATCGCGGCCGGCGAGATCTTCCAGGCCAACCTCTGCCTGCGGGTCGAGGCCCGGCTCGAGGGCGAGGCGATCGACCTCTTCGCTCGCACGGTCGAGGCGCTCGCGCCCGCCTACGGCGCCTTCCTCGGCGACGGCGACCGCGCGCTCGTCTCCCTGTCGCCCGAGCTCTTCCTCCGCCGCGAGGGACGCGCGGTGCGCCCCGCGCCGATCAAGGGGACGGCCCCGCGCGACGCCGATCCGGCCGCGCTGGCCGCCTCGGGCAAGGACCGGGCCGAGCACGTGATGATCCTGGACCTCATGCGCAACGACCTCGGGCGCGTGTGCCGGACCGGGAGCGTGCGCGCCGAGCTCGTGCCGCGCGTCGAGGGCCACCCGGGCGTCTGGCACCTCGTCTCCGACGTCCGCGGCGAGCTGCGGGCGGAGGTCACGGACGCCGGCCTCGTCCGGGCGAGCTTCCCGCCCGGGTCGGTGACCGGCGCGCCGAAGGTCCAGGCGCTGAAGGTCATCGCCCGGCTGGAGGCGACGGGCCGGGAGGCCTACACGGGAGCCATCGGCTATTTCTCGCCGCTCGCCGGGCTCGAGCTCAACGTCGCCATCCGGACCTTCGAGGTCGCGGGGGGGCACGTGTGGCTCGGCGCGGGCGGCGGCGTCGTCGCCGACTCGGATCCCGACGCCGAGACCCGCGAGGCGTGGGCGAAGGCGGCGCCGCTGGTGGCCGCGGCCGGGGCGCGGCTCGCGCCGCCGGACGACGCGCCGGCGGCCGGGCCGGCGGCCCGGCCGACCCGGCGGGAGCGGCCGGACCCCGCGCTGGGCGTGCTGGAGACGATCGGCGTCCGCGATGGCGTGCCGGTCCGCCTCGACGCCCACCTCGCGCGCCTCGCCGCGAGCGTCCGCACGCTCTACGGCACCGGGCTGCCGGCCGGCCTGGCCGGCCGGGCTGCCGCCGCCGCGGCCGGTGGGGGGCGCGCGCGGCTGCGTGTGCGCTTCCGCCCGGACGCCGGCTGCGAGCTCGAGCTCTCCGACGCGGGCATACCGCCGGACGCCCCGGTCGCCCTCGCCCCGCTGCTCGTGCCGGGCGGCCTCGGCGCCCACAAGTGGCTCGACCGGCGCATCCTCGAGGGCCACGCCGCCGCGCCGCTGCTCGTGGACCTCGACGGCGCCGTCCTCGAGGCGGCGTGGGCCACGGTGTGGGCGGTGGAGGACGGGGGGCTGAGCACCCCGCCCGCCGACGGGCGCCTGCTTCCCGGCGTCACCCGCGCGGCCGTCCTCGCCACCCCGGGGCTCGACGCGCAGGAGGCCCGGCTCGACCTCGACCGGCTCCGTCGCGCCGACGCGATCGTGCTGACCTCGGCCGTCTCGCTCGCGACGGAGGCGACGCTGACCGGCGGCGCGGGCACGGCCGCCGGACACGCCGCGGTCGCCCGCCTGCGCGAGCGGCTCTAGCGGCCCATCCGCCGCAGCCCGAGCAGCGCGAGCGCGCCGAAGAACAGCAGCATGCCCGCCAGCGCGAGAAGGCCCGGGAGCGTGTGGGCGAGGCTCGGCGCGATCCCACTGACCGTCGCCTGGCGGGCGAGCTCGAGCACGTGGGTGACGGGGTTGAGGGTCGCGACGTCGGCCAGCCAGCCGCGCAGCAGGGGTAGCGGCGTGTAGGCGGTGGAGAGGAAGACGCCGAGGAAGACGCCCTGCTGCATGAGCGGCCCGGCCTGCTGCGTGCGGAAGGTGAGGGCCATGAAGATCCCCCACAGCGCCGCGACCGCGCAGAACGACGCCGCCGCGACGTAGAGCGCGATGACGCCCGGGACGCCGCCGGGCAGCTCGGCGCCGAGCAGCAGGCCGGTGAGCAGGACGACCGTGGCCGGGACCATGGAGCGGGTGATGGCCCCGAGGATCGGGCCGACGAGCAGCACGACGCGCGGCACGGGCGCGACGAGGAAGCGGTCGAAGAGGCCCTGCTCGATGTCGCGGGCGAGGTTGGAGCCCGTGGCGGCCCCGGCGAAGCCCGCGCCCTGCAGGCACGAGAGCGGGACGACCCAGGAGAGGTAGGAGTCCGTCGGAAAGCCGTCCAGGCCCGTGAGGCGGTTGAACTGGCCGCTCGTCCCGAGCAGGAAGATGACCGGCGCGATGGTGGCCGGCAGCAGCGCGCCGCGCACGCGCAGCACCTCGTTGAGCGAGCGTCGCCAGAACGTGCCGATGACGAGCAGGGCCGACGTGTTGACGGGCGCGGCGGTGCTCATGTCGTCCGCAGCCGCTCCTTGAGGGCGACGGTGGCCAGGACCGTGGTGAGCAGCGCGAGCACGGATGCGGCCAGCAGGCCGAGCCACGGGTCGCCGAGCGCCGCGTCGCCCTGCAGCAGCGAGCGGATCGCCTCGACCACGTAGGTCAGCGGGTTGTAGGCGCTGAGGTCGCGCAGCACGGGTGAGAGCAGCTCGCGGGGAAAGAACGCCGGTGCGGTGAAGAGCAGGACGAAGACGAAGGGGAAGATGCTCTGCAGCAGCGAGAGCGAGCCGGTGCGCAGCGCGATGGCCGACGCGATCCCGCCGATGCCGGCCGCGGTCAGGGCGGCGAGGCCGACCGTCGCGAGCACGGCGAGCGGCCCGCCCGGATAGCGGGCGCCGAACACGAAGGCGACGACGAGGAAGAACAGCGACTGCAGCATCGCCAGCCCGACCGTCCCGGCCAGGCGGCCGAGGACGAGGCTCGTGCGATGCACCGGCGCGGCGAGCAGCCGGTCGAAGAAGCCGCCCTCGATGTCGCCCGCGAGCGCCGTCCCGCTCGTGAGGCCGGCGAGCAGGGCGCCCTGGACGATCGTCCCCGGGACGACGAAGGCGAGGTAGGAGGAGACGTCGGGAAAGCCGCGCAGGCCCTGGCCGGCGCTCGTCCCGCTCGCGATGATGGCGAGCAGCATCAGCGGCAGCACGAAGGTCGGCATCAGCAGCTGGGCCCGGCGGAACTGGACGCTCAGCGCCCGGCGCCCGAGGGCCGCGACCACGCGACCCTCCCGCGTGAGCTCCGGCGCCGTCATGCGGCCGCCGCGCCCTCGAGCAGTGAGCCGGTCACCGCCGCGAACACGTCGTCGAGCGTCTGGCTCTGCACCTCCACGGTCTCCACCTCGACGCCCTCGACGTCGAGCGCGCGGATGACCGGGGCGATGGCGGCGTTGCCGGCGGTCGTGCGCAGGACGAGCCGCGCGGGCGCGGCCGCGTCGGCCGGCTCGAGGCGGCCGAGGTCGGCGAGGGCCTCGCGGGCGCGATCCTGGTCGGCGGGGTCGGCGAGCTCGACGTGCAGCCCCGGCTCACCGACGCGGGCCTTGAGCTCGGCCGGCGTCCCCTCCGCCACGAGGGACCCGCCGGCGATGATGCCGACGCGGTCGGCGAGCTGCTCGGCCTCCTCGAGGTACTGGGTGGTGAGGAAGAGCGTCGTGCCCTCGTCGTTGAGCCGGCGGACCTCGCGCCACAGGGCGGAGCGGCTCGTGGGGTCCAGGCCCGTGGTCGGCTCGTCGAGGAAGAGGACGGCCGGGCGGTGCACGAGCGCCAGCGCCAGGTCGAGCCGGCGGCGCATGCCGCCGGAGTAGCCGCCCACGCGGCGGTCGCCGGCGACGGCCAGGCCGACGCGGTCGAGCAGGTCCGTGGCCCGCTCGCGCGCGGCCGGCCCTCTGAGCCCGTGGAGCGCTCCCTGCATCCGCAGCAGCTCGCGGCCGGTCATCAGCGGGTCGATGGCCGCCTCCTGCAGGGCGACGCCGATGGAGCGCCGGACGGCGTCGGCCTCGCGCACGACGTCGTGGCCGGCGACGAGCGCCGTGCCCGACGTCGGGCGCAGCAGCGTCGTGAGGATGCGGACGAGCGTCGTCTTGCCCGCGCCGTTCGGCCCGAGGAAGCCGTAGATCTCTCCAGCGCGGACCTCGAGGTCCAGGCCGTCGATGGCGCGGACCGTGCCCGTACCCGATCCGAACTCCCGCACGAGCCCGTCGACGCTGACGGCGGTGGAGCTTGCGTCGGCAACGGTCACGGACGGGCAGGGTACGAGGCGTCCGCCGCCAAGCCCGCCAGGTGAGCGGCGGGGCGCCAGCCTGGTCGGGTCAGTGGTGCGCGTGCTCTGGGGCCCAGCGACCGTCGTCCGCCCGCTCCGGGGCGGCGTTCGCGTCGACGCCCGCCTCCCGGTGCGTGGCGGCGTCGGCCTCGTCCCGGCGCGCGGCGGCCTCGACCCGCTCGGTGTTCAGCCACTCCGCGCGCGGGACGCGCGGCGGCGTTCCGCCGGACCGCAGGCGGATGCGCAGGACGGACGCGGCGAGCCGGAGCGGGTTCATCAGCTCTCCCCGCGGGGGTCGCCCAGCCCGTCCAGCGCCCGGGCGACCCAGGCGAGGGAGACCAGGAAGGTCATGACGGCTCCGAGTATGACGCGCACGGCCGGCAGCACGGGCATATCTCGTTCATCGGCACAGAGGCCGGCGGACATGAGCGGGACTGGACGCGAGGACGCCTGACACCGGATCACGGCGGCGTGGCTTGCGGCTCGGGTCGGGGCCAGAAGCAGATGCCGCTCCGCGACAGGGACATCAGCCGACACCCCGCTCGTCTGAGGAGACTCGCTGGGCCGACTGGTACGTCGCCATCAGCACTCCGGAAGCGGTGGGCGTGCAGTCCGCCAGCCGCAGCGGGTGCGCCTCCTCGTCCGGACCGAACAGCCGGTGGCCCGAGCCGAGCACGAGCGGGTGGATCATCAGGAGGAGCTCATCGATGAGGCCGTGTGGGAGAAGGGACCGGATGAGCTGACCGCTGCCCATGATCACGAGGTTGCCGCCGGGCTGCTCGCGCAGCGCTGCCACTTCAGCCGGGACGTCGCCGGTGAGGAGCGTGGAGTTCGGCCAGGGCAGGTCCGCGTCGGGGCTGGAGGAGGCGACGTACTTCCTCGTCTGGTTGAGGCCGTCCTTGAACGGGCCTCCGGCCTGGTTCCAGTGCGTGAGCAAGCCGTCGTAGCTGCGTCGGCCGAACAGCCAGGAGAAGTCCTGGCCCATCCGCTCGCCCATGGCGGCGCCCATCGCCGGATCGTTGGCCGGCTGGGCCCACCCGCCGTGCCGGAAGCCGTCACTGGTGTCCTCGTCGGGGCGGCCCGGGCCCTGCAGGACACCGTCGAGGCTGAGGTGGTTCACGACCAGGACGCGCATGTGGGACTCCTTCCAGATGGTCGACGTTGGTGACCCGGGTCCGAGCCCCGAAGCTATCGCCCGCCGCTCGTGGTGTACGGCGGCAGTCCGTCGTGGGTCAGGAGATGACGGCTGCGCCGCGCCCGGCACCGGTGACAGCGACGACCTGCCCGGAGAACCACCGTTCCGCGACCCTCCCGGCCTGGTCCCGGCTCAGGAAGGCCATCGCGCCCGCGGGCGGTTGCGCGCGAGCCGCCCGTCGAGGCCCCACACGAGGCCGGCCGGGACGAGGGCGAGGATCACGAGCGGCACCCACTCGTGCGGCTGCTCCCACATGAAGCGACCACTCGACAGGTAGACGAGCTGCAGGAAGAACTGCTGCAGCAGGCCGACGAGCGCGGCACCGCGGGTGACGATGCCGAGGATCAGCGCCAGCCCGGCGCCGAGCTCGACCGCCGTGGTGATCCATTGGAACAGGCCCCAGTGGTTGAGCATGACGTCGTTGACGAGCGGGTCCAGCAGCGGGACTGACGTGCCGCCACCGCGTTTGTTGACCTCGAACTCGAGGATGGAACGGGCTTCGGGGCGGTCGATCAGCGACGACTTGTACGCCCCGACGGAGACGCTCGTGAACGAGAACAGCTTCGCCAGGCCGTTGGAGAAGAGGATGAGCCCGAAGAAGATGCGGAGCACGGCCAGCCCGCGCGCCATCGCGCCCGGGTCGGCGATCGGGGTGCGCGATGCGGTGGCTGCAGACTCGGTGTGGCCGCTCATGAATCGTTCCTCTCAGTCGCTTCGACGTCCGACCGGACGTCCGTGGCCATTCACGCTCAGCGGATCCCGAGCCGCGCGTCCCGTCCGCCGTCGCGGCCCCCGGCCAGGCCTGCGAGAGCGGCGGCCGGCACCGACAGCGGCGCGGTGGTGCGCGTCACGAGCAGGTCCGTGTCCAGCCGCCCCCCGCGGATGGTCGGGCCGAACGGGCTCGCGAACGCCCCGTCGGCGGTGAGCGTGAGCTCCGGTTCGAGCTCGCCGAAGCCCGCCACCACCCCGAGGTCACCGGCGACGGCGCGACCCCTGCGAACGATCGGACGCACGACGTGATCCTCGTCGGGGACGCCGAGGGCCCGGTGCAGCGCGCACAGACGGTCCCGCTCGTCCGGGTCGTAGGCCGCCGGGTCCTCCAGCGTCGTCGCGATCCGCACCCGGATCCCGCGCTCCACCAGTCGCGGAACGGCCTCGATGACCTTCGCGAAGTTCTCCGGACCGCGCATCTCGTCGTTGGCCTCGGCCTCCGGACGGTCGAGCGAGATCTGAATCGACACCGGCAGCCCGGCGAGCCGCTCCAGCGCGGCCAGCCGCCGCCCCTCGAACAGCGTGCCGTTGGAGAGCACGACGACCGGGAGGATCCCGGCCAACTCGGCGACGACCTCGGGCATCCAGTCCAGCAGGAACGGCTCTCCGCCGGTCACGCCCAGGCCCGTGAAGCCGAGCTCCCGCGCTTCGCGCCCCCGTTGCACCATCGTCTCGGGGTCGAGCAGTCGCCGTGGCACGCCCGGCGCCGACTCGGTCAGGCAGTACATGCAGCGCAGATTGCAGTGGTAGTTCGCGTACAACCACAGCCGGCCGCCGAGCCGCTCAGCCCGGATTGCCTCAACAACCGCGCTCACGCCAGGTCCTCTCGCGTGAGGCGCTCCAGCGTCGCCGGGTTCGTCGGCAGATCGAGCGCCGTGCAGTAGCGGTTGAGCATCATCGTCGCCGCACACAGCAGCGTCAGCTCCACGACCTCCGGCTCCGCGTAGTGCTCCCGCAGCCGCTCGCCCAGCGGGGCCGGCACGCTCCCACGCCCGCCCGCCACCGCATCGACCCAGGCCAGGAGCACCCGCTCGCGTTCCGAGTCGAGCGCGACGGCGGTGCCGGCCGAGCGCAGGAGCCGCAGCTCGGCGGCCGACACGTCGCTGTCGAGGGCCACCGCCGAGTGCGTCTCGACGCAGTACCGGCACTCCAGCAGCACCGAGGTGCGAACGATCACCAGCTCCTTCGTACGCACATCGACCGCACCCGGCCCGAGCACGACGGACACGAACGGCATCGCCACCTCGAGCGCCTCGGGCACGTGCGCGAGCGACGTCACGATCGGGCTCGTGCCCTCCGCGCGGTAGTACGGCCGCGCGAGCAGGGGGGCTTGTTCGGGCTCGACGGCCGAAACCATCATCGATCTTCGACCCGCGCCGCGGGGCAACGGTTCAAGCTCGCCGAGGTCAGTAGCTGAAGACCGTACGGGCCTCGTCCCCGAGCCACTCGAGCATCGGCGGGCCGCCAAGGCCACGGTGACCCGCTCGCCGTCCTCCCACCCCGTCGCCAGATTTATGAGCACCTTCTGGGCCATGCCCGCGTCCCCGCTGTCGGTCACCGCTGTTCGGAGGCGCCTTGAGCCTCACACCTCCGGCGTGGACGCGCGAAGCGGAGGATGGGCAGTCCCGGGCTCGAACCGGGGACCTCCTGCTTGTAAGGCAGGCGCTCTGACCAGCTGAGCTAACCGCCCCTGCCGACAGGCTACGCGGCGGCCCGGCCCGCCGCCGCCGCCGCCCCGATCGCGGCAAGCGCGCGCAGCAGCGCGGCGTTGAACTCGTCGCGCCTGGCGATCACCGCGTAGTGGTCGCCGGCGACCTCGAACGTCGGTGCGCCGAGCAGGGCGGCGAGCTTGCGCTGATGGGCCGGCGGGACGCCGTCGTCCTTCGTGGTCACCACCACCGCCGCCGGCTGGGTCACCCGGTCGGCGAGCCACGGCCGCGAGTCGAAGCGCGACAGCTCCCGGCCGGCCTCCGCGAGGTCGGCCGCAGAGCCGCGCGTGAGCTCGGCCACCGTCCAGGTGGTCTGGGCCGAGTCCGGAAAGCCGGCGCTGCGCAACCCGGAGCGCCACAGTCGGTCGGGGGCGAGCGCGAGGCCGAGCCGCAGGAAGGCCAACGTGCGCCAGACGACCTTCTGGCGCAGGGAGGTCCAGTACGCCGAGGTCGCGCACAGGACGACGCCGGACACGCGGTCGGGATGGTCGCCGGCCAGTAGCTGCGCGATCGGGCCGCCCATGGAGTAGCCGACGGCGGTGACCGGGCCGACGTCGAGCGTCTCGAGCAGGGCGGCGGCGTCCTCCGCGCAGTCGGTGAGGCGGAACGGCATCTGCATGCGCAGGCCGCGGCCGTGCCCGCGGTGGTCGAGCGCCAGCACGCGGTGGCCGGCCTCTTGCAGCGCGACGTAGGCCGGCCACCAGTTGAGGTCGGCGGAGAACATCCAGCCGTGCAGCAGCAGGACCGGCGGGCCGTCCCCGCCGGAGTCGCGCACGAACAGCTCACCGTGCCCGGGCACGTGCACAAGGTGCCCGGGAGGCATCTCGATCGGGGGCTCGGGCACCCAGCTCGGCTGGGCGTCGGCGCCGGTGCGGCGGCGGCGCAGGCTCGGCATCAGCCGGGCTCGGCCTCGTGCGGGGTGAAGCCGAAGTGCACGTGGTCGCCGTGGACCTCCCCGTCGAGCGCCATGTCCTCGAGGTCGGCCGCCGCGCCCGCGGCCACGAAGACCGCCAGGGCGTGGCCGTCGACGACCATGTCGTCGGACTCGGGCGCCTCGACGAGCCCGAGCGCGAAGCCCGACGCCCCGTCCTCGTCCGCGTCACGGGTGACGCGCACGCCACCGCCCGGCGGCAGATCCTCGGCCTGATCACGGAGCATCGCGAGCGCCTCGTCGGCGCCGGGCGTGATGGTGAGCATGTTGCGGTCCTACCCGGGTCCCGTCCCTAGACTCAGGTCGAGCGCCGCGTTGGCCGATGCAGCTGCAGATGCGGCACTTGCGGACCCCGACACGGCACGGCCCCATGCACCGGCTCGGATGTCCGCTCCTCGCCGCGCTCCTTCTGTGGGCGCTTCCCACCGGCGCCCAGGCCGCGAGCCTCGCCGCGCCATCACTGCCCGGTGCCGGCTTCCCCGGACCGCCGGCCGAGGTCGTCCCGGATCAGGTCGTGGTCGGGTTCTCCGCCGGCGCGGGCGCGTCCACGCGCGTGCGGGCACGCGATTCCGCGAACGCCGATCTCAAATCGACGCTGGGGGATTCGCAGACGCAGTTGGTCGAGATACCGCGCGGAACGGACGTCCGGGACGCGACCAGGATCCTCGAATCGCAACCCGGAGTCGCGTATGCGGAGCCGAACTATGCGGCCTATCCGGCCCTGGGGGCGGATGATCCGCAGTACGCCGACCCGGGTCAGCCTGCGCTCGCCCGAGTCGACGCTCCCCGAGCCTGGGACTACACCACCGGGGACACGCGCCTCAGCGTCGCCGTCATCGACTCTGGCGTGGACCTGAGCCATCCGGACCTCGCGGTCAGCGGTGATGACGACGTGGATGGACACGGCACTCATGTGGCCGGCATCGCCGCGGCGAGAGGCGGGAACCAACTGGGCATCGCCGGCGTGACCTGGCGTTCGACGCTCCGGTCCTACAGGGCCTGCGACTACGAGGCCGCCGCACCCGCCACCCCACCGGCCACGCCGGCCCAGCCGAGGCTCGTGTGTTCGACGGCCGCTCAGGCTCGGGCCATCAGTGACGCTGCCGCCGCCGGGACGAGGATCGCGAATCTCTCGATCGCCACCCCGGTGCCCACCGGCACCCAGTCGTACTACTCACAGGCCGTCTACGACGCGATCGCCCGCAACCCGCAGATGCTCGTCGTCGCCGCCGCCGGCAACGGCACGACGGCCGACGGCCACGGTCGCGATGTCGACGCCACCGGCGCCGCCTCGTATCCGTGCTCGTATGGGCTCCCCAACGTCGTCTGTGTCGGTGCGACGCGGGGAACCAGCGACACGCCCTACACCTACTCGAACTACGGTGCCGCCAGCGTCGATCTCTGGGCACCCGGCACGGCCATTCTCTCGACCGAGAGGGGAGGTGGCTACTCCGAGGGCACCGGTACATCTGAGGCTGCGCCGCACGTCGCAGGGGCGGCTGCACTGCTGTTCTCGGCGCATCCGAGCGCGACGGTGACCGACGTCAAACGGGCCCTGATGGAGGGCGTCGATGCGATCTCCGAACCGACGCGACTGACGGTCTCGGGCGGCCGCCTCAACGCGTTCAGAGCCCTCGCCGTGCTCGACGACACGCGTCCGAACACCGTCCTGGACGCCTCCCCGACGACCCCGACGCAGGCGACGTCGGCGAGCTTCGCCTTCCACTCCAGCGAGCCGAACTCGACCTTCGAGTGCCAGCTCGACGGTGCTGAGTGGGAGTCATGCCCGTCGCCCAAGCGCTACGACGACCTCCCGGAGGGCCGGCACCAGTTCGCCGTCCGGGCGGTCGACCCCCATCCGAACACCGATCTGACGCCGGCGACCACGAGCGTCACCGTGGACCGGACGCCCCCAGACACGACGTTCGACGCCGGGCCCGGACCGGCGACGAATCGCCTGGACGCGACGTTCCGCTTCCACGCCGAGCCCGGCTCGACGTTCGAGTGCCAGCTCGACGGCGATGGATACGAGCCGTGCGAGAGCCCGTACGCGGTGACGGTGGGGGACGATGACGGGCCCCACGCGCTCCAGGTGCGGGCGACGGATCCCGCGGGCAACGTGGAATCCGTGCCGACCGGCTATTCCTGGGCGGTGGACACCGCGGCGCCAGCGGTCAGGTTCGGCACCGTTCCGGCGCTGCTGACCGAGAGCCGCGAGGCGACCTTCGTCTTCTCCGGCGACGACCCGAGCGCCACGATCACCTGCCAGCTCGACGATGCAGCCGCCAAGGCCTGCGCCTCCCCCATCACCGTGACCGGACTCGACGATCTAAAGCACCGATTGGTCGTTCGGGCCACGGACGCGGCCGGCAACACCGGTACTGACACGTACGACTGGACCGTCGACGGGCCGCCCCGCGTGGTAGTCACGAGCGCGCCCTCGCCCCTCGCCAACAGCCGGTTGGCCGAGTTCGCCTGGCAGACCGAGGACGACGGGCCGGGCACCTCCGACGTCGAGCACCTCGACTGTCAGCTCGACGGCGAGGCGGTCGAGCCCTGCGACTCGCCCCAGCCCGTGACGGTCGACTCCGACGGCCCGCACACCTTCACGGTCATCGCCGTCGACCGAGAGGAGCACCGCAGCGCTGCGGTCACGCACACGTGGGTGACCGACACCGAGGCGCCGGCTCCGCCCGAGATCGCCGGCCCGACCGGCGAGCCAGACGAGCCGCACTTCACGGTCGCCGGCGACGGCGCGACGCTCGATTGCGCCCTCGACGACGACACTTGGGTGAGCTGCGGCCCCAGCGTCACGTTCACCCGCGTCGACTCCGGCGAGCACGTGTTCCGGGCGCGGGCCACGGACACAGCCGGCAACCCCAGCGTCACCACGACGAAGTTCACCGTCCGCCTAACCGCGCCGGTGCCAGTGGTCAGCGGTCCGAACGGCCTGCTCGCCTCGACCACGGCCACGTTCACCTTCGGGGCCGGAGGCGCGGAATGCCGACTCGACGGATCGGCGTGGTCGCCGTGCACGTCGTCGCGGACATACTCGAACCTCCCCCAGGGCCCGCACACCTTCGCCGTGCGGGCGACCACCCCGCATCTCAGCGATCCGACCACGCGGAGCTTCACCGTCGACACCGTGCCCCCCGCGCTGCGGCTGACCGCCGTGCCGGCGACGAGTACCACCAGCGGGTCGGCCCGCATCGCCTGGACCACCGAGCCGGGCGCCGCGGTGACGTGCAGCCTCGACCGCGGTGCCGCGCGGGCGTGCGCTTCGTCGTGGACCCTCACCGGACTCGGCGGCGGGGCCCACGGCGCGGTGCTGCGCGCCACCGACGCGGCCGGCAACGCGGCGTCGGCCGGCGCGCTGTGGCGCGTCGTCCCGCCTCCGGCGCCCCCGCCCACCGCTGCAGCGCCCACCGCCCCCGCCGCACGCACGACGGCCGCCCCCACCCCCCCGCCGCCGCCCGCGATCAAGCCGACGTCCACCGCCCCGCTCGTCAAGGCCGTGATCAGGCGCTTCAAGCGGCTGAGCGGCCGCAAGGCTGCGCGGGTCAGGCCGTTCGTCGTGCGCTACACGAGCACGTTGCCGGGCACGCTCAGCGTCCGGCTCGAGCTGCGGGGCAGGCGCACGGTGCGGATCGGGGGTGCGCGCGTGACCTACACGCGCGCCGGCGCGCATCGCGTCCGCGTCAGGCTCACCGCCAAGGGCCGCCGCGCCCTGCGGGCGCGCGCCAGGCCGAAGCTGCGCGCCCGCGCGACCTTCGTGGCGACGTCGGGACCGACCACGTCCTCCACGCGCTGAGGCGCTCGCCACCGGAGCAGGAGGCGGGTGAGAGGCGGTCTGCGGTCACGCGTCCGCCTTCTGCCCCGACCATGCCGCGCCCCGACCATGCCGCGGCCCGGCGATACCCCCAAGGGGACTCGAACCCCTCCTATCAGCGTGAAAGGCTGACGTGCTAACCGCTACACCATGGGGGCGCTGACGAGCCGAGCATAGGAGCGAGTGGGTCGCCTGGGATTCGAACCCAGAACCTCGGGATTAACCTGCCGCACCGGCTTTCACCGGCCTCGCCGCCGTGGCGGCGCGTTGCGGTCTGGACCATCTCTTCACCCTCGGTCCGGCCCGCTGATCGCGGACCGCGCGTTAGGGCGGGCGGCGTATGGCCTCTGAGGGCTCTCCGCGGATGCGGGTTGCCTGCTGATCGCCCAATCCTGAGGATTGTCACTCGTCGAGTACCTCAGGCTCTCAGGGGGTCCCAGCAAATAGCCGCCGACGTACCAGCCGTCTCCGGTCTGGCGCTCCGTTGTCTTGAAGTCCCTTGCTCTGCCGTTGAGCTAGCGACCCAGGCGGCGAAGTCTATCCCGCTCGCTACATTGCGCGCGTGCCCTCCCGGGAGGACGACGGCGCGGTCCGCCGGCGCCGCCGGACGCCGGAGGCCGCGCAGCGCGAGATCATCGACGCGGCGCGGGCGCTCCTGCGCGAGCGGCCGTTCCGCGAGCTCACGGTCGACGACGTCATGCGCCGCACCGGCCTGTCGCGGCCCTCGTTCTACGTGTACTTCAAGGACCGCCACGCGCTCGTCCTGCGCGTCGTGGACGATCTGCGCGGCGAGCTCTATGCCGTCGCCCAGCGCTGGTATGCGGCGGACGGCGACAGCCCGCAGCGGCTGCGCGAGGCGCTCGAGGGTGTCGTCGGCGTCTACGCACAACACGGCCCGATGGTCCGCGCGCTCGCCGACGCGGCCGTGGACGACCCGGACGTCGAGGAGGCCTACGCGGCGCTGCTGCAGTTCTTCATCGACACGGCGGCGGAGCGCATCGCCCATGAGGTGCGGGCGGGCGTCATCGCCCCGATCGAGCCGGCCGAGACGGCCAAGGCACTCGTGTGGATGACCGAGCGCTACCTCTACCACTCGTTCAACGGCGCCCAGCCCGCGTCGCCGGACCGCGTCGCGGAGACGCTGATCGCCGTGATGTCGCGGGCGCTCTACCAGTCCTGAGCCGACAGCCAGGCCCCGACCCCGGCGGCGGCGCCGGCCAGCACGGCCGTGCCGATGAGCCCGTTGCGCGGGAGCTCGCGGCCGCCGACCGCCGTCGCGACCATGTCCGAGAGGTCGCCGGCGGTGGCCGCGATCAGCCACGGTCGCACGCCCTCGCCGCGCTGCAGGGCGGCGAGGGCACCCACGCCGAGCGCGACGTCGCGCGCGCCGAAGCCGCGGACGATGACGTGCCCGGACGGGTTGTCGGCCCTCGGCCCGACCCAGCTGGAGGCGATCCGGCCAGGGACGGCGAGCATGGCGACGCCGAAGGCGACGCGGCCGGCGGCGACGCCCTGGGCGATGGTCTTGGGCTCCATCGCCGCCACCCTACGCGAGTAGGATCGCGCGCCGCCGTGCCGACCGCCGACGTCAACGGGCTCACCCTCCACTACGAGGTCCACGGCAGCGGGCCGCCCCTGCTGTGCGTCATGGGCCTCGCCTCCGACAGCCAGGCCTTCGGGATGCAGCTCGACCCGCTGGCGGCCCGCATGCAGGTCGTCCTCTTCGACAACCGCGACGTCGGACGCTCCTCGCGCGCCGAGGCCGACTACGCCGTGACCGACATGGCCACCGACACCCTGGCCCTGGCCGACGCGCTCGAGCTGCCGCGCTTCCACCTGCTCGGCGTGTCGCTCGGCTCGGCCATCGCCCAGCACGTCGCGCTGCGCGCGCCCGAGCGGGTCCGCAGCCTCACCCTCGCCGCCACCTGGGCGCGCTTCGCCCCCGCCTGGGCGCGACTGCGGGCCTGGACGTGGGAGCGCGAGGCCGTCCGCGGCTCACGCGAGGAGCTGCTGGACGAGCTCATGCTGCTGACCCTGACCGAACGCGTCTTCGAGTCCGAGGCCGGCATCGCGGAGATGAAGCGGATGAACCTCGAGAACCCGCATCCCCAGGAGCTCGAGGCGATGCTGCGCCAGATGCGCGCCATGGAGCACCACGACGTGCTGGACCGCCTGCCCGAGCTCACCATGCCCGCCCACGTCATCGCCGCCGACCGCGACCTGCTCATCCCGCCCTGGAAGGGCGAGGAGGTCGCCCAGCGCATCCCCGGCTCCCGGCTGACCGTGCTGCGCGGGGTCGGGCACGCGATGAACCTCGAGCGGGCGGACGAGTTCAACGCCGCGGTGCTCGGCTTCCTCGAGGAGCACGCCGAGGTCTAGTCACCCGCCAGCGGCGGCCCCACGACGTCCATCCCCAGGTCGCTCCCGAGGCGCTGGAACGCGTCGGCGTCGACGCCGGGCAGCGCCGAGAAGCGGTCGAAGAACGTCTCCATCCCGGCGGGAGTGAAGAGGATGAGCAGCCTCGCCGGATCGTCCCCGACGTTGCGGAAGCAGTGCGGCGTGCCACGCGGGACGAACACGAAGGCGCCGGCGGGCGCCTCGACGACCTCGGTGCCGAGCCGGAAGCGCATCTCGCCGGCGAGCACGTACAGGACCTCATCCTCGCCGGCGTGCACGTGCAGCGGGGGTCCCTGGCCGGGCGCGACGAGGTTCTCGAAGGCCGTCAGCCGGCCGCCCGTGTGCTCGCCGCGGACCTTGAAGGTCAGCGGGCCGCCGGCCGGACCCTCGACCGTCGCGCCGGCTCCGGGCCCCACCGCCACCGGGACGATCTCGATCATGGGCTGCGCTCCTCTCGACGTCGCTGCGCGCGAGCCTACGCGGACGCGCCCGGTTGGCCAAGTCCGCGCCCGAACAGGTGTTCGATCCGGTCGGACCGGGAACCCGCTCCGCATGAGCGATACGACCAACACCGAAACGGATCCGGAGCAGTGGGTGACGGGCGACGAGGAGATGACGGGCGCCCAGGCGTCCTACCTCGAGACGCTGTCCCAGGAGGCTGACGAGCCGGTCGATCCGACGCTCTCCAAGGCCGACGCGTCCAAGCGCATCGACGAGCTGCAGGCGAAGACGGGGCGCGGGGCATCTGAAGCGACCGCCGCTCAGTGCTTGAAGTGACGCCGGCCGGTGAAGACCATGGAGATGCCGGCGGCGTCCGCGGCCTCGACGACCTCGGGGTCGCGCTTGGAGCCGCCGGGCTGGATGATGCAGCCCGCGCCGTGATCGATCGCGAGCTGCGGGCCGTCGGCGAACGGGAAGAAGGCGTCTGACGCGAGCGCCACGCCGTCGAGCGTCGCGCCGGCCGCGGTGGCCTTCTCGAGCGCGAGGCGGACCGAGTCCACACGGCTCATCTGCCCCGCGCCGATGCCGACCGTGGCGAGGTCGGTGGTCAGCACGATCGCGTTGGAACGCACGTGCTTGCAGACCTTCCAGGCGAAGAGCATCTCGCCCCACTCGGCCTCTGTCGGCTTGCGGTCCGTGACCACCTGCATGGCGGAGCGGTCCTCGAGGTCGATGTCGCGGTCCTGCACGAGCACGCCGCCGAGCACGCGCTTGTAGTCGCGCTCGCCGACGTTGGGCCGGCGGCGCTCCGTGTCCTCGAGCAGGCGGATGCTCGGCTTGGCGGCCAAGAGCTCGAGCGCCTTGGGCTCGAACTCCGGCGCGAACACGACCTCGGCGAACTGCTCGACCACGGCCCCGGCGACGTCGGCGTCGACCGCGCGGTTGAAGCACAGCACGCCGCCGAAGGCCGACATCGGGTCGCACGCGAAGGCCTTGCGGTAGGCCTCGACCGCGCTGCCGCCGACCGCGCAGCCGCACGGGTTTCCGTGCTTGATGATCGCGCAGGCGGGCAGCTCGAACTCCTCGATCAGGGCCCGCGCGCCGTTGAGGTCCAGGACGTTGTTGAAGGACAGGTCCTTGCCGCCGAGCTGGCGCACCATGGAGAGCAGGTGCATGCGCGAACCGACCTGGGCGTAGTAGGCGCCGCGCTGGTGCGGGTTCTCGCCGTAGGCGAGGTCGGTGATCTTCTCGTAGGCGTTGATGAGCATGCCCGGGAAGTCGTCATCCCGGCGCTCGACGAACCAGCGCGCGATCGCCGAGTCGTAGCGGGCCGTGTAGGTGAAGGCCTCGGCCGCGAGGTTCTCGCGCGTCGACATCGAGAGCTTGCCGCCGGTGTCCTTGAGCTCGGCCAGCACGGCGTCGTAGCTCTCGGGCGAGGTCACGACGCCGGAGAAGGCGAAGTTCTTGGCCGCCGCGCGGACCATGGTCGGGCCGCCGATGTCGATGTTCTCGAGGCTCTCGTCCTTCCCCACCCCGCGCCGCGAGGCGGTCGCCTCGAACGGGTAGAGGTTGACGCAGACGAGGTCCACGAACTCGATCGCGTGGTCCTCGGCGGCGACCATGTGCGCCGGGTCGTCGCGCCGGGCGAGCAGGCCGGCGTAGAGCTTCGGATGCAGGGTCTTGACCCGGCCGTCCATGATCTCCGGGAAACCCGTGAGGTCCGAGATCGAGCGGACCTCGAGCCCCGCCTCGCGCAGCACGGTGGCGGTGCCGCCGGTGGAGACGAGCTCCACGCCGAGGCCGGCGAGCTCGCGCGCGAAGTCGACGATCCCCGTCTTGTCCGACACGGACAGCAGCGCCCGCTGGATCCGCACGTCGCCTGGCCGGGTCACCCGCGGGACATTACTCGCCGCCCAGGATCCGCCGGGGGTGCGCCGGATCGGGGGCGACGACGCCTGCGGCGATCGCCCGCACGGCCCTGCACAGGAGGTCGTGCTCGAGCGGACGCAGCGCGTCGCGGACCTCGGCGGCCGTCGTGGCGGCCGGCAGCTCGAGCGCGCGCTGGGCGACGATCGGGCCGGAGTCCACACCCTCGTCGACGTAGTGGACGGTGACGCCGAAGACCTTGACGCCGTAGGCGAGCGCCTGCTCGATCGCCTGCAGGCCGGGAAAGGCCGGCAGCAGCGCCGGGTGGACGTTTATGACCCCGGCCGGGAAGCGGGCCAGAAAGCCCGGGGTCAGCAGCGCCATGTAGCCCGCGAGCACGACGAGCTCCGTACCCGCGTGCGCGAGCCAGTCGGCCATGGCGGTGTCGCGCGCCTCGCGATCGCCGTCGTGGCCGTCGAGCGCGAAGGCGGCCACCGGGACCCGGGCCTTGCGAGCGCGCTCCAGGGCCCGGGCCGCCGGCTTGTCCGAGCCGACCGCGACGAGCTCGACCTCGTCGCGGCCGTGGACCTCGTCGAGCAGGGCCTGGAGGTTCGTGCCCTCCCCGGAGGCCAGGACCCCCACCCGCAGGGCCACTAGACGACCTCGAGCTTCGGAAAGCGCCCGCCGGTCGAGCGCAGGGTGCCCGAGGCCAGCAGCGCGTCGACCCGGCCCAGGACGGACGCGCTCGAGAGGTGGCCCAGGGTCCCGTAGCCGCGCAGTCCGTCGTACCCGGCGGCGACGACGACCTTCGAGCGGGCGCCCCGCAGCACCTCGACGCAGCGGGTGCGCCCGACGGCCGGCTCGGCGGCCTCGACGACCGCGAGGATCGCCTCGTCGATCGCGCCCTCGGCGCCGGCGGTCAGCGGCCGGGCGGCGTGACGGCCCGCGGCCCGGTTCGCCGCCCGCGCGGCCGCCGCGCGGCGCGG
>JBBSPV010000051.1:0-24315 GCA_038258425.1 Solirubrobacterales bacterium | reverse complement strand
CGGGGGGTCCGGCGGTGGTCGCGGCGGTGGCGGCGGCTTCGGCGGCGGTGGCCGCGGAGGCGGCGGCGGCGGCCGCGGCGGCCAGGGCGGCGGCCGCGGCGGACGCGACCGGCCCGATCTCTCCGGAGGGATCTCGCGCTGATGCTGTCTCCCAAGCGGGTCAAGCACCGCAAGCAGCACCGAGGGCGAAAGCGCGGGCTCACCCGCGCCCAGCCGTCCGTGCAGTTCGGCGAGTACGGGCTGAAGACCCTCGAGGCGGCGTGGCTCACCAACCGCCAGATCGAGGCCGCCCGCATCGCGATGACCCGCAAGATCAAGCGCGGCGGCAAGGTGTGGATCAACGTCTACCCTGACAAGCCCGTGACCAAGAAGCCCGCCGAGACCCGCATGGGTTCCGGCAAGGGCAACCCCGAGGGGTGGGTCGCGGTCGTCAAGCCGGGCCGCGTGATGTTCGAGCTGGCCGGCGTCGACGAGGAGCTCGCCCGCGAGGCGATGCGCCTGGCGGGTCGCAAGCTGCCCGTGAAGACGAAGTTCGTCCTGCGAGAGGACGCGTACTGAAGCCATGAAGGCCAAGGACCTCCGAGACCTCAACGACGACGACCTGCGCGAGCACATCGCGACGACCCGGCGCGACCACTTCGGCCTGCGCATGCAGCACGCCACGGGTGAGCTGGAGAACGTCGCGCGCCTCGGCAACGTCCGCCGCGACCTCGCCCGCGCCCTCACCGTGGCGCGCCAGCGCGGCCTCGACCCGACTTCCACCCCGACGAACGCCTCCTGATGTCAGACACCTCCCAGAACTCCGAAGAGACCCCCGAGACCGAGCCGACCGCCGACGTCGCCGAGACGGCCACGCCCAGCTCCGCGGAGCCGGCGCCGGTGCTCGACCCCAAGGCGCGCCGTCAGGCCCGCCGCGGCGCGGCCGTCGCCAAGCGCGGCCCGCGGCGGGCGCCGACGCCCGAGGCCCGGGCCGAGGCGCGCGCCCAGAAGGCCGCGCAGCGGCGCCGCTACCGGGCGCGGCTGAAGGCCAAGCGCGCCGAGCGCGAGACCACGCCGCCGCCGGAGCCGACCGAGCACGCCAAGGGCGCGGCCAAGCTGCGCACGGGCATCGTGGTCTCCGACAAGGCCGACAAGACGATCACCGTCCGCATCGAGACCGCCCGCCGGCACCGCCGATACCAGAAGACCATCCGGTCCTCCACGACGCTGCACGCGCACGACGAGGCCAACGACGCCAACGCCGGCGACCGCGTGCGCGTGGTCGAGTCGCGGCCGCTGTCGCGCCTGAAGCGCTGGCGCCTCGACGAGGTCCTGGAGCGCGCACGATGATCCAGAACGAGTCCCGCCTCCGGGTCGCCGACAACACGGGCGCGCGCGAGCTGCTCTGCATCCGGGTCGTCGGCGGCTCCAAGCGCCGCTACGCCGGGGTCGGGGACGTCATCGTCGCCGCCGTCAAGCAGGCCGTACCCCAGGGCACGGTCAAGAAGGGCGAGGTCGTCAAGGCCGTCGTCGTGCGCACGCGCAAGGAGTTCGGGCGCGCGGACGGCACCTACATCGCCTTCGACGAGAACGCCGCGGTGATCATCGACGCCGCCGGCACCCCGCGCGGCACCCGCATCTTCGGCCCGGTCGCCCGCGAGCTGCGCGACGGCGGCTACATGCGCATCGTCTCCCTCGCGCCGGAGGTCCTCTAGTCATGGCGAGAGGCCTGCGCATCAAGACGGACGACACCGTGGTCGTGACCTCGGGCAAGGACAAGGGCAAGACCGGCAAGGTCCTGCGCGTCGACGTACGCCGCGAGAAGGTCGTCGTGGCCGGCGTCAACGTCGTCAAGCGCCACCAGCGCCCCACGCCGGGCAACCCGAACGCGGCCGCCGGCGTAATCGAGAAGGAGGGTCCCGTCCACGTCTCCAACGTGGCCCTGGTCGACCCCAAGGACAACAAGCCGACCCGCGTCGGCGTCATCCGCCGCGACGACGGGCGCCGCGTGCGCGTTGCCAAGCGGTCGCAGACGGAGCTCGACTGACATGGCCACGGCCCGCATGAAGACCATCTACCTCGAATCCGTGCGCGGAGCCCTCCAGGAGAAGTTCGGCTACACGTCGGTCATGGAGGTCCCGAAGCTCGAGAAGATCACGCTCAACATGGGCGTGGGCGAGGCCAAGCAGGACCGCGGCATGCTCGAGAACGCGCAGACGCAGCTCGGCGTGATCGCCGGCCAGAAGCCCAACGTCCGCCGTGCGCGCAAGTCCGTCGCCCAGTTCAAGGTCCGCGAGGGCATGCCGGTCGGCCTCACCGCGACGCTGCGCGACGTGCGCGCCTACGAGTTCCTCGACCGCCTGACGTCCATCGCGATCCCGCGCATCCGCGACTTCCGCGGCCTGAGCCCGCGGTCCTTCGACGGGCGCGGCAACTACTCCATGGGCGTCCGCGAGCAGATCATCTTTCCCGAGATCGACTACGACGAGATCGACCAGGTGCGCGGTCTCGACGTCACGATCACCACATCCGCGAAGACCGATGCGGAGGCGTTCACCCTGTTGGACGCGCTCGGCATGCCGTTCGCCCGCGACGGGCGCCCGGCCGGCTTCGAGTCCTTGAAGTCCGAACCGATCCCCGCGTAACCCGGAGCGCTGACCACCATGGCGAAGACCTCACAGTGGGTGCGACAGCAGCGCCCCGCGAAGTACAAGACCCGCGAGTACACCCGCTGCCGCCGCTGCGGCCGGGCGCGCTCGGTGTACCGCAAGTTCGGCATGTGCCGCATCTGCCTGCGCGAGCTCGCCCACGACGGCTATGTGCCCGGCATGACGAAGTCGAGCTGGTAGACGCATGTCGATGACCGACCCCATCGCGGACTTCCTCACCCGGATCCGCAACGGCATCACCGCGGCCCACGAGACCGTGGAGCTGCCGTCGTCCAAGCTCAAGGTCGAGGTCGCCCGCGTCCTCGCCGAGCAGGGCTACATCCGCGGCTACGAGACCCACGAGCCGACGGACGGCCCGGGCGTGACCCTGCGCGTCGAGCTCAAGTACACGGAGGCCCGCGTCTCGGTGATCTCCGGGCTCAAGCGCGTCTCGCGGCCCGGCCGGCGCACGTACGTGGACTCCAAGTCCGTGCCCAAGGTCCTCGGCGGCATGGGCACCGCCATCCTGTCCACCTCCAACGGCGTCCTGACGGGCCACGAGGCTCGTCAGCAGGGCGTGGGCGGCGAGGTCGTCGCCTACATCTGGTAGCGCCTAGCCTGGACCGTCGCACCATGTCCCGCATCGGCAGAAAGCCCATCCCGGTCCCGACCGGCGTCACCGTCACCGTGGAACCCGAAGTGGTCCGCGTGGCCGGCCCGCGCGGTGATCTCCACGAGCGCAAGAACCGCGAGATCGCGGTCGCGCAGGAGGGTGAGGAAGTGCTCGTCACGCGCCCGACCGACCGCGCCGAGCACCGCGCCCTGCACGGGCTCACGCGCTCCCTGGTGGCCAACATGGTCGAGGGCGTCACGACCGGCTTCGCCAAGACGCTCGAGATCCAGGGCGTCGGCTACCGCGCGCAGCTCAAGGGTGCCGACCTCGAGCTCGCCCTGGGCTACTCGCACCCCGTGCGCATCCCGGCGCCGAAGGGCATCGAGTTCGAGGTGCCGGTGCCCACGCGCATCGTCGTGAAGGGCAACTCCAAGCAGGTCGTCGGCGAGACCGCGGCGATCATCCGCAAGCAGCGGCCGCCCGAGCCCTACAAGGGCAAGGGCATCCGCTACGAGGGCGAGCACATCATCCGCAAGGTCGGCAAGCGCGCATGATGATCGGTACTTCGACCACCGCTGGTCGGCGCGCCGCCTCCCCCGAGGTGGTCGCATGAGCGTCACGACCAAGCCCTCACAGCGCCTGCGCCGCCGCCGGCGCGTCCGCGCGAAGGTCACCGGGACCGCCGAGCGCCCGCGCATCTCCGTCTTCCGCTCCAACCGGGGCGTGTCGGCCCAGCTCGTCGACGACGTCGCCGGCCGCACGCTGGCCGCCGTCTCCTGGACGGAGGCCGAGATCCGCACGCTCGGCCGCAAGGAGCAGGCAGCGAAGGTCGGCCAGACGCTCGCCGAGCGCGCGACGGCCCTCGGGATCGAGTCGGCGGTCTTCGACCGTGGCGGCTACCAGTACCACGGCCGCGTGCAGGCCCTCGCCGACGGCGCCCGCGAGGGCGGCCTCACCTTCTAAGACCCCCAAGGACCCTCTTCTTTCATGGCAGCTCCCGATCGATCCGTCTCCCAAGCCGGCCTGGACCTCCAGGAGCGGGTGGTGGAGATCAACCGCGTCGCCAAGGTCGTCAAGGGCGGCCGGCGCTTCTCGTTCACGGCCCTCGTGGTCGTCGGCGACGAGAACGGCACGGTCGGCGTCGGGTACGGCAAGGCCAACGAGGTCCCGACGGCGATCCAGAAGGGCGTCGAGCGGGCGAAGAAGAACCTCTTCAAGGTGCCGCGGCACGGCTCGACGATCACCCACCAGACCACGGGCGTCTTCGGCGCGGGCCGCGTGCTGCTCAAGCCGGCCTCACCCGGTACCGGCGTGATCGCCGGCGGCGGGGTGCGCGCGGTGCTCGAGCTCGCCGGCATCCACGACATCCTGTCCAAGTCGCTGGGCACGCAGAACCCGATCAACCTCGTCCGGGCGACCGAGTCCGGGTTGCGCGATTTGCGCAAGCCGGAGGAGATCGCCGCGCTGCGCGGCCTGTCCATCGACACCGTGCTCGGCCTCGCCGGCCGGGAGCCGGTGGCGGCCGAGACCCTATCGGGCGCCGCCGAGGGCGCGGAGGCGGCCGCCGAGGGTGCCGCCACCGCCGTCGCCGAGCGTACGGAGGAGATCGCCGAGGAGACGCCGGAGGGCCTCGCCACGAAGGCCGTCGAGGCGGCCGAGGGCGTCGTCGGCACCGTCACGCCCGACGCGGTCGCCGAGCGCGTGCCCGGCATCGCCAAGGACGCGGCCGAGGGCGTCGCCGAGGCGGCCGCCGGCCTGCTCGACCGTGCCGCCGAGGCCGTCACCGGCGGTGGCGACGACGAGGCCGCCGAGGACGCCGAGGCCGGCACGCAGGACACGAAGGCCGAGGAGGCCGGGTCCTGATGGCGCTGCACATCACGCAGGTCAAGTCCGCCAACGGCACGGACAAGCCCCAGCGGGACACGCTGCGCTCGCTCGGCCTGCGCGGCATCGGCAAGAGCGTCGAGCGCGAGGACTCCCCGCAGCTGCGGGGCATGGTCCACCGCGTGCGGCATCTCATCCACGTGGAGGAGAAGTGATGGCCGCCGAGCCCGAGGAGACGAAGGCCGAGGACGTGGGGCTGCACTCGCTCGCCCCGGCCCCCGGCTCGCGCAAGGACCGCAAGCGGGTCGGCCGCGGCCACGGCTCCGGCCACGGCAAGACGTCCGGCCGCGGGCACAAGGGCTACGGCTCCCGCTCGGGCGCCAAGGACCGGGCCCGCTTCGAGGGCGGTCAGAACCCGATCCACATGCGGATGCGCAAGCTGCGCGGACCGAACAAGAAGATGTCCATGCCGTTCGAGCCGTTCCGGACGCACACCCAGCCGGTCAACCTCGCCGACCTCGAGGCCCGCTTCGAGGCGGGCGCCGAGGTGACGCCCGCGTCGCTGAAGGCCGCCGGCCTGGCGACCCGTCGCGACGTGCCGGTCAAGGTGCTCGGCCGCGGGGAGCTGTCCAAGACGCTCACCGTCTCGGCGCACGGCTTCTCGAAGTCCGCGCGGGAGGCCATCGAGGCCGCCGGCGGGACCTGCACGACGCTGTAGCCTCCGAGGGGCCCCGTGCTCTCGACGATCCTCAACGCCTTCCGCGTCCCCGAGATCCGGAAGAAGCTCGCGTTCACGGCCGCCATCCTGGCGCTGTACCGCCTCGGGGCCTACATCCCCGTCCCCGGCGTGGACACGGAGGCCGTCAAGGCCATCAACGGCAACTACGCCAACGGCGGCATCCTCAACTTCCTCAACCTGTTCACGGGCGGCGGGCTGTCGCGGGTGGCGATCTTCGCGCTCGGGATCATGCCCTACATCACGGCCTCGATCATCCTGCAGCTGCTGACGGTCGTCTCGCCGTCGCTCGAGAAGCTGCAGAAGGAGGGCGAGGTCGGGCAGGCGCGCATCACCCAGTACACGCGCTACCTGACGGTCGGGCTCGCGGCCGCGCAGGCCGTCGGCTACACGTTCCTGTTCCGCTCGCAGGGGCAGAGCGCGGGGGCGTCGGTGATCCCGAACTTCGCGCTGGGCAACGTGCTGCTGATCATCATCTGCATGACCGCGGGCTGCGTGCTGCTCATGTGGATGGGCGAGCTGATCACCCAGCGCGGTATCGGCAACGGCATCTCGCTGATGATCTTCGCGTCCATCGCCTCCGGGCTGCCGCAGGGCGTGCAGGCCTGGTACACGAACTCCGACAAGGTCTTCGTCGTCATCATGCCGTTCCTCGCGCTCGGGGTGATCGCCGCCATCGTCTTCATCCAGGAGGGGCAGCGTCGCATCCCCGTGCAGTACGCCAAGCGCGTGATCGGCCGGCGCATGGCCGGCGGCGGCAAGACCTACCTGCCCCTGCGCGTCAACATGGCCGGCGTCATCCCGGTCATCTTCGCCGCGTCGATCATGGCCTTCCCACCGACGCTCGGCTCGCTCGTGCCCTCCCTGCAGGGTCTGGCGAACTTCTTCAACCCGAGCAACTGGCCCTACATCCTCGGGGAGACGATCTTCATCGTCCTCTTCACGTACTTCTACACGGCCATCACCTTCAACCCGGTCGAGCAGGCCGACAACCTGAAGAAGTACGGGGGCTTCATCCCCGGCGTGCGCCCGGGCCGGCCCACCGCGGAGTACCTCGATCGCATCCTCGCCCGGCTGACCTTCCCGGGTGCGCTGTACCTCGCCGCGGTCGCGGCCCTGCCGACCATCCTCATCAACCAGACGTCGGCGAACTTCTACTTCGGCGGCACGTCGATCCTCATCGTCGTCGGCGTGGCGCTCGACACGATGAAGCAGCTCGAGGCGCAGCTGATGATGCGCAACTACGAGGGGTTCCTGAAATAGCGTCGTCCGCAGGTCGCAGCTTGCGAGGGACCGACGGCCGAAAGCCGGTAGGAGGGGAGCTTGCGAGCCCGGGCGGGCGAGAACCCGATCGAGCCGGCGAGGACCCGACGGCCCAAAGCCGGTAGGAGGGGGCAGTCCGGTCTGCCGGACTTCGCCGGGGGCCGCGCGGTGACGGGCGGCGACGCCCTGCCCGGCGGCGAGGCAGCTGAGGGCGTCAGTCGCCTGGTGGTCGTCCCGGCGACCAGTTCGCGACTGGAGCTCCGACGGGTGACCCAGGCGGATGGGCGTCAGTCGCCTGGTGGTCGCCCCGGCGACCAGATCGCGACTGGAGCTCCGTGTGCGGTTCGTCCGAATGGACTCCGGCAGCGGCCGCGGCGGTCGGACGGCGCTGGGCGCACCGATTCCGCAAGTCACTTCGCCGGCACCGGGACTTCACGGAAGGCCCGCCCAGCGGCGGGGTGCAGCCGGAGCGCCAGTCGCCGTGTGGTCGTCACCGCGGCCGATCCGCGACTACAGCTCCGCGGCGACCCGGCGTGATCGTCGCCGGCCCACCGAGTCGCTGACCGGGCTCGCCGATCAGCCGGCGAAGCGCGTCGCCGGTCGCGGACGGGAGGCGTCAAGTAGGCTGCCGCGGTCTCCATGGCCGAGCTGAACCTCATCCTCATCGGACCGCCCGGCGCGGGCAAGGGCACCCAGGCCGAGCGCCTCGTCGAGGACTTCGACCTGCCGTACCTCGCGACGGGGGACATGATGCGCGCCGCCCGCAAGGAGGACTCCGACCTGGGCCGCCAGATCGCGAAGACCATCGCCGCCGGCGACCTCGTCGCGGACGACGTGGTCTGCAAGGTCCTGCTCGAGCGCGTCGACGCCGAGGGTGACGACGGCTTCCTGCTCGATGGCTTCCCGCGCACGGTGGGCCAGGCCGACATGCTCGACGCGGCGCTCGGGCGCCGCAGCCGCCGGGTCACCGCCGTGCTGCTCATCGAGGCCGACGACGATGTCGTGGTCGAGCGGATCTCGGGCCGGCGGGTCTGCCCGGAGGGCCACGTCTACCACGTGGAGTCCAATCCGCCTGAGCGCGAAGGCGTCTGCGACGTCGACGGGGGCGCGCTGGAGCAGCGCGACGACGACCAGCCCGACGTCGTACGCAACCGCCTGTCCGTCTACCACGAGCAGACCGAGCCGCTCGTGGAGCGCTACGACGAGGCCGGGCTGCTGCACCGCTTCGACGGCATCGCCTCGCCGGACGAGGTCTACGGCCACGTCCGGTCCACGCTGCGCACGCTGAAACTCGAAGGAGAGATGTAGGCCACCTCTAGACTCCGGGCGGTGATCGTCAAGAAGTCACCCGCCGAGCTGGAGGCCATGGCCGCCGCCGGCGCGCTGCACACGCGGGTCCTGGACCTGCTCGCGCGCAAGATCCGCCCGGGGGTCACGACAGGGGAGCTCGACCGCGCGGCGGAGGAGTTCATCCGCAGCCAGGGCGCCACCTCGCCCTTCAAGGGCTACAACGGCTTCCGGGGCAGCATCTGCACCTCGCCGAACTCCATGGTCGTGCACGGGATCCCCGGTCCCACCCGGCTCAAGGACGGCGACACGATCTCCGTCGACGTCGGGGTGACCAAGGACGGTTGGGTCGCCGACGGCGCCATCACCTTCCCCGTCGGCGAGATCGACCCGGTCAGCGCGCGGCTCCTCGAGGTGACGAAGGAGTCGCTGTTCAAGGCCGTCGAGCAGTGCCGGCCGGGCAACCGGCTCGGAGACGTCGGCCACGCGGTGCAGTCCCACGTCGAGGGCGCGGGCTTCTCCGTCGTGCGCTCCCTGGTCGGCCACGGCGTCGGCCGGTCGATGCACGAGGACCCGCAGATCCCGAACTACGGCAAGCCCGGCAAGGGCGTATTGCTCGAGGAGGGGATGGTGCTCGCCATCGAGCCGATGACCACGGCCGGGCGCCACGCGGTGCGCATGGGCGACGACGGCTGGGCCATCTTCGCCCAGGACGGCTCCACGGCCGCCCACTTCGAGTTCACCGTCGCCATCACGGCCGACGGCCCCCGCATCCTGACTCCCTGGCACGAGACCGTCGGACTCAGCGCCGCGGCCGCGTAGGCCGTCGTGAGCCGCCCGCGCTGGGGCGGAGCACGCCCTTGCTATGCTTCCTGGTCGCGCCCAGGGCGGCCCTGCCCGTGGTGCGCGAGAACCGAGCTTCATCCGCGGGGCGGTAGCGGAAGCCGTCACGGCCTCCAGAGCCGCCCCGCCCGGATCACGTCTGAAAGGACCCATGAAGGTACGACCGTCGGTCAAGCCGATGTGCGAGAAGTGCAAGATCATCCGGCGCAACGGCCGGGTCCTCGTGATCTGCCAGAACAAGCGGCACAAGCAGCGTCAGGGGTAAGGCACCGATGGCACGCATCAGCGGGGTCAACATCCCCCTCAACAAGCGGGTCGAGATCGGCCTGACGTACATCTACGGCGTCGGTCGCTCGACGTCCCAGGAGCTCCTCGAAGCGACGGGGGTCGACTACGACACCTACGTCCGCGACCTCACCGAGGACGAGATCTCCAAGCTGCGCGACGCGGTCGAGGACCTCACCGTCGAGGGCGACCTGCGGCGCGAGCGCTCTCAGAACGTCAAGCGCCTCATGGAGATCGGCTGCTACCGCGGCATCCGTCACCGCCGCGGGCTCCCCGTGCGCGGGCAGAAGACCAAGACCAACGCGCGCACCCGCAAGGGGCCCAAGCGCATGCAGGTCGCCGGCAAGAAGAAGGCAGGCAAGAAGTGAGCGCAGCGAACAGTCCCGGTAACCCCTGCGCTGTCCGAGCGGCGCGAGGACTGCAGTGAGTCCCGCTCCCCGCCGCCCACGCGCCGGCCGCCGCAAGCCCCGTAAGAACGTCCCCATCGGCCAGGCCCACATCAAGACGTCCTTCAACAACACCATCGTCTCCCTCACGGACCGCGAGGGCAACGTCCTGGCCTGGGAGTCCGCCGGCGGCGCCGGCTTCAAGGGCTCGCGCAAGTCGACGCCCTTCGCCGCCCAGGTCACGGCCGACGCCGCGGCCCGCAAGGGCATCGAGCAGGGCCTCCAGAAGGTCGAGGTCTTCGTGAAGGGCCCGGGCTCCGGCCGCGAGACGGCGATCCGCTCGCTGCAGGCCGCCGGCCTCGAGGTCACCGGCGTCAAGGACGTCACCCCCCAGGCGCACAACGGATGCCGCCCCCGCAAGCGGCGAAGGGTCTGATCACCGCATGGCACGCGATACCTCCCCCCAGTGCAAGCAGTGCCGGCGTGAAGGGCAGAAGCTCTTCCTCAAGGGCGAGCGCTGCCTCACGGACAAGTGCGGCGTCGAACGCCGCTCCTACCCGCCCGGAGACCACGGGCGCGGCCGGCAGAAGCAGTCCGAGTACCGGGTCCAGCTGCGCGAGAAGCAGAAGGCCCGTCGCTACTACGGCGTGCTCGAGGCCCAGTTCCGGACCTACTACGCCAAGGCCTCGCGCCAGCCCGGGATCACCGGCGAGAACCTGCTGCGCATCCTCGAGTGCCGCTTCGACAACGTGCTCGTACGGCTCGGCTTCGCGGCCTCGCGCCGCCAGGCCCGCCAGATGGTGCGCCACGGCCACTGGACGGTCAACGGCCGCCGCGTCGACATCCCCTCCTACCAGGTCCGGGAGGGCGACGTGATCGCGTACAAGGCGGGCTCCGAGGGCGCCGAGACCGTCATCCGTGACGCGACGGAGCTCACCGCGCAGGTGCCCGCGTGGTTGCAGGCCGACCACGACTCCCTCACGGCGAAGGTGCTGCGCCGACCGGACCGCAAGGAGATCGCGGCGCCGGTGCAGGAGCAGCTCATCGTCGAGCTGTACTCCAAGTAGGACCCGTCCGGACCGAGAGCCCATCCGCCGGTGTGCTCCCGGCGGCGCTCCACCCCCGACTCCCGAACGCCAGGAACCGAATGCTCGACTTCCAGATCCCCCGCATCACGACCGAGACGGTCGAGGACAACCACGGCACGTTCGTGGTCGAGCCCCTCGACCGGGGCTTCGGCTACACCTTCGGCAACTCGCTGCGGCGCGTGCTGCTCGCCTCGCTCGGCGGCGCCGCCGTGACGTCCGTGCGCATCGAGGGGGTCTCCCACGAGTTCTCCACGATCCAGGGCGTCAAGGAGGACGTGACGGACATCATCCTCAACCTCAAGAGCGTCGTGTGCAAGATGCACTCCGACGCGACGGAGATCGAGGCACCGCTCGTCGTCACCGGCCCGGGCGAGATCACCGCGAAGGACATCGACCTGCCCTCGGGCGTCGAGATCCTCACGCCGGACGCGCCGATCGCGGTGCTCGAGTCCAAGACGAAGCTCGAGATGTACCTCACCGTCGGCCGCGGCCGCGGCTACCGCCCGGCGGAGGACAACAAGACGGCCGACCAGCCCATCGGCGTCATCCCGATCGACTCGATCTTCTCGCCCGTGCGGCGCGTCGCCTACTCCGTCGAGCCGGCCCGCGTCGGCCAGCGCACGGACTTCGACAAGCTCTCGCTCGACATCGAGACGGACGGCTCGATCGACCCCCAGGCCGCGCTGCGCGAGGCCGCGGAGATCCTCATCTCCTCCCTGTCGATCTTCACGGACGAGGACCGCATCGAGGAGCTGCGCCAGGGCCCGGGCGGTGGCATGCCCGGCCTGGACACCGGCGCCGCCGGCGGCCTCGGCGGCACGGCGCTCGGCGGCGCCGGCGGCGCCGGCCGCGGCGGGTCACCGATGGACGACATCCTCATCGAGGAGCTCGAGCTCGGCGTCCGCTCCTACAACTGCCTCAAGCGCGCCGGCATCCAGACCGTGGGCGACCTCATCGCGAAGTCCGAGGGCGAGCTCAACGCGATCCCGAACTTCGGCAAGAAGTCGATCGACGAGGTCGTGGAGACGCTCAACCAGCGCGGGCTCAACCTCCGCAACGACTGATGCGCCACCAGAAGACCCGCCACAAGCTCTCGCGCGACACGGCGCACCGCAAGGCGCTGCTGGCCAACCTCTGCATCGAGGTCATCGACCACGAGCGGATCAAGACCACCGAGGCGAAGGCCAAGGCGCTCAAGCCGGAGATCGAGTCGCTGATCACGCTCGCCAAGCGCGGCGACCTCCACGCCCGCCGGCGGGCCACGTCGACGCTGCAGCATCCGGACAAGGGCGTCATCTACAAGTTGTTCGACGAGATCGCCCCGCGCTACGTCGACCGTCCCGGCGGCTACACGCGGATCCTCAAGCTCGGTCCGCGGCGCAGCGACTCGACGGAGATGGTCTACATCGAGCTCGTCTAGGGGCTCCGGGGTGTGACCGCCGCCGGAGAGGTGGTCACCCGGCTCACCGTCGCCTACGACGGCGGCGCCTTCGCGGGCTGGGCCGCGCAGCCCGGCCTGCGCACCGTCCAGGGTGAGCTCACCCGGGCGCTGTCCACCGTCCTGCGCCGGCCGGTCGAGCTGACCGTCGCCGGGCGCACGGACCGGGGCGTGCACGCCACGGCGCAGATCTGCTCCTATCCGGGCCCGCCGCCGCCGCGGCTGCGCTCGGTCAACGCCATCCTCGGCGAGGACGTCAGCGTGCTCGCGGCGGAGGTCGCGCCCGCCGGCTTCTCCGCGCGGCGCGACGCGCGCTCGCGCCACTACCGCTACCGCCTGCACACGCCGGCCGGCGGCCCGTCGCCCTTCGAGCGCGGGCGGGCGCTCTGGTGGCCGCACCGGGTCGACCGCGCCGCGCTGGACGCGTGCGCGGCCGCCGTGACCGGCACGCACGACTTCACGGCCTTCACGCCGGCCGACACCTACCACCGCCGGTTCGAGCGTGACGTGCTCTCCGCGGCGTGGACGGCGACCGGCGCCGACGCGCTCGCCTTCGAGATCGAGGCGGACGCCTTCATGCGCACCATGATCCGGGTCCTCGTCGGGACGCAGCTCGAGGTCGCCGCCGGGCGCCGGAGCCTTGACGACTTCGCCGTGCTGCTCCGCGGCGCCCCGCGCACGGCGGCGGGCCCGACCGCGCCGCCGCACGGCCTCTACTTCACCGGCGCCCGCTACGACGACCGCTGACCGCAGCAGCGGACTTCAGGCGGCCGGTTCTGCGGTCACCTGAGGTCGCGCAGGGCGTCCGCGACGGGGACGTCGCCGTCGAAGAGCTCGAACGTCGTGCCGACCGTCGCCGGCTCGACGAGCGCGGTGGCGAGCACGAGCGCGACGTCGTCGCGAGAGACCGGACCGCGCCGGCCCAGGGTGGTGCTCACGTCCACCGTGCCCGTCCCCGGCTCGTCCTGCAGGCTGCCCGGCCGCACCACGGTCCACTCCAGGCCGGAGGCGACGACCCGCGCGTCCGCGTCGGCCTTCGCGCGCAGGTAGGGGCGCATGCCCTCCGGCGCGTCGTCGGGGGCCTCGGCCCCGATCGAGGAGACGATCACGTAGCGCCCGACGCCCGCGGCCTCGGCGGCGTCGAGCAGCTTGACCGCCCCGCCGTAGTCGACGGTGCGCTTGCGCTCCGGCCCGCTGTCGGGCCCGGCCCCAGCGGCGAAGACGACGGCGTCGGCGCCGCGCACGTGCTCGAGCACGTCGTCGGACTCGAGGTCGGCCACCACGGCGTCGGCCCCGGCGGCGGCCAGGTCGGCGGTGTGCTCCGGGTTGCGGATGAGGCCACGCGCGCGGTCTCCGCGCTCGGCCAGCAGCTTGAGGAGGCGGAGGGCGATCTGCCCGTGCCCGCCCGCGACGAGGACGTCCATGCCCTCGGCGCTACCCGTATCGTGAGCCGCGATGCGGGTCCTGCTCACCAACGACGACGGCGTCCACGCCGACGGCCTCCAGGCCCTGCGCCGGGCCCTGCTCGGGATCGACGGGATCGACCTCGCGGTGATCGCCCCGGACGGCGACCGCTCGGCGATCGGGCGGGGAATCACCATCCGCCGCCCGCTGTGGGTCTCCGAGGTCCCGTTCGACGACGGCACGTCGGGCTTCGCCACGGACGGGACGCCGGTCGACTGCGTGCGGCTGGCCACGCTCGGGCTCGTCGACGGCTGGACGCCCGACCTCGTGGTCTCCGGCATCAACCACGGGTCGAACCTCGGGGACGACATCTCCTACTCCGGCACGGTCGCCGCCGCGATCGAGGGGCTGCTGCTCGGCCTGCCGGCCATCGCGGTGTCGCAGGCCACGGGCGACGGCGAGTGGCACGGCGACCGCGACATGGACTTCGGCCGTGGTGCCGCGTTCGCCGCGCGCATCGTGGAGCAGATCGAGGAGGTCTCCCTCCCGGAGGGCACGCTGCTCAACGTCAACCTCCCGCCCGGCGACCCGGACGGCGTGGCGGTCACGCGCCTCGGCCGGCGCATCTACCGCGACGAGCTGTCGCTCATGCACGAGCGCGACGGCCGCCGCCAGTACCGCATCTACGGCCCCGCGCCGGAGAACCAGGGCGAGGACGGCACGGACGTCGCCGCCGTCGCCGCCGGCCGCGCCGCGGTCACCCCGCTGCACTTCGATCTCACAGACGGGCCGGGGGTCGAGACCCTCGGCCGCTACGACCTGGACCGGCTGCTGCGGCCGGCCGCGACGGAGATCGAGTGAGCGAGCCGGACGTCGTCGCCGCGCGCGTCGCCGAGCTCAAGTCCCTCCTCGAGCGCTACAACCGCGCCTATTACGAGCTGGACGACCCCGAGGTCGGCGACGACGTCTACGACGCGCTCCTCGACGAGCTGCGCGGCATCGAGGCCGAGCGGCCCGAGCTGCTGACCCCCGACTCGCCGACCCAGGTCGTGGGGGCCGAGCCGGTATCCCGCCTGGAGAAGGTCCGCCATCCGCAGCCGATGTTCTCCCTGGCCAACGCCCGCTCGGCCGAGGAGCTCGAGGCCTGGGTCGGCCGCATGCGCAACCACCTCGCGCGCGAGGGCATCGAGGCGCCGGAGTTCACCTACGTCTGCGAGCCGAAGATCGACGGCCTCGCGATGTCGCTCGTCTACGAGGACGGCGAGCTCGCGCGGGCGGTCACGCGCGGCAACGGCGAGGTCGGCGAGGACGTCACCCACAACATCCGCCAGATCGAGACGGTGCCCACGCGCATCGAGGGCGAGGCCCCGTCCGTGCTCGAGGTCCGCGGGGAGGTCTACATGTCGCTGCCCGACTTCCGCGACCTCAACGAGCGCCGCGCCGAGCAGGGCCTGTCGACCTTCGCCAATCCGCGCAACTCGGCCGCGGGGACGATCCGCCAGCTCGACCCCCAGCTCGCGGCGCAGCGGCCGCTGTCCTTCTGGGCCTACCAGGTGGGCGCCAACGACGGGCCCGGCTTTCCCCGCCATTCCGAGGCGATGGCGTGGCTGCGCGACCGCGGCTTCCCGGTCAACCCCGACATCGCCCTGGAAGAGGACGAGGCCGAGGTCATCGCCCGCTGTGAGGACTGGGAGCGCCGGCGGGGAGGCCTGGACTTCGAGATCGACGGCGTCGTCGTCAAGGTCGACCAGACCGAGCTCCAGCGCCGCCTCGGCGTGGTCGGGCGCGACCCGCGCTGGGCGATCGCCTGGAAGTTCCCGCCGACCACCGCGGTCACGACCATGCGCGGAATCGAGTGGAACGTCGGCAAGTTCGGCGACCTGCACCCGTTCGCGCAGCTCGAGCCCGTCCACGTCGGCGGGGTCACCGTGTCCAAGGCGACGCTGCACAACGAGGAGGACCTCGCCCGCAAGGACGTCCGCGTCGGGGACGAGGTCATCATCCTGCGCGCCGGTGACGTCATCCCGCAGGTGGTCTCGCCGGCGCCGCACGCCGTCGAGCGGACGGACCGCGGATCCGTCCCGCGCCCGCCCGAGCGCTGCCCGAGCTGCGACACGCCCACGGTCAAGCCCGAGGGCGCGGTGTTCACCAACTGCCCGAACCCCGACTGCCCCGAGCGGCGCTGGCAGCTGCTCAGCCACTTCGTCTCGCGCGGGGCGCTGGACGTCGACGGGCTGGGGGAGAAGCAGGCCGCGCAGCTGCTCGACCTCGGCCTCGTGCGCACGCCGGCCGACCTGTACCGGCTGACCGCCGAGCAGCTGCTCGAGCTGCCTGGCTACGGGGAACAGCGGGTCGGCAACCTGCTCGAGGCGATCGCGCGGTCCACGGACCAGCCGTTCGCCCGCGTGCTGTTCGGGCTCGGCGTCGAGGGCGTCGGCGAGGTCACCGCGCGCAACCTCGCCCAGCAGTTCCGCAGCGCGGACGCGCTGCTGGCCGCGACCCCCGAGGAGATCGCCCACACGCCCGGGATCGGGCCGATCGTCGCCCAGCTCATCCACGACCAGCTCGCCGTGGAGCGCATGCGGGCGCTCATCGACGACCTGCGCGAGCAGGGCCTCACGCTCGAGCAGGAGGGCCCGCCGCCCGGCGAGGGCCGGCTGTCAGGCCGCACCCTGGTGCTCACCGGCACGCTGCCCGACCTCACCCGCGAGCAGGCGACCCAGCGCATCCTCGCCGAGGGTGGCAAGGTGACGACCTCGGTGTCGAAGAAGACCGACGCCGTCGTGGCCGGCGACTCCGCGGGCTCCAAGCTCGAGAAGGCCGAGCGGCTCGGCGTGCGGGTGCTCGACGAGGCGGGGCTGCTCGGGGTGCTGGCCGGTGAGCTCGCGCTCGAGCCGGCCGGGGCCGAGCCGGAGCCGGAGCGGGACGTCTAGTCGGAGAAGCGCACGAGCGCGCCGAGCATCCGGTCCTGCAGCGTCCGCGCGCCGTACGGGCTGACGCGGTTCATGAGGATCGCGAAGGCCAGCGTCCGGCCGCCGAGCGTCGAGCAGTAGCCCGCGAGCGCGGAGACGTCGTGCAGCGTGCCCGTCTTGGCGCGGCACCGGCCACGCGCGGGGCTTCCGCGCAGGCGCGAGCGCAGGGTGCCGGTCTTGCCGGCGACGGCGAGCGAGTTGCGAAACGACACCCACGCGTCGGCCGCCCGCATGCCGCGCAGCAGCCCCACCACCTGACGCGGCGAGGTGCGGTCGGACCGCGAGAGGCCGGAGCCGTCCACGAGCGACGGGTGGATGGCGAAGCGGGCGGCGAGCGTCGCGCGCACGGTGGCAGCGCCCCGGGCCGTCGTGCCCCGCCGCCGTCCGCCGCCGCCGCCGCCCACGGCCTTGAGCAGCGTCTCGGCGATGTAGTTGTCCGAGGGGACGTTCGCGAGCCGGGCGAGGCGGGCGATCGTCGGCGACCGATGCGTCGCGAGCGTCAGCGCGCCGGCGGGCGTCGTGCCGGCCCGTCCGCCCTTGGCGACCCTCACGCCGCGGGCGCGCAGCCTCGCCGCGAACGCCCCCGCGGCGAACGCCGGCGGATTCGACTGGTAGTACGGCCGGGCGGAGCCCGTGCGGCCGCGGTCGACCATGAGGGCGCCGAGCGGGGAGAGGTCGACACTGGCCTGGAAGCCGGTGGCGGCCGTGCCGCGCCGGCGGTCGAAGGCCGACTCGTCGCCGACCACCCGGCCGCGCACCCGGGTGACGCCGGCGCGGACGACGGCGTCGGCGAGGTCACGCAGGTCGGCGCCCGCCAGGGTCGGGTCGCCGGCGCCCCGCAGGTAGAGGTCGCCGGCCACCGTCCCGGCCAGGTCGGGCGCGGTCGTGACGAGGACCCGCGTGTCCAGCGTCGTGTCCGGGCCGAGCGTCAGCAGCGCGCTGGAGGTCGTGTAGAGCTTCTCCACCGAGGCGGGCAGCCGCCGGCGCCCGGGGCGGCTCGAGAACACCCTTCGGCCGGCGTCGAGGTCCACGACGAGGGCCGACGAGCCGGCGCCCGCGGCGCGCATCTGGCGCGCGAGGCTCGCGGCCGTGCCGGCCGCCCCGTCGGCCCGGGCGGCGGTCGGCACGAGCGCGCAGGCGACGAAGGTCGCGAGCGCGAGCAGGACGGCGGTGGCCCGGGGCATGCGCCCGGAAGGTAGAGCACGGACAGGCGTCGGCATTAGACTCCCCAACCCATGGACAACGTCGTCGACTTGGGTTCGGCCGCCACCAAGGACCGGACGTCCGGGGGCGGACGGGGTGGGCGCCGTCGCCGGCCCTCCAAGACGGCGCTCGTGCTCGGCGGCGGGGGCTTCACCGGCGCGGTATACGAGATCGGGGCCCTCCGGGCCCTCGACCTGCTCTCCGTCAACAAGACGGTCAACGACTTCGACATCTACGTCGGAACGAGCGCCGGCTCGCTGGTCGCGGCCTTCGCCGCCAACGGCGTGACGCCCGAGCAGATGATGCGCGTGGTCAACGACCAGGTGCCGACGCCGTTCGGAGGCATGGACTCGGCCACGATGCTGCGCCTGAACCTCCGGGAGTTCGTGTCCGCCGGCCTGCGGCTGCCGCTGGCTGTCGCCGGCGTCGCCCGCGAGCTGCCGCGGGCGCTGCTGAGCCTCTCGCCGATCGAGCTCGCGGTGGCGCTCGCGGACCTGCTGCCCTCCGGGATCTACACGGGCTCGGGCATCGAGGACTACGTGCGCGACGTGCTCACCGACCCCGACCGGACCGACGACTTCCGCGAGCTGCGGCGCGAGCTCTACCTCGCCGCGACCGACCTCGACACGTGCGAGCGCGTCGTGCTCGGCGCCGAGGGCTGGGACGACGTGCCGATCTCCGCCGGCGTACGCGCCTCGGCCGCGCTGCCCATGCTCTACAAGCCGCACGTCGTCAAGGACCGCGAGCTCATCGACGGCGGCATCGTTTCCACCACGAACCTCGACATCGCGGTGGAGGCCGGCGCGCGCTTCATCGTCGTCGTCAACCCGCTCGTGCCCTACGTCAACGACTTCAGCGCCGACGTCCGCACGCTGCTCGGCCCGCGCTCGCGGCGCGTGTCCGACCTCGGGTTCACGAAGATCGGCTACCAGACGTTCAAGCTGCTGGCCTACCAGCGGCTGCACGAGATGGCGAGCCACTGGGAGGAGCGCTATCCCGGCGTCGACATCGTCCTCATCGAGCCCGAGCCCGACGACAAGCTGATGTTCGAGACCGACATCATGAACTACCGCGCACGCCTCGACGTCGCCCGGCACGGCTTCCAGTCCGTGACGCTCAAGCTCGCCACGGACTACGAGCGCTACCGAGAGGTGGCGGCCCGTCACGGCATCGAGATCTCGGCCACGCGGGTGCGCAAGGTCGTCAAGCACTTCGCCGCCGAGCGCGAGCCCCAGCGCGCGTGGCGGCGCATCCTCGGGCAGACCACGGGCGCGCTGCTGCGCCAGAGCGCCTCGGCCGACTAGCCCGACGCCATGAGCGTGCCGCTCGGATCGATCTTCTCCGACTTCTACGATCAGATCGTCGACAACGACCGCCAGTACCTGTTCCTGGTGCTCGTCGGCTTCCTCGGCTCGTTCGCGTTCATCCGGCTCTCCACCCGCCTGATGCGCAGCCCGCGCGTCCCCTGGTGGCCGGGCAGCGTCGTGGCCGGGGGCGGGCTGCACGTACATCACCTCGTGTTCGGCATCGTCCTCATGATGGTCTCGGCCTGCCTGAGCTTCGCCGTCTCGGTGACCGGGTTCTGGTACGAGGTGTGGGCCGTGCTGTTCGGCGTCGGCATGGGGCTGACGATCGACGAGTACGCGCTCTGGCTGCACCTCGACGACGTCTACTGGGCCAAGGAGGGGCGTAGCTCGATCGACGCGACGCTCATCGTCTTCGCCCTCATGGGACTCGGGCTGGTCACCGCGGTCCCGGTGCGCGTCGACTCCAACAGCGTTCCCGAGCTCGTGGCCTCGGTGGTCTTCATCCTGGCCCACATCGGCTGGGTGCTCGTGTGCGTCGCCAAGCAGCGGCTCGTGCACGCGATCGTCGGCTTCCTCGTCTTCCCCCTCGCGATCTACGGCGCCGTGCGGCTCGGCAAGCCGGGCTCGCCGTGGGCGCGCCGCCGCTACGGCGAGCGCGACCCGCGCAAGCAGCAGCGGGCGGAGCGGCGCTTCGCGCCCGGGCGCCGGACGGATCGCGTCAAGGAGCGCCTACGTGACGCCATCGGCGGCGTCACGGAGGAGGAGTACCAGGCGCGGCTGGCGGCCGCACTGCCCGAGCGGCTGACTACGGCGTCCGGCGAGAAGCGCTGAGAACCCGGGCGAGCCGGCCCCGCCGGCGCGCGCGGCAGTGCGGGCACCCGGTGTAGTGCCCCGGGATGAGGCGCTGGCAGGCGTGGCAGGCTTTCAGCGACATGGCGGGCAACGTACCCGGGCGGACGGATGCCAAGCGCCGGTCGGGCTCAGTTGGCGTAGAGGGCCTCGAAGACGTAGGCGTACTGCTCGTGCACGACGGCGCGCTTGACCTTGAGCGTCGGCGTCAGCTCGCCGGTCTCCTGGGAGAGGTCGTGGTCGAGGATCGCCCAGCGCTTGATGCGCTCGGCCTGGGCGAAGCGCTCGTTGGCGGCCTCGACGACGCCGCCGATCAGCGCGTGGACGCGCTCGTCGGTGGCCAGGGCGGCCACGCTGGCGTCCTCGAGCCCCTCGGCCTCGGCCCACGGGACGACCTCCTCGGCGTCCAGGCAGATGAGCGCGACCGGGTAGGGCCGGCGGTCGCCGTACAAGACCGCCTGGGAGATCCAGCGTGACTGCTTGAGCTCGTTCTCGAGGTTGGCCGGCGTGAGGTTCTTGCCGCCCGCGGTGATGATGATGTCCTTCTTGCGGCCCGTGATGGTCAGGTAGCCGTCCGCGTCGAGCGTGCCGAGGTCGCCCGTGTGCAGCCAGCCGTCCTCCACCGCGCCGAAGGACGCGTCCGCGTTGTTGTGGTACCCGCCGAAGACGTTGGCGCCGCGGATCAGGACCTCCCCGTCCTCGGCGATCCGCAGCTCGACACCCTCGTACGGGCGCCCGACGGTGCCGAAGCGGAAGTCCTCGAGGGTCTGGCCCGTGGCGGCGGTCGAGGTCTCCGTCATCCCGTAGCCCTCGAACACCGGCGCGCCCGCCGCGTAGAAGAACTCGAGGATCTCCTTGGCGATCGGGGCCGCGCCGCTCGTGGCCTGGCGCATGCGGCCGCCGAAGGCGTTGCGGACGTTGGTGAACAGCTGGGCGTCGAAGGCGTCGAAGGCCGACCGCAGCTCCTCCGGCACCGGCTCGCCGGCGCGCTCGAGCGCGCGCACCCGCAGCCCGACGTCCGTCGCCGCGCGGACGGTCCCCTGGTCGCCCACGGCGCTCGTGACGAGCGTGTAGATCTTCTCGAAGATCCGCGGCACGGACGGCAGGTAGGTCGGCCGGACCTCGGCGAGCTCCGGCACGATGCGCTTCGGGTCGCCGCCGAAGTACGCCAGGCAGATGCCGAGGTCGGCGCACACGAGCTGGATGAGCAGCGCGTAGGAGTGCGCCAGCGGGAGGTAGAGGTAGACGAGCTCGTCGTCCGTGCCCTCCCCGAGCGTCCCCTGGCGGACGACCATGTCGATCATCGAGCGGTAGTTGCCGTGGGTGAGCACACAGCCCTTGGGCGGTCCGGTGGTGCCCGACGTGTAGATGATCGTGTACGGGTCGTCGCGGCGGACGGCGCCGGCGCGCTCGGCGACCTCGCCCGCGTCGCGCGCGCGGCCGCGCTCGCGCAGCGCGGCGAGGTCGTCCTCCATCACGAGCACCTCGCGCAGCCCGGGCAGCTCGCCGCGCACGGCGGCGAGCTTGGCGGCCTGCTCCGCGTCCTCCACGATGGCCAGCGACGCCCCGGAGTCGCCCGCCACCCACGCGCACTCTCCCGGCGAGTTCGTCGCGTAGATCGGGACGACGACGCCGCCCGCGCTCGTGACCGCGAAGTCGCAGAGGCTCCACTCGGGCCGGGTGGCGGCGAGGATGGCGACGCGGTCGCCGGGCCGCAGGCCGAGGCCGATCAGCCCGCGGGCGAGTTCGGAGACGGCGTCTCCCACCTCGCGGAAGCTGGTGTCCCGCCACGTGCCGCCGACCTGGGCTCGCTGGGCGGGAGTCTCGCCGAAGCGGTCAGCGGCGAGGCCGATCAGATCGGCGATGGTCTGTGAGCCGGTGCCCCGGGGGACGGGAACCGGCGGGATGGCCACTGACGCTATGCGGCTCGCGCGGTCGCCGCGGCCGGCGACGCCTCGCTCAAGCTCGCGAGGAAGAGCGTCTTGTCGATCCGGCCCTGGAAGATCGGCACGCCGAGCTCCATGCACTTCTCGATCACGTCGCGGCGCTCGAGGCCGCTCTCTCGGGCGAGCTCTGTCGGCGTCAGGTGGATGGCCATCGTTGCAACTGCCCTCCTGTGTGGTTTGCCACGTGGCTGGACCGTACCGATCCGCCCCGACAGCCTCAACGCCAACGCCTAAAGGACGGTTCAATCCGATCGCTCAGACCGGGTTGGGGACGTCGACGAAGCGATGCTCGAGGCCGAAGCGCGCCTCCAGCAGCTCGCCGAGGCGCCGGACGCCGAAGGTCTCCGTGGCGTGGTGGCCCGCGGCGAGCACGGTGATGCCGGCCTCGCGCGCCTCGGCCTGCGTGCGCTCCCGCGGCTCGCCCGTGACGAAGGCGTCGAGCCCGAGCCCAGCGGCGTGCACCGCGTCGTCCGGGGCCGCGCCCGAGACGACGCCGGCCCGGCGCACGCGCTCCGGGCCGCCCTCGAGCCACAGGGGCTGGCGCCCGGTGGCGCGCCCGACGCGCTGCACGAGGTCCTCCACGGGGATGCCCCCGCCGCCCCAGCGTGCGACGCGCCCGAGCGCGCGCCCGCCGGCGTCGACGTAGGCGTCGTGGCCGTCGGCGCCCAGGGCCTCGGCGAGCAGCGCGTTGTTGCCGTGCTCTGGGTGGGCGTCGAGCGGCAGGTGGTGGGCCACGAGGTTGACGTCGTGGCGCAGCAGGGGCCGCAGGCGCTCGACGACGAGGGGCGTGAGGCCGGGCGCATCGAAGGTCCAGAACAGGCCGTGGTGGACGAGCACGAGCTGGGCCTCGAGCTCGACCGCCCGCTCGACGAGCTCACGGGTGGCCGAGACGCCGGTCACGACGCGCGACACCGTTTTTCGGCCTGGGACCTGGAGCCCGTTGACCGCGACGTCGGCGAACGCGCCAGGGTCGAGCAGCTCGTCGAGATGGGCGACGACGTCGGCGGTGGCGACCATGCGCATGGAGCTTGCCAGACGCGGTGATGAACGCTAGAGTTTCCGCGACACATGACGTCATACGCCGGGAGCGGGGGCTCCGGCGGGAAAACACAGTCGGCGGGAGGCCGAGAGCTTTGGCTCAGATGACAGTGGAGCGCCGCAGCGCAGCGCCCACGGACGACGATCTGGTGGTGGCGGTCCGGGCGGGGGACGACGCGGCCTTCGAGCGGCTCTACGGCCGCTACCAGCAACGCATCGGCGGGTTCGTGCAGGGCATGGTCGGGGACGCCGGCCGCGCGGAGGACGTCACCCAGGAGGTCTTCATGTCCGCCCTGCGGCGCATGCGGGCCACCGATCGTCCCATCGCCTTCCGCCCCTGGGTCTACGAGATCGCGCGCAACGCCGCGATCGACGACTTCCGCAAGACCAAGCGCAGCCGTGAGGTCCCGCTGCCGGAGGCCGACGGCACCCACGCCGGCGCCGTCGGGGTCCACGCGATGGCCGAGCCGGGGCCAACGCCCGACCGTGCCGCCGAGACGCGCGAGACGCTCTCGGACCTCCAGGGCGCGTTCGGCAGCCTCTCGGACATCCACCACAAGATCCTCGTCATGCGCGAGCTCGAGGGGCGCAGCTACAGCCAGATCGGGTCCGCGCTCGGCCTCACGCGCCCCGCCGTGGAGAGCACGCTCTTCCGCGCTCGTCGCCGGCTGTCGCAGGAGTACGAGGAGCTCACCTCGGGGCGGCGCTGCCGCCAGGTGGAGCAGATCGTCGACGACGGCCCCTCCCGGCTCGGCGTCCGCGACGCCCGCCGCGTGTCGCGCCACCTCAGCCACTGCCAGGCCTGCCGCGGCCACGCTCGCCGCGCCGGGATCGATCCGGCGACGCTCCAGCGCTCGGCACCCGCCCGCATCGCGGCGCGCGTCGGCGCCTGGCTGCCGCTCCCCGGGCTGCTCGGCCTGCGCCGGGCTCCCCATGACCTGTCGAGCTGGGCCGGGATGGCCGCGAGCAACCCGGACCCGGCGGTCCAGTGGGGCAAGGCCCTGGCCGCCACCGCTGCGGTGATCGTCGCCGGCGGGGTCGGCGCCGCCGGGCACCGCACGCACGTGCCGCTCCCGACTCCGGGCGCGCGTCCCGCCGCGGTCGCCGGGCAGCCGGCGGCGAGCCGGTCCTTCACCAGTCGCGCGCCCTCCCGGGCGGCGGACGCCGTGCGGCCCGCGCGCTCCGCCCCGGTCGGCCCCGGCCCCG
>JBBSPV010000050.1:0-24540 GCA_038258425.1 Solirubrobacterales bacterium | reverse complement strand
GCGGGGGGGCGGGGGATCTTCCCGCGGGCCGACGTCGCCGCCCGCGGCGCCGGGGTCGCGCGCGCCGGCGCGCACCCGGATGCGCCCGGCCAGGTTTTCACGCTCGCCGGCGGCGCCGGCGTGCCGACCGCCGAGTTCTTCGCGCCCTACGCCGAGCTCGTGCACCGGCGCCTGCCCGTCGCGCCGACCGCCGTCGCCCTCGCCGCCGCCCGCCTGCGCCACGCGCTGCCGGGGGACGAGGAGGTCAACGCGCACGCCGTCCGCTACCTCGCGCGCACGGGCACGTACTCCATCGCCCGGGCGCGGACGCGGCTCGGGTACGCGCCGCGGGTGGAGCTCGCCGACGGGCTCGAGCGCACCGTGGCGTGGCTGCGCGACAGGCTCTAGGCACCGGCGCCCCGACCACCTAGCGTGATTGCACGTGCAATCAGCCGGTCCCGACTCGCGCCGCTGGATCCTCGTCGTGTGCTGCGTCGCGCAGTTCATGGTCGTCCTCGACGTCTCCGTGGTCAACGTCGCGCTGCCGTCGATCCGCGCTGACCTGGGCTTCTCCGACGTCGACCTGCAGTGGATCGTCAACGCCTACACGCTGACCTTCGCCGGCTTCCTGCTGCTCGGCGGCCGGGCGGCCGACCTGCTCGGCCGGCGGCCCGTCTTCCTCGGCGGCGTGGCGCTCTTCTCGCTCGCGTCGCTGGCCGGCGGGCTGTCCCAGGGCCAGCTCGAGCTCGTGCTCGCCCGGGCGGCCCAGGGGCTCGGCGGCGCGGTGCTCGGCCCGGCGACCCTCTCCATCCTCACCACGACCTTCACGGAAGGCTCCGAGCGCAACCGGGCGCTCGCCTACTGGGGCGCCATGGGCGCCGTCGGCGGGGCCATGGGCGCCCTCATCGGCGGCATCCTGACCAGCGCGCTCGGCTGGCAGTGGATCCTCTTCATCAACCTCCCCGTCGGCCTCTTCCTCGCGGTGGCCGGCCGCCGGGTGATCCCGGCACGGGATCCGGAGACCGCCGCCGGAGCCCGGCACTACGACGGCGCGGGGGCGCTGGCGGTCACGGCCGGGCTCGTCGTGCTGACCTTCGGCATCGTCCGCACGGACGTCAACGGCTGGGGCTCGGCGACGACGCTCGCGACGCTCGCCGCCGGCCTGGCCCTGCTCGCCGCCTTCGTCGTCATCGAGCACCGCTTCTCGCCGCGCCCGCTCATGCCGCTGCGCATCTGGCGCATCCGCAGCGTCGCGGCGGCCAACCTCGTGATCTTCTTCATGGGCAGCGCGGTGTTCGCCATGTGGTACTTCGCGTCGCTGTACATGCAGCTCGTGCTGCGCTTCTCGCCGGTCGAGACCGGCCTCGCCTTCCTGCCGATGACCGCGACCATCGCGGTGGCCTCGACCGTCGCGGGCCGGGTCAACACGCGGCTCGGACCCGGCCTGATCCTCACCGTCGGGATGGGCTTCGTCGCGCTCGGCATGCTCGTCTTCGCCCAGGTCGACGCCGGCGGCAGCTACGCCGGTGACGTGCTCGCGCCCGGGCTGCTGACGGCGTTCGGGATCGGCTGCTCGTTCGTGACGGTCACCATCGCCGCCACCAGCGGGGTGAGTCCCGGGGAGGCCGGCCTCGCCTCCGGGCTCGTGAACACGTCCCGGCAGTTCGGCGGCTCCGTCGGCCTCGCGCTGCTGGCCACGATCGCCTCCTCGACCACGGCGTCGGCGGCCGGCACGGACGCCGAGGCCCTCGTGGCGGGCTTCCACGCGGCCTTCGTCACCGGCGCCGCCCTCGCGCTCGCCGGTGCGCTCGTCGCCGGCGGCGCGCTCGTGCGGCTGCCCCGCCGCCGGCCCGTGACGGCCTAGCTCAGTCCAGCAGCGCCTGGGAGACGAGCTGGCGCAGCTGGGAGCGCAGCGGGTGCGTGCTCGAGGGCAGCAGCTGGGTCAGGAAGATCGCCGTCAGCCGCTCGGACGGGTCGACCCAGAAGAACGTGCTCGCGGCACCGCCCCACGAGTACTCACCCTTGGAGCTCGGCACCTTGCCCGGGATCGGGTCGATCACCGGCGCCACGCCGAGCCCGAAGCCGACCCCGTCGAACGTCGTCTCGGCGAACAGCGGCCGCCCGAAGGCCTCGAGGTCCACGCCGCCGGGCAGGTGGTTGGCGGTCATGTAGCGCACCGAGCGCGGGCCGAGCAGGCGGACGCCGTCGAGCTCGCCCTCGCGCAGCAGCATGGCGGCGAAGCGGCCGTAGTCGCGGGCCGTGGAGACGAGCCCACCGCCGCCGGCGTGGGCGCTCGGCGGGCGCCGGATCGCGTCCCCGAGGGCGTCGTGGCGGCGGATGCGGCCCGTCGCCGGGTCCGGGACGTAGAGCGCGGCGAGGCGGTCGGCGTCGGCGTCGGCGACGGAGAACGCGGTGTCGGTCATCCCGAGCGGCGCGAAGATCCGCTCCTGCAGGAAGGCGTCGAGCCGCTGCCCCGAGATGACCTCGACGAGCCGGCCGACGACGTCGGTGGCCACGGAGTAGTTCCACTCGCGGCCGGGCTGGAAGAGCAGCGGCAGCGCGGCCCACGCCTCACAGGCGCCGGCGAGGTCGAGCCCCTCCGGCATCCCCCACTCGAACCCGGCTTCGCGGTAGAGCCGGTCGACGGGGTGGACGTGATGGAAGCCGTAGGTCAGCCCGGCGGTGTGCGTGAGCAGGTGCCAGATCCGCACGGGCTCGGTCAGCGGCTCGGTGACCGGCGCCGGCGCGCTGCCGCCCGTCCACACGCGGCAGTCCGCGAAGGCCGGGATGAAGTCGCTCACCGGGTCCTTGAGCTCGTAGGCGCCCTCCTCCCAGAGCATGAGCGCCGCGACCGAGGTGATCGGCTTGGTCATGGAGTAGATGCGCCAGAGCGTGTCCGGCTCGACGGGCAGTCCGGCCTCGGCGTCGCGCAGGCCGAGGCGCGCATCGTGCAGCGTCTCACCGTCGCGGGCGACGACGACGTGCCAGCCGGCGAGCAGGCCGTCGTCGACGTAGCGGGCGAGGCGGGCGTCGAGCCGGCGCAGGCGGGTCGCGTCGGCGCGCAGGCCGTCGCCGGCCGCAGGAGTCACGTCGAGCATCCGCGCAGCCTACGGAGGAGGAGGACGCCGCCCCGCGAGCGGGTCCTCGCGGGGCGGCGATGAGGAGAGGAGGTCGCAGCCGTGCTGCGAGGACGTCGGATGAGGGGAGCACCTCCGGGGGTGGACGACACGACGTAGTCTGCTGCGCCGGCCGTGCCGCCGACACCGCCCGCGGGCCGAGATCCGCCCGGCCCGACGCTACGGCTGGACCAGGGTGTGCGATCCCGCACGATCGCGCGAGCGGGCCAGCAGCAGCAGCACGAGGATCGCCGCGAAGGCCGTCAGGGCGAGCGTCGGGATGGTCACGTAGCCGAGCTCGTCGATCCAGCGCACGGTGCAGGAGACGCCCTGCTTGCAGCCCGCCGTCTCCGCCTCCGGGTGGTAGGTGACGTACTCGTGGTAGAGCGAGACGCCGGCGCCGACGATCGGGAACGGCAGCGCGTACCAGAAGCCGTTGCGCACGTCGCGGCGCAGGGCCATGCCGAGCAGCAGGACGGCGAGCGGGTACATGCAGATGCGCTGGTACCAGCAGAGCCGGCACGGCTCGAAGTGGGCGATCTCGGAGAAGTAGAGGCTTCCGAGCGTCGCCACCAGGGCGAAGCCCCACGCGATCCACAGCTCCCCGCCGAGCAGCGTGTCGCGGGCCTCGGCCAGCAGCCACCGGGCGCCGCTCGAGACCAGCGAGGCCAGGGCGAGCAGGGCGACCAGGAGGATCAGGACCTGGGCGACGATGGCGAGCACCGCGAGGGCGATGGCGACCGCGTCCGTCATCCGGCGAGACGGTAGGGGCCGCGGCGGCTACTCACAGCAGCGCGGCGAGCCGGCGGGTCGAGTCGGCGACGTGGGCGCGCAGCACGTCGGCGCCGTCGCGCTCGAGCGCCCGCAGCAGCTCGCCGTGCTGGGTCGCCAGCTCCTCGAGGTCGTACGCCGGGCGCAGCTGGGTGAGGAAGAGCCGCAGCTCGCCGGCGAGGCCGGCGTGCGCGGCCGCGATGCGCGGGCTGCCCGAGGCCGCGACGAGCGCGTGGTGCAGCGCCTCGTGCGCCTCGGTGACCGGGGCGAAGCCGTCCGCGGCCCGGCACGCCCGGGCGAGGTCCCTCGCGGCGGCGTGGACAGCGGCCGGCAGCCGGCCGCCGTGGCGGGCGAGCGCGAGACGGGCCCCCTCGACCTCCAGCGCCACGCGCAGCTCGCCGAGCGCCTCGAGGTCGGCGCGGCCGAGACCGGCGACCCGGACGCCGCGGTGGGGCTCCACGCGCGCGAGGCCCTCGGCGGCCAGCGCCCGCAGCGCGGCGCGCACGGTGTGGCGCGCGAGCCCGTGCTCGGTGGCGAGGCGCTGCTCGCGCAGCGGGGTGCCCGGGGGCAGCGTCCCGTCGAGCACCCGCTCGCGCAGCTCGCGGGTGAGCGCGTCGACGGCCGTGGTCCGCGCGCTCACGCCACCACCAGCGTCGTCGCGCCGTTGCCGCGCCGCACGGCCAGCACCACGAGGCCGGCGAGCACGAGGGCGACCCCGGCCAGGGCGGCGAGACCGGGCCGCTCGCCGAGCACCACCGCTCCCAGGGCGGCGGCCGTCAGCGGCTCCGCCAGCGTCAGCGTCGCCACCTCGCCGGCGGGCAGGTGGCGCAGGCCGCGGGCGAACAGCCCGTAGGCGAGGGCGGTCGGCACCACTCCGAGGTAGATGGCGAGCGCCACGCCGCCGGGCGAGGCGAGGTCGGCGGGGTGCTCGAGGATGAGCACAGGGGCCAGCAGGACGGCGCCCAACCCGAACAGCCGCCCGATCACCGTGGCCGGCGCGTGCCCTGCGGTGAGCATTCCCTTGGCCGCCACGGTGTAGGCCGCGTAGGCGAGCCCCGCGCCGAGCGCGAGCGCGACGCCGCCCGGCTCGATGCGCGCACGGGCGCCGGCGGCCACGAGCACGCCGACGCCGGCCACGGCGAGCGCGGTGGCCAGCGCCCAGCGCCCGGTGAGCGGCTCGCCGTGCACGAGCCGGCCGAGCAGGCCGGCGAACACCGGGCCGGACCCGAGGGCGACGACCGTCCCCACCGCGACGCCGGTGGCGTCGACCGCGGCGAAGAACGTCAACTGGTAGGCCGCGACGCCGAGCGCGCCCGCGGCCACGGGGCGCCACGCCCAGGAGGCGGACGAGCGGGGCGCGCGGCTCGCGACGAGCACGAGCAGCGCGCCGCCGACGACGATGCGCGCAGCCCCGACGAGCGCGGGAGAGGCGTCCGGCCCGAGCTCCTGTGCGGTGCCGGTGGTCCCGAAGCACAGTGCGGAGAGCAGGACGAGGAGGCGCGCGCGGCCGGACACGATCCGAGAATTGTTCCACAATCCATCCACTGGACGGCCGGTGGTCGCGATCGCGCATCGCCGGCGTGCGCGATCGCGACCGGTGGGTAACCGGACGCCATGCCCGACGACGACGACGACTGGGTCGGCACCCCGCCCGAGGGCCGCTACACCCGCAACCGGGCGGACCCGGGCTTCTGGGCGAACCAGAAGCCGGTGGCGATCGGCGCCGCCGTCCTCGTGCTGCTGATCATCGTGCTGGTCCTCGTCGCGGCGCTCGGCTGAGCGCCCCGAGCTCAGCCGGCCGGCGTGGAGCGCGCCGCCTCGGCCCGCCGGGCCGTGCGGACGATGCCGTCGACGATCTGGGGCCAGGCCGGCCGGGGCAGGTCGTGGCCCATGCCCTCGATCATCAACAGCTCCGCGCCGGGGATCGCGGCGGCCGTCGCCCGCCCGCCCGACGGGCGCACGAGGCTGTCCGTGGTCCCATGGATCACGAGCGCGGGGACCCGAAGGCCCGACAGCCCGGCCCGGCGGTCGTCGTCCGTGAGGATCGCCCCGAGCTGGCGGCCCGTCCCGGCCTGGGTGATCCCGCGGTCGAAGGCCTGCCGGGCGTACTCGCGGATGCGGTCGAGGTCCTGCGGGAAGCCCTGGGCACCGATCCTCGCGTAGAGCCTCACGTTGTGCTCGGCGTAGCCCTCGCGGTCCTTCGGCGCGGCCTTGAGGAAGATGGGGTAGACGCCGAGCTTCGGCTGGCCCCGCACGCGCCCGCCGGTGTTCGACATGATCGAGGTCAGCGAGCGCACCCGGTCCGGGTGCTCGATCGCCACCTTCTGGGCGACCATGCCGCCCATGGAGGCGCCGACGACGTGCGCCGAGCCGACGCCGAGGTGGTCCAGCAGGCGGCAGCAGTCCCCGGCGAGGTCGCCGAGCGTGTAGGTGGCCGCGCGCGGGTCGCGGCGGATCAGCTGGCGCAGCGTCGGCGGCGTGCCCGTCATCCGCGAGGACCGGCCGCAGTCGCGGTTGTCGAAGCGGACGACGTGGAAGCCCTGCTCCGCGAGGAGCGCGCAGAAGTCGGCGTCCCAGGCGAGCATCTGCGTCGCGAGGCCCATGATGAGCAGGATCGTCGGGTCGCCCGGGTCGCCGAAGGTCTCGTAGCAGAGCTCGAGCTCGTCGGAGACGCGGGCGAACTGCTCGCCCGAGGGGGTAGGGGTCACAGGGCCTCCAGCAGGCGGTCGAGGTCGGCGTCTGACGTCCACGCGCCGACGGAGGCGCGCACGTAGGGGGTGTGCGGCAGGTGGCGGACGACGACGCCGGCGGCGGCCAGGCGGGCACTCGCGGCCGGCGGGTCGGCGTCCTCCCAGGAGACGAGCGTCGTGGCCGCCCGCGGGGCGACGACGCGCCCGGCCCCGGCCAGTCGCTCGGCCAGTACGCGGGCCTGGTCGGTGGCGCGCGCGTAGACGTCGTCCCAGCCCGCCTCGGCCAGCAGCCGCGCGGCGGCCACCGAGAGGGCGACGCCCTCGCGCGGGAGCGCGGGCGTGTCGTGCGCCCGCGCGTCCGCGTGCAGCTCGCCCGCCAGGCCCTGGCTCGCGTCGGCGAAGCCCCCGTAGCCCGGGGCGCTCGGCGCGATGCGCGCCTGCCACTTCGGGGCGACGTAGAGCAGCCCGGTCCCGTCGGCGCCGCAGAGCCACTTCTGGCCGGCGGCGGCGTAGGCGGCGCAGTTGAGGTACTCCAGCCGGACGGGCACCGCCCCGGCGCCCTGGGCGCCGTCGAGCACGACGGGCACGCCGGCGTCGGCGAGCCCGGGGTCGGCGAGCTCGCCCGAGAGCCAGCCGACGTGCGAGCAGGCCACCGCGGTCGTCGCCGGCGTCAGGTGCTCGGCGAGCGTCGCCAGCGGGCCGGTGCGGATCCGGACGCCGCGGCGCGCGGCGGCCAGCAGCGGCCCGATTAGCCCAGGGTGCTCCTGGTCGGAGGTGAGGATCTCGTCGCCCGGCCCGAGGCCGAGCCCCGTGAGCACCTTGCCGAGCCCCTCCGACGTCGACGTGGTCAGCGCGACGTCGTGCGGCGCGCAGCCCAGCATCCCGGCGTAGGCGGCGCGCAGCTGCTGGAGCCCGGCCGCGCGCGCCTCGACGTGGGCCAGGAAGCGGCCCTCGCCGAGCTGGTGGTCGAGCGCCGCGCGGGCCGCGTCGGCGGCGCGGGCGGCCAGCGGCCCGTCCGTGCCGGCGTTGAGGTAGGCGAGCCGCTCGAGGATCGGGAACTCGGCTCGCAGCGCGTCGGGGTCCATCCGCCCCGAGCCTATGGCGTCGTAGGATCGGGCCGCATGCACGTGGTCCTGCCCGACGGCACCAGCAAGCCGCTGCCCGACGGGGCCACGGGCGCCGACCTGGCGGCCTCGATCGGCGCCGGCCTGGCCCGGGCCGCGCTCGCCGTGGAGGTCGACGGGGAGGTGCGCGACCTCGCCCGTGCGCTGCCCGACGGGGCGGCGGTCAGCGTCGTCACCGACCGCTCGGACTCGGCGCTCGACGTCATCCGCCACGACACCGCCCACGTGCTCGCCACCGCGGTGCTCGAGCTCTACCCGGGCGTGAAGGTCTCCATCGGCCCGGCGATCAAGGACGGCTTCTACTACGACTTCGAGTTCCCGGAGGGCGTGACGCTCTCCGACGCGGACTTCGCGGCCATCGAGGCGCGGATGGCCGAGCACGTCGCCGCCGACGAGCCCTTCGAGCGCGCCGACGTCACCGTGGCGGACGCCCTGGCGCGCTTCCGGGCCGAGGGGCAGGACTACAAGGTCGAGCTCATCGAGGACCTCGTCCGCGACCAGCACGTGGAGACCGTCTCCCTGTACACCAACGACGGCTTCACCGATCTCTGCCGCGGACCGCACGCGCCCGCGACCGGGCGCATCAAGGCGTTCAAGCTGCTCTCCGTGGCGGGCGCCTACTGGCGCGGCGACTCGGACCGCACGATGCTCACGCGCGTCTACGGCACGGCCTTCCTCAAGCGCGCCGACCTGGAGGCCCACCTCGAGCGCCTCGAGCAGGCGCGCGCCCGCGACCACCGCAAGCTCGGCCGCGAGCTCGGCCTGTTCCAGTTCTCCGACGTCAGCCCGGGCATGGCGTTCTGGCTGCCCAAGGGCACCCAGGTGTTCAACGCGCTGGTGGCGCGCTCGCGCGAGATGACCGTCGCGCGCGGCTACGACGAGGTCAAGACACCGCAGCTCTACGACTCGTCCCTGTGGGAGACCTCCGGCCACTGGGGCAAGTACCGCGAGAACATGTTCCTCACGGAGTACGAGGACCGGTACATGGGCCTCAAGCCGATGAACTGCCCGGGACACGCGCACCTGTACGCCCTCCAGCGCTTCTCCTACCGCGACCTCCCGGTGCGCTACGCCGAGCCGGGCCTGCTGCACCGCCGCGAGCCCTCCGGGACGCTGCACGGGCTGCTGCGGGCCCGGACCTTCGTCCAGGACGACGCCCACATCTTCTGCACGCCGGAGCAGGTCGAGGGCGAGGTGCTCGCCTGCCTGGACTTCGGCTTCGACTGGTACCGCCAGTTCGGCTTCGAGATCGGCGTCGAGCTCTCCACCCGCCCGGACAACCGGCTGGGCGACGACGCCTTCTGGGACGAGGCCGAGGGCGTGCTGGCCCGGGCCCTGGAGCGCGCCGGGCTCCCCTACCGGATCGGCGAGGGCGAGGGCGCCTTCTACGCGCCGAAGATCGACCTGCACGCGACGGACTCGCTCGGGCGCTCCTGGCAGCTCGGCACGATCCAGCTCGACTACAACCTGCCCGAGCGCTTCGGCCTGACCTACACGGGCGCCGACAACGCCGAGCACCGGCCCGTGATGATCCACCGGGCCCTCGTCGGGAGCTTCGAGCGCTTCATCGCGATCCTCCTCGAGGAGACGGCCGGCGAGCTGCCCGTGTGGCTCGCGCCCGTCCAGGCGGCCATCCTGCCCGTCGCCGACCGCCACACGGCCTACGGGCAGGAGGTCCTCGGCGTGCTGCGCGGCGCCGGCCTGCGGGCGACGCTCGACGACCGGACGGAGTCCGTCGGGCGCAAGATCCGCGACACCGAGCTCCAGAAGGTCCCGTTCATGTTCGTCGTCGGGGACCGCGAGCTCCAGGCCCGCGAGGTCTCCGTGCGCCGGCACGGCGCCGGCGACGAGGGCACGTTCGGGCTCGAGGCGGCCGTCGCCCACGTCCGGGCCGCGGCGTGACCGTGGTCGAGCCGCGCGGCCGCCGGCTGCCGGAGGGATTCGAGCCGATCGACGGCGAGGGGAACTTCGTCGCGCACATCGGCCCGCTGGCGGCCCGCGACGACGTCGTCGGGGTGCGCCTCGACGACCGCCACACGAACGTCGCGGGCAAGGCCCAGGGCGGGATGCTCGCGACCCTCGTGGACTTCGCGATCGGCCGCGCCGTCCGTCACGCGTCCCCCGAGGCGGCCGCGCGCACGGCGACGGTGAGCCTGACCTGCGACTTCCTCGGCCCGGCGGCCGTCGGCGACTGGGTCGCGGCGCACACGACGGTCGAGCGCATCGGCGGCACGCTGGCCTTCGTGGACTGCTCCCTGATGGTCGAGGGTCGCGAGGTCGTGCGCGGACGCGCGGTCTTCGCCGTGCTCGGCTGAGGCCGAGGCTGAGGCGCCACCGGGGCGCGCACCCCGTCGTGACGACGCGGTGCGCACCCCGACGGGGGCCGGGATGCGCACCGCCTCGCGACGACCCGGTGCGCGCCCCGGGGCGCCTCCCCGGACTAGATCGCGGCGCGGCCGCTGCGGCCGTTGGCGAAGAACAGGACGAGGGCGAGGATCGCGATCGCGAACAGCAGCGGGTGTACGATGATGCCGCCCGCGATGGCGATGATGAGCAGGATGACGGCGAGGACCAGCAGCATGTGAAGGCTCCTTGGGTCGAAGGGCGACGACCGTAAGCGCCGGCCGGGGCCCGTGTCCGGCGCGGTGTTGCGCCTGCGACGTCGGGGGTCCGACATGGCGCCGAACGGGTATGGACGCCGCGTGGCCGCCATCTCCATCGTCGACGCCGACCCGGATCTCGCCGAGCTGCTCGACCCCGAACAGGTCGAGCGGGCGCGCCGCGAGGCCCTCACGCGGGTCCAGCGGCTCTCGCCGGGGGACTGGGACGCCATGGGGGCCCTCGAGCCCGACGCCCACCACCGCGGCTTCCTCGTCGTGGACGGGCTGCTCAGCCGCGAGGTCGACGTGCTGGGCCGCCGCTGCGTGGAGCTCATCGGCCCCGGAGACGTCATGCGGCCCTGGGCGTGGGACGAGGAGGGCTCCCACGTCCGCGCCGAGGTGGGGTGGAGCGTCCTGGAGCCGACGCGCCTGGCGTCGCTGGACCACCGGCTGGTCCTGCGCATCAACCCGTGGCCGCAGCTCGGCGTCGAGCTGTTCAACCGCGGCAGCCGCCGCGCCCACCACCTCGCGGTCGCGCTGGCCATCGCTCACCACCAGCGGGTCGCGGACCGCCTGTGCCTCACCCTGTGGCACCTGGCCGAGCGCTGGGGTCGCGTCACCCCCGACGGGATCGTCGTGCCCCTGCCGCTGGGTCACCAGCGGCTGGCCGACATCGTCGGCGCGCACCGCGCGTCCGTCACGACGGCCATGGGGGAGCTGGCCCGCGCGGGTACCGTCAGCCGGCGCGACGACGGCAACTGGGTGCTGCACGGCAAGCCACCGGAGTCGCTGCGCCACCACCGGCTGGTAGCGGCGCTGACCTGAACGCTTGCGACACTTGCATCGACCCCCGGTGGGTGGGGTAGACTCCTTCGTGTTGATGAAGCTTTCCCACCTCGCGGCTTGACGAGCCGCATACACGCCTAGTGCCGGTCCCTCGTCGCTTCGACCGGTCACTGCCCGAGCGCGACTCGACCCGCACGAACGAGCGCATCCGCGTCCCGGAGGTCCGGCTCATCGGATCCGACGGGGAGCAGGTGGGCATCCTCAAGACGGCCGAAGCGCTTCGCTACGCCCAGGATCGCGATCTCGACCTCGTCGAGGTCGCCCCGGACGCCAAGCCCCCGGTCTGCCGGGTGCTGGACTACTCGAAGTACAAGTACGAGCAGGCCCAGCGCCAGAAGGCGGCCCGCAAGCACCAGCAGCAGATCACGATCCGCGAGATCAAGTTCCGCCCCAAGATCGCGCAGCACGACTACGACACGAAGAAGGGCCACGTCGAGCGCTTCCTCAAGGCCAAGGACAAGGTCAAGGTCACGATCATGTTCCGCGGCCGCGAGCAGGCCCACCCCGAGCGGGGGGAGATGATCCTCACCCGGCTCGCGGAGGAGCTCGAGGGCGTCGCCCAGATCGAGCAGCGCCCGATCCAGGACGGGCGCAACATGACGATGATGCTCGGCCCGTTGCGCTCGGCCGACGAGGCCCCGCCCTCGCGGGGCAGCAAGGTCGCCAAGCCGGCCAAGGCCGCGGCCAAGCCGGCCGCCGCCGCCGAGCCTGAGGCGAAGCCGGAGCCTGCCGCCGAGCCCGAGGCGAAGCCGGAGGCCGCCGCCGAGCCCGAGGCCAAGCCCGCCGCCGAGACGGAGGCGAAGCCGGAGCCTGCCGCCGAGCCCGAGGCGAAGCCGGAGCCTGCGGCGGCGCAGGCCGAGCCGGCGGAGACGCCGGCGGAGGCTCCGAAGGCCGCGGCGCCGAAGCGGGCGCCGGCCAAGGCGAAGGCGAAGGCGTAGCCGGGAGCGGGCGCCCACCCGGGCGTCCGCTACCCTCACGGCCCGCCATGCCGAAGATGAAGTCCCACAGCGGCGCCGCCAAGCGCTTCAAGAAGACGGGCACGGGCAAGCTCCGCGCGCGTCACGCCTTCTCGAGCCACATCCTCGAGAAGAAGTCGCCCAAGCGCAAGCGCGGCTTCCGCAAGGACGTCACCGTCGCCAAGGCCGACGAGCGCACCGTCCGGAAGCTGCTGGAGGGCTCGGGCAAGTGACCCGCGTCAAGCGTTCCGTCCACGCGCGCAAGAAGCGCCGCGCGACCCTCGAGCGGACCAAGGGCTTCCGCGGCGAGGCGAACTCGAACTACCGCCGGGCGAAGGAAGCCCTGATGAAGGCGGACTCCTATGCGTACCGGGACCGCCGCAACAAGAAGCGCGACTTCCGCCGCCTGTGGGTGACGCGCATCAACGCCGCCGCCCGCCTCAACGGCATGTCGTACTCGACGTTCATGCACGGCATGAAGCTCGCCGGCATCGAGCTCGACCGCAAGGTGCTCGCCGACATCGCCGTCCGTGACCCCGAGACGTTCCGCCGATTCGCCGACAGCGCCCGCGAGGCGGTGGAGGCTGCGGCGTAGCGCCGCGACCACACCAAGGCCTTCCAACGGGCGCCCCTCCGATCCGGACGGGCGCCCTTTCTTTTGCCCCGATGCCCCCGATCACCAGCCCCAACCACGAGCTCCTCAAGGAGGTGCGCAAGCTCACCGGCCGTCGCTGGCGGGACAAGCTCGGGCGCTTCGTGGCCGAGGGCGAGGACCTCGTCGACGCCGCGGAGGCCGCTGGGTGGCCGCCCGTCGCGAAGCTCGTCGCCGAGGGCAGCGGCCTCGAGGGCGAGGCGGTCGCGCCGCACCTGCTCGCGGAGCTGTCGGCGCTCGGCTCGGGCACCCGGGTGATCGGCGTGTTCGACGCGCGCTGGGCGCCGGACCTCGGTCGCCGCTGCGTGGCCCTGTGGGGCGTCGGCGACCCGGGCAACGTCGGGACGGTGCTGCGCGCCGCGCATGCCTTCGGGGCGTCGTCGGTCGCCCTCGGGCCGCACAGCGCCGATCCCTTCGGCCCGAAGGCCGTGCGCGCCTCGATGGGCGCCGTCTTCCACGTCGGCGTCCGGCGCGTGAAGGCCGTGGGCGAGCTGCCCGCCCCGCGGCTGGCGCTCGTGGCCCGCGCCGGCGTGCCGGTCGCGGACGCCGGGACGCCGGCGACGCTCGTGGTCGGCGCGGAGCGCGACGGGGTCCCGGCCGAGGTGCTCGCCGCGTGCGAGGAGACCGCCCACGTGCCCATCGCCGGGGACTCCCTCAACGCCGCCATGGCGGCCACGGTCGCGCTCTACGAGACGGATAGGGTCCGCCGCCGTGCATGACCGGATCGCCCAGCTGCGCGCGGAGGCCGAGGGGGCGGTCCAGGCCGCCACGGACACCGGCGGCCTCGAGGCGGTGCGCGTCGCCCACCTTGGCCGCAAGGCCGAGCTGCCGAACCTCCTGCGCGGCGTCGCCCAGCTCCCGCCGGCCGAGCGCGGCGCGGTCGGCAAGGCGGCCAACGAGGCGCGCCAGGCCGTCGAGGCGCTCGTGGAGCGCCGCCGGGCCGAGCTCGCCGCCGCCGAGCTCGACGCCCGTCTGGCCGCCGACACCGTCGACGTCACCCTGCCGGGCGCGCCCGCCGTCCCCGTCGGGCGCCTGCACCTGCTCACCGCCACGCGGCGCGAGATCGAGGACGTCTTCCTCGGCCTCGGCTTCCGGGTCGCGGAGGGGCCGGAGATCGACCTCGTCCACTACAACTTCGACGCGCTCAACCACGACGCCAACCACCCGGCCCGGCTCGAGTCCGACACGTTCTACATCGACTTGGCCCCGCCGGATGCGGGCCACTCCGATGTGGGAGGGCCGGATGCCCTCCCGGGGACTTCGGACATCGTCCTGCGCACGCACACGAGCCCGATGCAGGTGCGGGCCATGGAGCTCGAGCCGCCGCCGCTGTACATCGTCGTGCCGGGCCGCACCTACCGCCGCGACAACGACGCGACGCACACGCCCCAGTTCCACCAAGTCGAGGGCCTGGCGGTCGACGCCGACGTCACCCTCGCCGACCTCAAGGGCACCCTGCTGGCCTTCGCCCGCGCGATCTTCGGTCCCGACCGCGAGGTCCGGCTGCGCCCGCACTTCTTCCCGTTCACCGAGCCGAGCGTCGAGGTCGACGTGAGCTGCTTCAAGTGCACGGACGGCTTCCTGCGCGACGGCTCGCGCTGCAACCTCTGCAAGGGTGAGGGCTGGATCGAGATCCTCGGCGCCGGCGAAGTCGACCCGAACGTCTTCGGGTGGGTCGCCGAGCACGGGTACGACCCGGAGAGGATCCAGGGCTTCGCCTTCGGCCTCGGCATCGAGCGCGTCGCCTTCCTCAAGCACGGGGTCGCCGACCTGCGGCTCTTCTATGACAACGACGTCCGCCTGCTGGAGCAGTTCGGATGAGGGTCCCCGTCGAGTGGCTGCACGAGTTCTGCGCGCCGCCGATCGGGCTCGGCGCGCTCGAGGAGCGCCTCACCATGACCGGGACCAAGGTCGAGGCGCTGCATCCGCATGGGGTCACGGCGCTCGAGCACTTCGTCGTGGGCAAGGTGCGCACCGCCGGCCCGCACCCGGACGCCGACCGTCTCCGGGTGTGCACCGTGGACGTCGGGACCGGGGACACCAGTCACATCGTCTGCGGCGCGCCGAACGTCGCCGCGGGCCAGACCGTCGCCGTGGCCAGGCCGGGCGCCGTGATGCCCGACGGCACGCGGCTCGAGACGGCCAAGCTCCGCGGTCAGCGGTCCGAGGGCATGATCCTCGCCGAGGACGAGCTCGCCATCGGCACCGACCACGACGGCATCCTGGTCCTCGACGACGGCCTCGCCGCCGGCACGCCGCTCGCCGACGTCCTGCCGCTGCGCACGGACGTCCTCGAGCTGGAGATCACGCCCAACCGGCCCGACTGCCTCGGGGTCTACGGCGTCGCCCGCGAGGTCCACGCCGCCACGGGCGCGCCGCTCGCGCCCCCGCCGTGGCAGCAGGACCCCGGGACCCCAGGGGACGTCGACGGCTTCGCCGTCCGGATCGAGGCCCCCGAGCTGTGCCCGCGCTTCACCCTGCGGCTCTTCGAGGACGTGACGATCGGGCCCTCGCCGCCGTGGCTGAAGGCGCGGCTGATGGCGGCCGGCCAGCGGCCGATCAACGCGGTCGTCGACATCACGAACTACGTCATGCTGCTCACGGGCCAGCCGCTGCACGCCTTCGACGCGGACCGCGTCGACGGCGGCGAGCTCGTCGTGCGGCGCGCCCGCGACGGCGAGCGCGTGACGACGCTCGACGACGTCGAGCGCTTGCTCGACGACCGCATGGTGGTCATCGACGACGCCTCCGGGCCGACCTCGATCGCCGGTGTCATGGGCGGCAACCGCTCGGAGGTGCACGCCGGCACCACGCGCGTCGCGATGGAGGTCGCCACCTGGGACGGGCCGAACGTCCAGCGCACCTCGACCCGGCTCGGGCTGCGCTCGGAGGCCTCCGGGCGCAACGAGAAGGGCCTGTCCACGGGCCAGACGCTCGAGGCCCAGGCCGTCGCCGCCCGGCTCATGGTCCGCCTGTGCGGCGCGACGCTGCGGCCGGGGACGATCGACGTCGGCCCGGGCCAGCCGCCGACGGGCACGGTCCACGTGCGCGAGGCGCGGGTGGCGCGCCTGCTCGGCCGCGCCGTCCCGCGCCACCGTCAGGCCGAGATCCTCGAGGCACTCGACTTCACCGTCTCGAACGCCGGCGACGGCCTGGACGCCCGCGTGCCGCACTTCCGGCGCGACGTCACGCGCGAGGCCGACCTCGTGGAGGAGATCGCCCGCATCGACGGCCTCGACAAGCTCCCGGCGACCCTGCCGTCCCGCCGCGGCGCGGTCGGGGTGCTCGCGCCGGAGCAGCGTCTGCGCCGCCGCGCCGAGGACGCGCTCGTCGGCGCCGGGCTCTTCGAGGTGGTCAGCTGGAGCTTCACCTCCGAGGCGACGGCCCGCCGGCTGCGCTCGGCGGTCCCCAACGTCCGCCTGCGCAACCCGATGAGCGAGGAGCAGGCGGTCATGCGCACGCACGTCCTCGGCTCGCTGCTCGACGCCGCGGCGCTCAACGCCCGGCGCGGCACGCCGGGCGTGCGGCTGTTCGAGGTCGGTGGGGTCTACCTCCCGTGGGCCGCGGCCCGGCCGCGGCCGCCCGGCCGCTGGGACCCGCCCGCGGGGACGCGCGGGCGCGCGGCGTGGGACGCGCACGAGCTGCCCGACGAGCGCACGCACGTCGGCGCGCTGCTGACCGGTTCCGCGCGCCCTGCCACCTGGCGCGAGGGCGACCCGCCGCCCGTCGACCTGTTCGCGGCCAAGGCCGTGCTGGAGGCGCTCGCCCGGGCCCTGCGTGTCGAGGTCGCCGTCGAGCCCGCGACGGAGCCGTGGCTGCACCCCGCCCGCGCCGCCCGGGTGCTCGTGGGCCCGGACGGCCAGCCCGCCGGCTGGGTCGGCGAGGTGCACCCGTCCGTCGCCGCCGAGTGGGGCCTCGAGGGGCCGGTGGCCGGCGTCGAGGTCGACCTCGCGGTGCTCACGACCTACGCGGACACCGTCCCGGCCTACGTCGACGTGACGTCCTTTCCCGCGGTCCGGCTCGACCTCGCGGTCGTGGTCGGCGACGACGTCCCGGCGGCCGCGGTGCTCGCGGCCGTCCGCGAGGCGGGCGGCGCGCTGCTCGCCGCGGCCGAGGTCTTCGACGTCTACCGCGGCGACCAGGTGGGTCCCGGCCGGGTCTCGCTCGCCCTGAGCCTGACCTTCCGGGCCCCCGACCGCACGCTCGCCGACGAGGACGTCGCGCCGCTGCGCGACGGCATCGTCGCCCGGCTGCGGGAGCAGCTCGGAGGCGAGCTCCGTGGTTAGTGTGGGCGTGGTCGGCGCCTCCGGCTACGCGGGCGCGCTCGCGGCCCAGCTCCTGGAGCGCCACCCGGCCTTCGAGCTGGCCTACGTCACGGCCCGCGCCGAGGCCGGGCAGCGGCTCGGGGACCTGCACCCGCGCACGCGCGTGGATCGCGTGCTGACGGCCTTCGACGCCGACGCGCCGGTCGACGCCGCGATCGTCGCCTACCCGCACGGCGCGGCCGCCCCGGTGGTCGCCGCCCTGCGCGAGCGCGGGGTGCGGGTCGTCGACCTCTCGGCCGACTTCCGCCTGCGCGACCGCGCGACCTACGAGGCCCACTACGGCGCGCACGGCGCGCCGGAGCTGTTCGGCACCGCGGTCTACGGCCTGCCCGAGCTGCACCGCGAGGCCGTGGCCGGCGCCGACCTGGTCGCCGCGCCGGGCTGCTACCCGACCGCCGCGCTGCTCGGCCTGGCCCCGCTCGCCCGGGCGGGGCTCGTGGGGGACACGGTGATCATCGACGCCAAGTCCGGCGTCTCCGGCGCCGGGCGCGCGGCGACGGACACCACGCACTTCGTCTCCGCCAACGAGGACCTCAAGCCCTACAAGGTGGGCACGCACCGCCACCGGCCCGAGATCGAGCAGGAGCTCGGCCACGACGTCGTCTTCGTGCCCCATCTGGCACCCATGTCACACGGCGAGCTGGACTCCTGCTACGTCCGCGCCGCCCGCCCGACGGACGCGGACGAGCTGCGGGCGCTGTTCGCCGAGGCCTACGAGGCGGAGCCCTTCGTCGAGCTGCTCGACCGCCCGCCCGGCGTGCTCGAGGTCCAGGCAACCAACGACTGCCGCCTGTCCGTGCACTGGGACGGGCGCACCGGCCAGATCCTCGTCTTCGCCGCCATCGACAACCTGTGGAAGGGCACCGCCTCGCAGGCCGTGCAGTCGCTGAACCTCATGTTCGGGCGCCCGGAGACCGAGGGCCTGCCGCGATGACGTTCTTCGACTCCCGCTGGGTCGACCGGCCGGAACACGTGACGGAGGTCACCGGCGCGGGGCTGCCGCGCGGCTTCCGCGCGGCGGGGGTGGTCGCCGGCCTGAAGCCCTCCGGCGGCCGCGACGTCGGGCTGCTCGTCGCGGACGCGACGGCCACGGTCAGCGCCGCGCGCTTCACCGCCTCGGGCGTGCTCGCCGCCCCCGTGCTGCTCACCCAGGAGCGCACCCGGCTGGACGCGCTGCGCGCCGTCGCGGTCAACGCCGGCAACGCGAATGCCGCCACGGGCGCCCGCGGCCTGCAGGACGCGGCGAAGATGCAGGGCGCAGGAGCGATGTGCGCCGGGGTGGCCGAGGATCAGGTCGCCGTCGCCTCGACCGGCGTGATCGGCGTCCCGCTCGACGTGGACAAGGTCACGCGCGGGCTCGCCGCGGCCCGGACCGAGCTCGGGGAGGACGCCGGCACGTTCGCCGAGGCGATCCGCACCACGGATCGCTTCGCCAAGCAGGCGACGCTCGAGGTCGCCCTCGAGAACGGCACGGTGCGCCTCAGCGCCCAGGCCAAGGGCGCCGGCATGCTCTCGCCGCGCTTTGCGACCATGCTGTGCTTCGTGCAGACGGACGCCGCGCTCAGCGCCGAGACCGCCGACCTGCTGCTCGGCGTCTGCGTCAAGCGCTCCTTCGAGCGGGTCTCCGTGGACGGGCAGCTGTCGACCAACGACACGGCGATCCTCATGGCCTCCGGCGCCTCGGGCGTCCGCGTGGAGCCCCGGACGGCGGACGAGGGCCGCTTCGGCGAGGCGCTCGACGCCCTGCTGCGCCAGCTCGCGATCCTGCTCGCCCGCGACGGCGAGGGGGCCAAGCGGGTCGGCCGCGTCGCCGTCACGGGCGGCCATCAGCCCGCGGTCGAGGCCGTCGCGCGGCAGGTCGCCGACTCCCCGCTGGTCAAGGCGGCGCTGCACGGCGGGGACCCCAACTGGGGGCGGATCGCCCAGGCCGCCGGGGCCGCGCTGCCCGGGACGGCGCCGCTGCCGCTCGACATCTGGATCGAGGACGTCCGCGTGTGCGCCGCCGGGGCGGCGGAGCTCCACGACGCGGCGGCGCTCGCCCAGGCGGTCTCGGGCCCGGAGGTCGAGTACGCCATCGCGCTGCCCGGCGAGGGCGCCGACGCCGAGCGGTTCTTCTCCGACCTCTCCCACGCGTACGTCTCCATCAACGCGGACTACACGACGTGACCCTGCCGGCCGACGCCTCCGGCGAGCGCATCGGGACCCTCCTCGAGGCGCTGCCCTACATCCGCGAGTTCCACGGCCAGACCGTGGTGATCAAGTACGGCGGCGCGGCGATGACCGATGCGGCGCTGCGCGAGGACTTCGCCCGCGACGTCGTACTGCTCAAGTACGTCGGCATCAACCCGATCGTCGTCCACGGCGGCGGGCCGGAGATCACCCGCTACATGGACGCCCTCCAGCTGCCCGTCGAGTTCGTCTCCGGCCTGCGCGTCTCGGACGAGGCGACGGTCGAGATCGCCAAGATGGTGCTCGTCGGCAAGGTCAACAAGGACATCGTGCTCGACCTCAACCGCCACGGGCAGTCGGCGGTCGGCCTGTGCGGCGACGACGGCGCCCTGTTCCGCGTGTCGACCATGACCGCGCCGGGCGGGGAGGACATCGGCCTGGTCGGGCGCATCGAGCGGGTGCAGACCGGCGTGCTGGACCACATCGCCCAGGACTACATCCCGGTGATCGCGTCCGTCGGCGCCGACCGCGACGGCCGCTCGCACAACGTCAACGCCGACGAGGCCGCCGGCGCGGTGGCCCGCGCGCTCGGCGCCTACAAGGTCATCTTCCTCACCGACGTGGCGGGCTGGCTGGCCGACCCGGCCGATCCGGGGTCGCTCGTCTCGGAGACCACCGCCGACGAGGTGCAGCGGGCCCTGCCGGGCACCGGCGGCGGCATGCGCCCGAAGCTCGAGGGCTGTCTGGACGCCATCCACGGCGGCGTCCACTACGCCCACATCGTCGACGGCCGCGTCCCGCACTCCCTGCTGCTCGAGCTCTTCACGGACGCGGGCCAGGGCACGAAGATCCGGCCCGCGCGATGAGACCCGATCTCGACGACACGTCGCTGCTGGCCACCTACGCCCGCTTCCCGGTCGAGTTCGCCTCGGGGTCGGGCTGCACGCTCGTCGACGCCGACGGCGCGGAGTACCTCGACCTGCTCGCCGGCGTCGCGGTCTGCAACACCGGCCACTGCCACCCGCACGTCGTCGCGGCCGTCCAGGAGCAGGCCGCGCGCCTGATGCACGTCTCCAACCTCTTCTACACGGGGCCCGGCGTCCGGCTCGCGGACCGGCTGAGCGCCGGATCGCTCGGCGGCGGCGTGTTCTTCACCAACTCCGGCGCGGAGGCGGTCGAGGCGGCGATCAAGCTCGCCCGCAAGCGCCGGCGAGGCGGGGCCTTCCTCGTCGCCCACGGCGGCTTCCACGGTCGCACCTACGGCGCCCTCAGCGCCACGCCGCAGGAGGCCAAGCAGGCGCCCTTCGCCCCGCTCGTGCCGGGCTTCACGGCGCTCGCCGCCGGGGACATCGCCCGGGCGGTGACGCCCGCGACGGCGGCCGTCCTGCTCGAGCCCGTCCAGGGCGAGTCCGGCGTGCACCCGGTCGATCGCGGGACCCTGCGCGAGATCCGGGCGGCCTGCGACGAGCACGGGGCGCTGCTGATCCTCGACGAGGTGCAGACCGGCCTCGGGCGCACGGGAACGCTGTGGGCCCACGAGACGACCGGCGTCGGACCCGACGTCATCACGGTGGCCAAGGGCCTCGGCGGCGGCTTCCCGATCGGCGCCCTGATCACCACGCCGGCGCTCGCGGACGTCTTCGAGCCGGGCGACCACGGCTCGACCTTCGCCGGCAACCCGCTGGCGGCCGCTGCGGCCAACGCCGTCCTGGACGTCGTCGACGACGCGGCCTTCCTCGCGGGCGTGCGGGAGCGCGGCGAGCGGCTGCGCGAGGGCCTGCGCGAGCTGCCCGGGGTCGTGTCGGTGCGCGGTGTGGGGCTCATGGTGGCCGCCGAGGTCGACCGCCCGGCCCCCGACCTCGTGCGCCGCGCGCTGCTCGAGCAGCGCCTCGTGGTCAACGCCACGGGCCCGACCACGCTGCGGTTCGTGCCGCCCCTGGTCATCACGGACGCCGAGGTCGACGACGCGGTCGCGCGCCTGCGCGTCCTGCTCGCGTCGGGCTAGGGCCTTCGTGGTCACCCGCCGAACGAACACCCGTTTGCCTTCGGGCCCGGGGAGGCAGACCTAAGGGGACCTTCCCCGAAAGGACGTTCCCCCATGGCCACCGCCACCCAGACCCGCCGTCGCCCCCGTGATACGGAGGCGCCGCGCCCGATCATCGACACGGAGGACATCGCCCAGCTCGAAGCCGGTCGTGTCCTGATCATCCAGCTGCTGCAGGAGGCTCACGGCGCCGAGGCGTTCGCGGCCACCACGCTGCGCGCCCACATCGCCATGACGCCGACCAGCCCGTACCGGCGGATCCTCGAGCGCCACCTGCGCGAGACCACGGATCAGGCCGAGCGGCTCCGCACGCGCCTGACCGAGCTCGGCGTCAAGCGCTCCCTGCTCGGCACCGGCTTCGGCGTCGCCACGACGGCCGTCGGCACCGGTCTCGCCCTCGCCAAGGGTCCGATCGACGCCCTGCGCGGTCGCGCGGGCGACGAGAAGCTGTTCAAGAACGTCAAGGACGAGGTGACGACGGAGGCGCAGGAGCTCGCGACCTACGACGGCCTCGAGGCCGCCGCCCACGCCGTGGGCGACGTGAAGACGGCCGAGCTGGCCGCGTCCATCCGGGCGCAGGAGCAGCGCGCGTTCGACGAGCTGCGCGAGCAGATCCCGGTGCTCGCGGGCGCCACCGTGCGCTCGCTGGTCGCCGGCGACTCGTCCTTCGACCTCTCCACCACGGGCGCTGCGCAGACGCTGCGCTCCGTGCGCGACGAGGCCGTCGACGACGCCGAGGAGCTCGCCGACGACGCGGCCAAGACCGGCCGCGCCGCCGCGGGCCGTGCGCGCTCGACGGCGCGCAAGACCTCCTCGAGCGCCCGCAAGACGGCGCGCAAGACGGAGAAGCGGGCCACCCGGACGGCGAAGGCCGCCACGCCGTCGGCCTCGACCGCCAACGGCGCCGCCGAGCCCATCAAGGGCTACGACGAGCTCAACGCCGCGGAGATCAACGGCCGACTCGCGGACCTCACCCCGGCCGAGCGGCGCCGGATCGAGAACTACGAGCGCGGTCACGACGCCCGCACCACGGTGCTCGAGCGCCTTGACTCGCTGAAGTCCTAGCGCTCACCTGAGCCGGCCCGGGCCCGCCCCCTCGCGGCGAGCCCGGGCCGCAATAGGCTGCGGATCGCCATGAGCGACCAGCAGCCCGCCACCGAGGTCCACCGGTTCGTCGACCCCTCGACCAACGTCGGGCGCGTGGCCCGCTACCTCGCCCACAAGGACGAGGTTCATCGCGTGCTGCTGCTCTACTCGGGCGGCCTGGACACGAGCGTCATGCTCAAGTGGATCCAGGACGAGTACGAGGCCGAGGTCGTCGCCCTGACCGTCAATCTCGGCCAGCCCGGCGAGGACTACGAGGTCGTCAGGGGCAAGGCCATGCAGCTCGGCGCCCTCGACTGCCACGTCGTCGACGCGCGCGCGGAGTTCGTCCGCGAGTACGTCACGCCGGCCATCAAGGCCAACGCCGACTACGGCGACGGCTACCCGCTGTTCACCGCCCTCGGCCGGCCGCTGATCGCCAAGCTCGCGGTCGAGTACGCGCGCCGCGCCGGCTGCGACACGGTCGCCCACGGCTGCACGGGCAAGGGCAACGACCAGGTCCGCATCGAGGCGACGGTCGCGACGCTCGCGCCCGAGCTCAAGGTCATCGCGCCCGTGCGCTCCTGGCAGATGGGTCGCGACGCGGAGATCGAGTACGCCCGCCGGCACGGCATCCCGGTCAAGGGCGGCACGGAGGCGGCGCCGTACTCCATCGACGACAACCTGTGGGGCCGCTCGTCCGAGGGCAAGTGGATCGAGGACCTCTCCCACGCGCCGGACGACGACGTCTTCCAGCTCGTCACGCGGCCCGAGCTCGCGCCGGACGACCCGGAGATCGTCGAGCTGACCTTCGAGCACGGCGTGCCCGTCGCGCTGGACGGCGTGCCGATGGCGCTCGTCGACCTGCTCGAGCAGGTGGCGGACGTCGGCATGCGCCACGGCGTCGGGATCGTCGACCACATCGAGGACCGCATCGTCGGGCTCAAGGTCCGCGACATCTACGAGGTGCCCGCCGCGGCGATCGTGCTGCGCGCCCACAAGGAGCTCGAGCGCCTGACCGGCACCATCCACCAGAACCAGTTCAAGCCGGGCCTGGACCAGAAATGGGCCTACCTCGTCTACGCGGGGCTCTGGTGGGAGCCGCTGCGCCACGACCTCGAGGCCTACATCGACCATGTCAACCGCAACGTCACCGGCACCATCGGGCTGAAGCTCTTCAAGGGGAGCGCCCGGGTCGTGACCCGCGAGAGCCCGAACGCCGTCTACGACGCCCAGCTGGCGACGTTCTCGGAGTCCGGCGGCCTGTTCAGCCAGCACGCGTCGCCCGGGTTCATCGAGCTGTGGTCGCTGCAGAGCGCGCTCGCCCACCGCCTGCATCACCCGGAGCAGCCGTGAGCGGACCCGTGTTCTCCCCCGCCGCGAATGGCGCGCCGCCACTGGGGTAGGGGACGAGGATGATCTACGCACTGATCGGCCGGCTCGTCGTCAAGGGCGTCAGGGTGTTCCTGCGCCGCATGTACGGCCCGACCTACACGCCCAAGCCGGTGCTCGCCGGCGGGGCCGTGCTCGCACTCGCGGGCCTTGCCCTGGCCGCGGCCAAGCAGCAGCGCGACAGCTAGCCCCCTCGACGCCCGACCTGTCGCGCGCCGCCGTCCCATCTGGGACGATTCGCGGATGGCCGAGCCCGGGTCCGTCAGCGCGCCCGAGGGTGTCACCGTCGACGCGGTCGACTGGCTCCCGTCGGGCGCGCGCAGCGGCATCGTCCGCGCCCGCGGGCATCGGCTCGCCGGTCACGACCCCGGCCTTCCCCTGCTCGTCGTGGTCCGGGGCGGGGCGGTGCGTCGCTTCGAGTCGCTGCCGGACGTCCAGCCGGCCGGGGAGCTCGACGCCTGGCGCGGCGCCTACGTGGTCGAGGCCGACGTCGTCGCCGAGGCGGAGAGCGTGCGCCTCGAGTGGCCCGGCGGCGGGCAGCTGCCGGTCGGGCGGCTGACTGGCGGGCCGCCGGCGCCGGCGGGTCCGGATGCGGACGTGGGGCCGCCGGCTGCCGAGGGCACCGTCGTGGACCGGGCCGTGCTGGCCGAGCGGCGCGCCGGCCGCGCCGAGGCCGCCGAGCCGGGCCAGGCGCGGGCGGCGCGCGACGCGCTGCGCGCGGCGGAGGCGCGCGAGCTGCAGTCGGCCCGCCGGGAGGAGGAGCTCGGGGCGGCCCGCGCGGAGCGGGACGCGC
>JBBSPV010000049.1:0-24549 GCA_038258425.1 Solirubrobacterales bacterium | reverse complement strand
TGGTCGATCGCCCGCGCCGGCGGCGCGGCGGCAGGGCCAGCCACGTCCGCAGGCGCGCCCGCGGACCGCGGCCACGGGCCAGCTCGCGGCGCAGGCCGCGGCGCTGCGCACCGGTCGGCGGCGCCGCGGCGCGCGCGAAGCGCTGCGCGCGCAGGGCCCGGACGTAGCCCAGGGCGTCGGGCGAGCGGGCGAAGCGGGCCTCCAGGCGGCTCAGGGTAACGCCCGGGCCGGGCGCCTCCCCGACGCCGGCCAGGGCGCGCTCGAGCTCGAGCACGGCCGGGGTGCGGGGCCGGCGGCGCCGGCGCACGAGCGCCCGGGCGCCGAGGCCGGTGACGAGCAGCAGGGCGCCGCCGCCGGCGATGAGCGCCCACGGCGTGCCGTGCTCACCGGCCACCTGGGTGCCGGTGCCCGGCGCCGGGCCCCGCGTGGTGCCGAGGTCACGGACGTCGCCGACGCCGGCCGACGCCGCCTGGGGCGCGGCCTGCGAGCGGGGCGGCGCGGCCGAGGGCGTCGGGTCGAAGGTCGTCCACCCGACGCCCGGGAAGTACGCCTCGACCCACGAGTGGGCGTCCACGTCTCGCACGATGAACTCGTCCGTGCGCCGGTTGAGCGCGCCCGGCGCGAAGCCCGTGACGACGCGGGCCGGCACGCCGCCCATGCGCAGCAGGAGCGCCATCGAGCCCGAGTACTGCTGGCAGAAGCCGGACTTGGCGTCGAACAGGAAGCCGTCGAGCGTCCGCGCCTTTATCGGCGGCGCCTCGGAGTACGTGAAGTCCGAGCCACCGAGGTAGCCCTCGACGGCCTTGACGTAGTCGTACGGGGTCGCCGCGCCGGCGAGCAGCCGCCGGGAGAGCCCGTACGTGCGCGCGATCGGCGTGCGGGCGATCACCGTGTCGCCGTCCGAGGGCGACCGCCCCTGCCCGACGACCTGCAGGGGCGCCTTGAAGCCGGGCACGTAGCCGAGCGTCGTGAGCGACGGGTCGCCCGCCCCGACCGTCGGGAGCGTGAAGGCCCGCGCCGCCCGCAGCTCCAGCGGATAGTCCGTGCCCGCCGCCTCGAGCTCCTCGCGGCTGGGCTGCGGCACGTAGGCGCGTGCCGCATACGCGTCGCCGCGGCGGATGTCGCGCCCGACGGACCAGATGCCCGGCCGCTGCTCGCGCGCCGTGCGGTCGGGGAACTCGACCGCCTGCGCCCGGCCCGGGACGGGAAGTGTCTGGGAGCGCAGGTTGCGGACGGTGACGCGGATGTCCTGCGTCCAGGCGCGCACGCGGGCCGCCGGGATGCCCTCGAAGCCCGGGTCGGCGCTGAAGCGCCCGTCGGCCACCCACTCGCGGCCATCGAAGGCGTCGAGGTCCTCCGCCTTCCAGTACGCGCGCTGGCGGGCCTTCACCCGCAGCAGCTCCCGGCCGTCGCGCGGCCACAGCAGCGCGGAGTAGTCGTGATTCCAGCTGAAGGCCTCCGAGCGCGCGCCCGCGGCGTTCTGGGCCCAGTCCTCATAGTCGAACCACGGTTGCGGCCCGTCGAGGGCCGGGGCGACCGCGAGCGCCGCGACGGCCGCGACCGCCGCCACCGCGCCGGCCGCGAGCGCCTCGCGGCGCGGCAGCCGCTCGCCGCGCCAGAAGAGCAGCACGAGCAGCGTCAGCAGCGCGCCGCGCAGGAACTCGGCCTGCAGGATGAGGGCGACGGCCGGGATGGCGTAGAGCGCGACGCCGACGACGAGGGCCGCGAACGGGAAGCCCGTGCGCCCGCCCCGGCGCGGCCAGAACGCGACGAGCCCAAGGACGAGGGCCAGCACGGTGCCGCCCAGCGGAATCACGAGCCGCAGCGTCTCGTCGAGCCCGCGGTAGGGCACCCGGGCGCCCGGCAGGCCGTCCAGGCCGCCCGAGATCGCCGCGGCCGCCGTCGCCCAGCCGCCCGGGCGCAGGTCGCGCAGCGGCAGGCCGCCGGCCAGCAGCGCGAGCGCCAGCCCGACGACGACGATCGCGGCGTACAGCGGCGCGCGCCGGCGCCGGGGTGCCCGGCGGGCGAGCGTCAAGGCGCCCGCCGCCGCCAGGCAGATCACCACCGCGGCGACCGCGCGACCGCCGGCGGTGGGCTCGACCATGACCATCCAGTGGCCGGCTCCGAAGGCGCACAGCGCGGCGAGCGAGATCGCCCGCATGACCAGCGGCGGCAGGACAGGGCTCGCGGGGGGCGGGGCGGCGCGGCGCGCGCTCGCCTCCGCGGCGTCCGGCCGCGCCTGGGTGTGGCTCACCGGGCCTCTGAGCGCGGTGACGCTCATCGGCGCGCCCCCATGGCGAGCGTGCCCGCGACGGCGCCGACGGCGGCGGCCCCGCCGGCGCGGGCCCCGAGGTAGCCCCGGCAGCCGGCGACCTCGGCGACCGGCCGGCGGTTGGTCAGCTCGCCGGGGACCACGAGCAGCAGGCCGCCGGGGGTGCGGCCAAGCCCGCGCGGCGGGCGGTCCACGCGCCGGGCGCTGACGTGGACGATGAGGCCGCGGCGATTCTGGGCGGCCGACAGGGACGGGCCGGCGACGTCGTCGAGCAGCGCGAGCCGGACGTGGGCGGCCGGCCACGCGGCCAGGTCGGCCTCGATGAGGCTCACGCGCCGGTCGCCGGGCAGCAGCAGCCCGCAGCCGGCCCGCTTGGCGAAGTGCACGACGAGCGAGGCGGCGGCCCGGACCGCGGCGTCGAGGTCGCCCGCCACGGCGGCGCCGCGCGGGTCGAGCACGACGAGCGGCCGCGAGTCGGCCTCCGCGACGAGCTTGCGCTCCATGAGCTCGCCGCCCTTGGCGAGGCTCGCCCAGTGGATGCGCGAGGCCGGGCTGCCCGCGCGGTGCGGACGCAGGCCGTCGAGCTCGGTCTCGGCCGCGGTGGTCAGCAGCGCCCGGGCGTGGCGGCCGGCCTCGTCGCCGCCGGAGCTCGACGCGCGCACGGGCAGCACCTTGGGCAGGACGAGCACCTCGTCGTCCTCGGCGGCGGTGACGCGGCGCTCGGCGAGCCCGAGCGGGTCGCGCAGGACGAGCCGCGGCGCCTCGAGCGTCCGGCGGCCTCGGCGCGCGAAGCGGGCCTCGATGCGCACGAGCTCGGCGCGGCGGCCGGCGTGCACCGGCGCCGGGCCGGGCAGCAGTCCCTCCTCGAGGTGGCCCGGCGGCAGCGGCAGCCGCCCGGCCCGGACGTCGATGCGGATCGGCAGCGGCTCGTCCTCGAGCACCCGCCGCGAGCCGAGCGTGCGCTGCACGCCGGCGCCCCAGGAGCCGAGGGCGATCCAGGCCGTCGAGCCGGCGCCGAGCAGCACGAGGGCGGCGCCCGTGACGTAGAACGGCTCCGCGTCGAAGGTCCCGGCCACGAGCAGCAGCAGCAGGCCGAGCCCGACACAGCCGAGCGCCGGGCGGACGGTCCAACTGGCGCGCCGCTCGGCCATCGCCTCCGCCCTACAGCGCCGGGGTGGCCGCCACCACGTCGGCGACCACGACGGTGCGGGACGACCCGGCCGCCTCGGGGACGAGCATGATCCGGTGGGCGAGCACGGGCTCGGCGAGCTCCTGCACGTCGTCGGGCAGCGCGTGGTCGCGCCCGGCCAGCAGGGCGTGCGCCTTCGCCGCCTGCAGGAGCATGAGGCCGGCACGGGGCGAGGCGCCGAGCTCGACCCGGTCGTCGTCGCGGGTCCGCCGCAGGAGGGCCACCACGTAGTCGCGCAGCGCCTTGGAGACGTGGACGCGGCGGACGGCGTCCTGGGCCTCGAGCACCTCCTGGGTCTCCGCGACGGCCTCCAGCTCGAGGACGCGGTCGCCGGCCTCGTGGCTCTCGAGCATGTCGGACTCCGCCTGCGCCGACGGGTAGCCGAGCGACAGCCGCACCATGAAGCGGTCCAGCTGGGCCTCGGGCAGCGGATAGGTGCCCTCGTACTCCACCGGGTTCTGCGTCGCGAAGACCATGAAGGGCCGCGCCAGCTCGTGGCTGAAGACGTCGACGGTGACGTGGCGCTCCTGCATGCACTCCAGCAGCCCGGACTGGGTCTTGGGCGAGGCCCGGTTGATCTCGTCGACGAGCACGACGTTGGCGAAGATCGGCCCGGGGCGGAACTCGAAGCGGCCCTCGCGCTGGTTGTAGACGTTCGTGCCGACGATGTCGGCCGGCAGCAGGTCGGCGGTGCACTGCACGCGGGCGAACTGGGAGGCGACGGAGCGCGACAGGGCGCGGGCCAGGGCCGTCTTGCCCACGCCGGGGTAGTCCTCGACGAGCACGTGGCCCTCGGCCAGCAGCGCGACGATCACGTGGTGCAGGACGTCGTCGCGGACCTCGACGGCCCGCGAGATGTTCGCCGAGATGCGCCGCCCGACCTCGGCCGCGGCGCGCACCTCGTCGGCGCCGACGGTGCCCGGTTCGTCGTGCGCCATCAGCCGACCCTCACCGTCGCCGATGAACGCCAGCTCAAGACGGCGTCGAGGATGGCGCGGGCGACGTCGTCCTTGGACGCGAGCGGGATCGGCCGGTCCTCGCCGGCGGTGACGAGCGTCACCTCGTTGTCGGCCGTGTCGAACCCGATCCCCGGCCGGGCCACGTCGTTGACCACGACCGCGTCGAGGCCCTTGCGGCGGAGCTTCTCGCGGCCGTAGTCGACCGCGCCATCCCCCGCCTCGGCCGCGAAGCCCACGAGCGTCTGCCCCTCGCGGCGGCGGCTCGCGAGGTCAGCGAGCACGTCGTCGGTGCGCTCGAGCTCGAGCGTGAGCGCCTCGCCCCGGGCGTCCTTCTTGAGCTTGCCGGCCAAGACCTGGGCCGGCCGGTAGTCGGCGACCGCGGCGGCCATGAGCAACACGTCGGCGCGCTCGAACTCCTGCAGGCAGGCGGCGTGCAGCTGGGCGGCGGTGGCCACGGGCACGCAGCGGACGCCCTCCGGGGCGGGCAGGGCGACGTTGGCGGCGACGACGCAGACCTCCGCGCCGCGGCGGGCCGCCTCGGCGGCCAGCGCGAGACCCATGCGGCCCGAGGAGCGGTTGCCGAGAAAGCGGACGGCGTCGATCGGCTCGCGCGTCCCGCCGGCGGTGATCAGCACCCGCAGGCCCGCGAGGTCGCCCGGCGCCGGCGCGGCCAGCGCGGCCTCGACGGCGCGCAGCAGCTCGGGTGGTTCGGGTAGGCGGCCGGCGCCGTGCTCGCCGATGGAGCCGAGCGGCCCCGTCCCGGGGTCGAGCACGATGACGCCGCGGGCGCGCAGGCGCGCGACGTTGGCCTGCGTGGCGGCGTGCGCCCACATCGCGTCGTTCATCGCCGGGGCGACGATCACGGGCGTGTCCGCGCGCGCGGCCAGCGCCGCCGTGGTCAGCAGGTTGTCGGCGAGCCCGCCCGCGAGCTTGGCGAGGGTGTTGGCCGAGCACGGCGCGACCAGCAGCGCGTCGGCGTTGTGGACGAGCTCGAGGTGGCTGAGCGGGTCGTGCTCCGGAAGCGGATCACCCGGGAAGGCGCCGCGCATCGGGTCGGGCTCCCACTCCGAGCGGAGCACGGGCGCGCCCGTGAGGCCCGCGAAGGACGCGGTCCCGACAAAGCGGATGGAGGCCTCCGTCTGCACCACGCGGACGCGGTGGCCGGCCTTCATCGCCAGGCGGGTGAGCTCCAGGGCCTTGTAGGCGGCGATGCCGCCCGACACCCCGAGAAGGATGCGGGCCACGGCGCGTGCCTCAGCGGTAGCGGTACTTGATCTTGCCCTGGCCGACTTCCTCCAGGGCGATCGTCAGGTAGTTCTTGGAGGCCGTCTCCACCATCGGCGGCGGGTACTCCTCGAAGGACCCCTCGCCCAGGCTGTGGTAGTACGAGTTGATCTGCCGCGCGCGCTTGGCGGCGACGATCACGCTGGCGTAGTTGGAGTCGACGTTCTCGAGGAGCTTGTCGACGCGAGGGGAGATCATTGCCCCTGAGTGTAGCTGCGCACGAGCCGCTCGAGATCGGTCGCGGCCTCCTCGAGCCGGTCGTTGACGATCACCTCGTCGAAGTCCTCGCGGGCGGCGAGCTCGTCCCGCGCCGTGGCGAGCCGGGCGTCGAGGTCCTCCGTGGTGTCCCCCCGGCCGACGAGCCGGGCGCGCAGCGCGTCGTCCGCGGGCGGCGCGATGAAGATGCGGACGGCCTCGGGCATCGTCTCGGCCACCTGCCGCGCGCCCTGCACCTCGATCTCGAGCACGACGGGGCGCCCGTCCGCCGTGCGCTGCGCGAGCTCGGAGCGCAGGGTCCCGTAGCGGCGGCCGGAGTAGCGCGCGTGCTCGACGAAGGCGCCCTCCTGCACGAGCCGCTCGAACTCCGCGTCGGAGAGGAAGTGGTAGTCGACCCCGTGCCGCTCCCCCGGCCGCGGGCGGCGCGTCGTGGCCGAGACGGACAGCTCGAGCTCCGGCACGCGCTGACGGACGGTCCGGATGAGGGTGCCCTTGCCGACGCCGGAAGGTCCGGTGATCACGAAGACGGGCGCCATGGTGCGGCGACGGAGTCTGCCGGGTCGGGCGGACGGGCGCCGGCGGGCCCGCGGGGGAAGCGGCACGGCGGCGGGTGCGGAGGGTGAGCGACCTCAAGGGTCGTCGGGTCACCACCGGTCCGCAGTCGCCTTCCGGTCGCCCTGGCGACCACCACGCGACTGACGCTCGAGCTCGTTCCCGACCCAGGACCAGGCGGGCCGGCGTCGATGAGCCGGACCTCGCCCCCGCCTCTCGCCCTCGCGGCGCCGCGACGCCCGCGGCTCAGCGGCGCAGCATGGAGACGAGCTCCGTGCGCTGGCGCTGGGAGAGGCCGCCGATGGTCTTGCTTGGCGAGATGCGGCACTGCACGAGCACCTTGTTGACCTTCACCCGGCCGTACTTCGGGACGGCGAGCAGCATGTCGAAGACCTTCGCGGTGCCGACGTACTCCGGCGGCTCGAGCAGCAGGTCGTGGATCGAGGTGCGGCCCGACTTCAGATCGCGCTTGAGCTGGGCGCGCGCGGTCCGGATCACGTTCGCCCGGTTCAGCGCGTCCATGCGCTGCTGGAGGGAGCGCTCGGGCGTCGCTGCGTTGAGCTTCGTCGAGGGCTTCAGGGCGGGCGGCACGGGCGGCGAGTCTACACACGGGAGGCGGTCGTTCAACGCCTTCCGGGCGAATTCGCCTCGACCTCTACTAGAGGTTCAACGACCTTCAGGTGCGTCGATGCCAATCGGCGTGTTTGCAGGGCATTCCGGCCTCCGCCGACGCCTGGCGCGGACAACGGCCGCGGGGCATCCCGCAATTTACGGACAAACCTGCTGACGATCGCCGGATGGCTCGTCGGATCGCGCCGCCGAGCCGACCGCCCCGGCCACCGACGCGAACCCCGCGCGGCGCACGTGGGCCGCCAGGCCGGCGTTGAGGCGCCAGGCCCACAACGGGCCCCCGTAGACGAACCCGGTGTAGGCCTGCACGAGCGACGCCCCGGCCCGGACGCTCGCCCAGGCGTCGTCGGCGTCGGCGATCCCACCGGCCGCGACGAGCGTCACGCGACCGGCCGTGCGCCGGTGCAGCCGGCTGAGCACGGCCAGCGCCCGCGCCCGCAGCGGCGGCCCGGAGAGCCCGCCGGCCCCGGCCGCCTCGACCACGGCCGGCGCGGACGCCAGCCCGTCGCGCGACAGGGTCGTGTTCGTGGCGATGAGCCCGTCGAGCCCCACCTCGAGCGCAAGCTCGGCGAGCCCGTCGAGCGCCGCGTCGTCGAGGTCCGGGGCGAGCTTGACGAGCAGCGGGACGCGGTGCGCGGCGGAAGCGTCGAGCTCCGCGCGGACGCCGGCGATCAGCTCGCCGAGGGCGTCGACGGCCTGCAGGTCACGCAGCCCGGGCGTGTTGGGCGAGGAGACGTTGACCACGACGTAGTCGGCCAGGGCGCCGACCGCCGCGACGGCGGCGCGGTGATCGGCGACGGCGTCGGCGTTCGCGGCGTCCGCCGAGCGCCCGACGTTGACGCCGACGACGAGCCCGCGGGGGCGCTCGCGCAGCCGCCGAGCCGCCGCGGCGGCTCCGTGGTTCGGGAAGCCCATGCGGTTGACCAGCGCGCGGTCGGCGGGCAGGCGTACCACCCGCGGCCGCGCTCGGCCGGGCTGCGCGCGGGCGGTGAGCGTCCCGACCTCGAGGAAGCCGAAGCCCAGCCCCCAGAGCCCGGTCAGCGCGCGGGCGTCCTTGTCGAAGCCGGCCGCCAGCCCCAGTGGAGAGGCGAGCTCCAGCCCGAGCGCGTCTGTGCGCAGCGCCGGGTCGTCGGGGCCCAGGGCGCGGCGCAAGGCCCGGGCGGCCCCCGGCGGCGCCGCCACCGCCCGCAGCGCGCCCGTCCCGAACCGGTGCGCGGTCTCGGCGTCCAGCCGGGCCAGCCCGCGGGTGAAGAGCTGGTCGTAGGCGGTCACGCCACGGGTGCGCCGTCGCGCTGCGCGTGGATCTCCTGCAGGGACCGGACGGGCGCCCCCGCCGTGCGCGCCGCGACGATCGCCCGCGTCGCGGCCATCCCGCCCGACATCGTCGTGATGCACGCGATGCCGCCCGCCACCGCGGCCCGCCGGATCTCGTAGCCGTCCGAGCGCGCGGCCGTGCCCGTCGGCGTGTTGATCACGAGATCGACGTCGCCCTGCTCGATCCGGTCCACCACGTGCGGGGAGCCGTCGGCGATCTTGTTGAGCCGCTGGACCGGAATGCCCATGCGGGCGATGGCCCGCGCCGTACCCGCGGTGGCGACGATCTTCAGGCCGACGTCGTGCAGCTGCGCGGCGATCCCGACCGCCGCCGCCTTGTCCGCGTCGGTGACGGTGAGGAACACCGTCCCCGAGGCGGGCAGCGCGACGCCGGCGGCGGCCTGGGCCTTCGCGAACGCCGTCGGGAAGTCGTCCGCGACGCCCATGACCTCGCCCGTGGAGCGCATCTCGGGCCCGAGCAGCGCGTCGGAACCGTGGAAGCGGTCGAAGGGCAGCACCGCCTCCTTGACCGACACGTGCCCCGCGCCCATCGGATCGTCCGGCAGCCCGAGCTCGGCGATCGACTCGCCGAGCATCACCCGGCACGCGAGCTTGGCCAGCGGGAAGCCCGTCGCCTTGGAGACGAAGGGCACGGTCCTCGACGCCCGGGGGTTGGCCTCGATGACGTAGAGGTCGTCGCCGTAGAGCGCGAACTGGACGTTGAGCAGCCCGACGACCCCGAGCGCCAGCGCCAGGTCGCGCGTGACGCGGCGGATCTCGGCGAGCGCCTCGCCGCCCAGCGAGTGGGGTGGCAGCACGCAGGCGGAGTCGCCCGAGTGGATGCCCGCCTCCTCGACGTGCTGCATGATGCCGCCGATCCAGACGTCCTCGCCGTCGCACAGCGCGTCGACGTCGACCTCGATGGCCTGCTCCATGAACCGGTCGAGGAAGATCGTGCCCTCCGGCCGCACCCGCTCGAGGTAGTCGAGCAGCCCGTCCGCGTCGTAGACGACCTCCATCGCCCGGCCGCCGAGCACGTAGCTCGGGCGCACGAGGAGCGGGAAGCCGACCCCGGGCGCCCGCGCCAGCGCCTGCTCCGGGCCGTCGGCGCTCGCGTACGGCGGGGCCGCCACGCCGAGCTCGTCGAGCAGGGCCGAGAAGCGCGTGCGGTCCTCCGCCAGGTCGATCGCGTCGACGCCCGTGCCGAGCAGCGGCACCCCCGCCGCCTCCAGGCCGGCCGCGAGCTTCAGCGGCGTCTGGCCGCCGAACTGGACGATCACGCCCTCCGGCCGCTCGACCTCGACGATCCCGAGCACGTCGGGCAGCGTCAGCGGCTCGAAGTACAGGCGGTCGGAGGTGTCGTAGTCCGTGGAGACCGTCTCCGGGTTGCAGTTGACCATCACCGCGTCCCGGCCCGTGTCGCGCACCGTCATCGCCGCATGGACACAGCAGTAGTCGAACTCGATGCCCTGGCCGATCCGGTTGGGCCCGGAGCCGAGGATCATCACGGAGGGCCGGTCCCCGCGCTCGACCTCGTGGCGGGCCTCGCGCTCCCAGCCCGAGTAGAAGTACGGCGTCTCGGCAGCGAACTCCGCGGCGCAGGTGTCGACGGCCTTGAACGACCGCTGGAGGCCGCGGAACGGCTCCTCGGGGTCGAGCGCGAGCGTTCGCAGCTCGCGCAGGAACCACGGGTCGATGCTCGTCGCCGCGTGCACCGCCTCGATCCCGGCCCCGGCGGCGAAGGCGGCCTCGAGCACGTCGAAGCGGTCGGCGCCGGGGACCCGCGCCCGGTCGAGGAGGTCGTCGAGCTCGCCGACGACGTCGGCGGGCACGTCGAGCTCGCGGGAGCGCATGGCCTTGGCGAACGCCTGCCGGAAGGTCCGCCCGATGGCCATCGCCTCGCCGACGCTCTTCATGTGCGTCGACAGGCGCCGGTCGACGCCCGGGAACTTCTCGAAGGCGAAGCGCGGCCACTTGACCACCACGTAGTCGATGGCCGGCTCGAAGCTCGCGGGCGTGGCTCGCGTGATGTCGTTGGGGATCTCGTCGAGCGTGTAGCCGACGGCCAGCCGCGCGGCGATCTTGGCGATCGGGAAGCCCGTGGCCTTCGACGCCAGTGCCGAGGAGCGCGACACGCGCGGGTTCATCTCGATGACGATGATCTCGTCCGTCGCCGGGTTGACCGCGAACTGGACGTTGGAGCCGCCCGTCTCGACCCCGACGGCCCGGATCACGGCGATGGCCTGGTCGCGCAGCAGCTGGTACTGGTGGTCGGTGAGCGTCTGCTGCGGCGCGACGGTCACCGAGTCGCCCGTGTGGACGCCCATCGGGTCCACGTTCTCGATGGAGCACACGACGACGACGTTGTCCGCCGCGTCGCGCATGAGCTCGAGCTCGAACTCGCCCCACCCGAGCACGGACTCGTCGATCAGCACCTGGCCGATCGGCGAGGCGGCGAGCCCCGCGGCGACGGTGCGCTCGAACTCCTCGCGCGTGCGGGCGATGCCGCCGCCGCGCCCGCCGAGCGTGACGGCCGGCCGCACGATCGCCGGGAGCCCGAGCGACTCGAGATGCCCGAGCCCCTCGGCGACGGAGGTGACGATCGCGTTGCGGGCGGTGCGCAGGCCGGCCTCGCGCATGGTCCGGTCGAAGAGCTCGCGGTCCTCGGCCCGGTGGATCGCGTCGTAGGTCGCGCCGATGAGCTCGACGGCGAACTCCGCGAGGGTCCCGTCGTCGTGCAGCGCCTTGGCGAGGTTCAGCGCGGTCTGGCCCCCGAGCGTCGGTAGCAGCGCGTCCGGGCGCTCCTTCTCGATCACCTGCCGCACCGGGCCGGGCAGCAGCGGCTCGACGTAGGTCGCATCGGCGAACTCCGGGTCGGTCATGATCGTCGCCGGGTTTGAGTTCACGAGCACGACCTTGTAGCCCTCCTCGCGCAGGACCTTGCACGCCTGGGTGCCCGAGTAGTCGAACTCGGCGGCCTGGCCGATGACGATCGGTCCGGAGCCGAGGATGAGGATCTTGGCGAGGTCGTCCCTACGCGGCACGGGTGAGCTCCCCGATGAACTCGTCGAAGAGCCCGCGCGAGTCGTGCGGGCCCGGGCCGGCCTCGGGGTGGTACTGGACGCAGCCGGCGGCGGCCTCGAGCAGGCGGATGCCCTCGATCGTGCCGTCGTAGAGGTTGACGTGGGTGAGCTCGGCCTCGCCGAAGGCCGTGTCCAGCCGCTGGCCGGCCTCGCCCCGCACCGCGAAGCCGTGGTTCTGGCTCGTGATCGCGATGCGGCCCGTGCGGACGTCCTTGACCGGGTGGTTGGCCCCCCGGTGGCCGAAGGGCAGCTTGAACGTCTCCAGGCCGACCGCGCGCGAGAGCAGCTGGTGGCCGAGACAGATCCCGAACACCGGCCGGCCGTGGCCGATCAGGGTCCGGATCGTGTCCACGACGTAGTCCAGCGCGGCGGGATCGCCCGGGCCGGGGACGAGGAACACGCCGTCGGCGCCGGGCAGGTCCTCGGCCGACGTCGTGCACGGGTGCAGCTCGAGGGTCACGCCGCGCTCGGTGAAGGCCCGCACGATGGAGCGCTTGATGCCCGTGTCGAGGGCGACGATGCGCGGGCCGGTGCCGTCCCCGTGGGTCTCCGGGGCGGCGACCGTGACCGCCGCGGCCAGGTCGCGGCCGACCATGGCCGGCTCGGCCTGCACGCGCGCCAGCGCTTCGGCGCGGTCGGTGGCGGCGGCGAAGAGGCCGCCGCGCATGGCGCCCGCCTCGCGGATGTGGCGGACCAGGGCGCGCGTGTCGACGCCCGTGATGGCCGGGACGCCGTGGCGGGCGAGCCAGTCCAGCCAGCCCTCGTCGGCTCCCGGGGCGTCCGAGCCGTTCATCGCCTCGCGCATGATCACGCCGCGCGCGTGCAGGCGGCCGGACTCCATGGCCGCCTCCGAGACGCCGTAGTTGCCGACGTGGGGATTGGTGAAGGTGATGATCTGCGCGTGGAAGGACGGGTCGGTGACCGACTCCTGGTAGCCGGACATGCCCGTCGTGAACACGACCTCGCCCGTGACGGACTCCGCCGCGGCGACGAGCTCGCCGGCGAACGCGGTCCCGTCCTCTAGGAGAACGTAGTCAGCGTGACGTCGACCGGAGGTCCGAAGGTTTCGCCCTCCGGTCCTCTCAAGTTCGGACCTTCGGTCGACGTCACTCATACTGAGCTCACCGCGAAGGCCCGCTCCCGGTAGGCGACCGCCCCGGCCGCGACGGTGGCCAGCACCTTGCCGTGCAGCGTGCGGCCGGCGAAGCAGCAGTTCTCCGAGCGGCTCTCGTAGCCCGCCTCCCCCACCTCCCACGTCGCCGCGAGGTCGACGAGCGTGAGGTTCGCCGGCGCGCCCGGCGCGATCCGCGGCAGCGGCAGACCGAGCAGCGCGGCGCCGGCCGAGAGGCGGTCCACGACGAGGCCGAGCGCCAGCACGCCGGGGCGCACGAGCTCAGTGTGGACCGCCGCGAACGCCGTCTCCAGGCCGGTGGTGCCCATGGGCGCCTGCTCGAACGGCACCTCCTTCTCCTCGCGGGCGTGCGGGGCGTGATCGGTGGCGATGCAGTCGATCGTCCCGTCCCGCAGGGCGGCCACGAGCGCCTGGCGGTCGGCCTCCTCGCACAAGGGCGGGAACATCTTGCAGCGCGTGTCGAGCCGCTCCTGCAGGACGTCGCAGGTCAGCGTCAGGTGGTGCGGGCTGGCCTCCGCACTGATCCGCACCCCCCGCGCCTTGGCCTCCGCGACCGCCTGCACCGACTGGCGGGTGGAGAGGTGCTGGATGTGGATGCGGCCGTCCTCGTACTCCGCCAGCGCGGCGTCGCGGGCGATCATCGTGGACTCCGAGACCGGCGGCACGCCGGCGAGCCCGAGCCGGGCGGAGACCTCGCCCTCGTGCATGACCCCGCCGGCCGACAGCGACGGGTCCTCCTCGTGCAGCGCCAGCACACCGCCGACGAGCCGCTGGTACTGCAGCGCCCGGCGCAGCACGACGGCCCGGTGGACCGGCTTGCCGTCGTCGGTGAAGCCGAGGGCGCCGGCGCGGCGCAGCTCGGCCATCTCCGTCAGCGCGTCGCCCTCGAGCCCGCGGGTGACCGCCGCGAGGAAGCCGACGGGGATGCGCGCCACCCGCCGGGCCTGCTCCAACAGCGACTGCAGGACGGGAGCGGCGTCGACCGTCGGGCTCGTGTTGGGCATGGCCACGACGGCGACGAAGCCGCCCGCGGCGGCCGCCCGGGTGCCCGAGTCGAGGTCCTCCTTGTGCTCCTGCCCGGGCGTGCGCAGGTGCACGTGCGGGTCGACGAAGCCGGGAAACAGGTGCCGCCCGTCACCCTCGAGGACCTCGGCGCCCGCCGGGGCGTCCAGGCTGTTCGGGGCCGCGAGCTCGGCGATCTCGCCCCCGCGGACGAGGACGTCCAGTGGCGCGTCGACCCCGGCGCGGGGGTCCAGCACGTGGGCGCCACGCACGAGGACGTCGGCGGGCGGCTGCGGGCGGTGGACGAGCATCAGGCCGGCTGCGGGGTCGAGGCGGCGAGGATCCGCGTGGCGGTCGGCGCGTCGCGCCCGGCGAGGCACTCGTAGAGCACCGCCATCCGCACGACGACGCCGGCGGCGACCTGCTGGCCGATCAGCGCCTGCGGCGAGTCGATCACCTCGGCGGCGAGCTCCACCCCGCGGTTGACCGGCCCCGGGTGCATGACCACCTGGCGCGCGTTGAGCCGCCGGCCGTCGATCTGGTAGACGGCGGCGTACTCGCGCAGGCTCGGGACGAAGGAGGCCTGCATCCGCTCGTGCTGCATGCGCAGGGCGTAGACGACGTCGGCCTCGCCGAGGCCGTCGAGCGTGTAGGCCACGGAGCAGCCGAGCGCCTCGATCCCGCGCGGGATGAGCGTCGGCGGACCGCACACCGTCACCCGGGCGCCCAGCGTCGTGAAGGCGAGCACGTTGGAGCGCGCGACGCGCGAGTGCAGCACGTCGCCGACGATCCAGATCTCGAGGCCCTCGAGCGACCCGAAGCGGCCGAGCAGCGTGTGCACGTCGAGCAGCGCCTGGGTCGGGTGCTCGCGCTTGCCGTCGCCGGCGTTGACGACCGCGGCGTCCGTCCACTCCGCGACGAGCTCGGCGGCGCCGACGTGCGGGGTGCGGACGACGATGAGGTCGGGCCGGTAGGCCGAGAGCGTCTGCACCGTGTCCTTGAGCGACTCGCCCTTCTCGACGCTCGAGCCGCTGGAGGCGAAGTTGATGACGTCCGCCGAGAGCGCCTTGGCGGCGAGCTCGAAGCTCGAGCGGGTGCGCGTCGACGCCTCGTAGAAGAGGTTGAGCACGCGCCGGCCGCGCAGGGCCGGCACCTTCTTGACCTCGCGCTCAGACACCTCCGAGAACGAGCGGGCCCGGTCCAGGATGCGCTCGATCCCCGCACGGTCGAGGTCGGCGATGGAGAGGAGGTTCATTGGGTCTCACCCCTTCGGGGCTCGCCACCGGCGGCGGCCATTCGGCCTTCGCCTCCCACCCCGACGGTCTCGGTGATCGTGACCTCGTCGGCGCCGTCCGTCTCGGCGAGCCGGACGTTGACGCGCTCCGCGCGCGCGGTGGGGAGGTTCTTGCCGACGTAGTCAGGGCGCAGCGGCAGCTCGCGGTGCCCGCGGTCGACGAGCACGGCGAGCTGCACGCGGCCGGGTCGCCCATAGTCGAAGAGCGCCTCGATGCCCGCGCGGGCAGTGCGGCCCGTGTAGAGGACGTCGTCGACGAGCACGACCGTGCGGTCCTCGAGCGCGAAGTCGAGGTGGGTGGCGTGCACGACGGGCGACTCGTGGGTCGCGAGGTCGTCGCGGTAGAAGGCGATGTCGAGGTCGCCGAGCCCGACGGGCCCGTGCAGCAGCTCCGTGACGAGGACGTGCAGGCGCCGGGCGAGGTGGGCGCCCCGGGTGTGGACGCCGACGAGCGCCAGCGGGCGCCCGGCGTTCTTCTCGACCACCTCGTGCGCGATCCGCACGAGCGTGCGGCGGACGTCGCCCTCGTCGAGGACGACCTTCTCGGGGCTGGGCACTTCGGGGCTCCTTCCTGGCCTCACAGGGCCGGGTTAAAGGGACCGTTCGGGTCGCTGAGCGACCCTAGCAGCGGGTCAGGCGGCTTCGGTCGGCGGGGCGGGCGGGTCTGGCCGGCGCAGCTCGGGACGGCCGCGCTCGGGGAACGGGATCTCGACCACGTCGAAGTCGCGCGGGACGACGGTCTCGGCGAACGCCTCGCGCGCCTCGTCGCGGACCTCGCGCGGGAAGTGGCGGGTGGAGAGGTGGGTCAGGGCGAGCAGCCGGACCCCGGCGTCGCGGGCCAGCTCGGCGGCCTGGCGCGCCGTCGAGTGACCGGTCTGGCGGGCGCGCACGCGCTCGGCGTCCGTGAAGGTCGCCTCGTGCACGAGCAGGTCCGCGCCCTGCGCGAGCGCCTCGACGGCCTGGCACGGAGCCGTGTCGCCGGAGAACACGAGCCGCCGGCCCGGACGGTCCTCCCCCACCACCTGCTCCGGCCGCACGGCGCCGACGGGCTCGCCGCGCTGCAGGCGGCCGAAGTCCGGGCCCGGGGCGACGCCGAGGGCGGCGGCCGCCTCGACGTCGAAGCGCCCAGCTCGGTCGTCCTCGATGACGGCGTAGCCGTAGGCCACGACCCGGTGCTCGACGGGGAACGGCGAGACGACGTAGCCCTCGAAGGCGACGTCCTCGTGGCGGTCGAGCTCACGGAGCTCGAGCGGGTAGCCGACCCGGCCGTAGAGCGGTCGCAGGCCGGCGAAGAGCGCATGGAGGCCGGGCGGCCCGTGGATGGCCAGCGGCGCCTCGCGCCCGCGCAGGTCGAAGGTCTTGAGCATCCCGGGCAGGCCGAGCCAGTGGTCGGCGTGGTAGTGGGTCAGGAAGATGCCGTCGAGGTCCGGCAGCCCGCTGGAGCGCAGCAGCTGGCGCTGGGTCCCCTCCCCGCAGTCGACGAGCAGGCGGTCGCCGCCGGCGCTGACCAGGGAGGCGGGCAGCCCGCGGCGAGCGGTCGGCACGCTGCCGCCCGTCCCGGCGAAGAGCACGGAGAGCTCCATGGTCAGGCCAGCTCGACGAGCTCGAAGGCGACCCGTCCGTCGGCGATCGTCGCCTCGCCCATCGTGTGGGCCGGCGCCCGGCGGCGCTCCGTGGGCGAGCCGGGGTTGAAGGCCTGGAAGCCGTCCTGCGTGCGCAGGAGCAGCTCGGGCTGGTGGGTGTGGCCGTAGATCACGGCGTCCGCGTCGGGGAACGCCCGGCGCAGGCGCTCGAGCCGGCCCTGCGCCGGGCCGGGGACGTGGACCATGCCGATCCGGGCCCCTCCCGTCTCGACCAGGCGCGTCTCGGGCAGGCGCGCGGTCAGCACCGCGTCGTCGACGTTGCCGAACACGGCGTGCACCGGCGGGCCGAGCCGCTCGAGGTCGTGCAGCACCGTCGCGGCGCTGAAGTCCCCGCAATGGAGGATCGCGTCCGCTCGCTCGAGCCGCTGGACGCAGGCCGCCGGCAGCGCGCGGCGCCCGCGCGGCAGGTGGGTGTCGGAGACGATGGCGAGCCGCACGGCGAGCGCGCGAGGCTACCGGTCGGCGACCTCGCCGCCCGGCTTAGCCCGGATCCACCGATGAGCGGCGGAGGCGACGGCGGCGCAGCCGAGTCAGCGGTCGTCGGCCGAGCACGGGCAGGGTGAATCCTTCGGGTGCTCGGCCGACGGCGCGTGGCGAACGCATGCGGCGTCGTCGGGCCGCCGGGATCGGTGAATCCGGGCTAAGCTCGCCCTGCCCGCGCCCGTAGCTCAGTGGATAGAGCGCTCGCCTCCGGAGCGAGAGGTCGCACGTTCGAATCGTGCCGGGCGCGTGGCGCGGGAAGTCCCGCCTGAACGTGTCATCGCCGGTAGACCGCGAGCCTGGCGATCTCGCCCCGATGATTCAGGGTGAAGACGTCCACGATCGCCGCGGTGCCGTCATCGCCGAGATCCACCTCGAATTCGACGACGCAGGTGTCGCCGTCGGCGTAGTAGCGGTCGTTGAGGATCGGTCGATGGTTGTGCTTGACCTGCTGGAGGTACCCCTGACGGATCGCCTCACGTCCCCTGCGCGGCTCGATCGGCGAAATCGGTATCCAGTTGGCGTCCTCGGCGAAGAGGTCGGCCATCGCGTCGTAGTCGACCGCGTTGGACAACTCGATGTAGCGCCGCGCGAGGGCCTTGGGGGTCATGTGCCACATCATGGCGTCGAGGCGGAGCGACGAAGGGCCGCACGCGCGTCAGGCACCTCGACCGCCTCGCCGGAGAAGATCCGGCGCAGGCCCTGGGCGAGCGGAGCTAAGCCGGGCGGTTGTCCGGGCACTACTGCCCATATCGCCTCCGATCTGCCTCCATCCGGCCCATCCGGGTTGCGCCACTTGCTCGGCGGGATGGCGCCGGAGCGACGGCGGTAAGCGCCCTCACGCCCCTGTAGGACCTCCCCTCAACGCCGCCTCCGGAGCGAGAGGTCGACGTTCGAATCGTGCCGGGCGCGTCGCTCAGGCGTGCAGGTGGACGCGCTCGCCGTGCGGTCCGAGGATGGCGATGAGCTCGACGGGGCCGTCGAGCGCGCCGAACCAGTGCGGCGTGCGCGTGCTGAACTCGACGGCTTCGCCGGGCGCGATGGTCAGGTCCTCCTCCCCGAGCCGCAGCCGCATGCGGCCTGTCAGGACGTACAGCCAGTCCTGGCCCTCGTGCGTCGGCAGGTCCGACGGCGGATCGCGCCGCTGCGCGCTGATGCGGAGCTTGAACGCCTGCAGCCCGCCGGCCTGGGGTGAATGGGTCAACGGCCACATGGTCAGCCCGGCGAACCTCCGCACCCGCCCGCGGACGCGCGGGTCCGACCGCGGCGGTGGACGCAGCAGCTCGTCGGTGCTCACCCCGAGCGCGCCCGCGAGCGCGGCCAGGTGGTCGAGCGCGAGGCGCCGCTTGCCCGACTCGAGCCGGCTGAGGGTCGAGACGTCGATCGCCGCCTGAGCGGCCACCGCCTCAAGTGTCAGCCCGCGCTCGAGACGCAGCTCGCGCAGCCGTCGCCGGACGCGTTCGTCGACCGGCTCCTCGGCGGGCGCGGTCATAGGCGCCGCCGGGCCTGCAGGAGCGCGTCGTGGAGCTCCACGACCCCGCCCTCGGGACGGGTGACGGGCCGGCCCGCGACCTCGGCCGCCTCGAGCTCCCACCTTCCTGGATCGAGCGTGGCGGCCACCTCCTCGGCGGTGAAGAGCGTGTCGCCGTGACCGCGGGGCACTACCCCCAGGTCCGACGGGTGATGGCCAACGACCAGCAGCGTGCCCCCGGGCGCGACGCCGGCGGCGAGCCGGGCGAACAACGCCTTGCGCGGGGCGGGCGGCAGGTGCATGAACTGGGAGGAGACGAGGTCGTAGGCCCCCGGCTCCGGGCCCCAGCCCAGGACGTCCTCGTGGCGCCAGGCGATGCGGGCCGCGATCTCGCCGCCGGCCGCGTCGGCGTGGGCGGCCCCGCGCTCGAGTGCCACGGGCGACACGTCGAGCGCCGTGACGTCCCAACCTCGCTCGGCGAGCCAGATCGCGTCAGCGCCCTCGCCGCTGCCCACGTCCAGCGCCCGGCCCGGTGCGAGGCCGGCGATCCGGTCGACGAGGTGCGGATTCGGCCGTCCGCTCCAGATCTGCGGGCGGGACGCGTAGCGGTGATCCCAGAAGTCCTGGCGCAGCAGGTAGAGGTCGTCGGCCATGCCGGCACGATGTCGCGAGCCGGAGTCGTTGGCAAGCGGGCTTGCCGTCCAGGCAAGCGCGAAACTCGGGCGCCGGACCGGGGCACGTGTCGCGCGCGCAGCTCGCGGACGTCGAGGTCGATGAGTGCGCAGATCGGGCGCCGGAGCAGATGGTCGGTGCTGGAGCGTGTCGCCGGTCGTCCCGTGCGCCTCACGCCGGGGAGCGCCGACGCCGGCGCGGGTCGTCCTCGAGCAGCACCGCGGGGAGCTGGCCGGCTCAGCGAGTCGACTACACGCGGTAGAGGAACGTGTACGCCGCGGACGACCCGCTCTGCACCCAGTCGGCGAGGCAGTAGCGATACGTGTGCCCGTCATCGTCGGGCACGTCGACCGTGCTCGGGGCTCGACCCTCGACGATCTCCGCCTCGAGGCGGGTGCCGCGCAGCGGTCCATCGTTGAGCGCCGCCATGACGGTCGGCCCACCGTCGTCGTGTCGAACGGGCTCCATGGCCCCGAGCGTAGTCCGATTCCGGGCGCACGGACGGCCCGGCTCACGTCACCACTGCTGACCGGCGACCTGGCGCGTGGAGACGTTGAGCCGGTTCCACAGGTTGACGGTCGCGATCGTCAGGACCAGGGCGCCGAGCTGCGGCTCGTCGTAGTGGCGCGCCGCCTCGTCCCAGACCTCGTCGGGCACGGCGTCCTCGCGGTCGGCGAGCCGGGTGACGGCCTCCGCGAGCGCGAGCGCGGCGCGCTCGGCGTCGTCGAAGTACGGCGCGTCGCGCCAGCCGGAGATCGCCCAGAGGCGCTCGTCGGTCTCCCCGAGCTTGCGCGCGATCCGGGGGTGCTGGACGGCGCACACGCCGCAGGCGTTGATCTGGCTGGCGCGGATGTGCACCAGCTCGCGGGTCCGCTCCGGGAGACCGGCGCCCCCGACGGCCTTGCCGAGGGCCATGAGGGCGTCCATCGCGTCCGGGACGGCGAACGCCGGCTGGGCCATCCGCGCTTGCAGGGCTGCTGCTTCCATCGTGATCTCCCCTTAGGGTCGTGCCGCGGCCTGTCGTCGATGCGGTCACATCTGCGGCTCGTCGGCGGTCAACCTTCTGACCCGTGGCGATCGAGGGATGTGACCGATGGACGACGAGGACCGGCTGACCGCGCGCTTCGAGGAGCAGCGGCCGCGCCTGCGGGCCGTGGCCTACCGGATGCTCGGCTCCGTCGCCGACGCCGACGACGCAGTGCAGGAGGCGTGGATCCGGTTCCACCGGACCGACACGCGCGAGGTCGAGAACCTCGGCGGCTGGTTGACGACGGTCGTGGCCCGCATCAGCCTCAACGTGCTGCGTGCCCGCCAGAGCCGGCGCGAGGACGACCTCGACGCGGTGCGGATGCCGGACCCGGTCGTCGGGCCGGCCGACGCCCTCGATCCCGAGCAGCAGGCGCTCGTCGCCGACTCGGTCGGGGTCGCGCTGCTCGTCGTCCTGGAGACGCTCACCCCCGCGGAGCGGCTGGCCTTCGTGCTCCACGACGTGTTCGCCGTCGGCTTCGACGAGATCGCCGCGATGGTCGACCGCTCACCGGCGGCCGCGCGTCAGCTCGCCAGCCGCGCCCGCCGGCGCGTCCGCGGCGCCGCCCCGGCGCCCGACAGCGGCGTGGCCGCGCAACGAGAGGTCGTGGAGGCCTTCTTCGCCGCCGGGCACGGCGGGGACTTCGACCGGCTCGTGGCCGTGCTCGACCCCGACGTCGTGCTCCGCGTGGACCGCGGCGCCGCCGCCTCGGTCACGGTGCGCGGGGCCGACGCGGTCGCCGGGCGCGCCCGGCAGTTCGCCCACCCGCAGCGCGAGGTCCGCCCCGCGACGATCAACGGCACGGCCGGGGCGCTGATCCTCGAGCGCGGCCGCCCGCAGTCGCTGATGGCCTTCACGGTGACGGGCGGCAGGGTCGCGGCGATCGACGTCCTCGCCGACCCCGAGCGCCTCGAGCGGCTCGACCTCAGCGGGGTGCAGCGTCCGGGCTGAGGCGCACGGACCGACCTCCAGACCTCGCCTGCCGCGCCGTCGAATCCGGCCGGCTTCGTCGCCCCGCGCGCGCCGGACGGTCAACCGCGCAGCAGCGCGCAGACCGCGTCGGCCTGGGTGGCGCGCAGCCGCCGCAGCAGGCGGCCGGTGGGCGCCGGGATGTTCAGTGAGGTCGTGACCGCCCGCGAGCCGTCGCGGGTGGCCGCGGCCCACTGCACGTAGCCGGGGAAGTTGCCCGTGTGCCCGTAGACCGTGCCGCAGCGGCTCCTGTACCGGAACAGGGCCAGGCCGGCGGCGTTGCGCCCGGGGCCGGGCGGGCTCGACCGGCCGCCGGCGACGAAGCGCAGCTGCTCGGCCCGCGCGGCGGCCCCGAAGAGCCGGCCGCCGAGCAGTCCGCGGACGAACGCGTTCAGCTCGGCCGGGGTCGAGACGATCGCCCCGGAGGCCCACGCGCCGGACGGACTCAGGAACTCGCTCACGTCCTGCGGGGGCTTGCCCGGCTCGACGACGTAGCCGTGGATGAAGGGCCGGGGCAGCGCGACGGCCGTCGGGAAGCTCGTGTCGGCCAGCCCGAGCCGGTCGAACACGCCCGTGCGCAGCAGGGCGCCGTAGGGCTGCGAGGTGATCCGCTCGGCGATGAGCCCGACGATGATGTTGTCCGTGTTGGAGTACTCGTAGCGGGAGCCGGGCCGGAAGACCAGTGGCCTGCGGGCGACCCAGGCGACGATCCGCCGCGGCGACACGTACCCGCGCGGCTTCGTCCGGAACTGCTTGGCGAAGCCGGGCGATTGCGTGTAGTCGGGCACGCCGCTCGTGTGGTTGAGCAGCTGGCGGACGGTGACGCGCCCCCACCTCGCCGGCAGGTCGGGGCGCCACCGCGCGATCGTGTCGTCGAGGCCCAGCCGTCCCGCCTCCACGAGCTGCAGCGCGACGGCCCCGCTGAACGCCTTGGCGACGCTCGCGAGGCGCATGTGGTCGGTGGCGCGCGGCGGGTGCCCACGCGCGAGGTGCCGGCGGTGAGCACGCGCAGGTGGCCGTCGCGGTAGAGGGTCGCGATCGCCCCGGGCGGCCCGCCCTTGGCGGCCACGAGGCGCTCGAGCCCACGCCGCACCCGCGCGTCGCGGTTCGGCGCCGCGCCGGCGGCCGGGACGCCGACGGTGACCACCGCCGCGGTCAGTACCGCCAGGAACCTCAACCGATGCATGCCCGACAGTCTGCCGGGCGAGCCACCCGGTGACAACTCGGCGTCGGCCCGACAGGTGCAGGCGAGTGCCGCGACGCCCGTGGATCCTGGGCCGCCGTCCAGGCCCGGCTACGTCGAGGCGGTCGACTCGGCCGGTGGCGACCCGCGCCGTCGCAGGCGCTCGGGCACGCGCGGCTGCACCCGGCGTTCCCACACGCGGCCCCAGATCGAGTGCGGGCGGGGCCGCAGCGCGAGCACGCAGACCACTCCGATCAGGGGCACGAGCAGCGAGACGACCGCGGCGGCGTAGCGGCCGCGCAGGGCATTGACGACCGCGAGCACGACGCCGACCACCGCCGAGCCGCCGACGAGCGCCCGGGCGAGTGCCACCGTGCCGTCGGCGACGTCGAACCACACCCGCAGGCCGAGCAGCAGCAGCAGCCCGGCGGCCGCGGTGATGACCACCGCGTCGATCGACTTGCGTCCCTCGGGCAGCCAGTAGACGTCGCGCAGGTCGAGCCACAGGGCGAACTCGTCGAGCGTGAGGCCGATGCCGATGCCGAAGCCGACGGCGCAGAGCTCGCGCCAGGGCGAGCCGGGCTCGAAGGCGATGGCCAGGTAGCCCAGGACGAGCATCGTCACGATCCCGAACACGAGGTGGTGGATGTGGCGGCCCTTGACCTCGACGTTGCCGGGCCACCAGCTCACCTGGGCACGGATCATGTGCGTGCTCGTGCGGATGAAGCCCCACGAGAGGACGAAGGACACGAGCAGCAGGAACTCCGCGAGCTTGCCGCTGTCGACGATGCCCTCCTGCCACACGTCGGACAGGGCGGTGGCGGGGATCGGGGTGACGAGCACGGCCCGCGACGGTCGTGGAGCGCGGCCACGGTGTCAAGTCGCAATCCGATACTGTTGGTTCCGTATGTCGGTCACGGTCCCCACTCCCGGCCGCCCGCGCGAGGCCCGCGTCGACGCGGCCGTCGCCATCGCGGTGCGCGACCTCCTGGCCGAGCGCGGGTACGCCGGCACGACGGTCGGGCGGATCGCCGCGCGGGCGGGCGTCGGGCGCGCGGCGCTGTACCGGCGCTGGCGGTCGAAGGCGGAGGTCGTCTTCGCGAGCCTCGTGCACCCCGTCGAGCTCGGGGACCCGCCCGACACCGGGTCGCTCGAGGGCGATCTCGTCGCCGTCGCGCAGATCGTCCACGCCCGCCTGACCGACCCGACCGCCGCGGCGGCCCTGACCGGGCTGGCGCTCGAGCTGCGCAGCGAGCCCGCCCTGGCCGACGCCCTCGAGGCGCGGCTCTTCGCCGAGGAGCGGCGCTGGCTGGCGGCGATCCTCGAGCGCGCCCGAGGCCGCGGCGAGGCCACGGCGGCCGCCGACCCCGAGCTCGTGCGCCGCTGCCTCATCGGCCCGGTCGCCCTGGCCGTCCTGTACACCCCCACGGCGCCGCCGGTCGACCCCCGCGCGCTCGCCGGACTGCTCGCGAAAGGCCTCCGCGCATGATGTCCACGCTCGACACGCTGCTGCCCGTCCACGTCCAGCGCAGCGCCCACGAGATCGTCGTGGCGGCACCCGCGCCCGTGGTCTGGGAGGCGATGCGCCGGCTCACGCCCGGCGAGCTGTCGCTGACCCGCACGCTCATGGCCATCCGCGGCCTGCCCGAGCGGCTGCTCGGCGGCGACGGCCGCGGGCGGGCCGGCGACGCGGACGCGCCGCTGGTCGACCAGTTCCTCGCCTCGGGCTTCGCGGTGCTCGCCGAGGAGGCGCCGTACGCCCTCGCCGTCGGCGCCGTGGCCACGCCGTGGCGCCTGCGGCACGGTGAGACCTACACGCCCGTGGACGCCCAGGACTTCGCGAGCGTCGCGCGGCCGGGGTCCGTCCGCATGGCCATGGCCTTCGACCTCGCCGAGACTGGAGCCGGCACACGCCTGCGCACGGAGACCCGCGTCCAGCCGACGGACGCGGCGGCCGCGGCCGCCTTCGGGCGCTACTGGCGCGTGATCCGCCTCGGCAGTGCGCTGATCCGGATGGACATGCTCCGCGCGATCCGGCGCCGGGCGGAGCGGACCGGCGCCGCCGTGGCCGCGGCCGCCTGACGGGCTGGACCGCCGGCTCCCGCGCCCGTAGAGTCGCGGCCCGTGCGCGCGCCCGTCGCCGGCCTCCTCGCCCTCGGCCTCGGCGCGCTCGCCCC
>JBBSPV010000048.1:0-25830 GCA_038258425.1 Solirubrobacterales bacterium | reverse complement strand
GCGCCGGCGCCGGCGCCGGTAGCGGCACGGCGGGCACGTGAGCGCGGTCGTGCGTCTCCAGGACGCACACCGGCGGTCATCGTGGGTCGGCGACCGGTCAGGGCGTGGGGGCCTCGGTCGCGCGGGCGGCCGGCGACGGCGTGGGCGTGGGCGTCGCGCTCGGGGTCGCCTGGGTCCGCGGGGTCGGCGTCGGGGTCGGGCTCGCCCGCGGGGCCGGCGTCGGGGTGGCGTCCGCGCCCGGCACCGGGGTCTTCGCCTTGTCCTTGGTGTCCTGCTTCGAGCTCGACGACCTGGAGGACCTGCCGCCGAAGAACGTGGTCCCCTGGCGGCCGCCGCCGTCGCCGGAGGACCCGTTCGCCACGAGCTCGGGCACGGTGACCACGACCGCGGCGATCACGAAGGCCAGCAGACCGGTCCCGATCGCCAGCGTCCAGTGCTTGCCGGCCGGCTTGCGGGAGCTGTAGACCTGAACGCCGGAGTACTCGGTGTCCGGGTCGTCGAGCCGCGGCGGGGCGGAATGGGGCGCCTTCGGCTGCGGCGGCTCGGCGGACCCGCGGGAACCGCCGACGGGGACCTCGTCCCGTGGGCGCCCGGTCGTCTTGTCCCGCACGAGGCGGGTCGAGCTCTGCAGCTTGTCGGCCGGGCGGGCCAGCGCCTCCTTGACGAGCGCGACGATCACCGGGGTCAACGTGGCCGACCACAGCGTGCCCCCCTGCCAGAACCGCGAGGTCACGTAGGCGGCCGCGCAGGAGGCGATCGCCGCGATGATGAGGGTGGAGAGGTCGAGGTGGCTCGACCGTGCGGGCTCGGGCTGGGACATGCGCCCCGCGACGGTACAAGGGGCCCGGGCGTGGGCCGGGCCGGCGCGTCAGGCGGCGGCCGGGGCGAGCACGACGGCCCCGACGTTGTCGCCCGCGCCGGCCGAGCAGGCGGCGTCGACGATGCCCGCGGCGGCCGCCACGGCCCCCTCCGCTCCCGCCGCGGCGAGCACGCGGGGCACGAGGTCGGCGGGCCGCAGCGGGGCGATGAACTCCGACAGGCCGTCCGTGACGGCGACGACCCAGTCGTCGGGGCGCAGGGTCACCCGGCCGCGCTGGACCGTGCCCTTGAGCGCCCGACGGCTCATGGGGTGGCCGAGGAAGCGCATGCCCTCCTTGTTGAGCTGCCGGGCGCGCTCGTCCCCCGCCCGGCCGACGACGAGCGCCGCGTCGCCGATCGCGGCGAAGCTCAGGCGGTCCCCGGCCACGAGGCCCACGACGAGCACCGTGGCGCTCGCCGGCTGCCTCGAGCCCGGGCCCTTGACGGCCAGGACGGCCTCGTTGACCCGCTCGAAGAGGTCGAGCCACTCGCCGTCGGCCAGGTCGGCGGGCGGGTCGCCGAGCGCCTGCAGGACCTCCCGCACCGCGAGGTGGGAGGCGGTGGCCCCGTTGTGGCCGTCGGCGCACACGAACAGGGTCGCCTCGACGCCGGCCACGGCGGCCACGACGTCCTCGTTGGGATCCTCGTAGCGGTACGCCTTGGGATGGCGCCCGCGGGTGAGCGCGAGGCCGCTGCGGGCCCCGGCCGCGGCCGTGGCGACGTCTCCGAGCCGCTCGTGCTCCGTGCCCCACAGCTGCGCGTCAGCGATGCCGTCCGGCACCCGACGTACCTTACGCCCGTCCCGGCCGATCCCTGCACCCAGAGCGAGTCAGCCATGCCCATCTGCTTCATCGAGCCCCGTGACGCGGTTCGCGTCATCGCCGAGTCCGTCGGGCGCGACGCCCGCCGTCAGCTGCTGGGCGAGCTCGTCCACGCGTGGGTGGACGAGATCCCGCGGGAGGAGCTGGCCGGCCACTACGCGAAGGCGGTGGCCGACCTCGACGAGCACGACCTCTCCATGCTCGCCGCCTGGCACGCCTCGATGGACGTCGGGCAGCCGATCGCCAACCGCGACTTCCTCGTAGGCGCCTATCCGTCGCTCGAGGACGAGGCCCGGCGCGAGGCGCTCAAGATCGCCGCCGGCTTCCGCGGCGAGGAGGCGTTCAACGCCGGCGTGGGGGAGGAGCAGGCCATCGAGACCGTGCTCCCGTTCCTCTCGGCGGGCCGCTGCGAGGAGCTCCTGGTCGAGTGCCTCGAGCTCTACATGTGGGACCGCCTCGGCAGCGACAACTAGGGGGCGCCGCCCGACGCGCCGCGGTGCGGTGCGGTGCGGTGCGGTGCGGTGCGACGATCGGGGAGGACCTGCGACGCAGCTCCTAACCCCATCCCCGTCGGTCGGTGCGCGCCAACCGCGCCAGGGCATGGTCGACCAGCACGACGGCCGATCGGACACGCGTCGGAGCTGCGAGGCAGACGGGCGGCTGGGCCTCGTCACCGGCCCCCCCACGAGCCGCCGTTGAGGTTCGGCGGCATGCGTTTGCTCCCTCAGGCCTTGCGCAGCACGTCGTAGCGTCCCACCCCGGTCGCGCCCTCGGCGTGCCAGCGCATGAAGGCGAGGTCGAGCCGCAGGGCCCCGAGCTCGATCGAGGAACCGCACACGACCTCGCCCGCCGCGCGGTAGGGGTAGCCGTCCTCGGTCGCCCAGAGCTCGAGCCCGGCGCGCCGCTGGTGACCCTCGCCGTCGTAGGTCGTCGACAGCCGCGGGTCGCCGACGGCGACCGGCTCGCCGCCCTCGACCAGGCACGCCCACGTGGCCTCGTCGCCGTGGCCGGTGATCGCCTCGGGCCGCAGGCTCTGCAGCATCACGCCCCCGCGCTCCTCCCCGAGCCACGCCGAGACGGTGCGCACGAGCCCGAGGGCGGTCCAGTCCGCGACGCCCCACGAGCGCCCGCGCTGACCGAGCCCGTCCACGGGCAGCGACTCGCCGCCGTCGTGCACGGCCCCGCGCACGCGGACGAGCTGCTCGTAGCCGGCCATGCCGCCGATTCGCGCCACGGGGTCGCCGGCGTCGACCTCGGCCGGGGCGCTGATGGCCTCGAGCTCGAGTGCGAAGCCGTGCTCCGCGCCCTCCCAGGCGACGGTCCAGCGCTCCAGGGGCGCCTGGACGGCGGTGGACAGCCCGCCGAGCGCGAGCCCCGACCAGTCGGCGTCCTCGGGCAGCTCGAGCCCGCCCGCGGCGAGCGCGCCGACCGGCTCGCGGTCGCGGAAGAGCACGGCGAGCGCCGAGCCCCGCGGCCCGTCGTCGGTCTCCGCGAGCCCGAGCCGGGCGAGGCCGTAGAGCCCGTGCTCCGGGTCGCCCCAGGAGACCGTCAGCGCGTCGGCGAAGCCCGCGCCGCTCGCGGTCCGGCGCCGCTCGTCCTCCGCCGCGATCACGGCCGGTCCAGCCCGCGAGGATCGCCGCGCGGCTGCGGGCCGACGTCGGACGCGGTGCCCTCGACATCGAAGCCCCGATCGCGGTCCGGCCCGCGTGGGCGGTCGCGCGGCCCGACAGTGAAGGCCACGACCATGCGCTCCAGCAGGCGGCGCGCGGCGGCGCGGCGGACGAGCGCGCGCGTGGCCGGCAGCAGCAGCAGGACCGCGAGGAGGTCGGTGAGGAAGCCGGGAGCGAGCAGCAGGGCGCCGCCGAGCAGGACGAGCGCACCGTCCAGCGCCTCCCGAGCGGGCGGCCGGCCCGCGTTGACCGTGGCGGCGAAGCGCCGCCACGCCGACCGGCCCTGGGTCCGGACCAGCACCAAGCCGAGCACGGAGTCCAGCAGGAGCAGCCCGATCGTCGGCAGCACGCCGATCGCCTGCCCGACCTGGATGATCACGTAGAGCTCTGCGATCGGCACGACGATGAAGAGCACGAGCAGGACGAAGAACATCGCGCTTGAGGCTACCCTCGGAGCCATGGTCGATGAAGCCGAAGTCACCGACGCGCTCACGAACGTGATCGACCCCGAGCTGGGGCTCGACTTCGTCGAGCTCGGGCTCGTCTACGGGGTGGAGATCGACGGCGGCCGCGTCGAGGTCACGTTCACGCTGACGACGCCCGCCTGCCCGATCGGGCCGCAGGTCTCCGAGCAGATGGTCGAGTTCGTCAGCGAGCTCGACGGTGTCGAGGAGGTCGTCCCGACGATGGTCTTCGCGCCGCCGTGGTCCCCGGACAAGATGTCCGAGGACGCGAAGTTCGCCCTCGGGTACTGAGCTGCCGCGAAGCCCGTGGGTGACGATGCCGCGCGGAGGTTCGTGCGGATGCCGAACCGCGCTCGCTCGACGATGACGTCCGTAGGTCAGGCGGAAGTCGCCCGCCTCAGGGCCGTTCGGCGGCGCCGGGACGTTGCCGCACAATGGGCCGGGTGATCGACCATGTTGACATCCGCGTCTCGGACCGCGACGCGTCCCAGCGCTTCTACGAGACCGTCCTCACAGTGCTCGGCCGCACGGAGCCCGTGGACGACGCCGAGTACCTCGATTGGGGCGATTTCTCGATCGTCGCCGACGGTCAACCCGTCGCGAGGCACCTGCATATCGCGTTCTACGCGCCGTCGCCCGGGCTTGTCGACGCCTTCCACCGCGCCGGTGTCGAGGCCGGCTACGCCGGCGAAGGCGCGCCCGGCCCGCGGCCGCGGTACGGCGAGGACTACTACGGCGGGTTTCTGCGTGACCCGGACGGCAACAGCGTCGAAGCGGTGTGTACCGGCCGGGAGCGCAAGGCCGGCGCGATCGACCACGTGTGGCTGCGCACGCGTGACGTCGCGGCCATCCGGCGCTTCTACGTGGCAACGGGCCACGAGATCGGCGTCGACGAGCCCGACCACGTCCGGATCGTCACCGCCAACGCCTCGGTCTGCTACGTCGCCGGCGAGCCGCTGACCGAGCACGTCCACCTCGCGTTCGGCGTCGACACCGACGCGGCGGTCGATGCCTTCCACCGAGCCGCGATCGACGCCGGCTACACGGACAACGGCGCGCCCGGCGAGCGCGCCGTCTACCACCCCGGCTACTACGGGGCGTTCGTCCTCGATCCCGACGGCCACAACATCGAGGCCGTCAACCACAACCGGACCGATGCGGCCTGAGCGTCGGATGAGCTCACGACGGCTCCGCCACCGCCTACTTCAACTGATGGCCGTCGAACTGGCGTGAGCACGGAGCGCGACGCCCTCCTGCGGGTGGCGAGCGGCGGGGAGCGGTTGCCGCCTGAGGTCGTGGCGCGCCTGGTCGAGCCGTTCGAGCGCGGCCGGCGCACGAGCTCGCGAGGCTCGGGACGCCGATGCCCGCCGCGAGCAGGAGGCGTCCACGCATCGCCGGGGCCTCGGACGCGCCCTCGCCGTGGGGACCGTCGAGCAGGACCTCCGTGCCGGCCGGCAGATCCGCGAGTGAGGCGCTGAAGTCGCCGAGGGCCTCGACGGTGAAGGCCGGGCGCCGGACGCCCGGCACTCGAGCTCAGCGTGAAGGGACCTGGAGGGTGGCGCGGGTCCCGTCGGGCGCCTTGAAGCCGAGCCTGTCGAGCGCGGACTGGAGCGTCTGGGAGTAGCTCGCGCTGGTGAAGGTGGCGCCGCTGACGGCGTCGACGTCAGCGCTCTGCTTGCGCAGGGCGCTCTGCTCGAGCAGCGGGGCGGCGCCGGAGGAGATCTCCACGGAGCGCGGGTCGTTGCCCTGCAGCTGGAGCGCCTCGATCCTGGTGATCCTGCCGGCGTCGACCGTGACGCGGACCTGCGCGTCGCCGTAGACGGTGGAGACGGCGTCGCCGGTCGCGGGCCCGGACGCGCCGGTCGACCCCCTCGACGGGCTCGAGGAGCGCCTGCGCGAGCTCGAGGCTCCCGTCGCGGTGGGAGTGGCGGTGGCGGACGGAGTGGTCGCCGTCGCGGTCGCCGGGAGCGGGGCGTGCGGATGGAAGGCGAGGACGCCCGCGGTCCCGACGACGGTGGCTCCGAGCACAATGGGGGATCGGCGCATGGGCGGGCTCCGTCAGACGGTGAAGGACTCGAGGTGGACCTGACGCCCGGGCACGCCGGCGCGCTCGAGCTCGGAGGCGATCTGTTGTGCGAGGGCGTCGGGGCCGCAGAGGTACACGTCGCGCCGGCGCAGGTCCGGGACGTGGCCGGTGAGCGCGTCGGCGTCGAGGCGGATCTCGTGGCGCGACCCGGTCAGCTCGACGAGGCGCCCGCCGCGCCGGCGGACCTCGGTGGCGACCTCGTCGCGCAGGACCACATCCTGTCGGGTCGAGGCGCGCAGCAGGACGGCGACGTCGGTCTTCGCCGGCAGCTCCTGCAGCACCGCCAGGATGGGTGCGGTGCCGACGCCGGCGCCGATGAACAGCAGCCGCCGGCTCGTGGCCGTGTCGGCGGTGAACGTCCCGTACGGGCCTTCGATCGCCACGCGCGTGCCGGGCTGCAGGTCGGGGAGCCCGGCGCTGTGATCGCCGAGGTCCTTGACGGTGATGCGCAGCCGGTCGCCCGAGGGCGCCGCCGAGAGCGAGTAGGGGTGCGCCTGCCACCACAGGCCCCGACGCAGGAGGCGCCACTGGAGGAACTGGCCGCCGGCGATCGGCAGGCGGTCGAGCCTGCGCCCGCGCAGGAGGATCGAGACGACGCCGGGTCCCGCCGGTGTGGCGCTGACGACGCGGACCCGGTGGCGCAGCGAGCGCCACGCCGGCAGGCCGACGCGTGTCGCGACGACGACGCCGAGCGTCCCGGCCCAGAGTGCCGTCCACCACAGGCGCGCGGTCGGGTGCCCGACGAAGGAGGCGCCGGTGTTCACCTGGTGGGAGAAGGACACCAGCAGCGCGAGGTAGGTGTAGAGGTGGACGGACCACCACGTCTCGTAGGCCATCCGCCGGCGGGCGAGCCGATACGAGCTGATGCCGGCGGCGAAGAGCAGGACGGCGCCGGCGGTGGCGGCGAGGATGCCGGAATAGGTGACCAGCAGCTGCCCGAACTCGTGCAGCACCCCGTCGTGGGCCTGGCGCGCGTAGCCGAGGGTGATGAGCACGGCGTGGGCGAGCAGCAGGTACAGCGGCCAGGGGCCGAGCGTGCGGTGCCAGCGGACGAGGCGGTCCTGGCCGATCGCGCGTTCCAGCGGCGGCACGCGGGCCACGAGCAGGACGACGACGACGATGGCGTAGGCGGCGAGCAGGCCGGCGAGGCGCCCGGCCGCTGTGGCGACGCCGCCCGGGGCACTCAGCGACCCGGCGGTCTCGGCGGTCACCCCTAGGCCGACGGTGAAGCCGAGCCCGATCCCCGCCGCCGCGGCGAGCGCGTCCACGACGAGCGGCCGCTGGCGCGCGGGCCGGCGACGGGGACGCGCGTCGGCGACGGGCCCGGGCGGAGGCGGCGGAGGCGGAGGATCGACCCAGAGCGAGGACGGCAGCTCGGGAGCCCGGACGCTCATGTCGGGAGCCTCATGCGGGAAGGGTCGAGCCCGACCGCGTGCGGGCGCTGGGCGGACCCTGAGAGAGGGCTGAGGACGGTGACGACCCCCAGCCGGGGCTCAGGTGCGTCCGTGATCCTCTCACCGTGCCTTCCGGGTCCACGACGCAGGTCCGCCACATCATGGGGATGCCGATCGGCATCGACGTCCGCGACACACGGGACGCCGACGTGGAGCCGGCCTTCGAGTGGCTCCGCCAGATGGACGCCACGTTCAGCACGTATCGCGACGACAGCGACGTCAGCCGGCTCGATCGTGGGGAGCTGACCATCGCCGAGTGTCGGCCGGAGGTCGATGAGGTCCTCGGCCGGTGCCTCGAGCTGCACCGCCTGACCGGCGGCTACTTCAGCGCCCGGCCGGCCGGCCGGCTCGATCCGTCCGGCCTCGTGAAGGGCTGGGCCGTGGCGCGCGCCGGCGAGCGGCTCGCGCGGGCCGGGATCTCGGACTGCTGCATCAACGCGGGCGGCGACGTCGTCGCCCGCGGCCGTCCGGCGCCGGACCGGCGCTGGCGGGTCGGCATCCGCCATCCCGTCGAGCTGGACGGCCTCGCCGCCGTCCTGGCCGTCGAGGACCTCGCCGTCGCGACGTCGGGCGAGTACGAGCGCGGCGCCCACATCGTCGAGCCGCACACGGGAAGCCGTCCCACCGGCCTGCGCTCCGTCACGGTCGTCGGCCCCGACCTCGGGCTCGCCGACGCCTACGCGACCGCGGCCTTCGCCATGGGTGCCGACGGCCCCGAGTGGACCGCGACCCTGGCCGGCTACGACGCGATGTGCATCACGAGCGACGACCGCGTCCTGGCGACGCCCGGCTTCGCGCGCCACCGCGTCGGCTGACCTGCGGCCCCGCGTCCGGCGAGGTCCACGCCAAGGTGTCCACGGCGTTCACCGTCACGTGAACGTCGGTGGCGGCCGGCGTCGTCGGACGCCTCGGCCGCCACCGTCCGTCCGGGTCAGTCCTTGCCGGTCAGCTTGTCCTTGACGTTGTCGACACCCTCCTTGACCTTGCCTGACGCCTGATCGGCCTGGCCCTCGCGCTTGAGGTCCTTGTCGCCGGTCGCGTCGCCGGCCTTCTCCTTCACGTCGCCCTTGGCGTCGTCGAAGTTCTCGGGCATGTGGGCTCCTCGGGTTCGCCTGCGTTGACTGTCACGGACGAACTGCCCGGTCCCGCGGCCGCTTACCCAAGCGGCTCCGGCGCGGCCGGGCTCGCCGTCCGCGCCTCGGCCGCCGCCACGAGCTCGGCCAGGGACCGCTCGACGTGGACCGCGAGGACGTCGAGGTCGTCGAGCACGTCGAAGTCGCCGAGCAGCCCGAAGTCGATCCCGCCGTCGTAGGACATGATCGCGACGGCCAGCCCGTGGTTCTCGGGCAGGAAGGCGATCGGGAAGAAGTCCGTCATCCGCCGGCCGAGGACGTAGAGCGGGAACTGCGGGCCCGGCACGTTGGTCACGATGAGGTTGAACAGCCGCGTGGAGAAGTTCAGCCGGGAGGCCTGTGCGAGCAGCGTCGGCGGGGCGAACCCCTGAGCCTTGGCGAGCACCTCGGCGCCCACGGCCTGCTTGGACTCCTTGAGCCCGTCCATGGCCCGGCGGACGACCTGCAGCCGGGCGAGCGGGTCGTCCACGTAGACCGGCAGCGGGCCCCGCATGGCCGCGAGGCGGTTGCCGCCGTGCCCGGCCTGCTCGGGCGTGCGCACCGACACGGGGACCAGCGCGCGCAGCTCGAGGCCCTCGACGCGCACGCCGCGGCCGGCCAAGAAGCCGCGCAGGGCACCGGCCACGACGGCGAGCACGACGTCGTTGACCGTGCCGCCGGCGGCGTCCTTGACGCGCTTGAAGTCCGCCAGCTCGCAGCGGACGAACTCGATCCGGCGGTGCGGGCCGATGGGGGCGTTCAACGGCGTCGGAGGCGCCGGGTTCAGCCCCGCCCAGACGATCTCGCCGACGCCCTCCGCGGTCTCGCGGAGCGCGCTCAGCGCCCGCGAGGGCCGCGACGCGAGGTCGGCCGCCCGCCCTGCGAGCACCAGCGGCTCGCGCATCACCGCCCGCACGCCGCGGGCGGCGAGCTCGACCGCGGACGGCTCGCGGCCCGGGAGCCACTCGCCGGGCGGATGGTCCACGACGGCCGGGTCCGGCCCGAGGTCGAAGAGCACCGTGGCGAGGTCGACGCCGGAGACGCCGTCCACCAGCGCGTGGTGGGTCTTGTGGATGAGCGCGAAGCGGTCCTGGTCCAGTCCCTCGACGAGCCAGAGCTCCCACAGCGGCTTTGAGCGGTCCAGCGCCTGGGAGTGGATGCGCGCGGCCAGCGCCCGCAGCTGGGCTTCGCTGCCCGGCGCGGGGAGCGCCGTGTGGCGCAGGTGGTAGTCGAGGTGGAAGGACGGGTCGTCGACCCACAGCGGCCGTCCGGTCTCCAGCGGCGGGATCGAGAGCCGCTGCCGGTAGCGCGGCACGAGGTGCAGCCGGCCGCGGACGTGGTCGAGCACGTCCTCGTAGGCCGGCGCGGGCACCTCGAACAGCGTCACGGCGCCGAGGTGCATGTGGGCGCTCGGGTTCTCCTGCGCCAGGAAGGACGCGTCCGTCGCCGTCAGTCGATCCCCGTGCGCCTGCGCCACCGCGTCGCTCCTCCCTCGCTCCCGGCGCCAGCGTACCCTCCGGCGGGTGATCGACCTCGCCCGCGTGCGGGCCGCGTTGCGCGAGCAGGGGCTCGGAGCGTGGGTCCTCTACGACTTCCGCGGCTCCAACCCGGTGCTCTGGCACGTCCTCGGCGCCGAGCCGCCGGGTACCACCCGGCGTCTCGTGCTCGTCCTGCCGGCCGACGGGGAGCCGGTGCTCGCGACCTCGGAGCTCGACCGCAACCTCGTGACGGGCCTCGGCGTCGAGCCGGCGCGGTATCGCTCCTGGCCCCAGCTCGTCGCCATCCTCGAGGCCGCGCTGGCCGGTGCCGGGCGCGTGGCCATGGAATACTCGCCCGGCGGCATGCTGCCCGCGGTGAGCTGGGCGGACGCGGGCGCCGTCGAGCTCGTGCGCGGGCTCGGCGTCGAGGTCGTCTCCTCCGGCGACCTCTTCCAGGCCGTGGCGGCGGCGCTGGACGCCGACGGGGAGGCTTCCCACCACGAGGCCGTCCGCCACGTCATGGAGGTCCATGCCCTCGTGCGGGAGCGGGTCGCGGCCGGGCTGGGGACGGTGACCGAGCGGGAGCTCGCCGCCCTCGCGCTGGCCGAGCTCGACCGCCGCGGGCTGCAGACGGAGGGGCCACCGGGGATCGCCGCCGGTCCGAGCGCGGGCGACCCCCACCACGAGCCGGCCGACGTCGTCGTCGAGCCCGACCGCGTGCTGCTCGTCGACCTGTGGGCGCGGGCGCCGGGCGACCGCCACGTGTTCGGCGACGTCACGTGGATGAGCTTCACCGGACCCGAGCCGCCGGGGGACGTCCTCGCGGTCTTCGCCGCCGTGCGTACCGGCCGCGACGCCGCCCTGCGGCTGCTGCAGGACGCGTGGGACGGCGGCCGGGCCCTGCGCGGCTTCGAGGTCGACCGTGCGGCGCGTGCGGCCATCGAGGCCGGCGGCTACGGCCACGGCATCGTCCACCGCACTGGCCACTCGCTGAGCCCGGGCCCACGGGTGCACGGCCTCGGCGCCAACCTCGACGACCTCGAGACCCACGACGATCGCACCCTGGCCCCCGGCACGGCCTTCACCGTCGAGCCGGGTGTCTACCTGCCGGAGTTCGGGGTCCGGCTGGAGTGCGACGTCCACCTGCACCCGCAGCGCGGCCCGCTGGTCACCACGCCGCTTCAGGAGGAGCTCACGCGCCTACCATGACCAGGGTGACCCCGACCGCCGTCTCCGCCCCGGACAAGCTCCTGCTCGCCGCGCCGCGCGGCTACTGCGCGGGCGTCGACCGTGCCGTCCAGACCGTCGAGCGGGCGCTCGAGCTCTACGGGCCGCCGGTCTACGTGCGCAAGGAGATCGTCCACAACAAGCACGTCGTCGAAGAGCTGCGCGCCCGCGGCGCGGTGTTCATCGACGAGCTCGACGACGCGGTGCCCGAGGGCGCCGTCACGGTCTTCAGCGCCCACGGCGTGGCTCCCGCGGTGCACGCGGACGCGCAGGCGCGCGGGCTGCGCACCATCGACGCCACCTGCCCGCTGGTGACCAAGGTCCACCGCGAGGCGGTGAAGTTCGCCGCCGACGGCTACACGATCGTGCTCATCGGCCACGCCGGCCATGAGGAGGTCGAGGGCACGATGGGGGAGGCGCCCGACCACACGGTCCTGGTTCAGACGGAGGCCGACGTCGACGCGCTCGAGGTCGCCGATCCGACGCGCGTCGCCTACATCTCCCAGACGACGCTGGCCGTCGACGAGACCCGCTCGATCATCGCCGCCCTGCGCGAGAAGTTCCCGGCCATCACCGGACCGCGCACGGACGACATCTGCTACGCGACGACCAACCGGCAGCTCGCGGTGCGCGAGCTCGCCGCCCAGTGCGACCTCGTGCTCGTGATCGGCTCGCAGAACTCGTCGAACTCCCAGCGCCTCGTCGACGTCGCGCGCGACTGTGGCGCCCAGGCGCACCTCATCGACAACGAGGGCCAGGTGGAGGAGGCGTGGCTCGAGGGCAAGCGCGTCGTCGGCATCTCCTCCGGCGCCAGCGCCCCTGACGTGCTCGTCGCGCGGCTCGTGGACTTCTTCCGCGAGCGCGGGACGGAGCAGGTCGAGACGCTCGAGGTGCTGCGCGAGGACGTGCGCTTCATGCTGCCCAAGACGATCCGGCAGGCCATGACCGCGCGCGAGGCCGAGCCGGCCGCCTAGGGCTCCGAAGGTGCCGGCCGGCGTCACGCTGCGCCGCGGGCTGCTCGCGGTCGCCGCCGGCCTCGCGCTGGCCGACGCGTCCGTCGTCACCCTGGCGCTCCCGCAGCTGCTGGGGGCGCTCGACACGACGGTTGAGGGGGTGGCCGCGGTCATCGGCGTCTACACGGTGGTGCTGGCCGTCGCGCTCGTGCCCGCCGAGCGGCTGAGCCGCCGGCTCGGGGCCCGGGCGGTCGGGGCGGCGGGCTTCGCCGTGCTGGCCGTGGCGTCGCTGGCCTGTGCGCGGGCCGGCTCGCTGCCGGCCCTGCTGGCCGGGCGCGCCGTCCAGGCGCTCGGCGGCGCCGCTGCGCTACCCGCCGCCTTCGCGCTGCTCACGCCGCCGGGCGCCGCCCGTCCGGATCGCCGGCTGTGGCTCGGTGTGGCGGTGCTCGCCACGGCCGCCGGTCCGACGCTCGGCGGCGCGCTGACCGAGGCGTTCTCCTGGCGGACGATCTTCTCCGTGCAGGTGCCGATCGCGGCCGCCGCGGCCGTCGCCGCCCTCGCCGTGACGGCCCCGGCTCAGACCGTCCCGCGCCCCGCCGCGCGGAGGCGCCCGTGGGCGGCCGGGCTCGCGCTCGCGCTCGTGTCGGCGGCGCTGACCGCCGTGCTCTTCCTGCTCGTGCTGCTGCTCGTGGCGGGCTGGGGCGTCGAGCCGCTGCCCGCGGCGCTGACGGTCACCGTGCTCCCGCTCGCCGCCCTGGTGGCCACGCGCGTGGGCGGTCCGGCCCGCTGGCGGGCCGTGATCGGCTGCGGACTGGTCGGCGTGGGGACCCTGGCACTGACGCTGCTGCCCAACGCCGACGTCGTGTGGGCCCTGGCGCCCCAGATCCTCGCCGGGCTCGGCATGGGTCTCGCCCTGCCGGCGCTCAGCGGCGAGCTGCTCCCCGAGCGCGACCCGCGGGACGCCGCCCGGCTGCTGAGCGTCCGCCACGCGGGCATCGCCGTCGCGCTGGCGGTGCTGGCGCCCGTCGTCGCCGCGCGGCTCGACGACGCCACCCAGCGGGCGCGCGAGCGCGGCGTCGCGGTCGTGCTCGACAGTCGCCTGCCGCCCCAGGACAAGCTGTCCCTCGCGCCCAAGCTGCTCTCCGGCGTCAACGCGGACGAGCCGCGCGACGGCCTGCGCGCGGCGCTGGCCCGCCAGCGGCGGCGCCTGCACGGGTCGGAGCGGGCGACGTTCGACGCGCTCGGCCGGCGCGCCGACGAGACACTCGTGGCGGCGGCCGGCGAGGCCTTCCGGGCCGCCTTCCTCATCACGGGCGCCCTGGCGCTGCTCGGCGCGGTCGTGCTGCTCGTGAGCGGTACGGGCCGGCGCGCGCCGGCCGCGCGGGGCCCGGCGCCCGCGCCCGGCCTGGTCCTCGCGGCGCTCGCCGCCGCCGTACTGGTGGTGGGCGCAACCGCCCTGGCCCACGCGCGCCTGGCGCCGGAGACCGTGGTCATCCGCGATCCGTGCGCCGAGCGCGCACTCCCCGACAGCGGGGGGATCGCGGGCTTCCTGCAGGACCGGGCGCTGAAGCTGCTCGATCGCGGCGCGTGCCGCTTCGGTGCCTCGCGCGAGGAGTACGTGCTCGCGCTCGCCAACCCGCGGGACGCCAGGCGCTTCGAGCGCGCGCACGGCACCGACCCGCGCTCGACGCCCGGACTGCTCGACGCCCTGACGCCCTGACGCGACCTGATGGTGGCTTGCGCGACCCCTGCGACCGCGGATGTCCCGCAAGCGACCATCTAGCCTCCAGGCCCTGAGCACCCTCGTCGTCTCCGACCTCCACCTGGGGGCCAGCGCGCGCGTCGATCTGATGCGGCGTGCGGAGCTGCGGGCGCCGCTGATCGCGGCGCTGCGCGACGGGATCGACCGGCTGGTCATCCTCGGCGACGGCCTCGAGCTGCGCGAGGTGCCCGTCCGGCGCGCCGCCGAGCATGCGCTGCCGCTGCTGCGCGAGGCGGGCGAGGCGCTGGGCGCCGGCGGGGAGATCGTCATGCTCGCCGGCAACCACGACCACGGGCTGCTCGGCGGCTGGCTCGGCGCGCGCCAGCAGATCGAGCCGCCCCGGCCCATGGGCCTCGAGGAGCGCATCGAGCCCGACCGGGCCGGCCCGCTGGCCGTCCAGCTCGCCGAGGCCGCGCTCCCGGCGACGCTCGCCTTCGCCTACCCGGGCCTGCGGCTGCGCGACGACGTCTACGCGACGCACGGCCACTACCTCGACCTGCACACGACGGTGCCGACCCTCGAGCGGGTCGCCGCGGGGGCGATGGCGCGCTTCGTCGCGCCGATCCCCGAGCGGGCCACGCCGGACGACTACGAGGCGGTGCTCTCGCCGCTGTACGCGTGGCTCGGCGCCATCGCCCAGCGCCCGGACCAACCCGTCACGAACGCCGGCAAGGACTCCAGCCAGCGGGCATACGTCGCGCTCGCGGGCGACGGCGCCCGCCGGCGCCCGCTACGCGCCGCCGCGCTGCGCCTCGCCTTCTTCGCCGGGGTCAGCGCCCTCAACACGGCGGGGATCGGACGGGTCGAGCCGCGCCTCTCCGGCGCGTCGCTGCGCCGCGGCAGCCTCGTCGGGATGGGCGAGGTCGTTCGCCGCCTCGGCGTCGAGGCCGACCACGTGATCTTCGGCCACTCGCACCGCGCCGGCCCGTGGCCGGTCGACGACCCGTCCGAGTGGACCACCCCGACCGGCGTGCGGCTGCACAACACGGGCAGCTGGTCCTACCAACCCCACTTCCACGGCGAGCGCGCGAACGGCTCGCCTTATTGGCCCGGCACGGCCATCCGGGTCGACGCCGGCGGCCCCCCGCAGCTCGTGCGGCTGCTCGACGGCGTGCGCCACACGGCCCTGCGTCCGCCGGACCTCGAGGTCAGCCCGGCACGCCCGGGGTGAAGCACGTGGCGACGCACTCGACCCCGCCGGAGACTTCGAGCTCGAGCACGCCCTCCGTGTGGTGGCGATGCTCGAGCAGCGGATAGCAGGCCGGCCCGTCGACTGGCAGGCGGCGGCCGTCGACGGTCAGCTCGCCCGCGCCCGTGCACACCGCGTAGGCGCCGCCGGCCTCGTAGGGGCCGGTGTAGGCGCCGGGCTGGTCGGCGGTCTGGGCCGGCAGGCGCACGCCCGGCTCGTCCTCGGGGCGCACGGGGGCGAGCGGCTCCACCTCGAGGCCGAGCAGCTCGCCGATCTCGCGCTCCGTCTCGGCGTAGGCGCCCTCGCCGTAGTGGTAGGAGTGCAGGCCGCCGCCGAGATCCCACAGGTAGCGCGCCGGCCAGCCTTGGTTGCCGTAGGCGTCCCACAGCGCGAGGCCGGAGTCGATGACCACCGGATAGGGGACGTCCAGGCGCGCGACGGCCGCGCGGATCGCGTCCGGCTCGCGCGAGAACGGCCAGCCGCCGGTGTGGATGCCGATCACCCGCAGCCCGGCCTCGGCGTAGCGCTCGTGCCAGGCCCGCAGGTAGGGCAGCGTGCGCAGCGAGTTGATCCGGCAGAAGTCCCAGAACTCCACGAGCACGGGGCGGCCGCGCTGCTGGTCCATCCGCAGCGGCGCCACGTTGACCCACTCGAGGTCCCGTGGGAACGAGGGCGCCGGGATCTCTCGGGCAGGCACGCGCATTGGCCTGCGGTTGACGCTAGCATCGCCCGCTGCGCGTCCCCTGAGGAGGCTGTCGGTCCATGAAGACGTTCGCCACGGTCGGGCTCGCTGCGCTCGTGCTCGGCCTGTGTCCCGCCCTCGCCGCGGGGAATGGCGGGGGCCCGCGGGCCACGAGCGGGCGGCTGCGCGTGCTGCTCGCCGTCGACCCCCGTGCCACGGCCAGGCTGACGGGCGTCACCTACACCCTCGGTCGTGGGCTGCGCGTCTCCGGCCGCGGCTTTCCCACCTGCTCCCGGCTGCGGCTCGCCACGAGCGTCCAGACGTGCCCCCGGCGCTCGCGGGTCGGCTCGGGCCGGGCCGTCGCGGTGCTGGCGGGCGAGCGCACGCGCGTGCACTTCGACGTCGGGATCTTCGTCGTCCGAGCCCACAGGCTCGCCCTCGTGCTGACGGCCGGGCGCCCGTCGCGCTTCAGCGCGATCCTCCCGGGCGTGATCACTGGGCGCCGGATCAGGGTGGTCGTTCCCACGCCCGCGCAGGTCCCTGTGCCCGGCCTCGACGTGCACCTCGCCCGCCTCGACCTCACCCTGGGCCGGGCGACGGTCGGCCGCGGCCGCACGCGCCACAACGTCGTCGACGTCGTCGGCTGCCGATCCCGCCGCCATCCGGTGCGTGTCCGGCCGCGCTTCACGCCGGGTCCCGGTAGGCCGTCGGCGACCTCCGTCGCCGCGATCTCCTGCCGGTCCTGACCCGTCGCGCCGGCCGCGCCGGCTGACCCTCGGCCGCCGCGGTCTCGGACCTAGGCTGCGGCCGTGCTGGTCGTCGCCCACGGGATCGTCGGACGGGCGGACCTGCCGATTCCGGCGCAGCTGTTCGGCGTCGCGGCCGCGCTCGTGCTCGTCGTCTCCTTCGTCACGCTCGCCGTCGGCTGGACCCGGCCCCGGCTCGAGCAGGTCCGCGAGCGCCCGCTCCTGCGCCTTCCGCTGCTCGTCGACGTCGTCCTCGGCACGGCCGGCGTGCTCGCCTTCGCCGCCACGGTCTACGCCGGCCTGGCGGGCACGGACGTCACCACGGAGAACCTCGCGCCGACCGTCGTCTACGTCGTCTTCTGGGTCGGGGTGCCCGTCGTGTCGCTGCTGCTCGGCGACGTCTTCCGGCTGCTCTCGCCCTGGCGCGCGCTGGGCCGGCTCGCCGGAGCGACGCTGGCGCGCACGGGCGGCGCGACCACCGAGGCGCTGCCCTACCCCGCACGGCTCGGCCGCTGGCCCGCCGTGGCCGGCGTCTTCGCCTTCGCCGTCGTCGAGCTCTGCTGGGGCCGCGGGTCCGAGCCGCAGGTGCTCGCCGTGCTCGCGCTCGTGACGCTCGCGGTCAACCTCGTCGGCCAGGCGCTCTACGGCGTCGAGGCCTGGAGCCGCGACGGCGACGCCTTCGGCGTCTATTTCGGGCTCTTCGCGAGCCTCGCGCCCGTCGGCCGGCGCGCGGACGGCACGCTGGTCCTGCGCCCGCCGCTGAGCGGGGCACCCCGGCTGCGCCGGCCGGCGGGCACGGTCGCCCTGCTCTGCGTGGCCATCGGCTCGACGACGTTCGACGGCGCCAAGGAGGGGCCGCTGTTCGGGTCCGTCGTCCCTCACGTGCAGGACGCCTTCGCCGGCCTCGGCCTGTCCAAGGGCGCCGCCCTGGAGTGGGCGTTCGTCCTCGGGCTCGTCGTCTGCGTCGGCCTCGTCGCGGCGCTGTACCGGATCGGGATCGCCGGAATGGGGGGGCCGCCGCCGGCGGCCGAGCGCGCCCGCGCGCTGGCCCACACGCTCGTCCCGATCGCCGTCGCCTACGTCGTCGCCCACTACTTCTCGTTCCTCGTCTACCAGACCCAGGCGGTCGGCTACCTCGTCTCGGACCCGCTCGGCGACGGCGCGGACCTGTTCGGGACCGCGGGCGGCGCGATCGACTACGGCGTCGTGTCCGCGACGGCCATCTGGTACGTGCAGGTGGCGGCGCTCGTGCTCGGCCACGTCTGCGCCCTGGTGCTCGCCCACGACCGCGCCCTCGCGCTCGATCGGTCGGCGGGCGCCGCGACGCGGTCCCAGGTCGTCATGCTGGTGGTCATGGTCGCGTTCACCTCCCTCGGACTGTGGCTGCTCTCGGTGTCCAACGCATGATGGTCCTCGCCCACGCCGGCCACTGGCTCGCCGGCCTCGCCTACGCCGCCCCCGTCCTGGCCCTCGTCGCGTGGCTCGGCGTGGCCAAGGTCAAGGAGCGCCGCCGGATCGACGAGGACGGCGCGGCGGCCGACGCGCCCGACGAGTCATCGGATGCACCGGAGAGGCATCCACTCGCACGTCGAGGTGCGTAGCCCGTTGACGACGCACTCGCGTTCCGGGTACACCGCACCGTCCATGGAGGTTGACATGAGCGCCCACGACCTCAAAGCCCTGCTCGACCAGGTCGACGACACCCTGGAGATCGTCCTGCGCCGCACCGGCCCCCGCGGCGAGGCCTGGGACGCCTGGAGCGAGGCGCACGAGGACGCCGAGGCCGCCTACGGTGCCTGGGCCCGCGGCGGCGGTGGCGCCGTCGCCTACGCGGCCTTCCGCGCCGCCCAGGACCGCGAGGACGCCGCGCAGGACGCCCTCACGCTCGCGCCTGCCTAGGCGCCGAGCCGGGGCGTCTGCCTAGGCGTTGAGCCCCGGCGCCTGCCTAGGCGCCGAGCCGGCGCAGGTCGCGCTCGAGCCCGTCGACGGTGAGGAAGCTCGCCGCGTAGCCGACGCGCTGGCGGCCGCGGCCGTCGACGACGACGATGGAGGCGCTGTGGTCGTCCTCCTTGGACTGGGGCTGGATCCCGAAGGCCCGCCACACCGGCTCGAGCTCCGCGCGGTCGCCGAGGGCGAAGCGCATGCGCCCGGTCATGTGCTGCGCGACCATGAACGCCCGGGCGCTCGCGCGCGTGTCGTGGGCGGGGTCGACGGAGATCCCGACCACCGGCACGTCGCGGCCGAGCCCGTCCATGGCCCCGCGGATCTGCTGGACTTCGAGCGGGCAGACGTCCTGGCAGTGGGAGTAGATGAAGGCGTAGATCGTCGTCTTCCCACGCGACGACGCGGGCGTGACGGGCGTACCGTCCTGGTCGCGCAGCGCGAAGTCCCCGACCCCCGCCCCCGGGGGCCGCAGCGCCCCGGAGAGGGCCGTCGCCGACGTGCGCTTGGGCGCGACCCCGTCGGCGCGGGTCAGCGCCGCGATCCAGACGCCGGCCACCGCGGCGAACCCGCAGGCGAGCACGCCGATGACCACGAGGCGGAGGCGCGGATGCACAGGTCCGAGGCTAGGGATCGGGAGGCCGGCCGCGGGCCGCACCGGGCGCAGGCGCGGGCCCGGATCAAACAGGCCCAGGCGGGTCGGTGCGGCCGGGGCCACTCGAACCCGCCTCGACCCCCGGGGCGACCCTGGCGCCGGCCCGACGCCGCCGCCGAGCTCAGGGGGTCCGATCCCCGGGCGACACCGGCGCCGGGCCCGCCGCCGCCGCCTGGCTCAGACTGGGGTCACCGGTAGGCACCACGTCGCGCTGACGAGCACCTGGCCCGGCTCGCGAACCACAGCGGTCCCCCCGCCGCGCCACGTCCCCCCGGTGTGCGCGTGGGCGGGCTCGGAGACCGCCCTCCACGATGCCGCGCCTCCGTCGAGGACCGGCCGTCTCGCCGGCGCATCAGCCGCTCACCGGGTTCGCGGGCGCGACGGCTACGCCTCGATCAAGCCCCGGCGGATCGCGTAGCGCACGAGCTCGACGCGGTCGCGCATGCCGAGCTTGCGCAGGATGTTGCCCCGGTGGGACTCCACCGTCTTCTCCGCGAGGTGCAGCGTCTCGGCGATCTCCTTGTTCGTGTAGGCCTCCGAGATGAGCTTGAGGACCTCCTGCTCGCGCGGGGAGAGCGGCTCCTGCGGGCCTTTGGAGCCGTCGCTCATCCAGTCGCGGATCAGCGACCGCTCGACCGCGCCGGTCACGAACGCCTCGTCGCGCCCGACCGCCCGGACGGCGTCGAGCAGCGCCTCGTCGACGTCGCGCTTGAGCACGTAACCCGAGGCGCCGGCCTGCAGGGCGTCGAAGACGTAGCGCTCGTCGTCGTGCATGGAGAGCATGAGCACCTGGGTGTCGGGCAGGTGCGCCTTGATCTGGCGCGCCGCCTGCAGCCCGGTCAGGCGCGGCATGGAGACGTCGAGCACGCAGAGGTCCGGTCGGGTGGCCTGGGCTTGCTCGACGGCCTCGACGCCGTCCGTGGCCTCCGCCACCACCTCGAGGTCGGGTTGGCGGTCCAGCAGCAGCCGCAGGCCCCCGCGCACGATGCCGTGGTCGTCGGCGATCAGGATCTTCATGTCAGACGCCCCATGGTCAGCTCGATGATGGTCCCCTCGCCGGGCCGGGAGGAGATGGCCAGGTCGCCGCCGACCAGCAGGGCGCGCTCGCGCATGCCCGACAGGCCGAGGCTGCGCGGCTTGGCGACGGACGCGAAGCCCGCGCCGTCGTCGACGACTCGAAGGGTGGTGGCGCCGTTGACGCTCAGCTCGACGTTGACCCGGCGCGCGGCCGCGTGCTGGGCGACGTTCGTCAGCGACTCCTGGGTGACGCGGAAGACGACGAGCTGCTGCTCGTCCGTGAGCTCCGGCACCGCGCCGGTGCGGCGGAACTCGGCCTCGATGCCGGTGCGGGCGGCGAAGTCGGCGACCTGGGAGCGCAGCGCCGGGATCAGGCCGTGGTCGTCGAGGGCGGTCGGGCGCAGCTCTCGGGTGAGGCGCAGCAGCTCGCCCATGGCGGTGTTCGTCAGCGCCTGCACGTCGGCGAGCTCGGCGCGGATCTCGGCCGGCGCGTCCTGCACGAGGGCGGACATCCGCAGCTTGATCCCGGTCAGGGACTGGTTGACCTCGTCGTGGAGGTCGCGCGCGAGTCGCTGGCGCTCGAGCTCCTGGGCGCGCAGCACCGCGCGGGCGGCGCCGTGGCGCTCCTCCTGGAGGCGGTCGAGCATCGCGTTGAAGCGGACGGTGAGCCGCTGGACCTCCTCCGCGGCGCCCTCGGGGATCTGGGCCCGCCGGTCGGGCGAGCCGTCCGTGACCGCGAGGTCGACGGCGTCCATCGTGTCCACGAGCTTCTCCAGCGGCCGCAGGCGGTGGCGCAGCAGCACGGAGTTCAGCAGGATGACGCTGAGCACGGCGAGGATGAGCACCGCCAGGCCGATGGGCGAGCCGACGCCCTTGATCCGCGCGGACGTGAACGCCGTGGCCACGAGGGCGGTGGTGGCCACCAGCAGCGCGTTGACGGCGAGGACCTGGGTCAGCAGCGTGCGTGGACGCATCCGAGGCTCCTATCGGCAGGCGGAAGCGAAACTTGACGGTCGCTATCCTTTTGAAAGCAATGGATTCCCGGTCGAGAACGAGGCATTTCAAGCGATGAGTCCCTCAGGCGCGGAGCTGATCCGCCAGATCAAGAGCCAGATCGACGAGCTGGACCCGTCCGAGGTCCACGACGACCTCGAGGGGGCCAAGACCCAGCCGGCCGGCGTCAACGGAGGTTCGAACGGGGGCGAGTCGGCGGGCAGACCTGGCCAGGGCCCCGGCTTCGTGCTCGTCGACGTCCGCGAGCTCGACGAGTGGGACGCGGGCCACATCCCCGGGGCCAAGCACGTCACCCGAGGCCACCTCGAGTCGCGCATCGAGGGCGCGGCGCCCGACCACGACGAGCCCGTCGTCCTCTACTGCGCCTCGGGCAACCGCTCCGCCCTGGCCGCGCGCACCCTGCGCGACGATCTCGGCTACACGAACGTCGCCTCCATGACCGGCGGCTACGCGCTGTGGAAGGACCGCGGCTACGAGGTCGAGGTCCCGCGGCACCTGAGCAAGGAGCAGCGCGAGCGCTACTCGCGCCACCTGCTCGTGCCGGAGATCGGCCTCGAGGGCCAGACCAGGCTGCTCGACGCGAAGGTCCTGCTGCTCGGCGCGGGCGGGCTCGGCTCGCCGACCGCGCTGTACCTCGCGGCGGCCGGCGTCGGCACCCTCGGCATCGTCGACGACGACGTCGTCGACCTCTCCAACCTCCAGCGCCAGGTCATCCACACCACGGACGGGATCGGCACGCCCAAGGTCGACTCGGCCGAGCGGGCCATCCACGACATCAACCCCGACGTCGAGGTCGTCAAGTACGCGACGCGACTCGACGCCTCCAACGTCATGGAGATTATCGAGGGCTACGACGTCATCGTCGACGGCGTGGACAACTTCCCGACCCGCTACCTGCTCAACGACGCGACCGTGCGGCTGCGCATTCCCGTGGTGTCGGCCTCCATCCTCGGCTTCGACGGGCAGCTGTCGGTCTTCGCGCCCTACGTGGGCCCGTGCTACCGCTGCCTGTACCCCGTCCCGCCGCCGGCCGAGCTCGCCCCGTCCTGCGGCGCCAACGGCGTGCTCGGCGTGCTGCCGGGGACCATGGGCCTGCTGCAGGCCACGGAGGTCGTCAAGCTCATCGTCGGCGCCGGCGAGCCGCTCATCGGCCGCCTGTTGCTCTACGAGGCGCTGGGAGCGACGTTCACCGAGCTCAAGGTCCGCCGCGACCCCGAGTGCCCGGTCTGCTCGCGCGACCCGGAGGACATCACGGACGCGGAGATGGGCGTCTTCCCCGACTACGAGGCGTTCTGCGCCGCGGCGGGCTAGGTTCGGAGTCCTATGGCCACTGTGAAGATCCCCCCGGTCCTGCGTCCCTCCGTCGGCGGCGAGAAGACGGTCGACGCCAGCGGCGCCAACGTCGGCGAGGTCCTGCGCGATCTCGCCGGCCGGCACCCGGAGACGGAGACCCAGCTGTTCTCGGGGGAGGGCCAGCTCAACCGCTACGTCAACGTCTACCTCAACGACGAGGACGTCCGCGTCCTCGACGGGCTCGACACCGGCGTCGGGGAGTCCGACACCATCGTGATCCTGCCGGCGATGGCGGGCGGCGCTCATTCCTTGGGCCGCAGGAACAGCCCGCGCACGACGTTCGCGACCTGACGCAGGAACGGGTCGCCCGGTCCGTCGTAGTTGCCCGCGCGCACGCACGGCCACTCGGAGGCGAACTCCGCGCCGAGCAGGGCGACGTTGGCCGCGACGAAGATGAAGACGAGGAACGCGATGATCGACCCGAGCGAGGCGTATATCGCGCCGTAGTTCGCGAACGACGTGAGGTAGATCGTGAACCCCGTCTTGGCGAGCTCGTAGCCCAGCGCCGCCACGATGATGCCCGGCCACGAGTCGCGCAGCCGGGGGCGGGTCGAGGGCACGAGCTTGAACAGCCCGGCGAACACGATGAGCGCCAGCACGAAGGGGACGACCCGCCCGGCGCTGATGAGCAGGTCGGCGATCACGCCGCCGGCACCTGGGATGACGTCGTTGGCGCCCTTGCTGACCCGCGACTGGAGCTGGTCGATCAGCGTCAGGGCCAGGGACGCCGTGACGAGCGCGCCGAAGACGAGGACCATGGCGAAGTCCCAGAGCTTCGCCTGAAACGGCGGCCGGTCGTCTCTCGTGTTGAAGGCGGCGTTGAGCGCGTGGCGGATCGCGGCCATCACGCCGGAGGCCGCGAACAGCAGCGTCGCGACGCCCAGCACACCGAAGCCGGCGACGTCGCGCGTCACCTGCGTGAGCAGGGACTGCAGCTGGCGGCGGCCGCCGTCCTCGGTGAGCGGCAGGTTGTTGAGCAGGAAGGAGATGACCCGCGTGCGCGCCGCGTCGTCGTTGACGAGGAGGCCGAGCACGGCGACGGAGAGGATCGCCAGCGGAAAGATCGAGAACAGCGCGTAGAACGAGATCGCGGCCGCGCGCTGAGGGCAGCCGTCGACGAAGAAGTCGGTGACCCCGTGCTCCACGAGCTGCGCGAACCGCCGCCACCCTCGGGCGAGGCGGGATTCCCGCGGAGCGTCGCCGGCGGCGTCGGTCATCCTGGCGACCGTGGTACCCACGGGGGCCGGTTTCGTGGTTTCGGCCTCCGATCCTCGCGAGCTCGGATCTCCGGACAGCGTCACGAAGCCTCCGATCCTCGTCAAATCGCACCTCCGGACCCTCTCCCACGTCACTATCCTTTTGGAAGCAATGGCCGGAGAGCTCCTCAACCGCCCGTGCGGCGGCCGCTACGGCGACATCGTCCAGGCCATCGGCAACACGCCGCTGGTCGAGCTCAAGCGCCTCTCGCCGAGGCCCGGCGTGCGCATCTGGGCCAAGCTCGAGTCCCACAACCCCACGGGCTCTGTCAAGGACCGCGTCGCGCGGGCGATGATCGAGGACGCCGAGGAGCGTGGCCTCATCTCGCCCGGGCAGACCATCCTCGAGCCGACCTCGGGCAACACCGGCATCAGCCTGGCCATGATCTGCCGGCGCAAGGGCTACCCGCTGAAGGTCGTCATGCCCGACAACGTCACGCCGGAGCGCAGCCAGCTGCTCGAGATGTACGGCGCGGAGATCGTCTACTCGCCGGGCGACCAGGGCTCCAACGGCGCCGTCGCCATGGCGCTGGAGATGGCCGCGGCCGACGCGCGCTACTACATGCCGTACCAGTACGGCAACGACGCCAACCCCCGCGCGCACTACGAGGGCACGGCGAAGGAGATCCTCGACGAGCTTGACGAGGTGTCGGCCTTCGTCGCCGGCCTGGGCACGGGCGGGACGCTCATGGGCAACGGCCGGCGCCTGAAGGAGGCCTTCGGCGACGCGGTGAGGATCGTCGCCGCCGAGCCCATGCAGGGCGAGCCGGTCCAGGGCCTGCGCTCCCTCGACGACGGCTTCATCCCGCCGATCATCGACCTCTCGGTGCTGGACCGCAAGATCTTCGTCACCAACCGCGACGCCATCGTCTGGACGCGCCGGCTGCTGGAGGAGGAGGGCATCTTCGCCGGCGTCTCGTCGGGCGCCATCGCCTCCATCGCCGTGCGCATCGCGAACGAGATGGACGAGGGCAACGTCGTCTTCATCGTGTGCGACGACGGCTGGAAGTACCTGTCGAGCGGGCTCTACACCAAGCCCGTCGACGAGCTGCTCGAGCTCGAGTCCACCCTCTGGTGGTGAGCCCGACGGCGGGGCGGCGGGCGCTGCTGCTCGCCGCGCCGGCGGCGCTGCTGTCGGCCTGCGGCGCGGAGCCGGCGGCGCCGAAGCCGTCGGACGCCGACGTGGTGGCGCGGCTGCTGACCGTCGAGTCCGCCGAGGAGTCCTTCTACACCGTCGCGCTGAAGCGGGCTCCGAACCCGCTGTTCCGGCGCCTGCGCGCACAGGAGCGCGCCCACCACGCGGCCCTCGCGGACGCCTACCGCTCGCTCACCGGCCGGCTGCCGCCGGACGCCGGCTCGTCCGTCCACCAGGGCGGCCTCGCCGTCGCCCTCGGCTCCGAGCAGCGGTCCTACACCGCCCACCTCGAGGCCCTCCCGCAGCTGCGCGACGGTGGCCTGCGCCGCCTCGTGGCCTCCATCGCGGCGGCGGAGGCCGAGCACGTCGCCGTCCTGCGGGGCGAGCTCGGTCGTCCCCAGGCCCCGCAGGCCTTCGTGACGTGAGGCGCCGGGACGTGCTGCTGGTCGCCGCGGCGGCCGCCGTCGCCCCGCGCGCGACCCCCGCCGGCGCCGCGGTCTCCGGCGACGCCGCGACGCTCACCCGCGTCATGCGCGTCGAGCACGCCCTGCGGGCGGCCTACGCGCTGGCCCCCCCGCCGGGCGCCCCGAGGGTGGCGGCGCTCGCGACGCGCTTCGGCGCCCACGAGGCGGCCCACCTCGGAGCCCTGGCGAGCGGCCTGTCGGCGCTCGCGGTCGCAACGGCGGGCAGCGTAGCGCTCGGCTGGCGAGCAGCCGTGCAGCGCAAATTCGAAACGCATCGCCGCTGGATGTGGCGGTGTTTCTTACTGCTGTGCTCCGCGGTCGTTCTCCGAATCATTGGCGGTGTTGCCACTGTGGCAGATTACGGCGCCGATTGGGTTTACCCACTGGCGACGTGGGCTAGTTGGCTCGTGCCGCTTGGGATTTTCGAGTTGATTTGCGCCAGCAAACGACGATTCGGGCGACCCGCTGTTCTAGACGAAGGTCATTTCGCTTC
>JBBSPV010000047.1:0-27436 GCA_038258425.1 Solirubrobacterales bacterium | reverse complement strand
GGGGGGGGGGGGGGGGGGCCCCCCGCGGGGGGCCGCCCCCACCCCCCCCCCCCCCGCACACGCACCCACCCCCCCCCGCGCGGCCCGGCCCCGCCCCCCCCCCCCCCCCCCCCCCCCCCCCCCCCCCCCCCACCCCCCTGCCAGTACCCGCCCCGCGCCGCCCCGCTACGAACCGACCGCCACGCCCTCGCGCCGGGCGACCTCGTCGCGGACGGACGGGGCGACCTCGGTGCCGAGCCGCTCGATGGAGCGCATGATCAGCTCGTGGGGCATCGTGCCGACGCTCGGCTGGATCAGGAACCGGTCGTGGTCGAAGAGCTCGTGCTGGAAGAGGATCTTCTCCACGACCTCCTCCGCGCCGCCGGTGGCCAGGGCGCCGCGCGGCGAGCGCAGCGCGTCGTAGGAGTCCTGGCGCATCGGGGGCCAGCCTCGGTCCCGGCCGATCCGGTCCATCGCGGTCTTGTAGGGGCCGAAGAACTCGCGGGCGGCGCTTGGGCCGTCCTCCCCCACGTAGCCGTGGGTGTTGATCGCCACCAGCAGCGCCGCGGGGTCGTGTCCGGCCTGCTCCGCCGCCTGGCGGTAGAGCTGCACGAGTGGGGCGAAGCGCTGGGGCATCCCGCCGATGATCGCCAGCACGAGCGGCAGGCCGAGCGTGCCCGCCCGCACCACGGACTGCGGGGAGCCGCCCACGGCGACCCACACGGGCAGCGGGTCCTGCACGGGACGGGGGAACACGCCCGCCTCCTGGAGCGCCGGGCGGAAGCGCCCTGACCAGCTGACCGGATGGCCGTCGCGCAGCGCGAGAAGCAGCTCGAGCTTCTCGGCGTAGAGCTCGTCGTAGTCGTCCAGCGACTGGCCGAAGAGCGGGAAGGACTCCGTGAAGGAGCCCCGGCCGGCCCAGATCTCCGCCCGGCCCGCCGAGAGCAGGTCGACGGTCGCGAACTGCTGGAAGACCCGTACCGGGTCGTCGCTGGAGAGCACGGTGACGGCGCTGCCGAGCCGGATCGAGCGCGTCCGCTGCGAGGCGGCGGCGAGCACGGTGGCGGGCGACGAGACCGCGAAGTCCGGCCGGTGGTGCTCGCCGACCGCGAAGACGTCGAGGCCGACCTGGTCGGCGAGCTCGATCTCCTCCATGAGGTCGTGCAGGCGCTGTTGCGGCGAGACCGTGCGACCCGTCCGCGGGTCGGGCGTGAGCTCCGCGAAGGACGTGATGCCGAGTTCCATGATCTGCTCAGCATAGCTGAGTCGCTAAGGAATCCTGATACGATATCCGCTGTGGACCACGAGCCCAGCCTCTGTCCGCGCTACCACCAGGCCGTCGAGCTCATCGGCGCGCGCTGGTCGGGCGCGATCCTGTCCCTGCTGCTGCACGGCGCGCACCGCTATGCGGACATCAAGGCGCGCGTGACGGGCCTCAGCGACACGATGCTCGCCCAGCGCCTGCGCGAGCTCGAGGCCGAAGGTCTCGTGCAGCGGCGGGTGCTCGCCACCACCCCGGTGCACGTCGAGTACCACCTCACGCGGAAGGGCGAGGCGCTCGCGCCCGTCGTCCGGGCGCTCGAGACCTGGGCGCACGACTGGATCCCCCTCCCCACGACCGCGAAGGCCGCCTGAACCCCCCGATGCCCCGCCTGCTCATCATCATCGCCTCCACCCGCCCCGGCCGCGCCGGGCTGCCCATCGGCCAGTGGGCCGAGGCCCGCGCCCGCAGCCACGGCGGCTTCGAGGTCGAGGTCGCCGATCTCGCCGAGCTCGACCTGCCGTTCATGGACGAGCCGAACCATCCGCGCCTGCGCAGGTACACGCAGCCGCACACGAGGGCGTGGAGCGCGACGGTCGACGCCGCGGACGCCTTCGTGATGGTCATGCCCGAGTACAACTACGGCTTCACCGCCCCGCTGAAGAACGCGATCGACTTCCTCCACCAGGAGTGGAAGCACAAGCCGGTGGGGATCGTCTCCTACGGCGGGGTCGCGGCCGGCACGCGCGCCGCGCAGATGCTCAAGCAGGTGCTCACGACGCTCAGCATGGTGCCGCTCTTCGAGGCCGTCTCGATCCCCTTCTTCTCGCAGTTCATCGACGACGAGGGCGAGCTGCAGGCCAACGAGACGATGGAGCAGGCGGCGGACGCGATGTTCGACGAGCTGGTGCGCGTCGGCGCTGCGCTCGAGCCGCTGCGCGACGGGACGCGCGCCGCCGCCTGAGTCGTCCGCCCGCACTTCGCCATAGCGCTGACGCAGAGATAGGAGCCGTCATGATCGTCGTCACCGGAGCCAACGGCCAGCTCGGCCACCAGGTGGTCGAGCAGCTGCTCGACCGCATCCCCGCCGACCGGCTCGGGGTGAGCGTCCGCGAGCCGGAGAAGGCGCAGGCGCTCGAGCAGCGAGGCGTCCGCGTCCGGCGCGGCGACTTCGACGACGCCGAGAGCCTCGCCCACGCCTTCGAGGGTGCGTCGCGGGTGCTCGTCGTGTCGGCGAACGCGTTCGGCGAGACGGCGGTCCGCCTGAACGGGACGGCGATCCACGCGGCCAAGGCGGCCGGCGCCGACCGCGTCTTCTACACGAGCCACGTCGGCGCGGGTCCGGACTCCCCGTTTCCTCCCATGCACACGCACGCCACCACGGAGGCGGCGCTCCGCGAGCTGGCCGTGCCCTTCACATCGCTGCGCAACGGCTTCTACGCGGAGTTCGCCCCGACGCTGCTCGGCGACGCCCTCCAGACCGGTGAGCTGCGCGCACCGGCAGACGGGCCGGTCTCCTTCACGACCCACGCGGACCTCGCCGAGGCGACCGCCGCCCTGCTCACCGACGAGGGCGTCGAGGACGAGATCCTCGCCCTCACCGCCTCGGAGGCCGTCGACCTGGCCGACATCGCCGCGCTGACGACGGAGCTGACGGGCCGCACCATCCGCCGGGTCGTGGTGCCCGACGACGAATACCGCGCCGGGCTCGTCGCCCGGGGGCTGCCCGAGCTCGGGGTGACCATGGCCATGGCCTTCCCGCTCGCTAGCCGGCGGGGCGAGTTCGCCCGTGTCGAGCCGACCCTCGCCCGCCTCATCGGCCGCCGGCCGACGAGCATGCGCGACGTGCTGCGCGCCAGCCTGGAGGTGCAAGACCGCGCCCAGGCGTGATCGGCGCGACGGGTCAGACCGGCTCCGGGTCGCGTCCGGCCCGCCGGTAGTCCACCGTCCGGCGCCGCTCGTGGACCGGCCGCCAGCGCGCCCAGCTGCCCGGGCCACCGACGCGCCGCGCCCCGAGGGAGCGCCGCCCGTCGAAGGCCTCGACCTCCACGAGCGCATCACCGCGGTAGCGCAGTGCGACGGCCACCTCGCCCCGCAGGGCGCGGACGACGAGGCCGGCGATGGCCGGCGGGTCGCCGGCGTCGTCGAAGGCATGGGCCGCCGGCCCGACGAAGACGAGGGCGTGCCGGCGCGAGACCTGTGCGGCGACGACCCAGTCCGGGTCGGTGACGTGCGGGAGGGTCAGGCCGACTCCGCCGTCGCCGAAGTGCAGCGTGCCGTCCTCCGCCTCGCCGACGTCGAGCTCGAGCGGCTCCAGCCGCGCGCGCAGCTCCGCGTAGAACGCGGCCGGCTCGGGCGGCAGATCGGGCGGCGCGGCCGGGAGCTGCATGCGGCGCAGGCTACGTTGGCCGGGATGAGCGACGACGCCCGCTACCAGATCACGCCGGACGCCCTCGCGGCCCTGGAAGCCGAGCTCGAGGCGCTCGAGACGACGGAGCGCACGGCCATGGCCGAGCGCATCCGCATCGCGCGGGAGTGGGGCGATCTCAAGGAGAACGCCGAGTACCACGACGCCAAGGACGCCCAGGGGCACCTCGAGGCGCGCATCCTGCGCCTGCAGGACCGCCGCCGCAACGCCGTCATGGTGGAGCCCGAGGCGGGGTCGGTCGCCGTCGGCCTCGGCTCCGTGGTGACCGTCCGCGACGAGGCCACGGGGCGCGAGACGACGTACACGCTCGTCACCGCGCAGGAGGCCGAGCCCGCCGCGGGCCGGCTCGGGCTCGACGCCCCGCTGGCGCAGGCCCTGGCCGGCGCCGGCGTGGACGACGTCGTGGACTTCGCCGCGCCGCGCGGGACGCGGCGGCTGCGCGTCAGCTCGCTCGCCTGACGTCAGGCTCCGGGCGGCGGCACGGACGGGCCGCCGGGATCGTGCGGCTCGAGCGTCTCGTCGACCCCGAGGTCCTCGAGCTCGGCCATGGCCAGGATGTGGCGGGTCCCGACCGCCAGGAAGGCGTGCGTCTCGCCCGGCGAGCCGTCGACGGGAGCCAGCTCGGCGTCGACGAGGGCGATGAAGCCGCTCTCGTGGCCGTTGAGGAAGTCCGTGGACCGGCTGCGGTAGCCGTCCGTCGGCAGCTGCAAGGTGCCGGTCACCCGCAGGCGCACCGTGTCGATCTGCACGCGGACGCGGCGAGCCTGCATCGCGGCGCACCGTATACGGTCGCGGCCATGCAGCTCGGCGAGGCCCTGCTGGTCGACTGGCTCGAGCCCGGGGTCGAGCGCTTCGACGCGCACACGCACATGGGCCTCAACGACCCCGACGGCTACACGCAGACGCCGGCCGAGCTGCACGACGCGCTGGCCACCTGCGGTGCCCGCGCCTTCGTCTTCCCGATGCACGAGCCGGACGGGTACCCGGCCGCCAACGACGAGGCACTGGCCGCCCAGGCGGCCTCGGACGGGCGCCTGGTCGCCTTCTGCCGCGTGGACCCGAACCTCGGCGCCGACGCCGTGGACGAGGCGCGGCGGACGTTGGACGCCGGCGCGCGCGGCATCAAGCTCCACCCGCGGGCCGAGGGCTTCGGCATGGACGCGCCCGCGGTGCGCGACCTCGTGGCGCTCGCGCACGAGCGCCGGCTGCCGGTGCTCATTCACGCCGGCCGCGGCATCCCCGCCCTCGGGATCGACACCGTGCGGCTCTCGGCCGAGTTCCCGGACGCCCGCCTGATCCTCGCCCACGCCGGCATCTCGGACCTCGCCTGGTTGTGGCGCGAGCTGCCCTCGCACCCCAACGTCTTCCTCGACACCGCGTGGTGGAACCCGGCCGACCTCTGCGCGCTCTTCTCCCTCGCCCCGCCGGGCCAGGTCCTGTGGGCCAGCGACTCGCCCTACGGGAGCCCGACCTTCGCCGCGGTGCAGGCGCTGCGCTGCGCGCGCCAGGTCGGCCTCGGCGATGAGGCGATCCGCGCCGTCGCGGGCGGCCAGGCGGCGCGCCTCGCCGACGGCCGCGATCCGCTGCACGCCGGTCCGGCCCCCGGTCCCGGCCCGGCGCTGCACCCGGTGGTGGAGCGGATCGTGTCCCAGCTCACCGCGACCGTCGGCCAACTGTTCGCCCAGGCGGACCTCACGGAGATCCTCGCCCTCTCACGCCTGGCGTGCGCGGTCGGTGAGGACGCCGATCAGGCGCCGCTGGCCGCGGCGATCCTCGACCTGCTCGACCGCTACGAGGCGCACCTCGCGCCGCCGCCACGCAACCGCCGCTTCCCGGACGCCGCCCGCTTCCTCATCCTCGCGCTGTTCGTCGCCCGCACGCCCGACGTGCCACTCGGGCCGTTCGACGACGTGGCACCGGCGCCGGTGAGGAACCTGTGACGTCGTCGGGAGCGAGGAGCTTGCGGCGAGCGGACGACGAAACCACATAGACGGCTCGCCCTCCCGGCGACGTCACACCGCGTAGACGTCCGGCACGCTGCGCCGGACCTCGTCGGCGGCCTCGTCGTCGGGCTGCTCCTGCGAGCGCCGCTCGGCGTCGACGCGCTGGCGGTAGAGGTCGATCTCCTCGGCGGTCCGCGCCTCGTCCCAGCCGAGCACCTCGGCCATCAGCCCGGCGACCGTGTCCGCGGCCTCGACGCCGCGGTCGAAGGTCTCGATGGAGATCCGCGTACGGCGGGCGAGCACGTCGTCGAGGTGCAGCGCCCCCTCGCACTTCGCCGCGTAGTGAGCCTCGACCTTGAGGTAGTCCTCGGCGCCCGGGAGCGGCTCGCCGAGCTCGGGCCGCTTGTTGATGTCCTCGAGCAGGTCCTCGATGAGCGATCCATAGCGACCGAGCAGGTGCTCGATGCGCACGAGATGCAGCCCACTGTCGGCGGCGAGCTGGCGGCGCCGGTTCCACAGCGCGCGGTAGCCCGAGGCGCCGACCAGCTCCGTCGTCTCCGTGACGGACTCCGGCACCTGCTCCTCGAGTCCGCGGGCGACGGCGTCGATGGCGTCCTTGGCCATCACCCGGTAGGTCGTGTACTTGCCGCCCGCGACCGCGACGACCCCCGGCACCGGCGTGGCCACCGTGTGCTCGCGGCTGAGCTGGGAGATCTCGTCCGACTCGCCCTCGAGCAGCGGCCGCAGGCCGGCGTAGACGCCCTCCACGTCGGAGTGCTCGAGCGGCTGGACGAGCACCCGGTTGACGTGCCCGAGCACGTAGTCGATGTCGGCCCGCGTGGCGGCCGGGTGGTGCTTGTCGAGGTGCCAGTCGGTGTCCGTGGTCCCGACGATCCAGTGCCGGCCCCAGGGGATGACGAAGAGCACGGAGGACTCCGTGCGCAGGATCAGCCCCGTGTCGAGCTGCATCCGGTCGCGCGGGACGACGAGGTGGACGCCCTTGGAGGCGCGCACCCTGAACTTGCCGCGCTCCCCGAACAGGTGCTGGACGTCGTCGGTCCACACGCCGGTCGAGTTGACGACCTGGCGAGCGGCGACCGAGAGCTCCTCCTCACCGGCCACGTCGCGCACGCACACGCCCGTCACCCGGCCGCCCTCGCGCAGGAACCCGACGGCCTCGGCGTTGGGGACCACCGCCGCGCCGTGGTGGGCGGCCGTGCGGGCGATCTCCATCGTGTGACGGGCGTCGTCGACCTTGCCGTCCCAGTACTGGATCGCCCCGACCAGCGCGTCGGGCTTGAGCGCCGGCGCAAGCCGCAGCGCGGCCGTGCGCGTCAGGTGCCGGTGGCGGTGCAGGCCCTTGTAGCCGCCCATGGAGTCGTAGAGGAGCATGCCGGCGCCGATGTAGGCGCGTTCCCAGCCGTGATGGGTCAGCGGGTAGAGGAAGGGCACCGGCTTGACGAGGTGCGGCGCGAGCGTGTTGAGCAGCAGCTCGCGCTCCTTGAGCGCCTCGCGGACGAGGCTGAACTCCTGCTGCTCGAGGTAGCGCAGGCCGCCGTGAACGAGCTTGCTCGAGCGGCTGGAGGTCCCCGACGCGAAGTCGCGCGCCTCCACGAGGGCGACGTTGAGGCCACGTGAGGCGGCGTCGAGCGCGCAGCCGGCGCCGACGACCCCGCCGCCGACGATCACGACGTCGAAGGTCTCGCTCCTCAGGCGCTCGAGGTTCGTGCGTCGCTGTTGGGGGCCGAGCCGGCCCTGGCGGAAGGACGTGAGGTTTGGGGCCACGGCTCCAAGCTAAGCATCCCGACGCAGACGACGACGATCTGGGGAGGCTCGATGAAGCGTCACGCGTGGCAGAGGACTGTGGTGGGAGAGCTGGTCGCCGAGGCGTTCGGGACCTTCGTGCTGCTCGCCTTCGGCCTCGGCTCGGTGGCGATGAGCGTGGCCGCCCTCAACCAGTCCGACCGCGGCCCGGACGCCTTCGCCGCCAGCGGCGACTGGCTCCTGCTCGCTTTCGGCTGGGGCCTCGGCGTGACGCTCGGCGTCTACGTCGCCGGCGGGGTTACCGGGGCACACATCAACCCCGCCGTGACCCTCGCCATGGCCCTGCGGCGGAAGTTCCCGTGGGCGAAGGTGCCGACCTACATGGCGGCGCAGGTCGCCGGCGCCTTCCTCGCCGCGGTCCTCATCTACATCCTCTACCACGACGCCATCGCCTCGCTCGAGCAGGCGCAGAAGATCACCCGCGACGGCGAGACGGGGGTGACGACGTTCAGCATCTTCGCCACCTTCCCGGCGCCGTACTTCACCAACGCGTGGATCCCGCTGCTCGACCAAGTCGCCGGCGGCGCGTTCCTCGTCGCCGCCATCCTCGCCATCCAGGACGAGTACAACGCGCCGGTGAAGGCGAACCTCGCACCGTTCGTCGTCGGCCTCGTGGTGCTCGCCATCGGCATCTCCTTCGGCGCCAACGCCGGCTTCGCGATCAACCCGGCCCGCGACCTCGGCCCCCGCCTGTTGGCCTGGATCGCCGGCTGGGGCAAGAACGCCGTACCGGGCGACTACGGGCCGATCTCGTTCTACATGTGGGTGCCGATCGTCGGCCCGCTGATCGGCGGCGTCCTCGGCGCCTACGTCTACGACGGGCTGATTCGCGACACACTCATGAAGCGCGGCGTCGAGCCCGACCCCGACATGGTCGCGAGCGGCTCGGACTCCATCGACAGGGAATAGGAGAGACCATGCCCGACTACGTGGCGGCGATCGACCAGGGCACGACGAGCTCGCGCTGCATCCTCTTCGACAAGGACGGCGAGGTCGTCTCCGTCGACCAGCGAGAGCACGAGCAGATCACGCCGAAGGCCGGCTGGGTGGAGCACGACGCCTCCGAGATCTGGCAGCGCACCCGGCAGGTGATCGGCGGCGCACTCGCCGACACGCCGGTCGAGGCCGGCGATGTCGCCGCCGTCGGCATCACGAACCAGCGCGAGACGACGGTCGTGTGGGATCGCGAGACGGGCGACCCGATCGCCAACGCGATCGTCTGGCAGGACACGCGCACGGACCAGATCGCCCGCGAGCTGGGTGGCGACGAGGGTCCCGACCGGCTGCGCCAGGCCACCGGCCTGCCCCTGTCGACGTACTTCGCCGGGCCGAAGGTCAAGTGGCTGCTCGACAACGTCGACGGGGCGCGCGAGAAGGCCGAGGCCGGCCAGCTGGCCTTCGGGACGATGGACACCTGGGTGCTGTGGAACCTCACGGGCGGCACGGACGGCGGCGTGCACGTCACGGACGTGACCAACGCGAGCCGGACCCTGCTCATGGACATCGAGACGCTGCAGTGGAAGCCCGAGCACTGCGAGCTGATGGGCATCCCGGAGTCCATGCTGCCCGAGATCCGCTCCTCGTCCGAGGTCTACGGCGAGGTCAAGGGCACCGCGCTCGGCGGGCGGCCCGTGGCGGGGATCCTCGGCGACCAGCACGCGGCGCTGTTCGGCCAGGCCGCCTTCGACCGCGGCGACGCGAAGAACACCTACGGCACCGGCTCGTTCCTGCTCGTCAACACCGGCGACGAGATTGTGCGCACGGAGAAGCTGCTGACCACCGTGGGCTACCAGCTCGCCGACCAGGACCCGGTCTACGTCCTCGAAGGCTCCATCGCCTACACCGGCGCGCTGATCCAGTGGCTGCGCGACCGGCTCGAGCTCATCCCGGACTCGCCGGCGGTCGAGGAGCTCGCCCGCACGGTCGACGACAACGGCGGCGTCTACTTCGTGCCGGCGTTCGGCGGCCTGTTCGCGCCCTACTGGCGCGACGACGCCCGCGGCGCCCTCGTCGGGCTGACGGCCTACGCGGGCAAGGGCCACGTCGCCCGGGCCGCGCTCGAGGCCGCGGCCTGGCAGACGCGGGAGGTCGTCGACGCGGCCAACGAGGTCGCCGACGTCCCGTTCGACGAGCTGCGCGTCGACGGCGGCATGGTCGCCAACGAGCTGCTCATGCAGTTCCAGGCCGATGTGCTCGGCGTCCCCGTCATCCGCCCCAAGGTGACGGAGACGACGGCGCTCGGCGCGGCCTACGCGGCCGGGCTGGCCGTCGGCTTCTGGGCCGACCAGGACGAGCTGCGCGAGCGCTGGGCCGAGGACAAGCGCTGGGAGCCGTCGGACGAGACGGAGGACGTCGAGGGCAAGTACAAGCAGTGGAAGAAGGCCGTCCAGCGGACCTTGAACTGGGTCGAGGAGTAGGCGCGCCGGCCGGTCGAGGTGGTCGAGGTTGAGGACCACAGAGGTCCCTAACCTCGACCACCCCCGGCGCCGGCCGGTCAGGGCGCGAGGCGCTCGATCCGCCACGGGCCGCCGGGCCGGTCGCGCATGTAGCGCAGCCGATCGTGCAGGCGGCTCGGGCGCCCCTGCCAGAGCTCGACCGTCTCCGGACGGACGAGGTAGCCGCCCCAGAACGGCGGGCGCGGGATGTCCTCCGTGCCCGCAAAGCGCGCCTCGACCTCCGCGACCCGGGCGTCGAGCGCCGCGCGGCCGTCGACGACCTCGCTCTGCGGCGACGCCCACGCGCCGATCCGGCTGCCGCGTGGGCGGGAGGCGAAGTACGCGTCGGACTCCGCGTCGGGGAGGCGCGCCGCCGTGCCCGCGACCCGCACGGACCGGTGCTGGGCGAGCCAGCCGAAGGTCAGGGCCACCCGCGGGTCGGCCGCGAGCTCGCGCCCCTTGGCCGACTCGCGGTTGGAGAAGAAGGTGAAGCCGCGCGCGTCGACGCCGCGCAGGAGCACGTAGCGGGCGGCCGGCGCCGTCGTGGCCACGAGCATCGCCTCCGGCTCGACGAGGCCGCCGGCCCGCGCGTCGGCGAACCAGCGCTCGAACTGGGCGATGGGATCGGGGTCGACGTCGCCGACGTCCAGCGGCGGGGCGTCGTAGTCGTGGTGATCGGCCACGGCCGCATCGTCCCACGAAGCCCGATCCGACATGCTGTCTGCCGACATGTGTCGCCTGTTCGCAATGACGGCGGGACCGCGGGCGGTGACCGCGACGTTCTGGCGGCTGGAGGCGCCGGACAGCCTGGCGGTCCAGAGCCGGGCCGAGCCGGGCGGGACCCGGCGCCATCCGGGAGCCGCCGCCTCGCCGCGGCCCGCCGCGCGATGACGAGCGTCAGGCTGACCCATCCGGACAAGGTCCTGTTCCCGGGCGACGGGATCACCAAGGCCGACCTCGCTCACCACTACGCGACGGTCGCGAAGGGCATGCTCGCCCAGGTCCGCGATCGGCCGGTCAGCCTGCAGGTGTTCCCGCGCGGCATCGGTGGCCCCGGTCACTTCGCCAAGCAGATCCCGGACTACTTCCCGGACTGGGTCGCGCGGGCCGAGGTGCCCAAGCGCGGCGGCACGGTCACCCACCTGCTCGCCAACCGACCCGAGACGCTGACGCTGCTCGCCCAGCACAACGCGGTCACGCCGCACGTGTGGACGAGCCGCGCCGACCGGCCCCAGCACCCGGACCGGCTCGTGGTCGACTTCGACCCCGACGACGACGGGGGCGAGGCGGCGGGCTGGGCCGACGTCGTCGCCGGCGCCCACGTGGCGCGCGAGCGGCTCGCGGAGGCCGGCCTCGAGCCGTTCGTGATGACCACGGGCTCGCGCGGGGCGCACGTCGTCGCGCCGCTGCGCCGCGAGTTGGACTTCGAGGCGGTGGGGGCGATGGCCGCCGACCTCGCGGCGGCGGTCGTCGCCACCGATCCTGCCCGCTTCACGACGGAGTTCCACAAGGTCGCGCGCGAGGGCCGCCTGTACGTCGACGTCCTGCGCAACCGCTACGCCCAGACCGTCGTGGCGCCGTACGCGGTGCGCGCCCGGCCCGGCGCGCCGGTGGCCACGCCGCTCGAGTGGGAGGAGCTCGAGGCGACCGGCCCGCGCGGCTGGACGCTGGGTACGATCGGCCGCCGGCTCACGGAGACGGGAGATCCGTGGGCCGGGCTGGGCGCCGCAGCGGCGTCCCCGCGGCCCGCCGCGCGCCGCCTCGCCGCCGGCGTGGAGTGACGCGGGGCCGCCGGTAGGGTGGCGGCATGCCGCCGGCCGCGAAGCCCCGTCGCAGCGGCACGCGGCTCGTGCCGCGGGCCGTGCGCGAGGAGCAGATGCTCGACACCGCCGGCACGGTGTTCGCCGAGCGCGGCTTCCACCCGGCCTCCATGGAGGAGATCGCCGAGCGCGCGGACATCTCCAAGCCGATGCTCTACGCGTACTTCGGCTCCAAGGCGGGGCTGTACTCGGCCTACATCCAGCGGACGGGCCGGCAGCTGCTGGCCGCGATGGACGCGAGTGTCGACCCGCGGCTCGCCCCCGGCGCGCAGGTGCAGCGGTCGATGCTCGCCTTCCTCGGCTTCGTCGAGGACCACCGGGAGGGCTGGGCGGTCCTGCAGTCCGAGCTCGCCTCGGGCGCCGGCCCGCTCGCCGCCGACGTCGGCCGCATCCGCGGGGCGATCGTCCGGCGCATGGCGACGTTGCTCGCCACCCGGTTGGCGCCGACGCGCGCCGACGCGCTGGCGCACGGCTTCGTCGGCGCGGGGGAGTCGCTGGCGGCCTGGTGGCTCGACCATCCCGACCAGACGCGCGAGCAGGTCGCTGCGCTCATCATGGACGTCGGGTGGACCGGCGTCGGCCGAGCGCTCGAGCTCAAGTCGTCCTAAACGCCGGTTGGCGCTCCGGCGCTGCGCTGGTACGGTCGTCGCAGGAGGACGACAGGGGATGGCGTCACCACGGTCCGGCAGTGCCCGGCGGCCCGCATGGCCGGTCCCCGAGCCTGCGCCGGCACCGCGACGCGGGCCGCCGGCGCGCGCACGCCGCTGCCGCGTGCTCGAGGAGGTGCCGAGCCTCGGCGCCGAGCTCGTCGCGCCCGCCCGGGCCGCGGCCGCCCGGGTCGCGACCGCGGCCGTGGTCGGGCTCGAGCCGGGCCCGCACCCGCTGCAGGGGTGGTTCGCGAGCTCGGTGCACGGACCCGGGCTGCTCGTCATGCACGGGGTGCTCGCGCGCGAGGTCCACGTGGCCGGGCGCACGGCCACCGAGCTCCTGGGTCCCGGCGACCTGCTGCGCCCGTGGGAGCTGCCGCGGGCGGCGCCCGTCGGGGGCGTCGTGGCCTGGCGCGCGCTGGCGCGCACCGACCTCGGGCTGCTGGACGCGTTCTTCGCCGACCGCATCCGCCCGTGGCCGCAGCTCGCCTGCGAGCTCATGAGCCGGGCGGTCCAGCGCGCCCAGGCGATCGCCGAGCAGCGGGCGATCGCCGCCCACCCGCGCGTGGACATGCGGGTCTCCATGCTGCTGTGGCACCTCGCCGGGCGCTGGGGCACGGTCGAACCGGGCGGCGACGTGCGGCTCGCCCTGCCGCTCACGCACCGGCTGCTCGGCGAGCTCGTCGGGGCGGAGCGGCCCTCGGTGTCGCACGCGCTCGGCCGGCTCACGCGCGCCGGGCTGGTCAGCCGCGCCGTGGACGGATGGCGGTTGCACGGCAGCTCGGCCGAGCACGCCGCGGTCGCCACGCGCCCGCTGTCGCCGCACCGCTGACCGGTGTAACGCAGGACACACCCGTGGTTGCCGTCCGGCGGCCCGGGGAGTAGACCAACCCGAGAGCAGGGACCGGCAGGGTCCCCGCTCGAGCCGAACGGGAAGGGGTTCAGCCAGCCATGTGCCTGGCCATTCCGGGCCAGATCGTCGAGGTGGTGGACGCGGGCAACCACCTCGCCAAGGTCGACGTCGCCGGCGTCCGGCGCACGGTCAACGTCGGGCTCTTCGACGACGTCGGCATCGGCGACTGGGTGCTCGTTCACGTCGGCTTCGCGATCTCGGTGATCGACGAGACGGAGGCCGAGGCCACGCTCGCCCTGCTCAAGGAGATGGGCGCGGACTTCGACCAGGAGCTTCGCGAGCTCCAGGGGAGTTCCATTGAGTGACGTCGCCTGCGGCACCGGCCCCGACCACTGCATCACCTGCGGCGACGTCGCCGTGCCGCTGACCGTCCTGCAGATCGACGAGCTCCGGGGCCTCGCGCTGTGCGCGACCGACGCCGGGGCGCACGAGACGGTCGAGCTGGCGCTCGTCGGCCCCGTGGCCGCCGGCGAGCAGCTGCTCGTGCACGCCGGCGTCGCCCTCACGCGCCTGGAGGCCAGATGAAGTACGTCGACGAGTACCGCGACGCGGAGCTCGGCCAGGTGCTGGCCGGCGAGATCGCCGCCGCCGTGCCGGCCGGCGAGCACCTCAAGCTCATGGAGGTCTGCGGCGGCCACACGCACTCCATCTACAAGTACGGCGTCGACGACCTGCTGCCCGACGCCGTCGAGCTCGTACACGGGCCCGGCTGCCCGGTGTGCGTGATCCCGATGGGCCGCGTCGACGACGGCATCGCCATCGCCCACGAGCCCGGCGTGATCTTCACGTGCTTCGGCGACATGATGCGCGTGCCCGGCTCGAACGGCACGCTGCTGGAGGCCAAGGCCCAGGGCGCCGACGTCCGCATGGTCTACTCGCCGCTCGACGCGCTGCGCATCGCGAAGGCCAACCCGGAACGTGACGTCGTCTTCTTCGCGATCGGGTTCGAGACGACGGCGCCCTCGACGGCGCTGACGCTGCTGCGGGCGCGGGCCGAGCGGGTCCCGAACTTCTTCGTCATGTGCAACCACGTGACGATCCTCCCGCCGCTGCGCGCGCTGCTGGAGTCGCCCGATCTGCGCCTGGACGGCTTCATCGGGCCCGGACACGTCTGCACCGTGGTCGGCGCGCGGCCCTTCGAGTTCATTCCCGCCGAGTACGGCAAGCCGCTCGTGGTGTCCGGCTTCGAGCCGCTCGACCTCCTGCAGTCGGTGCACATGATCGTCCGCCAGCTCGCCGACGGCCGGCGCGAGGTGGAGAACCAGTACGCCCGCGTCGTCCCCTACGAGGGCAACCTCCGCGCGCTGGAGGTCATGGCCGAGGTCTTCGAGCTGCGGGCCCACTTCGAGTGGCGCGGCCTCGGCTTCATCTCGCGCAGTGCGCTGAAGCTCTCCGAGGCGTTCGCGGAGCTCGACGCCGAGCGCCGCTATTCCGTCCCCGGCGTCCGGGTGGCCGACCCCAAGGCCTGCCAGTGCGGGGAGGTCCTCAAGGGCGTCATCAAGCCGTGGGAGTGCAAGGTGTTCGGCTCGGCGTGCACGCCGGAGCGCCCGATCGGGACCTGCATGGTCAGCCCGGAGGGCGCCTGCGCGGCGTACTACAACTACGGGCGCTTCAGCCGGGAGCAGCTCGCCGTATGAGTGACGTCGTCCGCAGCGAGGAGCTTGCGCACGGTGACGTCGGCCGCAGCGAGGAGCTTGCGACGAGCGAAGGCCGAAACACCGCTTCCCGAGGCCGTTCCACCGGCCCCGGCCGTGAGGCCAAGGTCCTCTCCATCATCGAGACGGCGCGGGCCAAGCGCGGGAAGTTCCGCGACGCGCAGGTCACCATGGCCCACGGCGCCGGCGGCAAGGCGACGCAGTCGATGATCGAGGGGCTGTTCCTGCCCGCCTTCGGCTCCGAGACGCTGTCGGCGATGGCCGACGCGGCGATCGTCGGAGTCGGCGGCGCCGAGCTCGCCATGACGACGGACACCTTCGTGGTCAAGCCCATGCGCTTCCCCGGCGGCTCGATCGGCGAGCTCGCGGTCAACGGCACGGTCAACGACGTGGCCATGGCCGGGGCGCGGCCGCTGGCACTGACGCTCGCGCTCGTGCTCGAGGAGGGCCTCGGCGCCGACGAGCTGCGCGCGGAGGTCGAGGCGATCGCCGCCACCGCCCGGACCGCCGGCGTCGAGCTCGTCGCCGGCGACACGAAGGTCGTCGAGCGCGGCCACGCCGACGGCATGTACATCTGCACGACGGGTGTCGGCGTGCGCGACCCGCGCGCCCGGCTCGCGCCGTCGGCCCTGCGGCCCGGGGACCGCCTGCTGGTCTCGGGCACCATCGGCGAGCACGGCACGGCGATCATGCTCGCCCGCGGCGAGTTCGAGCTCGACGCCGAGATCGAGTCCGACACCTGCTCGCTGTGGCCCGCCGTCGACGCCCTGCTGCACGCCGCCGGTCCCGGGCTGCGCTGCCTGCGCGACGCCACCCGCGGCGGCGTCGCCTCCGTGCTCAACGAGCTCGCGCGCGCCTCCGGCGTGGCCATGGTCGTGCGCGAGGCCGACGTCCCCGTGCGCCCGGCGGTCATGGGCGCGGCGGAGATCCTCGGCATCGACCCGATGTACGTCGCCAACGAGGGCCGGCTCGTGGCCGCCGTGGCCCCCGAGGACGCCGAGTCGGCGCTGGCCGCGCTGCGCGCCGTGCCGGGCTGTGAGGACGCGGCCGACATCGGCGAGGTGCGGGCCGACCCGCCCGGCATGGTGCTCGTGGCGACGGCCTTCGGCGGCCGCCGGGTGATGGATCAGCTCGTCGGCGACCCTCTGCCCCGGATCTGCTGAGTGACCTGGTGCACGAGCTCTCGATCGCCCAGGCCATCCTCGCCATCACCGAGGAGCACGCCGCGGGGCGGCGCGTGACGCGGGTCGAGGTGCTGGTCGGCCACCTGCGCCAGGTCGTGCCGACCGCGCTGGAGTTCGCGTTCGAGCTCGTGGCCGACGGGACGGTGGCCGAGGGCGCCGTCCTCGAGCTGACGACGGTGCCGGCGGCCGGACGCTGCCGGGTGTGCGGGACGGAGGGCGAGCTGCCGCGCTTCCCGCTGGCGTGCGGGAGCTGCGGGGCGTTGGACGTCGAGCTGTTGCGCGGCCAGGAGCTCCTGGTCGACGCGCTCGAGCTGGAGACGGAGGACACGTTGACGACGACGGGAGGGACGGGCCATGGCGGTTGAAGCGGCACCTCAGGGCGTGGAGGAGGTCCACATCCTGTGGATCTCGGAGGGCATGAGCTGCGACGGGGATTCCATCTCCATCACCGCGGCCGGCCAGCCGGGCATCGAGGACGTGCTGCTCGGCGCCATCCCGGGCCTGCCGAAGGTCAATCTCCACAACAAGGTGCTCTCGCCCACCATGGGCGGCGAGGAGTACCTGCGGCCCTTCCGGGCGGCCGCGCGGGATGAGCTCGACGCGCCGTTCGTGCTCGTCATCGAGGGCTCGATCCCGAACGAGAACATCAACGGTGACGGCTACTGGACGTCGTTCGGCAACGACGAGGCCACGGGCCAGCCGCTGACGCTGAACTGGTGGATCGATCAGCTCGCGCCGAGGGCCTGGGGCGTGGTCGCGATGGGCACGTGCGCCACCTACGGCGGCATCCACGCCATGGCCGGCAACCCGACGGGCTGCATGGGGCTCGCCGACTACCTCGGGTGGGACTTCCGCTCCGCGGCCGACCTGCCGATCGTCAACATCCCGGGCTGCCCGGTGCAGCCGGAGAACGCCATGGAGACGATCACCTGGCTGCTCTACCAGGCCGCCGGGCTGGCGCCCGTCATCCCGCTCGACGACCAGCTGCGCCCGCAGTGGCTGTTCGGCAAGACCGTGCACGAGGGCTGCGACCGGGCCGGCTACTACGAGCAGGGCGACTTCGCCAAGGACTACAACTCGCCGAAGTGCCAGGTCAAGATCGGCTGCTGGGGGCCGGTCGTGAACTGCAACGTCCCCAAGCGCGGGTGGATGGCCGGCCTCGGTGGCTGCCCGAACGTCGGCGGCATCTGCATCGGCTGCACGATGCCGGGCTTCCCCGACAAGTTCATGCCGTTCATGGACGCGCCCCCGGGCGGGGCCCTGTCGTCGGCGATGACCGGGGCCTACGGGTCGATGATCCGCCGGCTGCGCGGCATCACGAACACGACGATGAACAAGGAAACGAAGTGGCGCCACAACGGCGACAAGCTGACCACCGGCTACGCGCCCCGCTGGGGCCAGGAGGGATCTGACTGATGGCCGTCAGGGAGAGCGTCAAGCCGGAGGCGGGCAAGCTCGTCGACATGGCCTGGGATCCGATCACGCGGATCGTGGGCAACCTCGGCATCTACACGAAGATCGACTTCGAGAACCGCATGGTCGCGACGTGCAAGGCGACGTCGTCGATCTTCCGGGGCTACAGCGTGTTCATGAAGGGCAAGGACCCGCGCGACGCCCACTTCATCACGAGCCGCATCTGCGGCATCTGCGGGGACAACCACGCCGTCTGCTCCTGTTACGCGCAGCAGATGGCCTACGGGGTCAAGCCGCCGCCGCTGGCCGAGTGGATCGTCAACCTCGGCGAGGCGGCGGAGTACATCTTCGACCACATCATCTACCAGGACAACCTCGTCTTCGTGGACTTCTGCGAGCAGACGGTGCGCGACACGACGCCGTCCGTGTGGGAGAAGGCCCAGAAGGCGCCGGCCCCCGGTGCCGACGTCCACGGCTACGGGACGATCGGCGAGATCATGGAGTCCTACAACCCGTTCACCGGGGCGACGTACAAGGAAGCCCTGCACATGAGCCGCGTCGGGCGGGAGATGATCTGCCTGATGGAGGGGCGTCACGTGCACCCGTCGACGATCTATCCGGGTGGGGTCGGCACGCAGCCGACGCCGACGCTCATGACGGACTACCTGAGCCGGCTGCTGCGCTGCTTCGACTTCATCAAGAAGGCCGTCGCCATGAACGACGACGTGTTCGACTTCGTCTACGAGGCGATGCCGGGCTACGAGGAGGTCGGCCGGCGGCGCATCCTGCTCGGGTGCTGGGGCGCGTGGAACAACCCCGACCACGTCGACTACGACTACCGCAACATGAACCGGTGGGGCAACGAGATGTTCGTGACCCCGGGCGTCATCGTCGACGGCGAGCTCGTCACGACGAACCTCGTCGACATCAACCTCGGCATCCGCATCCTCCTCGGCTCGTCCTACTACCAGGACTGGGCGAACGAGGAGACGTTCGTCACCCACGACCCGCTCGGCAACCCGGTCGACAAGCGCCACCCGTGGAACCAGACGACGCTGCCCAAGCCGCAGAAGCGCGAGCTCGACGGGGGCAACTACTCGTGGGTCATGAGCCCGCGCTGGTACGACGAGCGCACGGGCGACTACCTCGCCCTGGACACCGGCGGGGGCGCCATCGCGCGCCTGTGGGCGACGGCGCTGGCCGGGAAGGTCGACACGCCGTACGTGAAGGCCACGGGCTCGAGCGTGCTGATCAACCTGCCCAAGACGCCGAACACCGCCGAGCAGACGCTCGAGTGGAAGATCCCGAAGTGGTCCAACGCGATCGAGCGCGACCGGGCGCGGATCTACTTCGTCGCCTACGCGGCGGCGATGGCCATGCACTTCGTCGACAAGGCGTTCACCGAGATCCGGTCGGGCCAGACGAAGGTCTTCGAGGACTTCGACGTCCCCGAGGAGGCCATCGGCTGCGGGTTCCACGAGGCCGTGCGCGGCGTGCTGAGCCACCACCTGGTCATCCGCGAGGGCAAGATCGCCAACTACCACCCGTACCCGCCGACGCCGTGGAACGGCAGCTCGACGGACTCCTTCGGCACGCCGGGGCCCTACGAGGACGCCGTCGCCAACACCCCGATCTTCGAGGAGAACTCCCAGGAGAACTTCCGCGGGATCGACATCATGCGGGCGGTGCGGTCCTTCGACCCGTGCCTGCCGTGCGGGGTGCACATGTACATGGGCAAGGGGCGGACGCTCGAGCAGGTCCACTCGCCGATCTTCGGCGAGCCCTGCTGAGGGCCGGGCATGTCGCTGACCCAGGACTCAGCCGCGCGGGAGCGGGTGGCGCGGGTCGAGGGCCTCCTCGAGGACGTGGAGGCCCTCGGCGACCCCGCCGGCCGGGAGACCGCGACGGCGGTCGTCCAGGCGATGCTCGACCTCTACGGCGACGGCCTCGCCCGGCTCGTCGAGCACGTGGCCGAGCACGACGACGGCACGCTCGCCGGTGCGTTCGCCCACGACGAGCTCGTCTCGCACCTGCTGCTGTTGCACGGGCTGCATCCCGTGGCGCTCGAGGACCGGGTGCGCGGGGCGCTCGAGGAGGTGCGCCCGTACCTCGAGACCCACGGGGGCAACGTCGAGCTGCTCGATGTGCACGACGGGGTGGCCCGGCTGCGGATGGAGGGCAGCTGCAGCGGCTGTCCGTCGTCGGCCATGACGCTCAAGCTCGCGATCGAGACGGCGATCCTCAAGGCCGCGCCGGATGTCGAGCGCGTCGAGGCGGTCGACGCGGAGGGTCCCGGGCACGGTCCCGATCCCGACCTGCTGCAGATCGAGCTCGTGTGTCCGCTGCCCATGGCGCCATGACCGCCGCTCCCGCCGGCTCCCGCCTGCGGCGCCTCGCCCAGGGCACGACGGCCGAGCGCGTGGCGACGATGGAGCGCTGCGAGCTGTGCGGCGCGCCGATCGACGCCCGCCACCGGCACCTGCTCCAGCTCTCCGACCGCGAGCTCAAGTGCACCTGCCGGCCCTGCGCGCTGCTGTTCGACGATCCGGCGGCCAGCGAGGGGCGCTTCAGGCTCATCCCGGAGCGGCGCCTGTCGCTCGTCGACCTCGAGATGGACGACGTGATGTGGGCCGACCTGCGCCTGCCGGTCGAGCTCGCGTTCTTCTTCCCCTCGTCGGCAGCCGAGCGCGTGCTCGCCTTCTACCCCAGTCCCATGGGCCCGACGGAGTCCCAGCTCGGGCTCGAGGCCTGGGCGGCGCTGGAGGCGGTCAACCCGGTGCTGGCCACGCTCGCCCCGGATGTCGAGGCGCTGCTGATCAACCGCGCCCAGGGCGCTCGGGCGCAGCTGCTCGTGCCGATCGACGACTGCTACGCCCTCGTCGGCCTGATCCGCACGCAGTGGCGCGGCCTGACCGGCGGCAAGGAGGTCTGGCAGGCGATCGGGGCGTACTTCGAGGACCTCGACCGGCGGGCACGGCCGGCGAGCGCGCAGGACGGCCGGCCAACGAGCGCCGCGCGCCGCGCGGCGGAAGGGAGCTGAACATGGCAGAGCTCAGGACGGGCAAAGCGGCGGTCAAGATGGACAAGCCGAGCCACGTGAAGGGCATCAAGCAGGGCAACGCCACGGGCAACTACGAGCGGCAGGCGGGCCACCGGCCCGACGGCACGTCGACCGCCGAGCGCTCGACGGGCATCAACGCCAAGCAGCGCGAGCCGATCGACCCCCGCATGCCCAACCTGTCTCCAGCCTGATGGGGGTGCCCGCGCCGGCCTCCGTGGTGCCCGAGCTGTCCTTCGCGGTGCTCGACGCCGCGCCCGTGGCTCCCGCCGCGGTGCCGACGCTGGGCTTCGCGCTGCGCATCGGGGCGCCGCCCGGACGGCGCATCCGGTCCGTCCTGCTCGACACGCAGATCCAGATCGCCGCGCGGCGGCGCGCCTACGACGCGGCCGCGCACGACCGGCTGTTCGAGCTCTTCGGCGCGACGGCCGGCTGGGGCAACACCCTGCGCAACCTGCTGTGGGTGCGCACGACGCTCGTCGTGCCGCCGTTCAGCGACGAGACGGTGATCGATCTGCACGTGCCGTGCAGCTACGACCTCGAGGTCGTGGCCTCGCGCTACTTCGACGCGCTCGGCGACGGCGACGTCCCGCTGGAGTTCACCTTCAGCGGCAGCGTCTTCTACACCGCCGACGACGGCGGCCTGCAGACGACGCGGATCTCCTGGGAGTGCGACGCCGACTACCGGCTGCCGGTGCGCGTGTGGAAGGCGACCATGGAGCAGCACTTCCGCGGCACGGCCTGGCTGCGGCTGGACAAGGAGCGCTTCGACCGCCTCAGCGCGTACAAGTCGCGCAACGCGCTCGCGACCTGGGACGACGCGGTCGACGCGTTGCTCGCCGAGGAGGGCTGACCGTGGACCCTGTGCGGGCGATCGCCGACGCGGTGCTCTACGAGGGCTACGTGCTGTGGCCGTACCGGCGCTCGGCGCTGAAGAACCAGCAGCGCTGGACGTTCGGCGGCGTGTTCCCGCCCGCCCACGCCGAGCGCCATCCCGACGACCGCGCCCTCGTGCGCACGCAGTGCCTGATCGAGAGCCCGCCCACCCGCCCGCCCGAGGTCGACGTCTCCATCCGCTTCCTGCAGGTCGTGCGCCGCCAGGTCATGCGCATGGCCGCCGCCGGGCGCCTCGAGCCCGTCGACGAGCTCACGGCCGGCGGTGAGCGCCACCTGAGCTGGGAGGAGGCCGTCGAGCGCGAGCTCGGGCCCGGGCCCCTGGTCATCCCCGCCGGCCGCGAGGTGGAGCCCCTCGAGGGCGGGGCGATCGTGCGGACCTGGCGCGGGCTGGTGGGGACCGTCGACGTCGCGGCCGAGCCGCTCGGCGGCGGGCTCACCCGCCTCACCGTGACGGTCGCCAACACGACGCCGTGGAACGGCGAGGATCGGGCGGCGGCCCTCGAGCGGACCTTCTGCTCGACCCACACCGTCCTGCGCGCCCGGGCCGGTCGCTTCGTCTCGCTCACCGACCCGCCCGCCGCCCTGCGCGCGCACGCCGAGGCCTGCCGCAACGAGGGCACGTGGCCGGTCCTCGTGGGGGAGGAGGGCTCCGACGACACGCTGCTCTCGTCGCCGATCATCCTCGAGGACCACCCGCGCATCGCGCCCGAGAGTCCCGGCGACCTCTTCGACGGCGGCGAGGTCGACCAGCTGCTCGTGCTCAACATCCTCACGCTGACCGACGAGGAGAAGGCCGAGATGCGCGACTCCGACCCGCGCACGCGGGAGATCCTCGAGCGCACGGAGAACCTCACGCCGGAGGCGTTGATGCGGCTGCACGGCGCGATCCGCGAGTTCGGGATGGCGCGATGAGCGGCTCCGGCGCGTGGGAGGAGCTCGAGCGCCCGGGCCCCGACGTCGTCGTCGTCGAGGGCACCGAGGTGCGGCGCGGCAGCCGGGTGCGGCTGCACCCGCGCCGGGGCGGCGACGTCTTCGACCTCGCGCTGACCGGCATGACGGCCGTGGTCGACACGATCGAGTGCGACATGGAGGAGCAGGTCCACCTCGCCGTCACCGTCGAGGACGACCCCGGGCGCGACCTGGGCGAGCTGCGCCGGCCCGGCCACCGGTTCTTCTTCTCCCCGTCCGAGGTCGAGCCGCTGGGCGAGGCGGAGCCGCCCGCGCCGGGGGGCGCGCGCGTCCTCGTGGCCGGCATCGGCAACGTCTTCCTCGGCGACGACGGCTTCGGGGTCGCGCTCGCCGGGCGGCTCGCCCGCGCCGTCCTGCCGGCCGGCGTCGAGGTCGTCGACTACGGGATCCGCGGCATGGACCTCGCCTACGCGCTCGGGGACGGCTGGGACGTCGCGGTCCTGCTCGACGCCGTCCCGCGCGGCGAGGGCCCCGGCACCCTCTACCTCATCGAGGCCGAGGTCGACCCGGGCGACCTCTCCATGGACACGCACGGGATGGACCCGGCCAAGGTGCTCGCCCTGGCCAACACGCTCGGCCGCCCGCTGCCGCGCGTGCTCGTGGTCGGCTGCGAGCCGCAGACGCACCTGAGCGCCGACGACGACGAGCTCGTCGCCGATCTCTCCGAGCCGGTCCGCCTCGCGCTGCCCGAGGCCGAGCGGCTCGTCACCAACCTCCTGCAGGAGCTCACGTCAACCACCCCCGTGGAGGGTCCGTCATGAACGATGTGCGCATCACCCCGCGCGGCCAGCTGCTCACGCTCGTCGCGCTGCTCGCCACCGTCCTCGCCGCCGTGGTCGCCCAGGCCCCCGAGATCCGGCGCTACCTGAAGATGCGGTCGATGTAGTGCACCGCACCAAGGTCAAGGTCGTCGTCGACGCGCTCGACGCCAACAACACGATCGCGCAGGCCAACCGGGCGGACTTCGACCGTCACGGCGTCCGGGTCGTCAACCTCATGAGCGCCCCCGGCTCGGGCAAGACGGCGCTGCTCGAACGTGGTCTGGACAGCCTGGAGGGCGTCCGCGCCGGGGTGCTCGAGGGCGACGTGGCCGGGAGCTTCGACGCGGACCGGCTGTCGCTGCTGCACGTGCCGGTGACCCAGCTCAACACGGACGCCGGCTTCGGCGGCGAATGCCACCTGGACGCGAACATGGTCCGTTCCGCCCTCCCGGAGATCCCGCTGGAGGACCTCGACCTGCTCGTGATCGAGAACGTCGGCAACCTCGTGTGCCCGGCCGAGTTCCGGGTCGGGGAGGACGCGCGGATCATGGTCTGCTCCGTCACGGAGGGCGTCGACAAGCCGCTCAAGTACCCCCTGATGTTCCGGGCGTGCGAGCTCGTGCTGATCAACAAGATCGACCTGCTGCCGCACCTCGACCTCGACGTCGACGTCCTGCTGGCCAACCTCGAGGCCGTCCACCCCGGGGTGCAGACGATGCTCGTCAGCGCGAAGACCGGCGAGGGCGTGGACGCATGGCGCGAGTGGCTGGCGGGCGTGCCGCAGGGGGTGCCGGCGGCGTGACGCTCACCGCCCGGCCGGCGGTGGAGCGCTTCCTGGCCGGCGAGGCGGAGGCGATCGCCCGCCTGTGCCGGGCGATGGCGGAGCGCTTCGAGGCCGGCGGGCGGCTGCTGGCCGTCGGGCACTCGCCCGCGGAGCGCTCGGACGTGCGCCACGTGACGGTCGAGTTCGTCCATCCGGTGATCGTCGGCAAGCGCGCGCTGCCCGCGCTCGGGCTCGCGCCGGAGGGCGGGCCGTTGGCCACGCAGATGGCGCTCGTGGCCGAGGCGCCCGACATCGTCATCGGCTTCGGCGCGCACGAGGACACCCGGGCGGCCGTGGCTCTCGCCCGCGAGCGCGGCTGCCTCGTCGTCGACCTGGTCCCGGACGACGAGGACCCGTTCGCGGCCCAGGAGGCGGGGGAGGCGCTCTACCACGTGCTGTGGGAGCTCGTGCACGTGTTCTTCGAGCACCGCGGCAGCCGCGCGGGCGGCCGCGGTGCGGGGGCTTCGAGCTTCCTCTACCCGATGCTCGACAACGAGGCCGCCGCCGACCCGGACGCCGTCCTGACCGACGTGCGGGCCTCCGTGGTGGCCAAGGCGGCGGAGATCGCCGCCCTGCGCCGGCGCACGCTGGACGACAACGCGGCCGCGCTGGCGGGCGCCGTGACGGCGCTGCGCGAGCGCTTCGCGGCCGGCGGCCGGCTGCTGGCCCTCGGCAACGGCGGCTCGGCCACGGACGCCATGGACCTCGTCGCCGACCTCCGCGCGGCGGGCCGGCCGGCGCTGGATCTCACGGAGGACACAGCCGTGCTCACGGCGGTCGCCAACGACGTCGGCGTGGAGGCGATGTTCGCCCGCCAGGTCATCGCCCACGGCCGCCGGACCGACGCGCTGGTCGCCTTCTCGACCTCGGGCGGCTCGGCCAACGTCCTGGCCGCGCTGGCCGAGGCGCGCCGGCGCGGCCTCATGACCGTCGCCCTCGTCGGCTACGACGGCGGGCGCATCGCCGCCGAGGGCCTGGCCGACCACGTGATCATCACCCGCTCGGAGCACATCCCGCGCATCCAGGAGGCGCAGGCGAGCGCCTACCACGCGCTCGTGCGGGCGCTGGCGTGAGCGGCGTCACCACCGCCGTCCGCGTCCGCGTGCGCGTCGAGGGCGTGGTGCAGGGGGTCGGCTTCCGGCCGCACGCCTACCGGCTCGCCCGCGAGCTCGGGCTCGGCGGCTTCGTCCGCAACGACGAGCGCGGCGTGCTCGCCGAGGTCGAGGGCGACGGCGCGGCCGTGGCGGCGTTCCGGGCGCGGATCGGCGCGGACGCCCCGCCGCTGGCGGTCGTCGAGCGCGTCGATTGCACGGCCATGGAGCCCGTGGGCGAGCGCGGCTTCGCGATCGTCGCCAGCGAGCGAGGCGGCGAGGCGGCGGCGCCGGTGGCCGCCGACGCCGCGACCTGCGGCGCCTGCCTGCGCGAGCTCTTCGACCCGGGTGACCGCCGGTTCCGCTACCCGTTCACGAACTGCACGGACTGCGGGCCGCGGCTGACCATCGTCCGGGCCGTGCCCTACGACCGCCCGGCCACGACGATGGCGGGCTTTGCCATGTGCGACGCGTGCCGGGCCGAGTACGAGGATCCGCTCGACCGCCGCTACCACGCTCAGCCCAACGCCTGTCCGGACTGCGGGCCGCGGGCGACCGTCGCGGGGGAGGACCACGCCGACCCGCTCGCCGTGGTCGCCGGCGCGCTGCGCGACGGGGCGATCGTCGCCGTCAAGGGGCTCGGCGGCTACCACCTCGCCTGCGTGGCCGCCGACGAGCGCGCCACCGCCGCGCTGCGGGCCCGCAAGCACCGCGAGGACAAGCCGTTCGCCGTGATGGCCGCCGGCCTCGAGGCGGCCCGGGCGCTCGTCGAGCTCCCGGAGGCCGAGGGCGCGCTGCTCGCCGGCCGCGCCCGGCCGATCGTCGTCGCGCGGCGGCGGCCGGACGCGGCGGTGGCGGGTGCGGTGGCGCCCGGCAGCCCCGACCTCGGCGTCCTGCTGCCCTACACGCCGCTGCACCACCTGCTGGTCGCCGACGCCGGCGAGCCACTCGTGCTCACCAGCGGCAACGTCTCCGACGAGCCGATCGCCTATCGCGACGCGGACGCGCGGCGGCGCCTGGCCGGCCTCGCCGACCTCGTCCTCGTCCACGACCGCCCGATCCAGACGCGCGTGGACGACTCCGTCGTGCGCGCGCGCCGGCCCGGCCGCCCGCCGCTGACGGTCCGGCGCTCGCGCGGCTTCGTCCCGGACGCGCTCGCGCTGCCCGTGCCGGCCGCGGTGCCGGTCCTCGCCTGCGGTGCCGAGCAGAAGAACGCGTTCTGCGTCGCCAAGGGCGATCGGGCGTGGCTGAGCCACCACATCGGCGACCTCGAGACCTGGGAGACGCTCGCGGCCTTCCGGGAGGGCATCGACCACTTCGAGGCGCTCTTCGACGTCCGGCCCGGTCTCGTGGCCCACGACCTGCACCCGCAGTACCTCTCGACCCAGCACGCGCTCGAGCTCGAGGGCGTGGAGCTCGTCGGCGTGCAGCACCACCACGCCCACCTCGCCGCGGCGCTGGCCGAGCACGGCGAGCGCGGCCCGGCCGTGGGGGCGATCTTCGACGGGACGGGCTACGGGACGGACGGCACGGTGTGGGGCGGCGAGCTGCTCGCGGGCGACCTGGAGGCCGTCGAGCGGGCCGGGCACCTGTGGCCGGTGACGCTGCCGGGGGGCGCCCGGGCGGTGCGCGAGCCGTGGCGTATGGCGTGCGCGTGGCTGCAGGCGGCCGGGGCCGCGCCGCCGGCGGAGCTCGTGGCGGCCGCCGACGGGCGCTGGTCACCCGTTGCCGCGCTCGCCGCCCGCGGCGGCGCGGCGGCGCCGGTGACGACGAGCATGGGCCGGCTCTTCGACGCGGTCGCGGCGCTGTGCGGCCTGCGCACGCACTGCACGTACGAGGGCCAGGCCGCGGTCGAGCTCGAGGCCGCGGCGACGGCGGCCGGACCGGCGCCGGAGCCCTATCCGCTGCCGGTGACCGACGCGCTGGTCCTCGACGCCCGTCCGACGATCGCAGCCGCGGCCGCCGACGTCGCGGCGGGGGCCGGCGCGGGTGCGGTGGCCGCGCGCTTCCATGCCGCGGTGGCCACCGCCACCGTCGAGGCCGTCGCGCGCGCGGCGCGGAGCCGCGGCCTGGGGACGACGGCGCTCGCCGGTGGCGTCTTCCAGAACCGGTGGCTGCTCGACGCGGTGGCCGACGGGCTCGAGGCCGCGGGGCTGCGCGTCCTCGTGCCCACGCGTGTGCCGCTCAACGACGGCGGCGTGGCCGTCGGCCAGGCCGCGGTCGCCGCCGCCCGCGCGGCCCGGGGGCGGGGGGCGGGGGGGGGGGGGGGGGGGGGGGCGGGGGGAGGGCCGGCGGGGGCCCCCCCCCCCCCGGCGGGGGGGGCCCGGCGCGGGCG
>JBBSPV010000046.1:0-28831 GCA_038258425.1 Solirubrobacterales bacterium | reverse complement strand
GCTCCTCCCGGCGCCCGCGGCGGCCGCTGCGTCCAGCCGCGGGCCGGCGGGCCCACTGGCGCCCTGGCCCGTCTGGGCGGGTGCGGCGCTGGCCCTCCTCGGCGCGGCCGGGGGCGGGGTCCGGCGGCGTCGCCGGGTGGCTCGAGCCGGCCGCCGGGCCGGACGCCGCGCGGCGGAGGTCCGGAGTTGGGTGAGCGAGTCCGCCACCCCGCGGTCGTGACGACCGCTCCAGACGCTTCGCCGGAACGCACCCCGTCCGACTCGCCCCGGGGCCACCGGCTAGAGCGTCGCCGGCCGGCGCGCGCCCGGCTCGGTCGGAGCGGCCCCCACGACCATGGGTCCCACGAAATCACTCATCTAGTGTCCCTCGCCACCCATGGCCTTCTACGTCACGACGCCGATCTACTACGTCAACGCGGCGCCGCACCTGGGTCATGCCTACACGACGATCGGCTGCGACATCCTGGCCCGCCACCACCGCCAGCGCGGGGAGGAGGTGTTCTTCCTCACGGGCGTCGACGAGCACGGGGAGCCGGTCGCGCTCGCCGCGGAGCGGGAGGGCGTGACGCCGAAGGAGCTCGCGGACCGCAACGCGGCTCGCTTCCAGGAGCTCATCGCGCCCCTGGACGTCTCCAACGACTTCTTCATCCGCACCTCCGACCCGCGGCACGAGGCCCGCGTGCAGGAGGTCATGCAACGCGTCCACGACAACGGGCACGTCTACAAGGGGCTCTACGAGGGCTGGTACTGCCCGCGCTGCGCGGACTTCAAGTCCGAGAACGAGATCGGCCCGGGCAACACGTGCCTCATCCACCTGATCGAGCTCGTGCGCGAGCACGAGGAGAACTGGTTCTTCCGGCTCTCGAGCTTCCAGGCGCCGCTGGAGCGCCTCTACGCGGAGCGGCCGGACTTCGTCGTGCCGCGCGTGCGCTTCAACGAGGCCCGCTCGTTCATCGCCGGCGGCCTGCAGGACGTGTCCCTGTCCCGGGGCAAGTTCACCTGGGGCGTGCCCGTGCCGTGGGATCCGGAGCAGGTCTTCTACGTCTGGTTCGACGCGCTGCTCAACTACTACACGGCGCTGTCCTTCGCCGACCCGGAGCGCGACCTGACCGACGTCTTCTGGCCCGCCACCCTGCAGGTGCTGGCCAAGGACATCCTGAAGTTCCACGCCGTCATCTGGCCGGCGCTCCTGCTCGCGGCCGGCCTCGAGCTGCCGCGCCAGCTCTTCATCCACGGCTACCTGCTCATGGACGAGCACAAGATGTCCAAATCGCTGGGCAACGTGCTCGACCCGTTCGAGATCATCGACCGCTTCGGCGCAGACGCCCTGCGCTACTACTGCTTCCGCGAGGTCTCCTTCGGCTCCGACGGCAACGTCTCACCCGCGACCTTCGAGCAGCGCTACGCGACCGAGCTGGCCAACGAGTACGGCAACCTCGCGAGTCGGACGCTGAACATGCTGCGCCGCTACGCGGACGGCAGGGTGCCCGACGCCGAGTGCGATCCGCAGCTGCGCGACGACTTCGACGGCCTTCCGGGGGAGGTCTGCGGGCTGCTGGACCACGCCGAGGTCACCCAGGCGCTGGACCGCATCTGGCAGCGGGTGCGCCGGCTCAACCGCTACGTCGAGGAGCAGGCCCCGTGGCAGCAGGCCAAGGACCCGGCCCTGGCCGAGCCGCTGCAGGTCGTGCTGCGCTCGCTGGCCGAGGGCCTGCGCACGGTGACCGTCCTGCTGCACCCGTACCTGCCGCAGAGCTCGGTCAAGCTGCTCGACGCGCTCGGCGTGCAGGGGTCCGAGCGCTTCGCCATCGCGAGCGCCGCCTTCGGCACGGGCTCCCCCGGCACCGAGATCGGCGAGCTCCCGCCGCTCTTCCCCAAGCCGCAGTAGGGGCGCCGAGCGGTGATCGACGCGCACACCCACCTGGAGTCCACCCCGGGCGACGACGCCGACATCGTCGCCCGCGCCCGCGCCGCGGGCGTGGACCGGATGCTGACCATCGGGCTCGATGCCGCCTCGAGCCGCCACGCCCTGGCCACCGCCGACCGCTTTTCAGGCACGGTCCTCGCTGCCGTCGGACACCACCCGAACGCCGCGGCGGGGTTCACCGACGCCGACGCCGCCGAGCTCGGCGAGCTCGCCGGCGACCCGCGGTGTCGCGCGGTCGGGGAGACCGGCCTGGACTTCTACCGCGACACCGCGCCCCGCGACGACCAGGGGCGGGCCTTCCGCGCGCAGATCGCCATCGCCCGCGAGGTGGGCAAGCCGCTGGTCATCCACACCCGCGACGCCGACGACGACACCCTCGCGCTGCTCACGGCCGAGGCGGCCGGCGTCACGGTGGTCCTGCACTGCTTCTCGATGCCCCAGCGCCTGGACGAGTGCCTCGACCACGGGTGGTACGTCTCCTACGCGGGCAACGTCACGTACCCGAAGAGCCAGGCGCTCGCCGCCACGGCCCGGCGCGCGCCGCTGGAGCGCCTGCTCGTGGAGACGGACGCGCCGTACCTGACGCCGCAGGCCCTCCGCAAGGAGCGCAACCAGCCGGCCAACGTCGTGCACACCGCCCGCTTCGTCGCCGAGCTGCGCGGGCTGGCGTACGGCGAGCTCGAGGCGGCGGTGTCCGCCACGGCGGCCAAGCTGTTCGCGTGGTGACCGAGCCAGGGCCGACCGGGCCGGACGGACCGAGCCAGGCGAGCCTGCGCCGCCTGCGGCAGTTCGGCGTCCGGCCGAGCCGGGAGCTCGGCCAGAACTTCCTCATCGACTCCAACCTCCTCGACGTCATCGCGCGCGAGGCCGCCGTCGGGCCGCAGGACGTCGTGCTCGAGGTGGGGGGCGGCCTCGGCGTCCTCTCCGAGCACCTGGCCCCGCGGGCGGCGCACGTGCACGTGGTCGAGCTCGACCGCCGGCTCGAGGCGCCGCTGCGCGACGCGGTGGCGCCCTTCGGCAACGTCACCCTGCACTTCGAGGACGCCGTCCGGCTCGACCTCGCGCTGCTCGCGCCGGCGCCGACGAAGGTCGTCGCCAACCTGCCCTACGGCGTCGCGGCCAGCGTCATCCTGCAGACCGTCGCCGACCTGCCGTCGGTGACCCGGTGGGTCGCCATGGTCCAGCGCGAGGTCGGCCAGCGGCTCGCCGCCGCGCCCGGCACGCCCGCCTACGGGGCGCCGTCCGTGCTCGCGCAGCTCTCGTGCCGCGTGCGCGTGCTGCGCCCCGTCGCCCGCACGGTCTTCCGTCCCGTCCCGAACGTCGACTCGGTCCTCGTCGGGCTCGACCGCGTCGCCCCACCGGCGCCCGCGGCGGTCCGCGGGCTCGTGTCCGCCGGCTTCGCGCACCGGCGCAAGGCGCTGGCCGGCTCGCTGGCCCTGGCGCCGGGCGCGGCGCCCGGCCTGCGCGAGGAGGTCCGCGCGGTGTTGCGGGACCTCGGCGTTCCCGCCGACGTGCGGGCGGAGCGGCTCGCGCCGGCGCAGTGGGTCGCGCTCGCGGAGGCGCTCGCCGCGTGACGCCGGCGCGGGTCCTGCACACGCGGGCGCCGGCCAAGGTCAACCTCTGCCTGCTCGTCGGCCAGCCGCGGGGCGACGGCTACCACCCGCTCGTCTCCGTCTTCCAGGCCGTCGACCTCGCAGACGACCTGCGCCTCGAGCCCGCCCCGGCCGGGACGGTCGCCGACGAGGTCTCCTGTCCCGGGATCGACGGCCCGAACCTCGCGCTCGCCGCCCTCGCGGCCTACCGCCTGGCCACGGGCTGGGACGCGCCGCCGGTCCGCCTGACCATCGTCAAGCGCGTGCCGGTCGCGGCCGGCATGGGGGGCGGGTCGGCCGACGCCGCGGCCGCCCTGCGCCTCGCCGCCCACGCCGCCGGGCGGCCCGGGGACCCGGTGCTCGCCGAGCTCGCGCCGCCGCTCGGGGCCGACGTCCCCTTCAGCCTCGCCGGCGGCCGCGCGCTCGTCACCGGCGTCGGGGAGACGGTCGAGCCGTTGCCGCCCGGGCCGCCCGCGGCGCTCCTCGTCGTCCCCTCGGCGGCGAGGCTGAAGACCCCCGCCGTCTACCGGGAGGCCGACCGGCTGCCGAGCGTGCGCAGCGCGGACGCCCTCGCGGCCGCAGAGGCCGGGCTCCGTGACCGGATCGCCATGGGCGGTGCCCCGCCGGCGGTCAACGACCTCGAGCCGGCCGCGCGCTCCCTGTGTCCGTCCGTCGGCGCCGCGCTGGCCGACCTCGCGGCCGCGGGCGCCCAGACGCCGCTGGTGTCGGGGTCGGGACCGACGGTGTTCGGTCGCTTCGAGGACGTCGAGGCGGCCCGGGCGGCGGCGGCCGGGCTCCGGCCACGCCACCCCGGCGCCGTCGTCGCCGTGGCCGCCCCGCCGGAGCTCGCCGAGGTGCGAACGGCGTGAGCCGGCTGGGTCTCGCCGTGCTCGTCGCCGGTCTCGTCGTGCACGTCGGCCTCGGGCTGCTCGTCCGCGACGGCCCGATCCCGGGCCTCGACACCAGCGCCCTCGACGCCTTCGAGCCGCTGCGCAGCGCCGCCGGGGTCGACGTGGTGGGCGTGCTCACCGACGTCGGCGCGCTTCCCGCGGCCTGCCTGGCGGTCGTGCTCGGCGGCCTCGCGGCCACGCGGCGCGGACGCGCCGGCGACGCGCTGGCGCTCGTCCTCGGCCTGCTCGCCCTGTTCGTGCTCGTCCAGGTCACCAAGGCCTTCTGGGGACGCCCCCGTCCCGAGGGCATGCTCACCGCGGCGCGCGGGCTGTCATATCCCTCCGGCCACGCGGCCTACGCGACGACTTGGGTGGCGGCCGCGGTGGTCGCGGGCCGACGCGCCCTCGTCTGGGTCGCGGCGGCCGTCGTCCTGGCGGTCATGGCCTCGCGCCTCTATCTTCATGTGCACTTCCTGACCGACGTGCTGGGCGGCGCCGCCCTGGGCGCGGCGGTCTACGCGGCCGTTCTGCGCAAGTGACGAACACCGAGCTCACCTATCTCATCGCGGGCGTCACCGCCGTCCTGAGCGTCGGGCTGTGGGCCTGGCTCGTGGTCACGCCGGCCTTCCGCGCCTACGCCGGATGGTGGCAGCGGACGCTGGCCATGGTGATGAGCCTGTACGTGCTGGCGGCGATGCTCGGCGCCGGGGCGCTCGTCGGCGCGCTGTTCCTCTGGTACTACGACCGCCTCGGATGACCGAGGCCTCGACGGAGCGGCACGCGACGGCGGCCGCGCACGACTGGTCGGCGCTGGAGGCGGTCTCCGCCGCCGTGTCCGCCGGCGCGGGGCTGCCGGAGGTCGTGCGAGCGGCCTCGCGGGCGCTCGACGCCTCGCTCGTGCTGCTCGACCACACGAGCGCGGTGCTCGCGGTCGCCGCGCGCTCCACGGCCGACGAGCGCTCGCTGATGGCCGACGCGGCGGGCGTCGAGACCCACGAGCTGCGCGTCGGGGGCGTCACCGTTGGCCGCCTGCGGATGCGCGCCCGCACGGATCTGTCCTCGGGCGCCCTGCTCACCATGGTCCTCACGCTCATCGCCTCCGACGTCGAGCGCCTGCGGGCGCCCGAGCGACAGTCGGAGGAGGCCCAGGGCGGCTTCCTGCGTGCGCTGCTGGACCGGGCGGTCACCGATCGCGGCGACATCGTGGCCCGAGCGGCCGAGCTCGGACTCGACGTCGCGCAGGGCGGGGCGATGATCGTCGTCCGGGCGCACCACTTCGCGGTCACCGAGCTCGACTGGCGCGCCCGGGTGCTCGCGGTCGTGGACCGGGCGACGCGCGCGACCGCTCCCGGCGCGCTGGTCACCGTGCTCGACCACCCGGCGGCCGGCGCGGCGACGGGGATGGTCGTGCTGCTCATCCCGGCCGACGCCCCGGACGCGGCCCAGCGCACGGCGCTCGTCGTCGCCCGGGAGCTGCAGGCGGCGCTCGGCGGGTTCACCTTCGCCGTCGGTCACTCGCGCGTCGCCCCGGATCCCGCCGACCTCTACCGCGCCGGCCAGGAGGCGCTGCTGGCGGCCAACGTCGCCGAGGCGGTGCCGGGTGGCGCGGACGGCGAGCACGCGCCGGCCGCGCTCGCCTTCGAGGACACGGGTGCCTACCGGCTCCTGCTGCCGGCCATGAGCGAGGACCCGGGCGAGCTCATGCGCTTCTACGAGGAGACGATCGCCCCGCTCGTCGCCTACGACGACCAGTACGAGACCGACCTCGTCACGACGCTGGAGACCTTCCTGGACTGCGACGGCAACGTCGCCAACACCTCGGGCCGCCTCTTCACCCACCGCCACACGGTCCGCTACCGGCTCGTGCGCGTGCACGAGCTGACCGGCCACGACGTCGCGTCCACCGACGGCCGTGAGCGCCTCGGGCTCGGCCTGAAGGCGATGCGGGTACTCGGCGTCGCGCCGCCGGGCGGCCCCGCTCGCGAGCGCGGGGCCGGTGGCGGCCAGGTGCGCCGGGAGACCAAGGACCGCTAGCCGAGCTGATATCACGTGATATCGTGCTGTTAGATGACGGACAGACGCCCGCTCTACGTGCGGTTGCCGGTGACGGTCGCCGACCGGCTCGACCACGCCGCTGTCGCGCGCCGGACCTCCAAGCAGGATCTCGTCGCCGAGCTCGTCGCCAACCACCTCGGCGCGGACGACGCGCCGCGCCGCGTGACCGTGGAGACCAGCGGGGACGGGCTGACCGTCGGCCGCCACGGCTTCCGGCCGGCCCCGGCGCCGGAGGTGCTCACCCTCGCCCAGGCGGCCGAGCTGCTGCAGGTGAGCGAGGCGACGGTGCGCGGCCTGGCCGACGCCGGCGAGCTCCCCGGGCGCGAGGTCGGCGGCGAGTGGCGCTTCTCCCGCGCGGCCGTGCTCGGCTGGTTGGCCGCCGCCTGAGCGCGGACGGACCGGCCGCGTCCTCGCCCCGTAGGCTCCGGCGCATGCGCGTCGGGATCATCACGGGCTCCGGAACCTACGCGCTGCCCGGTCTGCGCAGGGATCGGACGGAGACCGTCGAGAGCCGGTGGGGGAGCGCCGAGGTCACGCACGGCCGCTTCGCGGACGCCGACGTCGTCCACGTGTCCCGCCACGGCGAGGGCCACGTCCGCCTGTCCAACCAGGTCACCCACCGGGCCAACGTCGCCGCGCTGAAGGCGGCGGGATGCGACGCCGTCCTGGCGGCCACGGTCTGTGGCGCGGTGGACCCGTCCGTCCCGCTCGGCTCCATCGTCGTGTTCGACGACCTGCACTTCGCCGCCAACCGGCTCGCCGACGGGTCGCTGTGCACGTTCCACGACACGCCGGGCCACGAGGATCGCGGCCACTGGATCTTCGAGGACCCGTTCTCCTCCGTCGTGCGCGAGGCGCTGGTCGCCGGCGCCGCGCAGGCGCAGGTGAGCGTCCGCGACGGCGGGTGCTACGGGCACGTCGACGGCCCCCGGTTCAACACGAAGGCCGAGATCCGGGGGCTCGCCGCCTGCGGGGTGACCGCCGTCTCGCAGACCGCGGGCCCCGAGGCGGTGCTCTGCGGCGAGGCCAAGCTGCCGTTCGGGCTCGTCGGCTACGCGACGGACTACGCCAACGGCGTGCAGGCCGAAGCGACGCCCGTCGCGCGGCTGCTGGAGCTCATCGCGGCCTCGACCCAGGTCTTCTCGGACGTGCTCGCCGCGGCCGTCGGGGGCCTCGGCCGGCAGGAGCCGGCCCCGGCCGGGCTCAACTACCGCTTCTACGAGGGGTGACAGCGCCAACTGCCCGAGCGCCGTGACCCACCGGGCGGCCCTCTGCGGGTCGTCCCCCTCCACGATCGCGCGGGCGTGCTCGAGCGCGTGGAGGCCCATCCGGAGCTCATCGCCTGCCGCTTCGAGCCGATCGCCGACCTGGTGCGCGCCGTCGTGGCGGGCTACGAGGTCCGGCTCCAGATCGGCGGCGACGAGGCGCTCGCCCCGCCCGGCTGGTCGGGCCGCGTCCACGTGGGCTCCGCGGGCCGGCTCGAGGCGGCGCTCGTCGGCGTGGCCCTGGCCGAACGCGAGCGGCTGCCCGAGGACGCCTTCCTGCTCGTGGGCGCGTCGGCGACCGCCCTGCGTTCCACCGAGCTGCCCGGCGCCCTGGCGGCGGCCGGCTCGCTCGAGCGGCTCGTGGTGCTCGTCTCCGCCGACGACGAGGAGGAGGATCCGCTCGCCGTCCGGCGCGCGCTGGACGCGGTGCGCGAGCTGGGCGGCACCGTCGCCGTCGACGACGCCGGCTCGGGCTACGCCTCCCTGCGCCAGGTCCTCGGGCTCCGGCCCGACCTCGTGCGCATCGGCGCCGAGTTCGTCGCCGAGGTCGACCGCGACCAGGCCAAGGCGGCGGTCGTGGAGACCCTCACGGCCCTCGCCTCCCGCATCGGCGCGCGCGTCATCGCGGACGGCATCGCCGGTCGGCCGGAGCTCGGCGCGTTACGCCGGATGGGCGTCGGGCTCGGCCAGGGTGCCGTGCTCGGCGAGCCGGCCACGACCATGGAGCCGCTCGGCCCCGCGGTGGTCGACGCGCTCGGTCGTGCCTCCGCCGCCGTCGCGCCGGCGCAGACGGTGGCCGGCCTGGTCGAGGAGCGCCCCGCCCTGCGCTGGGGCGGCTCGCTCGAGGTCATCGCCGACGCCTTCCTCGACGACCCGCGCAACGACGTGGTCGTCCTCGTCGACGAGCGCGACCGGCCGCTCGCGCTGGCCGACCGCGCCGCCCTGCTGCGGGGGGAGGCCTTCGAGCGGCCCGTCATGCGCATCACCCCGACGAGCCCGCTGAAGGCCGTCGCCCGCCGGGCCGCCGCGCGGCCGATGCTCGAGCGCTACCACCCGCTCGTCGTCTGCGACCCGCACGGCGTCTACCTGGGTCTCGTGCGCGTCGAGCAGCTGCTCGACGCGCTCGGCCAGGAGTGACGCACCGCCGTCGCGACTCCCGACGGCGACCCGCGCGGTCCGCGGGCCCGACCACGGGGCGCGGGCGGTCACGTGTGCCGGCTGGTGGACCGCTGCGGTCCTCGAGCTGAGCCACGTCGCCCGAGGGAGCACGTGGATTGCGTCATGGACCGCACTGGGGAGCCAGGACTTGAACCTGGAACGCCGACACCAAAAATCGGTGTGTTGCCGATTACACCACTCCCCAAGGCTTCGCCGGGCCACCGTACTTATACCCTCCCGCCCGTGCCCGACCTGACCGTCGTCATCATGGCCGCCGGCGAGGGGACGCGCATGCGCTCGGCCGTGCCGAAGGTCCTGCACCCGCTGTGCGGGCGCCCGCTCGTGCTCTGGCCGGTCGTCGCCGCACGGGCGGCCGGCGCGGCCCGGGTGGTGGTCGTGGACAACCCCGGGCGCCGGCTCGACGAGCACCTGCCGGAGGACGTCGACGTCGCCGTGCAGGAGCGGGCTCGCGGCACCGGCGACGCGGTCAAGGCCGCCCGCGGGCACTTCGCGCCGGGCGGCCAGGTCGTCGTGCTCTCCGGCGACGTGCCGCTCGTGACCGCCGAGGCGATCCGCGCGCTCGCCGACGCCCACGCGACGGCCGGCGCGCGGGCGACCATGGCCACCATGGTCCTCGACGACCCGGCCGGCTACGGCCGCGTCGTGCGCCGCGCGGACGGGACCGTCGAGCGGGTGGTGGAGGCCAGGGCGCCCGGCGACGCCACACCGCAGCAGCTCGAGATCCGCGAGGTCAACACCGGCCTGTACTGCTTCGACGCCGACGCGCTCGCGGGCGCCCTGGACGCCATCGCCGCCGACAACGCCCAGGGCGAGTACTACCTCCCCGACGTGTTGCCCGTGCTCGCCGCGGAGGGCGCGACGATCGTGGCCCACGTCGTGGCCGACCCGGCGCTGACGCTCGGCGTCAACGACCGCGTCGATCTCGCCGAGGTCCGCCTCCACGCCCAGCGCCGCATCCAAGGGGCCCACATGCGCGCGGGCGTGACGATCGTCGACCCCGCGAGCACGTCGATCGACGTCGGCGTCACCATCGGCCAGGACACCGTGGTGGAGCCCCACACGACCCTGACCGGGGCGACGGCCGTCGGCGCGCGCTGCACGATCCGCCACAGCCACCTGGACGGTGCCACGCTCGGCGACGACGTCACGGTCGGGCCCTTCGCCTACCTGCGCCCCGGCACACGGCTGGAGGCCGGCGCCAGGGCCGGCACGTTCGTGGAGATCAAGAACTCCGTCGTCGGCGCCGGCACGAAGGTCCCGCACCTCTCCTACATCGGCGACGCCGACGTCGGGGCGGACGTCAACCTCGGGGCGGCGACCATCACCGCCAACTACAACAGCGCGACCCGGGTCAAGAGCCGCACGACGATCGGCGACCGCGTGAAGACGAGCGTCGACACGACGCTCGTCGCGCCCGTGACCCTCGGCGACGGCGCCCACACCGCCGCGGGCAGCGTCATCACCGACGACGTCCCGCCCGGCGCGCTCGGCGTCGCGCGCCAGCGCCAGAAGAACATCGAGGGCTACGCCGACCGCAAGGGCTGACGGCACCGCGCGCCGTCGGGAGCCCGGCGTAGACTCGCTCGGTGTGAGCGCCCTGCAGCCGCAGATCGCCCCGGCGACGGCGATCCCGCTGGACTACAACAAGCGCCTGATGCTCTTCAGCGGTCGCGCGAATCCTGCGCTGGCCGGCCACATCGCCGAGAAGCTCGGCGTCGGCCTCGGGCGCGTCACGCTGAAGACCTTCTCCCAGGGCGAGGTCTACTGCCGCTACGAGGAGTCCATCCGCGGCGCGGACGTCTTCATCGTCCAGCCGACGTGCGGCAACCCGGACCAGGGCATCACCGCCAACGACGCGCTGATGGAGCTCATGTTCATGATCGACGCGGCCGTCGGCGCCTCGGCGCACCGCGTGATCGCGGTGACCCCGTGGTTCGGCTACTCGCGCCAGGACAAGAAGTCCGCCCCGCGGGAGCCGATCTCGGCGCGCCTCGTCGCCCGCATGCTCGAGAGCGCCGGGGCCGACCGCGTGCTGGCCATGGACCTCCACGCCGGGCAGATCCAGGGCTTCTTCCAGAAGCCGATGGACCACATGACCGCGCAGTTCTTGCTCACCCAGTACTTCAACGACCTGCGCCTGGAGGACCTCGTCGTGGTCTCGCCCGACGCCGGCCGGGTCAAGCTCGCCAAGAACTTCGCCGCCAAGGTCGGCGCCGAGCTCGCCATCCTCAACAAGGAGCGCCCGGCCCAGCAGGTCGCCGAGATCTCCTACGTCATCGGTGACGTGCGGGACAAGACGGCGCTCATCGTCGACGACATGATCGACACCGCGGGCACGCTGAAGGCCGCCGGCCAGACGGTGATGGACGCCGGGGCCGCGCGGGTCTACGCGGCCGCGACGCACGGGGTGTTCTCCGGCAACGCGTGGGAGAACCTGGCCAGCGCGCCGTTCGAGCAGGTCGTGGTCACGGACACCATCCCGCTGCGGGCCGGGTCGCCGGCCAACGTCGTCGTGCTGCCGTGCGCGGACCTGCTCACGGACTCCATCCGCCGGATCTTCACCGACGACTCCGTGTCGGAGGTCTTCGGTGGCGAGAACCAGCTCTTCTAGATGAGCGCCTCCTCCCGGGCCCAGGGGCTCCAGGACCTGCTCGGGCTCTCCGACGACGAGCTCATCCGGACGCTCGACGCCTCCGCCCTCGAGCTGCTGGCCGGCGAGCTGGACCACCGCCCGGAGCTGCCGATCCTCGAGGACCTGCTCGCGGAGGCCACGGAGCGCGCGAGCCCGGCCGTGCTGCGGCGCTGGGTGCGCGCGGGCGGGTCCAAGGGCCGCCCCGTGGACCTGCTCGTCCGGCGCGATTTCGCGGCCTTCGAGGATGCCCTGAGCGACCTCGGCGAGCGCGGCTTCGTCCTGCGCGGCGGCGGGGCGCCGCGCGGCCCGGCCGGCTGACCGGCTCCGCCCGTGGGCGATCGGGCTTGGGCCCGCGGGCGATTGAGGTCCGCCGCCACATGGCCGATGATGTCGGCGATGGACGCCGACGAGGACTCAGAGGACCTGCTGCGCCGGGCGCTCACCGAGCCGGGTGAGACGACCGCGGTCGCGCTGCGTGTCGGGGGGCTGCCGGTGTCCGAGACGGTCACGGTCGTCTTCTGCGGGCGCCGCGACCTCGCCACCCTGCGGACCTACGTCGCGGCCGGCCGGCGCGGCGCCGGCGAGACGGTGCCGGCGGACGCCCTCATGCGCGTGCCCTGCGACCTCGACCTCGGGGACGCGCAGGACCGCGACGAGGCCGAGCGCCTCTACGCGGAGCAGGCGTGCACGCTGCGCGACGCGCTCGTCGGCGCCGACACGGTGCTCGCCGTCTGGCGTGAGCCGCTGGAGGAGCTCACCCGCGCGCAGGTGGACGTCGACCGCCGGGTCGAGCTCGGCGTCGGGCTCCCGGCGCCCCGGCTGCTGCCGAGCGCGCTCGTCGCGCCGGAGCGGGGCATGGTCGTCGCCCCCGTCTGCACCGCGCGGACCCTCGCCGAGGGTCGTCCGCCGACCGGAATCGCCTGCGTGCAGCAGGGCGTGGCGCGGGTCTACCCCCTGCCCGACGATCCCGAGCGCTGCCTGTCGGACTTCCTGGCGCTGGCCCGCGACCACGCCCGCAGGCTCGAGCGCCGAGAGCAGTCGGTACGGCGCTTCCTCGAGCTCTCCGACTACGACGAGACGGCCTAGAACCGCTTCCGCACGCCACTCGCGGAGGGCGGTCGGCTCAGCGGCCCACGCGGTGCGGCGTCCGGCTCGGAGCCGGATCGTGCACCGGCCGGCGCACGGGGAAGGGGTGGCGGTCGGCGAGGCGGCCGGGACCGCGGAAGCGCTCGGCCGACGGGGTCGCGTCGGGCAGGGGGACACCACCGGGGCGCGGCGGCTTCGGCGGCTCGCGCAGGCGGTCGTTCCCGCCGCCGCCGCCGCCGTCCTCGTCGTCGTCGGTGGGCTCCCAGGGAGCCACGGTCTCCGACTTCAGGAACATCCAGAACAGGCCGCACCCGGCCAACAGCGCGACGAGGTGCAACCCCCCGAACAGCAGGACGAGCTCGGTATCCGCTCCCACGTGACAGAGAGTACCCACGGACCCCGGTCCGGGGAACCCCTGCCGCTAGAGTGGCGCGCCGTCATGGCCTCCAAGGATTCCCCCTCCCTCGACCTCGCCCCCCGCGTCGAGCACGGCTCGCGCGCGGTGCGCCGCCTGCGCCGCGCCGGCCGCGTCCCCGGCGTCATCTACGGCGGCGGCGACGACCCGATCTCCTTCGAGGTGGATGCGCGGATCCTGCGCAACACGCTGCGTGACGCGCACGCCGTGCTCGAGGTCAAGCTCGAGGGCGGTTCGACGGAGAACGTCGTCGTCAAGGACGTCCAGCGCCACCCCGTGCGCGGGGAGATCCTCCACGCCGACCTCCTGCGCGTCCGCATGGACGTCGCCATCCAGGCGCCCGTCTCGATCGAGCTGCTCGGCGCCGACGAGGCGCCCGGCGTCGTCGAGGGCGGCGTGCTGTCCCAGGAGCACCGGGAGGTGACGGTCGAGGCGCTGCCCGGCGACATCCCGGACGGCATCCAGGTCGACGTCTCCAGCCTGCAGATCAACGACACGCTGCTGCTGTCGTCGGTCACCCCGCCGGCCGGCGTGACCTTCGTCGACGATCCGGAGTCCGTCGTGATCGCGACGGTCACCCCCCCGACGCTCGAGCCCGTCGAGGACGAGATCGAGACGGAGACCGAGCTCGTCGGCGACGAGGCCGACCAGGCCGCCGCCGAGGCGCAGGCCGAGGGCGCGACGTCCGACGACGCCGCCTCCTCCAGCGGCGGCGACACCGAGTAGGTGCCCCGCCCCGGCGGGTCCCGGGCGGCGCGGTGAGCTTCGGCGGGGTCGCACCCGCCGACTGGCTCGTGGTCGGGCTCGGCAACCCGGGCGCGGCCTACGAGCGCACGCCGCACAACGTCGGCTTCGAGGTCGCCCGCCGGCTCAATGACCGCTGGGACCTCGGCCGGCCGCGCAAGAAGTTCCAGGGCGAGCTCACGGAGGGCCGCATACCGATCCCACCCGCCCGCCCGCGGGTCGCCGTCCTCATGCCCCAGACGTGGATGAACGACTCGGGCCGCAGCGTCGGGCCGGCCCGGGGCGCCTTCAAGGTCGAGCTCGACCGGGTGCTCGTCGTCCACGACGAGATCGACCTGGCCTTCGGCGACGTCCGGCTGCGCGTCGGGGGCGGTCTCGCCGGCCACAACGGGCTGAAGTCGCTGCGCCGCGAGCTCGGCTCCGGTGACTTCCACCGCCTGCGCGTCGGCGTCGGCCGGCCGGACTCCACGGACCCCGAGATCGTTTCCGCCCACGTGCTCGGGCGCTGGCGCCAGAGCCCGGCGGAGGTCGCCGACCTCGTCGACCGCGCGGCCGACGAGGTCGAGCGCGCCGTCACCGCCGCGACCTAGACTCACAGGAGCACCCCGCCGCGCGTTCAGCGCGGCCGTTCGGCGTGCCCGTAAGCCATGTCCCTGCGCCCGCTCCTGCCCCAGATCTCCGGCCACCCGGACGTCGCGCGCCTACACGCCGGCGGCGGACGGGCCTTCGTCTCGATGAGCCTGCGGCCGGCGCTCGTCGCGGCACTCGCGGAGGTCGATCCGGACCGCCCGACGGTGGTGGTCGCGGGCGACGACCGCCACGCGCGCGAGCTCGCCGCCGACGTGCGCTCCTGGCTGGCGCCCCGGACCGTCCGCTTCTACCCGAGCCGCGGCGTCGCCTACGAGTCCCACCTGACCCCGCCGCCGCACCTCATCGGCCTGCGCGTCGCCGCCCTCGACGCCCTGGCCGAGGCGTCTCCCGTGGTCGTCATCTCGGCGGTCGCGCTGAGCGAGAAGGTGCCGGACCCGTCGCTGCGCCCGCGCTCGCTGCGCCTCGCGGTGGGCGACCTCGTGGATCTCGACGAGCTCGCCGCCGAGCTCGTGGCCGCGGGCTACGCGCGCGTGGACCAGGTCGAGGACCGCGGCCAGTTCGCCATGCGCGGCGGCATCGTCGACCTGTTCCCGGCGACGGAGGAGCGCGCCGTCCGCGTCGAGCTCTTCGACATCGAGGTCGAGTCGCTGCGCTTCTTCTCGACGTTCACGCAGCGCTCGCTCGGCGAGACGCAGGCGATCGAGGTCGCCCCCGCGGCCGAGCTCGCACCGGAGCACCGCGAGGCCGCGGAGCTCGCCTCGCTCGACGACGAGCGCCACGACATCGCCGACCTGCTGCCCGTCGACGCCTTCCGCGAGCTGCTCGACCTCGTCCCGGACAACGCCCAGGTCCTCGTCGCCGCCGAGGAGGACGTCGAGCCCTCCCTGCGCGACCACTGGCAGGACGTCTGCGCCGCCTTCCACGACCAGGACGCAGGCGACCTCTACGTCGACCCGGACCGCCTGATGGCCGTCCTGCGCGACCGCGCCCGGGTCCGGCTGAGCGCGCTGGACAGCGGCCAGGAGCTCGAGTTCCGCGCCCAGGCCGCCGACGTCGCGGCCCGCTCGCTCGCCGCCGCCGAGCCGGAGCTCGAGAAGCTCACGCGCTCGGGCTACACGACGGTGGTCACCTGGGCCAACCGCGGGACGGGGGAACGCGCGGCCTACAACCTCGGCCGGCTGAAGGCCCAGTGGGGCGCCGAAGCCCCCTCGCCCCTGAAGTTCGTCGAGAGCCGGCTGCGCGACGGCTTCATCGCCCCGGGCTTCCAGCTGGCCGTCATCCCCGACGCCCGGCTCGTCCACCACCGCCGCCAGCGCCAGCAGCGGCCGGGGAGTGGTCGGGGCAAGGGCGCCCTGCGCTCCTTCGCCGACCTGCGCTCGGGCGACATCGTCGTCCACGAGGACCACGGACTCGCGCGCTTCGCCGGCTTCGACACGAAGACCGTGGCCGGCGTCACGCGCGACTACCTCGACCTCGAGTACGCGGGCACCGACCGCGTCTTCCTCCCCGTCGAGCAGCTCGCGAAGATCAGCCGCTACGTCGGCGCCGGGGGCGCGCACCCGCCGCTGTCCAAGCTCGGCGGCACGCGCTGGGAGACGATCAAGTCGCGCGCCCGCCGGGCGGCCCAGGAGCTCGCGGGCGAGCTGCTCAACCTCTATGCGGAGCGCCGGCGGCGGCGCGGCTTCGCCTTCGGGCCGGACCCGGAGGAGCTCATGACCCTCGAGGCGGCCTGGCCGTACACGGAGACCGCCGACCAGCGCGAGGCGATCGACCACGTCAAGACCGACATGGAGTCCGAGCGGCCCATGGACCGGCTGATCTGCGGCGACGTCGGCTACGGCAAGACCGAGGTCGCGCTGCGGGCCGCGGTCAAGGCCATGGGCGAGGGCAAGCAGGTGCTCGTGCTCGTCCCCACGACGATCCTCGCCCAGCAGCACTACGGCACGTTCCTCGAGCGCCTGCGCGACACGCCGTTCGAGATCGAGCACGTCAGCCGCTTCCGTCCGGCCGCGGACCAGGGCGACGCCGTCAAGCGCTTCGGAGAGGGCAAGGTCGACTGCCTGATCGGCACCCACCGGCTGCTCTCGCGCGACGTCCGCGCCAAGGACCTCGGCCTGCTCGTCGTCGACGAGGAGCAGCGCTTCGGGGTCAAGCAGAAGGAGCTGTTGCGCCAGATGAAGCTCAAGGTCGACGTGATCGCCATGAGCGCCACGCCGATCCCGCGGACCCTGCAGATGTCGATGGCGGGCCTGCGCGACATCTCGGTGATCGAGACCCCACCCGAGGGGCGCCGGCCGATCAAGACCTACGTCGGCGAGTACGACGAGCCGATGGTCAAGGCGGCGCTCGAGCGCGAGCACGCCCGCGGCGGCCAGGCCTTCTTCCTCCACAACCGCGTCGAGGACATCGACGAGGTCACCGAGCGGCTGCGGGCGCTGTGCCCGCAGCTGCGCTTCATCGTCGGCCACGGCCAGCTCGACGCGGAGACGCTCGAGGAGCGGATGCTGTCCTTCCTGCGCGGCGAGGCCGACGTCCTCGTGGCCACGACGATCATCGAGTCGGGCATCGACATCCCCGCCGCCAACACCCTGATCGTCGACCGCGCCGACGTCTACGGCCTGAGCCAGCTCTACCAGATCCGCGGGCGCGTCGGCCGCTCCCGCGAGCGCGCCTACGCGTATCTGTTGTACCCGAGCGCCGGGGCGCTCACCGAGGAGGCGGCGAGCCGGCTGTCGGCGCTGAGCGACTACACCGAGCTCGGCTCGGGCTTCAAGGTGGCCATGCGCGACCTCGAGCTGCGCGGCGCGGGCTCGCTGCTCGGCGACGAGCAGTCCGGGCACGTCGCGGCGCTCGGCTTCGAGCTCTACCTGCAGATGCTCGACGAGGCCGTCGCGTCCCTCGACGCCGACGACGGCGGGGGCGACGACCTCCCCGAACCCGTGCGCCTCGACGTCAACGTCGACGCCTACGTGCCCGCGGACTACGTCCCGTACGAGCAGGCCAAGGTCGACGCGCATCGCCGGATCGCCGCGGCGCGCGACGTGGCCGACCTCGAGGCCCTGCGCACGGAGCTCACCGACCGCTTCGGCGACCCGCCGCAGCCGCTGGTCAACCTCCTCGCGCTCCAGCAGGCCCGGATCAAGCTCGGCCAGGCCGGGGCCCGCGCCGTGACCTTCCGGCAGGGACGGCTGGCGGTGACGCCGATCGAGCTCGACTCCGTGCGCGCGAAGCGGCTGCGCGCGCAGCTGCCCGGGTCGCTGTACGAGTCGGGCAAGTCGCAGTTCTCCCTGCGCGTGCCCGATGACCCCGAGCAGCGCTTCCCGGCGGTCGTCCGGGCCGCGGACGCGCTGCTGGCGGTCACGCGCGAGGCGGCGTGAGTGCCCGCCGCCGAACCTGAAGGTTGCCTGAAGACCCGCAGAACCTCCTAGCCTCGGGCGTCGCATGCAGCCACGAACCCTTCTCCGCCGATCCGCCGCCCTCCTCGGCCTGATGGCCGTCTGCGCCGCGCTCGTCGCCGGCTGCGGCGGCGTCCCGGGCGACGAGGTCGCCACCGTCGACGGCGCCTCCGACATCAAGAAGTCCGACTACGACCACTGGCTCGGCGTCGCCGCGAAGTCCAGCGGCACGCCCGGGGCGGTGGCGCCGGATCCGCCGGACTTCAAGGCCTGCATCGCCGCCAAGCGCAAGGCGCTGCCGGCGCCCGGCAAGGGCCAGGCCAAGACGACCGACGCCCAGCTCAAGACCCAGTGCAAGCAGGAGGCCAAGCAGCTCAAGACCCAGGTCATGCAGCTGCTGATCTCCTACCAGTGGCTGCAGGGCGAGGCGGCCGACCTGGGCGTCAAGGTCACCGACGCCGAGGTCAAGAAGGCCTTCGAGACGCAGAAGCAGCAGTCGTTCCCCAAGGACGCCGACTACCAGAAGTTCCTCAAGCAGTCGGGCCAGTCCGAGGCCGACCTGCGGCTCAACGTCAAGCTCGGCCTGCTCACCAAGAAGATCCGCGACAAGGTGACCAAGGACGCCGGCACCGTCACGGACAAGGAGGTCGCGGACTACTACGCGAAGAACAAGGCGCGCTTCGCCCAGCCCGAGCGGCGCGACCTGCTCGTGATCCTGACCAAGACGCGGGCCCAGGCGGTCAAGGCCAAGGCGGCCGTCCAGGGCGGCGAGTCCTTCGCGAAGGTCGCCAAGCGCGTGTCCATCGACCAGGCCTCGAAGGCCCAGGGCGGCAAGCTCGCCTCCGTGGCCAAGGGCCAGCAGGAGAAGGCGTTCGACACGGCGATCTTCTCGGCCGAGAAGGGCAAGCTGCGGGGGCCGGTCAAGACGCAGTTCGGCTACTACGTCTTCCAGGTCACCAAGATCACCAAGGCCTCGCAGCAGTCGCAGGCACAGGCGGAGACGACGATCAAGCAGCTGCTCGTCTCCCAGGGCCAGCAGAAGGCGCTCAACGACTTCGTCAAGAAGTTCCAGAAGAAGTGGAAGGCCAAGACGGACTGCGCCAAGGCCTACGAGACGTCGGACTGCAAGGACGGTCCGAAGGCGACGCCGACGCCGGCCACCCAGCCCGGCCAGGGCCAGCAGCAGCAGCAGGCCCCGCAGCCCGCGCCGACCCAGTAGTGGCGTCGGACCCGCAGGCCGCCGCCGACGCCGTCCGCGCCCTGGACGAGCTGACGCGGCGGCTGCGGACCGAGTGCCCGTGGGACCGCGAGCAGGACGAGCGCTCCATCGTCCCCCACACCGTCGAGGAGGCCTACGAGCTGGCCGCCGCGGCGCAGGACGGTGACGACACGAAGGTCCTCGACGAGCTCGGCGACGTGCTCTTCCAGGTCCACTTCCTCGCGCTGCTCCTCGAGGAGCGCGGGACGGGCTCGCTGGCCGAGGTCGCCGAGCACTGCCGCCAGAAGCTCATCCGCCGCCATCCGCACGTCTTCGCCGAGACGGAGGTGGCCGACGCCGGGGAGGTCCTGCGCAACTGGGACGCGATCAAGGCCGCGGAGACCGGCCGCGAGCCCGGGATCTTCGGCGAGGTGCCGGAGAACCTCCCGGGCCCCCTGCTCGCGCGCAAGGTGCAGCGCCGCGCCGCCTCGACGGGCTTCGACCTCGGTCATGTGCCCTACGACGCCGTGGAGGCGGAGCTCGAGGAGCTGCGCGCCGCGTCGTCGCGCGAGGCGCGCTTCCACGAGGTCGGCGACGTGCTCTTCGCCGCCGTCAACGTCGCCCGCAAGCTCAGGGTCGATCCGGAGCTGGCGTTGCGCGCCGCGAGCGACCGCTTCCGCGGCCGCGTCGAGACCGCAGAGGACCTCGCGGCGTCCGACGGCCGGGCCTGGGACGATCTGGACCCCGAGAGCCAGCTCGGCTACTACGCCCGCGCCCGCCTGCAGGCGCCCGAGTCAGGAGCCCCCCCGCCGTGAGCCAGATCGACGCCGTCCACGCCCGCCAGATCCTCGACTCCCGGGGCAATCCGACGGTGGAGGTGGAGATCGCGCTGCGCTCGGGGGCGTCCGCCCGCGCGGCTGTGCCCTCCGGGGCCTCCACGGGGGAGTTCGAGGCGACGGAGCTGCGCGACGGCGGCGACGCGTACATGGGCAAGGGCGTCACGCAGGCGGTCGCCAACGTCAACGGCGAGATCGCCGGCGCCGTCGCCGGGATGGATGCGCTCGAGCAGGCGGCGCTCGACCAGGCCCTGATCGAGCTCGACGGGACGCCGAACAAGGCGCGCCTGGGCGCCAACGCCGTCCTCGGCGTCTCGCTCGCCGCCGCGCGCGCCGCGGCGCTGGAGGAGGGCCAGCCGCTGTGGCGCTACCTCGGCGGCGAGGAGGCGCGCGTGCTCCCCGTGCCGATGATGAACGTCCTCAACGGCGGCGCGCACGCGGACAACTCCGTCGACTTCCAGGAGTTCATGGTCGTCCCCCTCGGGGCTGCGTCGTTCACGGACTGCCTGCGGATGGGCACGGAGGTCTTCCACCACCTCAAGGCGTGGCTCTCCGGGCGCGGGCTGGGCGGCGGCGTCGGCGACGAGGGTGGCTTCGCCCCCGATCTCGAGTCCAACGAGGCGGCGCTGGAGGCGCTCGTGGCGGGCATCGAGGCCGCCGGCTACACGCCTGGCGCCGACGTGGCGATCGCACTTGACCCGGCGACGAGCGAGATCTACGCGGACGGCGGCTACGACCTCGTGCACGAGGGTCGCAAGCTGTCGGCGGGCGAGCTGGCCGACTACTGGGCCGACGTGGCCGGCCGCTACCCGATCGTCTCCCTCGAGGACGGCATGGACGAGGAGGACTGGGACGGCTGGAAGGTGCTCACCGATCGCCTCGGCGGCTCGCTGCAGCTCGTCGGGGACGATCTCTTCGTGACGAACACCGAGCGCCTGCAGCGGGGCATCGACGCGGGCGTCGCGAACTCCATCCTCGTCAAGGTCAACCAGATCGGCACGCTGACTGAGACCCTCGCCGCCGTCGACATGGCCCGTCGGGCCGGCTACGGCGCGGTCATGAGCCACCGCTCGGGCGAGACGGAGGACACGACGATCGCCGACCTCGCCGTCGCCACGGGCTGTGGTCAGATCAAGACCGGCGCGCCGTCGCGGTCGGATCGGGTCGCGAAGTACAACCAGCTGCTGCGCATCGAGGAGGCGCTCGGCGATCGGGCCGAGTTCCCCGGGCGCGGCGCGTTCCGCGGCGCCTGACCGTCCGGCGCACGATCGCCTGCAGCAGGAAGGTCGCTGCGGGCGCCGAACGAAGGGCGCAAGATGGCCGCCGCCACGACCGCGAGGCGCCCCGCCGGGTCGCCGCGCCCAGGCATCCGATGGGACCGGCTGGGCCGCTGCGCCCTGCTGGCCGTCCTCGCCCTCGTGCTCTACCTCTACATCGGGCCGACCGCCTCGTGGGTCTCGACGTGGCGCGAGTCCAAGCAGCGCACGGCGCAGGTGGCCAAGCTCGAGCGCGCCACCGCTGTGCTGCGCGAGCGCCGGGCGCAGCTGCGCAAGGCCTCGACGCTCGAGCTCCAGGCGCGCCGCCTGGGGATGGTCCGCGCCGGTGAGAAGCCCTTCGTCGTCACCGGGCTGCCTGACCGCTGAGCCCACCGCACGCGGGTGCAGGCGGTCTACTGTGCGCGGCGTGCCCTACGAGACCGCGATGCCGCAGTGGGAGGAGGGGACGCGCCGCCTGCGCGACGCGCCGCCCGAGCTGCGCCCGGCGCTCGATCGCGTGACGGAGCGCGTCGTGGAGGAGCTGCGCCGCCGGCTCGGCGGCCCGTTCACCGTCGACGAGCTCGCCGACCTCTACGACGGCGGGACGAGCTGGATCACCGACCTCGCGGTGGGCGCCGCGCCGGAGCAGCCGGAGGTGTGGGACGTCCGCATCGTCGGCGACGCCGCCTTCGCCCGCTACGTGCGCGAGGCGGGCGACTACGCCGGCGGCCGCCGCACGGCCTTCTGATCGCCGCGCACCGGTTTGAGGCCGCGCCGGGGCTGTGACCGCAGAACCGGTCGCTCGGCGGCCGGAAGTGCGGTCACTCGGGCCGTTGGCCTTCCAGCGCCGCCCGATCCGCCGCGGACGGCCGGCGCCCGAGCCACGTGATCCCCTCCCGACGCGTCCAGGTGCCGACCACCCGGCCGTCGACCGTCGCGACGCCGCGGACGATGCCGCCGCCCGGCGCGACCGCGCGCGCGTGCCGCGCCGCGACGGCGTGGGACCGGTCGCGCCAGTCGAGCAGGTAGGGATCGAAGGCACCGAGCAGGCGCGGCGCGACCCGGGCGTGAGGGCGCTTGCGGTCGCCCGGCGACGTCAAGGTCTCGAGCCCCCGACGGGCGTCGCGCAGCGGGAGGCCGGCCCAGCGGGCGAGGTCGCGGGCGTCGGCCGGGGCGTGCGCCCGCAGGTAGCGGCGGGCGAGCTCGCCCAAGGCGCGGTCGCGCGCCTCGCCCTCGAGCGGCCCGGGCGGCTCGGGCACGGCGACCGCCTCCCGTGTGCGCGGGTCGAAGGCGATCCGGCCGCGCAGGGCCGCGAGCAGCAGCACGTGCGGCGTGGCCTGCCCCGCGCTGCGCACGCCGGCCGCGTCGAGCGCCGCGGCCACCCGAGCCCGCGGGAGGGACCCCTCGGCGGCCAGGGCGGCGAGGACGGCCGCGACGCCCCGCTCGGCGTCCGCGGGGGGCACGCCCTCCTGCGCGAGCCGCCGGGCATTCCCGGCCACCTGGGTGGGCGCCGTGAGCCCGTGCAGCCAGGCGAAGTCCTCCGCGCGGACGAGGTGCAGGGTGCCGCGCACGAGCCAGGCCAGCACGAGGCCCTCTCCGGCGAGGTCCGTGGCGCCGCGCACCGTGAGCGCCCGTGCCGCGGCCGGCCCGTCCTGCGCCTGCACGGCGAGCAGGTGCCCGACGACGTCCACGGCGGGCCGGGAGCCCGCGTCCGCCCCGAGGAGCTGCGCGTGAGCCCGGGCGCGGCGGAGCTCGACGACGCGGTGTTCGCGAGCCCGTCCGTCAGCCGCCGGCACGGCGGATGACGATCTGGTCCTCCTCGATCGTCACCTCGACGGGGCGGTGACCCGCCCAGTGCTCGGCGTAGGTGGGGTCGTCGGCGACGGCAGGGTCCAGCCACAGGCCGTAGCCCTCCTCGCCGTGGTCGAAGGTGGCCTCCAGCGGTCCGGCGGACCGACGGCCCCGGCCGCCACGACGGCTGCGGCGGCGCGTGGGCGTGGCCCCGGCGTCGTCGGGCTCGTCGGCCTCGTCGGCCTTCTCGTCGCCGCGCTCGGCGGGCTCGGCGGCGGCCCGGGCCTCCTCGGCGGCCTCCTCGGCGGCGCGGGCGGCCTCCTCCTCGGCGCGGCGCGCGGCCTCCCGCTCGAGCTCGGCGGCGATGGCCTCGTCGTCCTCGGCGCGGAGGTCGACCTCCTGGGTGGCGGCGTCGTCGGACGCCTCGAGCTCCTGCTCGCGCTTGAAGGCCTGGATCTGCTGAACCGTGACCTCGAGCTGGTGGGCGATCCAGGCGTCCGTGCGGCCCTGGCGGACCCACGCGCGAATCTGGTTGAGCTGCGGACGCAGCGATCGGCGGGTCATTGCGCGCGGAATCTAGCGGAGTCGCACCGGGCGGCTGCTTGCAGGGCTCCGTCGTGGTCCGGGACGGGAGCTATTCTTGACCGGTCGGTCGTCGGCCGGCGGCGGCGATCACGGGCGGCGGGCCTGGGAAGCGGGGCGGGTACACCATGCTGGTTCTGACACGCAAGGCCAATCAGAGCATCATGATCGGGGACGAGATCGAGGTCTCCGTGCTCTCCGTCATGGGGGAGAAGGTGCGGGTCGGCATTCAGGCGCCCCGGGAGATCCCGGTGTTCCGCAAGGAGGTCTACCTCGAGATCCACCAGGAGGCTACGACCGGCGGCTCCGCCCGCGCGGAGGTCGACGAGGCCCTCAAGCGGCTCTCGTCGGGCTGAGCGGCGGGGGCGGACTCAGCCCATCACGAGGTACAGCGTCTGGAACATCGCGACGGTGACCCCGACCGCGGTGGCCAGCAGCACGAGCACCAGCAGGACGAAGCGCAGGGTGGCCATGCGGTGCGTGCGCTCGCGCCGCCGCCGCTGCGTGCGGCTCTCCGCCTGCCGCAGCCGGCGCGCATCGAGGGACCGGTCGAGCTCGGCCTTCTCCTCGAAGGCCGACTCGAACTCGGCGAGGCTCTGCCGCATCCGCATGATGCGTTGCAGCTTAGCCCGAGTTATGTCCCCGCAAACGACTCGTCAGGCGACGGTGACGTCCTCGTTGGCGTAGACGTCCTGGATCGCGTGCAGGAGCTCCACGCCCTCCTGCAGCGGGCGCTGGAACGCCTTGCGCCCCGAGATCAGGCCCGTGCCGCCCGCTCGCTTGTTGATCACGGCGGTGCGGACGGCCTCCGCGAGGTCCGTCTCGCCCGACGACGCCCCGCCCGAGTTGATCAGCGGCGACCGGCCGGCGAAGCAGTTGAGCACCTGCCACCGGTTGAGGTCGATCGGGTTGTCCGTCGTCAGCTCGTCGTAGACCTTCTGGTCCGTCTTGCCGTAGGAGGACCCGTTCTCGCCGAGCACGAGGTAGCCGCCGTTGGACTCGGCCAGCTTCTGCTTGATGATGTCGGCCTGGATCGTCGTGCCGATGTGGTTGGCCTGGCCCGTCAGGTCCGCGGAGAGGCTGTAGTCCGTCCCGTCCTGCTTGAAGGCGTCGTTGCGCAGGTAGCACCACAGGACGGTGAACATGCCGAGCTCGTGCGCCTCCTCGAAGGCCTCGGCCACGCCGACGAGCTGGCGGTCCATCTGCTCCGAGCCGAAGTAGATCGTCGCGCCGACGGCGGCCGCCCCGAGCTCCCACGCCCGGCGCGGGCTCGCGAACGTGATCTGGTCGTAGTGGTTCGGATAGGTCAGCAGCTCGTTGTGGTTGAGCTTGCAGATGAAGGGGATCTGGTGCGCGTAGCGCCGGGACACGGCGCCGAGCACGCCGACGGTGGAGGCGATCGCGTTGCACCCGCCCTCCAGCGCGAGCTCGCAGAGGTTGCCCGGATCGAAATAGCGCGGGTTGGGGGCGAAGCTCGCCGCTGCGGAGTGCTCGATGCCCTGGTCGATCGGCAGGATGGACAGGTAGCCGGTGTCCGCGAGCCGGCCGGAGCTGAACACGTGCTGGAGGTTGCGCAGGACCTGCGGGTTGCGGTCGGTGTCCGCCACGACGCGCTGGATGAAGTCCGGACCGGGCAGGTGCAGCAGGTCCTGGCCGACGCCCTCGCAGCGGTGGGCGAGCAGCTCGTCGGCCTCGTCGCCGAGGAGGTCGGAGAGGCGGTTCGTGTCGAGCTCGGCGATGGCCATGTCAGGGGGTCCTTTCGGCGACGGCGCGGATTCAGCGAGCGTACACAAGCCTCCTACCCGTTCCCGGCGCCCGTCCTGCCTCCGAACCATGCGGACGAACCATGCGGACGGACCGGCGCGCGCGCGTAGACTCGGAGGCGATGGCCGGCAGCCCGGATCTGTTCGTCGTGTGCAAGAACTGCCGTTCCGAGGTGAGCCCGTACATCACGGAGTGCCCGTACTGCGGCCATCGGCTGCGCAAGCGCGCGCCCAAGCTCGACAAGGGCGGCGTGCCCCGCCCGCAGGAGCGCCGGCGACGGCGCCCACAGGCCCCGCGGCTGGGCCGGCTGCGCGCGGGTGAGATTCCCGGCGTGCGAGGCGACACGCGCCCCTACGCGACCTTCGCGCTCGTCCTCGTCCCGATGCTGGTGACGCTCGTGGGGGACCTCGGGCTCGACCAGGTGGGCGACCTCGTGCTGTTCGGCGGCCTGGACGGCGACCCATGGAAGCTCGTGACCACGACGCTCGTCTACGGCAGCACGACCTACGAGTTCATCGCCCTGGCCGCCATCTTCCTCTTCGGTTGGCTACTCGAGCGCCGCCACGGCTGGTGGGCGCCGCTGCTCGTCTTCCTTGCCGGCTCCGTGGCCGGCATGGGCCTCGCGGTGCTCGGGGACCCGGCCGCGATCGCCTGGGGCGGCAACGCCGGTGCCCTCGCGCTGCTCGGCGCCTGGGTCGTGCGCGACGGCCTCGCCGCACGTGGCGGCCAGGAGATCGAGGCCGACATGCTCGGCGTCGCGGCGATCGCCATCGTCCTCGCGCTGCTGCCCGCCGCCTACCCGGAGGCCGACCCGCTCGCCGGGGCGGGCGGCGCCGTCGCGGGGCTGCTGCTCGGCGTGCCGCTGGCCCGGCTGCGCGAGCGGTAGAAGCGCTCGGGGCCGCCCCACGGCGGCGCGCCGCCGCGGGGCCCACCGGCAGCGGGTGAGGGCGGCCGGGTCCGGGACCGCGAGCACGAGGCGGGAAGACGTCGCGGGATCGCCTCCTACCCGCCTGTTGCCGCCCCCGGCGCGGGACCCCGTGGGAGCAAGAGGCGGACACGCGTCGCGAAACCGCCCGCCACCCGCCTCTTGCCGGGCTGTCGCCGGCCCGTCCGCAGGAGCCCGCGGGGGGCATCCGGAGCCCGGAGTCCCTCACCGGCCATCGTTGCGGCCGGTGGCCGGCCGGATCGCCGCCGCTGGCCGCCTCCGCCACCGCCGGCCGCCCTCGGGGCCCGGCTAGGACCGCACGCGGATCGAGCCCGGCGTGCCTGTCTCGAGCCGGCCGACGGTCCAGCCGTCGACGCCCGACGCCCGCTCGGGCGGCAGCGCCACCAGCAGGCCGCCCGACGTCATGGCGTCGCAGACGAGCCAGCGGCGCGCCTGCTCGACGTCGTCGTCGAAGCGGGCGAAGGCCTCGGCGTGCTGGCGATTGCGGCGGGTGCCGCCCGCCAGCGCCTCGCCGCCGGCCAGCAGCTCGAGCACGCCGTCGATCGCGGGCACGGCCGCAGCGTCCAGCTCGGCCGCCACGCCGCTCGCGGCCGCGAGCTCGCCGACGTGGCCGAGCAGTCCGAAGCCCGTCACGTCCGTCAGCGCGTGCGCGCCGGCCGCGGCGGCCTGCGCGGCGGCGCGGTCATTGAGGGTCGTCATGACCCCGACCGCCCGCTCGACGAGCGCCGCCTCCGCGAGCCCGCGCTTGATCGCCGTCGCCACCGTCCCGGCTCCGAGCGGCTTGGTGAGCACGAGCGCGTCGCCCGGCCGGCCCCCGTTGTTGGCCAGCAGGGCGTCCGGATGCACCGTGCCCATCACGGAGAGCCCGTACTTCGGCTCGGGGTCGTCGATCGAATGGCCGCCCACCACCGACGCTCCGGCGGCGGTGACGGCGTCCAAGCCGCCGCGCAGGACCTCCGCCAGGGCGTCGCCCCCGAGCCGCTCCAGCGGCCAGGCCACGAGGTTGAGCGCGCACACGGGCGTGGCACCCATGGCGTAGACGTCCGAGAGCGCGTTGGTGGCCGCGATCCGCCCGAACCAGTACGGGTCGTCGACGATCGGGGTGAAGAAGTCCGCGGTGTGGACGACCGCCAGCTCGTCCGTGAGGCGCACGACGCCGGCGTCGTCGGCGGTCGCGGCCGACGCGAGGACCCGCGGGTCCGTCGGCACCGGCAGCGTTGCGACGATCGGCCCGAGCTGCGCCGCGCCGATCTTGCAGCCGCAGCCGGCCCCGTGGCTGAGCGACGTGAGGGCGATGGCCATGTGCGACGTATGCTGCCCCTTCGTGGCCGCTCCGAACCGCTACTCCGACGAGGCCGTGGACGCCGCCGTCCAGTCCCTCACGGAGCCCGGGCGCCTTGACGAGGCGCTGCGCGCCGTCGGCAACGCCGCCCCGCAGCTGCAGCGGATCCTCAACCAGGCGCTGGAGGAGGGCGACTTCTTCGGGGCCGCCCACCGCGAGGAGGTCCGCAAGGCCGTCGAGCAGCCCGACGCCGGCGAGCGCGACCTCGCGGTGCGGACGCTCGTCGCGGAGGAGACCCGCGTGAGCATGCTCATCGGCGTCGCGGTCGGCCTCGAGCTGGCCCGCTCCCTCGAGGGCGCGGCGTGACCCACGCCATCGTCCTCGTCGAGGCCGAGCAGGCCGCGCTGGCCACGCTCGGCGAGGCGCTTGCCGGCGTCGACGGCGTCGCCGAGGCCTACTCCGTCACGGGCGACTGGGACTTCGCCTGCCTGGTCCGGGTGCGCGCGCCGGAGGACGTCTCCAAGGTCGTCCAGCACCAGCTCGCCCAGCTGGCCGGCATTCGCCGCACCCACACGATGCTCGCCTTCGAGGTCTTCTCGCGCCACGACCTCGAGGCGCTGTTCTCCATCGGCGCCTGAGGGTGACGCTCGGGGGCCCACCTTCGGCGGACACGGCGTGTCTCGGCCGTCCCGGCGCCGCGCGCCGCCTCCGCCACCCCTAGGCCCCCGGCGTCAGAAGATCCGGCCGCCGACCGGCACGTCGGCGTCCGGGGCCAGCAGGATCACGCGCCCCTCGGCGTCCGGGGCGCCGACGCAGAGCACCTCGGACAGGAACGGGCCGATCTGGCGCGGGGGGAAGTTCACCACTGCGACGACGAGCCGCCCCTCGAGCGCCTCGCGCGCGTAGTTCGTGATCTGCGCCGAGGACCGCTTGATCCCGACCTCGGGCCCGAAGTCGATCTCGAGCTTCCACGCCGGCTTGCGCGCCTCGGGGAACGGCTGTACGGAGAGCACGCGCCCGACGCGCAGGTCGACCGCCAGGAACTCGTCGAAGCTGATCTCCGCCGGCGCCACGGGCGGCGGTCAGCCGACGGGGACGGGCCGGACCCGCGGCGGGGCGGTCGGCGCCGGGGTGGGGCCGGGCGGCGGGGGGAGCGGGGTCGGTGCCGCCGTGGGCTGGGGCGGCGGGGGGGTCGCGGTGGTCGGCTGCGGCACGATGGCCGTCGGCGCGGGCCCGGGCTGACCCGAGGCGTCCGTCGGCAGCGTCGTGACGTCCGAGACGTGCTCGACGCCGGCCGGCGCGGGCCCCGCGGTGGCGGCCGGCGCAGGGGCGGGCGTGGCGGTCGGGGCGGGCGTGGCGGTGGGGGCCGCCGTCGGCGCCGGCTTGGCGGGCGTGGCCGCCGAGT
>JBBSPV010000045.1:0-29374 GCA_038258425.1 Solirubrobacterales bacterium | reverse complement strand
GCGGCTCGGGCGCCGGCGCCGGCGCGGGCGCGGGAATCGGCGGCGGGGCGGGCTCGAGCGCGGGGGGCGGGGCGGGCGCGGACGCCGGCGCGGGGGCCGGCTCGGGCGCGGGGGCCGGCGCGGGGGTGACCGCGGTTCCGGCTCCCCCGCGGCCGGAAGTGCGGTGACCGGCCCCTTCGAGGCGCTCGAGGCGCGCGAGCAGGGCCTTGACGGACGGGTCCCGTGCCGGGTCGGCGGCCTTGACCAGCGCGAGCTCGAGCTGCGTGCGGGCGTCCGCGCCGTCCTTCATCGCGCGCAGGCCGGCGGCGAGCAGGTCGAGCAGCCGCACGACCGACCCGCCGTCCACCCGCGCCGCCTGCTCGCGCAGCCGCTCGTCCGCGTCGGCCGTCATGCGCAGCTCGGCCGGCACCTCCCCGCCGAGCGTCTGGACGACCATCAGCGCCCGCAGGTGCCCCTCGAGGTCGGTGAAGAAGCGGCCGACGTCGCGGCCGGAGTCGGCCAGGCGGGCCGCGGCGAGCAGCGCGTCGCGCGCGTTGCCCGAGGCCACGGCGTCGACCGTGCCGAGCACGAGCTCGGCGTCGACGGCACCGAGCACCGCGAGCACGTCCTCGAGGGCGATCACCGGGCCGGAGTACGCCACGAGCTGCTCGAGCGTGCCGAGCGCGTCCCGAAACGAGCCGGTGGCCGAGCGGGCGATCAGCGCGATCGCCTCGTCGCCGATCTCGATGCCCTCCGCGTCCGCCACCCGGCGCACGACGCCGGCGATCTGCCCGAGGCTCGGGCGGTGGAAGTCGAAGCGGTGGCAGCGGTCGGCCACGGTCGGCAGGACCTTCTGCGCCTCGGTGGTCGCGAGCACGAAGATCGTGTGCGGCGGCGGCTCCTCGAGGGTCTTGAGGAACGCGTTCCACGCGGGGGTGGAGAGCATGTGCGCCTCGTCGAGGATGTAGACCTTGTACTTGCCGGAGACCGGCGCGTAGGCGACGCGCTCGCGCAGGTCGCGGATGTCGTCGACGGAGTTGTTGGAGGCCGCGTCCATCTCGATCACGTCGAGGGAGGTGGCGGCGGCGATCGAGCGGCAGGACTCGCACGTGCCGTCCGGCGTGGTGGTCGGGCCGTGGACGCAGTTCAGCGAGGCCGCGAGGATCTTGGCCATCGACGTCTTGCCCGTCCCGCGCGAGCCGACGAAGAGGTAGGCGTGGTGGACCTTGTCCTGCTCGATCGCGTTGCGCAGCGTGCGCACGACGTGCTCTTGGCCCACCACGTCGGCGAAGGTGCGCGGGCGGTGGCGGCGGTACAGCGAGGCCATGAGGCCCGGAGTCTACGGCCCGGGCGGGCGGCCGATCGGTGCAGGAAAGACGGACCGTGCACCCTTCGTCGAGGTGCGACCCACGGCGCGTTCATCGCCGATGGCTCCGGTCGGGCGACCCCGCTGCGCCTGCCGGTGACCGCTTAAGGCTGCTTCCTTCCGGACCTGACCTGGTTCACGGGCCGACACCGCATGGGACCCGGCCTTCGACGCCACCACCGCTGCGCTGACCCGGGAGACAACACCCCTCGGAAGGGGATTCGGCCCCGCTAGAGCGGATTGCGGGTTACAAGGCTCCGCTACTGCCCCGCCTAGCACGGTCCGGCACCGATGGTAGAGGATGGGAGCCATGGTCTCGCTGCCGGAGGGCTTCCGCTGCGGTCAGGCGACGGATCGCGCCGGGTGGACGGGGTGCACGGCGATCCTCGCTCCGATGGGGTCCGTGGGCGCCGGCGAGGTGCGCGGCGGCGCGCCCGGGACTCGGGAGTCCGACCTGCTCGCCCCGTGGACCTCGACGCCCGGCCCCGAGGCGGTCGTGCTCGCGGGCGGCAGCGCGCGCGGCCTCGCGGCGGCGGACGGGGCGGCGGCCTGGCTGCTCGACGCCGGGCGCGGGTTCGAGACCCCGGCCGGCCGGATACCGCTCGTGACGGCGGCCGTCGTCTACGATCTGCTCGTGGGCGACCCCGGGGCGTGGCCCGACGCGGCCATGGGGCGCGCGGCGTGCGAGGCGGCCGACCCGGCGGTGCAGCGCGGGTCCGTCGGCGCCGGCGCGGGCTGCTCCGTGGGGAAGCTCCTCGGGCCGGCGGCGATGACCAAGGGCGGTCTCGGCGCGGCCCGCCTCGGGGCCGGGGGCGCGACGCTCACGGCGATCGCGGCGGTCAACCCGGTCGGGGACGTGCTCGCCGCGGACGGCACCGTGCTGGCCGGTGCCTGGGGCGACGGGGCCTACACGCGGGCGACCGAGCTCATGCTCGCCGGCGCCCGGTCGCCGCTGCGGGCGGCGACGACGCTCGTCTGCGTCTGCACGGACGCCCGGCTCACGAAGCTCGAGGCGTTCCTCGTCGCCCGCGCCGCCTCGGCGGGTGTCGCCCGCGCCGTCTCCCCGACGGCCACGGTGTCCGACGGCGACCTCGCCTGCTGCCTCGCCTCGGGGGCGGTGGAGGTCGATCCGACGGTGGCCTGCGTGCTGGCCGCGGAGGCGACCTCGGCCGCGATCCGCGACGCGGTGCTCACCGCGGAGGGCGCCCCGGGATGTCCTGCGGCGACGGACCACTCGCGTTCGTAAGCGGGCGCCTAGCCTGCGCCGCATGCCCGCCGCACCGCCCACCCGCCGTCGCAAGCTCTCCGCCGAGGCCGCGCTCGAGCCCCGCGCCGGGGAGTACCTCGTGTGGACGGACGGGGCGTGCAGCGGGAACCCCGGCCCCGGCGGCTGGGCCGCGATCGTCGTCGGGCCCGACGGCGGCGAGCCGCTCGAGCGCTCGGGCGGCGACCCGCACACGACGAACAACCGCATGGAGTTCACGGCCGCCATCGAGGGCCTGCGCGCCCTCCCGGCCGGCAGCCGCGTGTGCATCGTCACCGACTCGCGCCTGATGCTCGACTCCATGACGAAGTGGCTCGACGGCTGGAAGCGCAAGCAGTGGAAGACGGCCGCCGGCAAGCCCGTCAAGAACCAGGATCTCGTGCAGGCCCTCGAGGCCGAGATCGCGCGCCACGAGCAGGTGCGCTGGCACTGGGTCAAGGGCCACGAGACGGGCGCCGCCCACGCGCACAAGGCGCTCAACGACCGCGCGGACCAGCTCGCCGTGTCCGCGGCGGCCGAGGCCGCGCCGGCGCGCTGAGGCGGGCGCGCGGGCGGCGCCGGGGCAGGGTGCGGCGGGGCGGGTGCGGCGGCCCGGGACAGGAGGCGGCTCACGGGCGCTTCACCGACACCGATCCGCCTATTGCCCTCCTCCGCTGGGCTACTGGGCGGGCCGAAGGCGAGTTTGTGTCGTTGGGAGCACACGGAGTCGCTTCTGCCTCACGGGCAGCCGGTCGCTCGACCCGGCGCTACCCTTCCGCACACCCGTCGCGGGGGCGGGACCGAGGGCGCGTAGCTCAGTGGGAGAGCGCTCGCTTCACACGCGAGAGGTCGCTGGTTCGAAACCAGCCGTGCCCATCCGCCGAAAGCCCCCGGGGCGAGCCGCGGTCGACAGCCCGGTTCCGGACATGCCGGTCACGAGGACGGCCGATCGACTCACGAGCAACGTCCTGGCCGCTCGATTCTTCCTCGCCGTAAGGTCGCGCTCGCTCAGAGACCAAAGGCGGTCCGCCCGCGGGGCACGACACTCGACGCTGCTGCTGTCCGTCCAAGCCGGGACCCCAGGTCGGGGACGGCTACCCGAGCGCCGGCGCAGGGAGCCGGGCGGCTTCGGCGGCGCGGCCCTGATCGGCGCGCCGCGCCCCGCCGATCCGAACTGGCGGAGGCGCTGAAGACCGGTCGGGTCGCGAGGTCAGCCGAGGTCGGCGACGATCAGCAGCGAGTTGCCGTAGGGGTCGAAGACGCGGAACTGGTCGGGCCGTCCGGCGAGCGGGGCTCCCGCCCACCAGGTGATGGCGTCCCGTGGGAGCAGCTCTGCGTCCGTCGGCACGCCCGCGGCACGCAGCTCCTCCAGGGCACTGCGGACGTCGCGGCTGGCGAGGACGATGCCCGTCTCGATACCCGCCGGCCGCTCGGGGCGGGCTTCGGCGAGCGTGAGGCTGATCGTGCTGCCCTGCGGGGCCACCTCGAGCCACCGCTCGCCTGATTCGTACGTGAAGTCGAGGACCTTCTCCAGTCCGAGGCGCTCGACGTAGAAGGCGAGCGCCTCCTCTTGATCAGCGACGGGCACGACGACTGTCGTGAGGTGGGTGATCGAGAGCATGCGGACGATCTCAGCAGAAGCGCCCGGCTGAGACTGCTGCCCTCGGCCTCTTACGGGCAGCCGTCCCAACGGGCTGCGCTTGACCGGGAAGCAGGCGGAAGAGGGTGCCGCCGGTGCGCTCAGCCGCCAAGGCTTCGCGCGTAACCCGTGCCTCCCGACGGTCACCGAATCCGCTTCCGGGGCCGGCGTCCCCAACCGCGGCCAAGCTGACCTTCGTGAAGCTTCTGGCATGACACTCCTCGTCAGCAGGCGAGACCAAGCACCACCGCTCCCATGCAGGGGAGTACCGACGGCCCCGAGCTCACGCGTCTCGACGTGGTCTTCCCCACTTGACCCGAGGCCCGCGCCGGGTCTGTGGGCGGTGTTGGTGCGTGTAGCGAACCGCTACCGCCACGTACATCGTCACGGTGACGACGAACACGGCGATGGCGGCGGCGACCGACCACCAGATACGCGCTGCGATGACCGGGAGGCCGACCAGCAGCCAGGCACCGACCATACGCGTGAGCATCCCCTTGACGGTCCGTTCGGCGAACCAATCGGCCAGTGGCATGACGTAGAAGATCATCCCACGCCGTGCGAAGCGATGGGCCCCGCGCGATCCGCTCGCAACGATCCCGGAGTTCCTGTGGGAGCTGTTCCTCGGCGTCTACTGCACCTTCAAGGGCTTCAGGCCCTCGTCTCCGATCCTGCAGGCCGACGCTCGCGGGGATCGTGGGCCGGCGACGCTCGCCTGACGGAGCGCCTCAGCGCTGACCACGCGGTCATCGGCACCAGCCGCGCGCGGCGAGAGCCTGAGGCGCTCGACGCGAGTGGCGCCGGCAACGAGTTCGTCGTTGCGGTGCGACGCGCGAACGCGAGGTCCCGCCCACGCCGACACCCGCGTATCTCGTGTGCACGCGCGTCTCAGGGAGTCGGGACCTCAGCTCAGGCCAGTCAGCCGGCGCTCATCGCGAGGGCAGCATGGTGCCTGGCCGCGGGTCCTGGCCGGCGTCCGCGCCCGATCGCGCTGGGAGCAGCGCTCTGCGCCCTGCCGGCCGTCAGTTGACTGAGTTGCAGTAGACGTCGCGCGCGGCCGCCTGGTCGGCCGTGGCCGGGAACGCCGCCCGTATTCGGCGCGCCGTCGCGTCGGCGTGACGCTCGATGCCCGCCGCGACCCGCCTCCTTGCGGCGCGCGAGGGCGCGGCCCGCAGGCGCCTGGCGTTGCGCCAGGCGAGCTCCCGCCAGGCGCCGATGTCCAGCGACAGCCCGGGGTCACGTGAGCGCTGCGCAGCCAGGACAGGGTCATAGCGGCCGATCAGCTCCGGCAGCACCGTGCCCTGGACGCGCGCAAGCACGGTGTTGACGACGAGGTGGTCGGCATGGCTGCGCACCCTGAACCGGGCATAGACGTAGGCCAGATCGCGGTTGACGTGCGCGTTGATCCCGAGAAACACGTCACCCAGCGTCGCGACCCTCTCGCCGCGAGCGGCCGCGAACGCGATTCGCCACGCTCCGGGCACGCGTGAGCGGTGCCCGTGCCGGGACGCGGTCGCAGCGTCGAGGTAGTAGCGGCCGAACGCGGTCGTGACCTGGTTCCACAGCGGCCGGTCGCTGAACGCGCCGGACCGCAGCGCGGTCTGGATTCCCTCGGTCGTGCGTTCGTAGAGCAGTGCGAAGGCGGCATCGTGCCGGCACCCGAGCCGGTCGACGCGCTGTCGCATCTCGGCGATCAGACGCTCGACGCACGCGTCATGCTGCGAACGGCAGATCGGCTGCGCCGGCGCGGTCGCCGCGCCCAGCACGACGGCCAGGAACATCGTCGTCAGCATCACCAGCAGCCTGCGCATCGAGTCGCGGGTCACCGTACGCCACGTTCCGCCCGCGGAGGCGACCCGCGTCAGCCCATGGACAGCGCCCGGCAGCCAAGCCACGCGACCCGCTCCGAGCTTGCGGAGCAGCGGACCTGGATGACGACCTCGACAGGTGTAGCCGGGCGATCGCTCAGGTCAACGGGCCGCTCGTCCTTGGCGAGAGGTCGCAGGTTCGAACCCCGCCTAGCCATCCCGACGGCCGGGCGGCGCTTAGCCTCCCACCCCGCATGGGGCCCCGCACCATCACCCGCGACGCGCTGGCCATCGGCGTGGCCACGGGCGTCTACGCCGTCTCCTACGGCGTCCTCGCCGTCAGCGCCGGCCTCTCCGTCGCCCAGACGTGCGCGATGTCGGCCCTCGTGTTCACGGGTGCGTCGCAGTTCGCGGTCGTCGGCGTCCTCGGCGCGGGCGGCGGCGCGCTGGCCGCGCTCGGGCCCGCGCTGCTGCTCGCCACGCGCAACGCGGTGTACGGCCTCTCGCTCGGGCCCGTCCTGCGCGGCGGCCGCGCGCGGCGGGCCCTGGAGGCCCAGCTCGTGATCGACGAGTCGACCGCCATGGCCCGCGGACAGGAGGATCCGCGCTCCGCGCACCGCGCGTTCCTCGTCACGGGGTTGAGCGTCTTCGCCTTCTGGAACCTCGGCACCCTGATCGGCGCACTCGCCGGGGGCGGGCTCGGCGATCCACGTGCCTTCGGGCTCGACGCGATGTTTCCGGCCGTGTTCCTCGCGCTGCTCGCGCCCCAGCTGCGCCGCCCGGGCGCCCGGACGGCGGCGCTCGCCGGCGCCCTCATCGCCGTCGTGCTCGTGCCGCTCACCCCCGCCGGGCTGCCGATCATGGCCGCGCTGCTGGGCGTCGTGCCGGCGCTGGCCGTCGTCCGCCGGCACGCCAGGGAGGCCGCGCGATGAGCTGGGGGGTCCTGCTCGCGCTCGCCGCCGCGGCGTACGCGCTCAAGGCGCTCGGCCCGGTGTTCGCCGGGCGGCGCATCGTCGACGGCGGCTCGGGCGCGATCCTCGACGTCCTCCCCATCCCGCTGCTCGCCGCGCTGATCCTCGTCCAGACCCTCGACGGCGGCGAGCGGCTCGTGCTCGACGCCCGCGTGCCCGCCCTCGGCGTCGCAGCCGTCCTCGTCTGGCGGCGGGCGCCCTTCCTCGTCGTCGTCGTCGCCGCGGCGGCGACGGCCGCGCTGCTGCGCCTCTGATCCGAGCCCCGCGGCCGGCTCTGGTCCCACCGCGGCGCCTCGGATAGGGTTGCCGCGGCCCTCGACGAGAGGAACTCGGCCGTGGCGGCAGTCGCCGATGAGGGTGCGCTGTACGAGCGTGAACTGGAGCTGGAGCGGATCACGGCGCTGCTCGACGCGGTCGAGGCTGGTTCCGGCGCGTCGGTCGCGGTGGACGGGCCGGCCGGGATCGGCAAGACGGCGCTGCTCGCGGCCGCCGCGGCGCTCGGGCACGACCGCGGCCATACCGTGCTCTGCGCCACGGGGGCCGAGCAGGAGCGCGACTTCGCCTACGGGGTCATGCGTCAGCTGCTCGAGCCGCCCATCGCCGGCCGTTCCGAGACCGAGCGCGCGACGCTCCTCTCCGGGGCGGCCGCGATGGCCGCACCCGTCGTGGACCCAGCCGGCGACCGCTGGGCACAGGCTCCGGGCGGGGAGGCGGCGACGCTGCACGGCATCTACTGGCTGATCGCGCGGCTCGCCGCCGCGGGTCCGTTGATCGTGCTCGTCGACGATCTCCAGTGGAGCGACCCCGCCTCGCTGCGCGGCCTCGCGTACGTCGGTCGCCGGCTCACCGGCCTGCGGCTGCTCCTCGTCGTGGCGACGCGATCCGGAGAGCCGGACGTCGGACCCGGGTCCACCGTCCCCATCACCGACGGAAACCACCTGGGCCTGTCGCCGCTGAGCGAGGCCGCCACGGCGCGGGTGCTTGCGGACGTCCTGGACCGGGGCGTCGACGGGCGGGTCGCGCGCGCCTGCCACACGGCGGCCGCCGGCAACCCGTTCTTCGTGCGCGAGCTGTCGCGCACGCTCGCGCGCGCCGCCGCTCGCGGCGAAGACGTTCTCGCCGCCATCGAGCGGGTCACGCCCGAGACCGTCGGCCGAGCGGTGCGAGAGCGCCTCGCCCAGCTGCCTCGGCCCGCACGTGAGCTCGCGGGAGCGATCGCCGTGATCGGGCCGCGGGCCCGCTTGCGCACCGCGGCGCGGCTCGCGGGCCTGGACCACCTCGAGGCGGCGAGCGCGGCGGACGCCCTCGAAGCCGCAGGGATCGTCGGCACGCGTCCCCTGGGCTTTGCCCACCCGATCGTCAGGACGGCGGTCTACGGGAGCCTCCCGGCGCAGCGACGTGCCCTCGAGCACGGCCGCGTCGGACGCCTGCTCGCGGCGGAGGGGGCCGACGCGGTCGAGGTCGCAAGCCACCTGATGGCGGCTGAGCCGCTGGCGGATCCGGACGTCGTCCGCTGGCTCCGAGCGGCCGCTCATCGAACCCTGCGGGCCGGCGCGCCGGCCGAGGCGGCCGGCTACCTGCGCCGGGCGCTGGACGAGCCGGCCGGGCCCGAGCTGACGCCTGCCCTGCTGCACGAGCTCGGCGGCGCGGAGCTGCAGGCGCGCGAACCGGGCGCCGAGGCTCACCTGCGCGACGCGCTGCGGCGCGGCCGCAACCCAGGCGAGCGCGCCCACACCGCGGTGCTGCTCGCCGAGGCCGTGGGCTTCGGCGGCCGCGTCGCCGAGGCCCGCGACATCTCGTCGGCCGCCCTCGCAGACCTCGACGGGCGCGACCGCCCGCTGGCCCTGCGGCTGGAGACCCAGCGGGCGCGCAACGACGCGATCGACGCGCGCCAGGCCACCCGGCTCGACGCCCGCCTTCCCGAACTGCTGGCCCTCGCCGAGGCCGGCGGGGCCGCCGGCCGCGAACTCCAGCTGTGCCTGGCGCTGCGCCTCGCCCTGCGCGGGGAACCGACCCCGTCGGTCCTGTCGCTCGTGGAGCGGGGACTCGACGACGGACGCCTCGTCGCCCAGGAGGGCGGCGACAGCGCCGGCGCTGTCACCGCCGTGGTGGCGCTCGCCCACGTCGACCGGCTCGAGGCGGCGGACGCGCTGCTGGTGCACATGGCCGCGGACGCGCGGGGGCGCGGATCGGTCATGGGTCTCATGGCCGTCGACGGCTGGCGGGCCTACGTCCAGCACCGGCGCGGCGACCTGGCCGGAGCCGAGACGTCGGGGCGCGCCGCGCTCGCGCTGGCCGAGGAGCATGCGCAGCACTTCCCGGCCGGCTACGCCCGGACCCAGCTGGCCCAGACCCGCATCGATCAGGGGGCCGACGAGGAGGCGGCACAGCTCCTCGCCGTCGCTGTCCCCGGGGAGTTGCAGGCCACGACCATGGCCGCCGGCGCGCTCGAGCACCGGGGCCGGCTGGCGCTCGCACGCGGCGATCGCCGCGCGGCGGCGACGGCCCTGCGCGCCTGCGGCGTCCTGTGCGACCAGCTGGCGATCGCCAACCCCGGGGCCTTCCCCTGGCGTACCCTGCTCGCACGCTGCCTGGCCCCCGACGCCCGCGCCGAGGCCCTGGCGCTCGTCGCGGCCGACCTACAGGCGGCGCGGCACGGCGGACGGGCCCGCGACGTCGGCACGGTCCTGCGAGCGTCGGCGCGGCTCGCAGAGGGCGCCCCACGACTCGAGCTGCTGCGTGAGGCGATCGCCGAGCTCGAGCGCTCGCCCGCGCGCGTGGAGCACGCGCGCGCCCTCGTCGACCTCGGCGTAGCCCTACGCCACGCCGGCCACGCGGTGCGGGCGCGCGAGCCGCTGCGCTTCGCACTCGACCTCGCGGAGGCGTGCGGCGCGAGGCCGCTGATCGAGCAGGCCCGGGCCGAGCTGCGGATCGCCGGGGCCCGGCCGCGCCACCGGCGCCTGACCGGGGTCCACGCCCTGACCGCGAGCGAGGCTCGCGTGGCCGGTCTCGCGCGCCAGGGCCTGTCGAACCCGGAGATCGCCGACGCGGTGTTCGTCAGCCGCAAGACGGTCGAGAAGCACCTGAGCGGCGCCTACCGCAAGCTCGGCATCGACTCCCGCGTCGCGCTCGGCGAGGCCCTGCGCGGCCACGGCCACCCACCGGCGACCACGAGCAAAGAGTAGGGAGGCTCCCCCGTGGCGAGTCACGGGGCGCGGGCGCGAGACTCGGCCCCATGCGCGCGACCCGTCCCGGCCCTCACCGGCGCTCCGTCGCCCGTTCGGCGCTCGTCACCCTGCTCGCCCTGCTGCTGCTGCTCACGTGCGTGGGTGCCGATCCGGCGTCGGCCCGCTCGTCGCGCCGCGCGCTGAAGACCAAGGTGGTCAAGCTCCTGCGTCCGGTGCGGCGGGGAGTCCGCCGGTTGCCCGGGCGCGTGGCTCCGGAGTCCCGCCGCCGCAGCCGCTCCCAGGCGCGGATCGCGTTGCGCGCCGCCCGGCACCGTCGCTTCTGCAAGGTCGCGACGGCGGTGGCGCTCATCGACCACGTCGGACGCGTGGGCCGTCGCCTCGCGCGGGTCGAGCGGCTGCTGCGCCGCTCGAGGGTGCTCAAGCGATGCCGCGACCGGGGTCACCGGGGCGGGCGCATCCGGGTCAACCGGGCCGACGGCGGCCTGCCGGGCAGCGGCGTCCGGCGGCGACAGCCACACGAGAACGACCAGGGCGAGGGCGAGATCAAGCCGCTGCCGATCGGGCCGGACCGCCCGCGCACGGGGGGCCGGGGCAAGCCGACGAACACCGAGGGCGACGCCACCGCGGCCTCGCCTCGCCCGCTCCCTCGCGGCTTCTCCGCGCTCAACGACCCGGTGGGGGTCTTCCGCCGCACGAGCCTCGGCACCCCGAGCACCTCCTTGAGCCCGATCGACCCGAGCTCGGCCACCGCGGGCGACGTCGTCCTGGTCAGCGGCAACTCCTACCTCGCGGTCTCCACCGACGGCGGCCGGACCTTCACGTACAAGAACCCGGTCGACATCTACTCCACGAGCGACCCGGCGAGCCTCAAGAACCCGGACGGCGGCGCGGGCGTCGACCAGGTGCTCCACTACGACGCCGCCACGGACCGGTTCTACTGGCTCATGCAGTACTGGTGCACCGTGCAGAAGGACTGCAGGAAGCGGCCGGGCGAGAATCGCCTGCGGCTCGCGGTCGCGAGCCCGAAGGACGTCGCCGAGTCCGGCGGAACCCGGTGGCGCTTCTGGGATCTGACCTCGCGGGACTTCGGTCTCAAGGGCGACTGGCTCGACTTCCCCGACCTGGCGGTCGGCCGCAAGTACCTCTACCTGACGGTCAACAGCCCGTCGGCGAACACCGCCTTCTGGGCGCGCTTTCGCAAGAGCGGCCTCCGCGACGGGCTCCTCGACTGGTGGTACCACACGTACGCGGGCGAGACCACGCTCAAGCCGGTCCAGAACACCCACCGGACCGGCTACGCCGTGCGGCGGTCGAGCACCAGCGAGCTCGAGCTCAAGCGCTGGCCGGAGACCACGACGACCACCTACGCCAACAAGATCCCGATCGGCACGGTGCCCACCCAGGACTGCTCGGCGACATCGCCGGACGGACAGGACTTCCTCGCCTTCCAGGGGTGCGGAGGCCCGACCGCGCTGATCTCCGGCGCCGCCATGGAGGGCGCGGGCCCCGGCGACGGGCACATCTGGGCCGCCTGGACCTCCGGCAAGCGCGAGGAGGGCACGAAGAACAAGGACGGCTCGGACAAGCTCGACGGCGTCAAGCAGTTCCCCCAGGCCCATGTCGAGCTCGCGATCCTCACCCGGAGCACGCTCGTCGATCAGCAGTCGATCTGGAATCCCGACTACGCCTACAGCTACCCCTACCTCGCAGGCGGGCCGTCGGGCGAGATCGCGATGACCTACCTGGCCGGGGGCGGGAAGCAGTATCCCGGCTGGGGCATCGGCTACCTGACCAACCGCCGCAGCTTCGCCCGGATCGCCAACGGCTCCGTCGGGGCCACGCGGGTGGGCGACTACCTCGCCGTGCGCCCGGCGTGGCCGAGCCGCAAGCTGTTCGCGGCCACGGGCAACGTCCTCGACGCGGCCGGCTTCGCGCCGTACTACACGCTCTTCGGCCGCAGCGGCGACCGGCCGCGCGTGCTGCAGCCGCCGGTGGTCATCACCCCGCGCCCGCCGCGCGTGTTCCGGCCCGACCTGTCGATCAGCGCCTTCACGGCCACGTCGGCCACGATCCGCAACGCGGGCATCGTCGACGCGGGACCGTTCTTCGTCACGGTCAGCTACGTCGACGCCAACTTCCAGGCGAGGGCCGACACCTTTGACGTCGGGGCGCTGGCCGCCGGCGCGTCGACGACCGTCCGCTTCGACTGCCAGCCGGGTGCGCGCACCGCGACGGCGGACGCCAGGGGCCAGGTGGCGGAGGCCGACGAAGCCGACAACACCGCGACGGCGACCTTCACCTGCCCAGTGCCCTAGGGCGTGTCTTCCCGAGCTGCTGCGCGAGATCCAGGTTCTGACGCCGCCGTGGCGCGAGCATCGTTCGGCGACGATGTCGAACCCGCGTCGGGCCGTTCGACGTACTGGTGTGCGCGGGTTCGGACCGGTCACGACGACCGGGGCCCGGGCAGACGAGAGCGCAAGGGATGACGATGCGATTCATGGTGATCGGCAAGGCGACGGCAGCCACCGACGAGGCCGGTGAGCTGCCGACGACTGAGGAGCTCGCGGCGATGGGCGCCTACCAGGAGGAGCTGGTCAAGGCCGGCATCCTCCTCGCGGCGGGCGGCCTCAAACCGAGCTCCGAGGGCGCCCGCGTGCGGTTCTCGGGCAGCGAGCGCACCGTGATCGACGGACCCTTCGCCGAGACCAAGGAGCTGGTGGCCGGCTGCTCGATCCTCGAGGTCGACTCGATGGAGGAGGTCATCGAGTGGGTCAAGCGCTGCCCGATGCCGGATGGGTCCGAGATCGAGATCCGACCCATGTTCGAGGACGGCGGCCTCGGCGACAACGAGACACCCGAGCTGCGCGAGGCCGACGCCGGATGCGGGCGACCATGGCCGAGCAGCACCCGAACCAGTAGGCGGTCGCGCCGTGGGCGCCGTGCCGTCACCTCCGCGGGGTGACCAGCGCCGCCGCCCACCGCGCCGTCGAGGCGGTCTGGCGGATCGAGGCGGCCCGCCTCATCGCCGGCCTGGCGGGGCTCGTCCATGACGTGGGACGGGCCGAGGACCTCGCGCAGGACGCGCTGGTCGCCGCTCTCGAGCACTGGCCGGCCTCCGGGATCCCCGGCCGGGCGCCTGGTTGATGACGTGGCCAAGCGCCGGGCGGGCGAGGATCTCGTGCCGCCGGCGCTGTGCGACGAGGCGATGCGGCTGTGCCGGATCCTGGCCGCCCTCGTGCCGGACGAGCCCGAGGTGCACGGGCGGTTGTCCCTGATGGAGTTGCAGGCCTCGCGGCTGCGGGCCCGCACCGGTCCCGACGGTGCCATCGTCACCCTGCTCGACCAGGACCGCTGCCGCTGGGACCACCTGCTCATCCAGCCGCGGTCTGGCCGGCCTGGGCCGGGCCGAGCGGTTGGGCGGCGCCGCCGCGCCGTACGCCGTGCTGGCCCGGTGGCGCCGTCGCCGGTCGTCGAGCTCAACCGGGCCGTCGCCGTCTCGCAGCGACCAGCGCCGCGTCAGCCGAGCTCGGCCATCGCGGTCTCTTCGCCGGTCCGCCGGGCGCCGATGCGCAGGGCCAGCCCGGCCACCGCGAGCAGGACGAAGGTCACGCCGATCATGAGCGTCGCGGCCGCGTTGAGCTCCGGGGAGAGCCCGAAGCGCAGGGCGGAGAAGACGTGCAGCGGCCAGGTCTCGTTGCCGGCCCCCGACGTGAAGTTCGAGATCACCACGTCGTCGAAGGAGAAGGTGAAGGCCAGCAGCGCGCCCGCGATCACCGCCGGGGCGATGCGCGGCAACGTGATCTGGCGGAACGTGGCGATCGGCCCGGCGCCGAGGTCGCGCGAGGCCTCCTCCAGCGTGTCCCCCATGGAGGCGAAGCGCGCGCGCACGATGAGCACCACGAGGGACATGGAGAAGATCGAGTGGGCGAGGAACATCGTCACGAGGCCGAGCTGGAAGCCGACGTTGACGAAGAACACGAGCGTGGCGATGCCGATGACGACGTCGGGCACGACGAGCGTGAGCAGGACGATCGTCTCCACGGGCGCGCGGGCCCGGGCGCGGGCGCGGACCATGGCCAGCGCCGCCGTCGTGCCCAGCACGGTGGAGGCGACCCCCGTGGCGAAGGCGATGCGGAACGAGCGCCCGATCGACGCGGTGATGGCACTGTCGTCGAGCGCCGAGGAGAACCACTTCGTCGAGAAGCCGTCCCACACGGCCACGTAGCGGCCGGAGTTGAACGCGTAGACGATGACGACCACGATCGGGGCGAAGAGCAGCACGTAGACGAGCGCGGAGTAGCCGCCGAGGAGCCCGGCGACGGAGACGAGGCGGACGGCGGCCACGACGAGAACCGCGCCGATGAGCGCGGCGACGAGCGCGCGCGGCGACACGCCGCCGCCCACGAGCCCGACCACGAACCCGAGCAGGGCCAGGACCCCCGCCACGAGCGCGAGGCCCCCGAGCAGCGCCCCGAGCCGGCGCAGCCACTCAGGCATCGGCGATCTCCGTGGCCCGGGTGCTCATCCACACGTAGCCGACGAGGAACACCGACAGCACGCCCATGAGCAGCATCGCGATGGCCGACCCCAGCGGGTAGTTCTGCTGCTCGAGGAAGGCCCGGCGCACGATGTTGCCCATCAGGTCGACCTTGCCGCCCCCGAGGATCTGGGGGATGACGAACTCGCCCATCATCGGGATGAACACGAGCAGGGCGCCGGTGATGAGGCCCGGCATGGCCAGCGGCAGGGTGATCTGGCGCAGGGAGGCCCAGGCCGAGCCGCCGAGATCGCTGGAGGCGTCCAGCAGCGACCAGTCCAGCCGCTCGAGCGCCGCGTAGGCGGGCAGCACGAACAGCGGCAGGTAGTTGTAGACGATGGCCAGCTGCACCGCCGTGCCCGTGTAGAGGACGCTCAGCGGCCCGCTCGTGAGCCCGAGCGAGTCCAGCCCGCGCGACAGCGGGAACTGGGGATCGAGCAGGATGAGGAACGAGTACGTGCGGATGAGAAACGACGTCCAGAAGGGGATGATCACGAGCGCGAGCAGCAGGGACTTGCGTCGCGGCGGCGCGTAGCGCGCGAGCCAGTAGGCCAGGGGCCAGCCGACGACGATGGTCAGCGCCGTGCCGAGCGCCGCGAAGCGCAGCGTGCGCAGGAAGATCTTGATGTAGATCGGGTCCAGCGCCGCCCGGAAGTTCTCCAGGCTGAAGCCGTACTCGACGTTGCCGAAGCCGCGGGTGGTGGCGACGGAGAACAGCACGAGGAAGCCGAGCGGGACGACGAAGAAGGCGGCGTAGTACGCGGCGGCCGGGCCCAGCAGGGTGAGCGGGTAGCCGCGCTCGGGGGGCCCCAGCAGCCCCGAGCGCACGAGCGCCGCACCGCCGAGTAAGAAGACCGGCAGCGCGCAGACCAACAGCGCCACGGCCGGTACGAGCCCGGATGCGAACGTGCCGAACTGGGTGAAGACCGCGGCCGTCAGCGCCACCGCGACGAGGCCGAGCCCGCCCGCCGCGAGCCGGGGGAGCCGGGGACTGCGGGGGGCGCGACGGCTGACGGCAGCGGTCGGCGCGGCCACGGCGCTAGGCCTTGAACTTCGTGTAGTACTTCGCGGTGAGCTCGCTGATCCTCGGGGTGACGATCTGCGACTCGTACTTGTCCAGCGTCGAAGACGGGATGTCGACCATCGGGTTCTTGCCGATCTCGGGCGAGACGTAGCCCTTGGCGCCCTGGACGGGCACGGTGTAGCCGACGTAGTCCCACTCACGGCCGGCGACCTTGGGCTGCAGGACGTAGTTGATCCACTTGTGGGCGGCCACCGGGTTCTTCGCCGCCGCGGCGATCGTCCAGTTGTCCGTCCAGTACTCGCCCGTGTCCTGGGTGACGGTGAAGCCGATGTCGATGCCCTTCTTCTTCGCCGCGAGTGCGCCGCGCAGCACGTCCCCGTTCCAGCCCACGCCGATGTCGATGCGCCCCTGGCCGAGCCGCTCGATGTAGGTCGAGTTGATTCGTGGTGATCGCCGGCTTGACCGACAGGGCGAGCTTGAGCGCGTCCTTGTAGTCGGCCTCGTTCGTGGAGTCCTCGTGGTGGCCGGCGGCGAGCATGATGACGCCCCAGATCTCCGAGCCGCCCTCGATGAGGTTGATCGTCTTGCCCTTGTACCTCGGCAGCGCCTCGAACCATCCCGCGAGCGTCGTGGGCGGGTCCTGGACCACGTCCTTGCGGTAGTAGAACGACGTGATGCCGTAGTTCTTCGTGACGGAGTACTTGTTGCCCGGGTCGTACTTCGTCTTCGTGAAGGCCGGCTCGAGGTTCTTGAGGTTCGGGATCAGGCCGTGGTCGAGCTTCATGAGCAGGTTCTTCTCGATCATCTGCGGCACGTAGCTGCCCGACGGGGCGATGACGTCGTAGGCCGAGCCGCCGGCGCTGAGCTTCGCGATCAGCTCGTCGTTGGAGCCGTAGCCCTCGATCGTGACCTTCGGCCCGAGCGCCCGGTGGTAGGCCTTGACGTCCTTCGGGTCGACGTAGTCGACCCAGTTGGCCATCAGCATCTTGTTCTCGATCGGCTTGCCCTGCAGCGAGGGCGCCGCCTTGGCGCTGCTCGAGCCGCCGCCGCTGCCCGACTTGCCGCCGCAGCCGGCGAGGTAGAGGCCGGCCATGCCCACCGCCCCGGCGTTGAGGAGCTGACGACGGGTGATCGCCTCCTGCAGCGCTCGCCGGCGCGACTCGGGAGCGAGGATGCGGATGGGTTCAGGCTGCTTCACGTGGTCGCCCCCTGGAGCGTCGGATCGGATGTCGGTGTGGCGGGCGCGTCGGACTCGGCGAGCAGCAGGCCGCAGCGCGCATCGAACGCGACGCCGACCCGGTCGCCCGGACGCAGCGCGGCCACGTCGCGGTCGTCGCCTGAGCGGCCCTGGCGCACCAGCAGCTCCTGCTCGTCGTCGAGTCGCACGAGCACCTGGATCCGGTCCCCGAGCACCATGGCCGTGACGACGGTCGCTTCGCACGCCGCGTCGGCGGCGCCGAGCGACGCCGCCTCGGCCCGCAGGCCTACGCGCACGTCGGCGCCGTTGGCGGCCTCGCACAGCCGGCGGCCGATCGGCACCCGGCCGCCCGCCTCGAGCCGCAGCTCGTCGCCGGCGAGGGTCCCGTGCAGGACGCTCATGTCGCCGATGAACTCGGCCACGAACGGCGTCGAGGGCTCGTCGTAGAGCTCGCCGGGCAGGGCGAGCTGCTCGATCCGCCCGGCGTTCATCACCGCGATCCGGTCGGCCATCGCCATGGCCTCCTCCTGATCGTGGGTCACGAACACGAAAGTGATGCCGACCTCGGCCTGGATGCGCTTGAGCTCGATCTGCATCGTCTTGCGCAGCTTCTGGTCCAGCGCGCCGAGCGGCTCGTCGAGCAGCAGCACCTTCGGCTCGAGCACGAGCGCGCGCGCGAGCGCCACACGCTGCTGCTGACCGCCGGAGAGCTGGTTCGTGCGCGCGTCGTCGCGCCCCTCGAGGTGCACGAGCGCGAGCGCCTCCCGCGCGCGGTCGAGCCGCTCGCGCTTGGCCACCTTGCGCTGCTTGAGCCCGTAGGCCACGTTGTCGAGCACGGACATGTGGGGAAACAGCGCGTACTGCTGGAACACCGTGTTGACCGCGCGCCGGTGCGGCGGCACCCCGACCACGGAGGCGCCGTCGATGCGCAGCTCGCCCTCCGTGGGCTCCTCGAAGCCGGCGATCATCCGCAGCGTCGTCGTCTTGCCGCAGCCCGAGGGTCCCAGCAGGGCGAGGAACTCGCCCGTGCGCACGTCGAGGTCGACGTCGTCGACGGCGATCAGCGCGTCGAACCGCTTCGTGACCCCCCGCAGCGTGACGATGGCAGTGCCATCGGCCTCCTCCATGGCGGCAGTTTAACCAGAACCGGGTTCGGTTGGGTTGGCGTCTCGTTGAGCGTCCATGCTCCGCGCGCGACGGGCTGTCAGGGTGGGAGCGGTTCGGTGGTCGCGCTCGTGCCCGCCGGCGAGGCACGATCGCGACCACCGGGCGCCGCGGCCGGCCGACCGGGCGGCGCCTCAGCGACCGCTGACGGCGTCGGCGAAGCGCGCGGCGAGCGCCGCGCGGCCCGTCCGCCCCTCACGCCGGTCGGCGACCCGCATGAGCGCGTCGACGCCCCGTACGCCCGCGAAGCGCAGCGGCTCGGGCTCCCAGGGGCGGGCCGGTGCCGCCACCCAGGGCAGCCGAGTCAGCTCCGTGTCCCGGCCCAGCACGAGGTCGCGCAGCGTCCGGCCCGCGAGGTTGGACGCCGCCACGCCCTCGCCGACGTAGCCGCCGGCCCACGCCAGTCCCGTCGCGGGGTCCAGGCCGACGCCCGGCGTCCAGTCGCGCGGGACGCCGAGGACCCCGTGCCAGCCGGCCGCGAACCCGACCCCGTCCAGGCCCGGGAAGAGCTCGAGCAGGCGGTCGCGCAGCTCCCGGGCCGTGGCCGCGGGCAGGGGCTGCTCGCGATCGGTGCGCGAGCCGAACCGGTACGGGGTCCCGCGCCCGCCGATGGCGATGCGGTCGTCGCCGGTGCGCTGGAGGTACACGTAGCGATGGCGCCCGTCCAGCAGGCACTCGGCGTCGTCCCAGCCGAGTCGGGCCCACGCGTCCGCGCCCAGGGCCTCCGTGATGACCATGGAGCTGTTGAGCGGCACGAGGGCGCGCCGCTGCCCGCCGAGCCGGGCGGTGTAGCCCTCCGTCGCCCGCACGACGACGCGAGCGCGCACGGTCCCGAACCCGGTGTGCGCCGCCCCGGGCTCGATCCGGGTCACCCGCGTGCGCTCGTGGATCGTGGCTCCCGCGCGCTCGGCCGCCGCGGCGAGGCCGCGGGCCAACCGGGCGGGCTGGACGCGCGCGCACCACGGCGAGTGGCGGGCGCCGAGCGCCCCGGCCACCGCCACGCGGCGCGCGGTGGCCCGCGCGTCGAGCAGCACCGGGTCCTCGGTCCCGACCCCCCAGGCCGCCTCCGCGTCCACCTGGGCCCGGATCCGCGCGAGCTCGAGCGGCGTCTGGGCGACGTGGAGGCTGCCGCCGCGGTGGTAGTCGCAGTCGATGGCCTCACCGGCGACGACGTCCCCGACCTCCGCGACCGTCGCGCGGATGGCCCGCACCTGGGCTCGGGCGCCCTCGCGCCCGCCGCGGCGCGCCCACGTCTCGAAGGCCCCGGCGAGCTCGCCGAGGACCCAGCCGCCGTTGCGCCCGGAGGCGCCGAAGCCGGCGACCTCGGCCTCGAGCACCACCACGTCGAGCGTCGGGTCCGCGCGGCAGAGCTCGTAGGCCGTCCACAGGCCGGTGAACCCGGCGCCGACGACGCACACGTCGGCCTCGCGCGGGCCGCCGAGCGCCGGCCGCGGCACGGGCGGCGGGTCCAGCTGGGCGAACCAGTGCGAGATGGCCATCTCCGGGGCCACCATGACACGCCCGGTCGTCGGTCGCGAGGCGACGAAGCGTCAGGGCGCACCGGCCCGCACCGGACGCTCGTCGCTTGCGCCCAGCGCGGGCGCCCGTCAGGGTTGGGTCGTGGACTTCGCCTCCGACCCGCGTCCGGCCGACGGCGCCATCCTCGGCGCCCGGGTGCGCACCCTGACCGACGACCGGCCCGCCGCCGGCGCGGTGGCCTGGCGCGACGGCGTGCTGCTCGCCGTCGGCGACGACGACGAGATCCGTCGCCATCTCGGGCCGGCCACCGACGTCAGCGACGGCAGCGGGCTCACCGTGCTGCCCGGGCTGGTGGACACCCACATCCATCCCTTCCACGGCACGGACCTGACCCGCGGCGTCGACCTGCGCAGCGCGCGCACGCTCGGCGAGGTTCGCGACCGGCTCGCGGCGGAGCGGACCCGCTGCGGGCCGGACACCTGGGTGCTCGGCCACTCCGTGCGCTACGAGCCGTTCCACGAGGCGGGGATCCGCGCCGACGCGGTCGCGGACGCCGTCGGGGAGGCGCCGGCGCTGGTGAACTTCTTCGACGGCCACACCGCGCTGGCCACCCCGCCGGCGCTGGCACTGGCCGGCGTCGACGGCCCGCGCGAGTTCCCCGAGGCGGCGGAGGTCGTCTGCGACGCTCATGGCCGCCCCACCGGGGCGCTGCTCGAGCGTGCCGCGATGGACCTCGTCCGCGACGCCGTGCCGGCGTGGACCGAGGCCGAGCGCCTCGACGCCTACGCCGCCACGCTGCGGGCGCTGGCCGCCGTCGGCCTCACCGGGGCGATGGCGATGATGGGCGGCCCGGACCTGCTCGACGTCGTGCGCGCGCTCGAGGCTCGCGGCGAGCTGCCGGTGCGCGTCCTGCTGCCGATGCACATGCAGCCCGACACGCCGCAGGACGCGGTCGAGGCCGCCCTCGGGCTCGCCCACGCGCGGGGCGCCCGCTGGCGCACGGGTACCGCGAAGTTCTTCCTCGACGGCGTGCTGGACTCGGGCACGGCGTGGCTCGTCGATCCCGGACCGGGCGGCCTGAACGCCGCGCCGTTCTGGCCCGACCTCGAGCGCTACCGCGAGCTGGTGCGCCGCTTCACCGCCGCGGGCTTCGCGTGCGTGACGCATGCGGTCGGCGACGGCGCGGTGCGCGGCGCGCTCGACGCGTACGCGGCCGCGGGGCCGCCGGCGCACGGGATGCACCGCGTGGAGCACATCGAGACGCTGCTCGACGCGGACCTGCCGCGCTTCGCCGCGCTCGGGGTGGCCGCCGGCATGCAGCCGCTGCACATGGAGGGCCTCGACGAGCCCGGCGTCCCGAGCTCGTGGTGCGACGGCCTCTCCCCCGGTCGCTACGAGCGCGGCTTCCGCGCCGGCGACCTGGCCCGCAGCGGCGCGGGCGTGGCCCGCGGCTCGGACTGGATGGTGGCCGACTTCGACCCCCGCGTCGGGATGGCATGGGCGAGGCTGCGCCGCGCGCCGGGCGCGCCGGAGCATGTCCCCTACCTGCCCGCGCAGGCGCTGGACGCCGAGCAGGCGCTTTGGGGCTACACGGTGGCCGCCGCCGAGGTCACGGGCGAGACCGCGATCGCCGGGCGACTGGCGGCCGGGCTGCGCGCCGATCTCACCGTGCTCGGCGCGGACCCGCTGGCGGTCGGACCCGACGAGCTGCCCGACGTCCCCGTGGCGCTCACCGTCGTGGGCGGCGAGGTCGTGCATCGCGGCACGGAGTAGGCGCGAGCGCGATGGCCGCGGCCCGCCCACCGTCCGACCTCGCCCCCGGGGTCGCCGAGCTCGGCACGGAGAGCGCCTTCACGGTGCTCGCGCGCGCCCGGGCGCTCGAGGCGCAGGGCCGCGACGTCGTGCACCTCGAGCTCGGCGAGCCGGACTTCCCCACGCCGCCGCACGTGGGCGAGGCGGCCCTCGCCGCCATCCGGGCCGGGGAGACGGGGTACTGCCCGGCCGCCGGGATCGACGAGCTGCGCCGGGCCGCGGCCACCGAGCTCTCGCGGACGCGCGCCGTCGCCATCGACCCGGCCCGGGTGCTCGTCGGCAACGGCGCCAAGCCCCTGCTGTTCTTCACCGTCCTGGCCACCTGCGGCACGGGGGACGAGGTCGTGCTGCCCGATCCCGGCTTCCCGATCTATGCCTCGGCGGTCCGCTGGGCGGGCGCTACCCCGGTCGGCCTCGCCTCGCTCGATGAGCTCGGTGACCGGCTCAGCGCGCGGACCCGGCTGGTGATCCTCAACTCGCCGAGCAACCCGACGGGCGCCGTCGCCACGCGCGCGGAGCTCGCAGCGGCCGCACGGTCGCTCGCGGCGACGGACGCCTGGGTGCTCGCCGACGAGGTCTACTCGCGCCTCGTCCACGACGGCGCCTTCGCGTCGATCGCCTCCGAGCCGGGCATGCTCGAGCGCACCGTCGTGCTGGACTCGCTCTCCAAGACCTACGCGATGACGGGCTGGCGCTGCGGCTACGCCGCCGTGCCCGAGCCGCTGGTCGAGCCGCTGACGCGCTTCACCGTCAACGCGACCTCCTGCGTGCCGCCCTTCGTGCAGCGCGCGGCGGTCGCCGCCCTCACCGGGCCCCAGGACCAGGTCGCCGCCATGGTCACGGAGTACCGGGCCCGCCGCGACCTGCTCGTGGACGGGCTCAACGCCCTGCCCGGCGTGACGTGCGCGACGCCGCACGGCGCGTTCTACGCGTTCTGCGACGTACGCGGCACGGGCGAGGACGCCGAGGTGCTCGCCGACCGCCTGCTGGAGGAGACCGGGGTCGCCGTGCTCGCCGGCACGGCCTTCGGCCCCGGCGGCGCGGGCCACCTTCGCCTCTCCTACGCCACCGGTCGCGACCGGCTCGAGGAGGGCCTGCGCCGCATGGCCGCCCTGCTCGCCTAACCGCCTACGGCACGCCGGCCGGGACGGGGGGGCGCGAGCCCGCGGGAACGAGCCCGCACACGACGACGAGGAGGATCGCGCCGCCGGCGACGGTGAAGAGCACGCCGTTGAAGGAGCCCGTGGCGTCGCGCACGGCGCCGAGCAGGACCGGCGCGAGCGCGGCCATCGTGTAGCCGCCCGCGAGCATCACGCCGGCGATCGCGCCGGCCTCCGTCGGGTGCGCCCCGAGGTCGAGGGGCAGGGTGAGCACGACGGTGAACAGCACGCCCATCCCGAGCCCGGCGCACGCCGCCCCGGCGTAGGCGGCCGGCGGCACGGCCGCCACCCCGACGGTCCCGACGGCCAGCACGGCCGCCGCGGCGCCCAGCAGCCGGCGGTGATCGGCGATCCGGTCGCCCAGCCACGCTCCGGCCAGGGCGCCGGGCACCTGGGCGAAGCTCAGCGCGGCGACCAGGCCGCCGGCGGAGGCCGCCCCCCAGCCGTGCTCGACGTAGGCGTCCGGCATCCAGGCCACCAGCCCGTAGTAGACCGTGCCCATGAGGGCGAAGGCGGCGACCAGCGCCCACACCACCGGGGTGCGCAGGACGGTGGCGAGCTCGGCCGGGGTGGGGGCCCGGGGCGGCTCCGTGCCGGCGTCGCGGTCGAGCACGAGCCAGGCCACGCAGACCGCCGCGGCGGCGACCGAGAGCACCGCGAGCGCCAGCCGCCAGCCGCTGACGCTGGCGAGCCACACGACCACCACGGAGGAGCCGACGGCCCCGACCTGGATCCCGGTGGTGTAGGCGCCGGTGCCCAGCCCGGGCCGGCCCGCGAAGCGCTCCTTGACGGCCACGGGCAGCAGCGCGCCGCAGATCCCCATGCCGACGCCGACCCCGACCGTGCAGGCGAGCACGAGCGCCGCGCTGGGGACCACGGCGCGCAGCAGCCCGGCGAGCGCGATCAGCGCGAGGCACGCGCCGATCGCCAGCCGCGTCCCCCAGTGCGCCGCCAGGCGCGCGCCCGGGAGGGCGAAGACGCCCATGCACAGCACGGGGATGGTGGCGAGCATGCCGCTCGCGGCGTGGGACATGCCGAGGTCGTCCTGCATGCCGGGCACGAGTGGCCCGATCCCGACGAGCTGAGGCCGCAGCGCGAGCGCGGCCAGGCCGAGGGCCGCGAGCTGCGCGCGGCCTCCGGGGTGCGGCGCTGCGCTCAGCGGCTCGGTCCGTCGAGCACGCCCGACGCGCCGCGATCGCGGCGGATGGGGCCCTCGGAGGCGCGCAGCGGGACGCCGGAGCGCCCGGCGCGCGAGGCGGTGATCTCTGCGAGGACGGCGATCGCGGTCTCCTCGACGGTCGCCGCGCCGATGTCGAGCCCGGCCGGGGCGTGCAGGCGGGCGAGGTCGGCGTCGGTGGCGCCGGCCTCGCGCAGCCGCAGCTCGCGGTCCTCGCTCGTCTTGCGGCTGCCGAGGGCGCCGACGTAGCCCGCCGCGGTGGCGAACGCTCCCATGAGGGCGGGCACGTCGAGCTTCGCGTCGTGGGTGAACACGAGCACCGCGTCGCGCGAGCCGAGCTCGAACCGGTCGAACACCTCCTGCGGCCACGCCGCCTCCGTCTCGGCCCCGCGCGAGAAGCGCGCGGAGTCCAGGAAGGCGCGCCGGGGGTCGGCGATGGTCACCGCGTAGCCCATGCCGCCGGCGATCGTCGACAGGGCGGCGGAGAAGTCGATGGCCCCGAAGATGAGCATCCGCGGAGCGTCGGCGCGCGTGGCGACGTGCACACGCAGACCGGTCCCGAGGGTCGTGCCGTCCTCGCCGAAGTGGCGCACCGTGGTGCGCCCATGGGAGATCAGCCCGCGCGCCTCGCGCTCGACGTTGACGTCGAGCAGGCGCGGCCCGCCGAGGTCGCCGACGCGTGCCTCGCCGTCGACGTAGAGCTTGGCCCCGGCCTGCGGGCCGTCGAGCAGCGTCGCCACGGCGCTCGGCCGGTCCTCGACGATCGCGTGCAGGCCCTCGAGCACCGCGTCGCGCGACCCCTCACCGAGCTCGTGGACGAGGATGTGGACGGTGCCGCCGCACATGAGGCCGACGGTGCCGGCCAGGTCGTCCGAGATGCCGTAGGTCAGCAGCCGCGCCGGTCCGCGCCCCGCGAGCAGCTCCATCGCCTCCTGGGCGACGGCGCTCTCCACGCAGCCCCCGGTCACGCTGCCCTCGATCACCCCGTCGGCGTCGACGTACATGCTCGCCCCCGCCTCGAGCGGCGCGGACCCGTCGATGCCGACGAGCAGCCCGGCCGCGACGCGGCGTCCCTCCTCGAGCCACGCGAGGACCGTGGCGGCCGACTGCTGGGCAGGTCTCATGGCTCGACGCCCACTCCCGATCGTCGTTTATCGATAGCCGACTCTAGAGATCGCGGCGGCTTGCCGCTAGATTCGCCCACATGAGGACCACGCAGCGGGCGCTGCGCCACGACGTCAGGGACGGTCTGGTCCGCGCGATCCTGAACGGGGACTACGAACCCGGCCAGCGGCTCATCGAGATGCGGATCGCGCGCGAGTACGGCACGAGCCAGGCGCCCGTCCGCGAGGCGCTGCGCGAGCTCGAGCTGCTCGGCTTCGTCACGAGCGAGCGCCATCGCGGGACCTACGTGCGCGACCCCTGGCAGCGCGGCATGGTCGAGGTCTACGAGGTCCGCGCCGCCCTGGAGGAGTACGCCGCCCGCCTGGCCACGCCGGCGCTCAGCGAGGACGTCTCGGCGCTGCAGGCCGAGGTCGACGGGATGGCCGCCGCCGCGGCCGACGACGACGTGCACCGGGCCGTCGAGCACTCGGAGCGCTTTCACCGGCTCATCCTCGAGGCGAGCGGCAACCTCCTGCTCGTCAACGTCTGGAGCGGCCTCGGCATCAGCGATCACACCGCCCTGACCATGGTCGCCCTCCAGATGGACCTCAAGACCCTGGCGGAGTCCCACCAGCCGATCGTCGACGCGATCGCCACCGGGGACGTCGAGCGCGCGTGCACGGTCAGCCGCGAGCACCAGGACTGGTTCGAGGCCCTCATGGACGCCTCCGCGGGTGCCGAGGCCGCCGACGCCGCGTCCGCGCCCGCCGCCTGACTCCGGCCGGTCACCGCGCCCGGTCGGTCAAGACCCCGTCGACCCGGCGCCAGAGGCCGCCGGGGTTCTCGTCGCGCACGGGCGGCGGGAGGACGTGGGCCGGCGCGTCCTGCCAGCAGACGGGCCGCATGAAGCGCCGCGTCGCGGTCAGACCGACCGACGTGTGGTCGGGCGCCGTGCTCGCCGGGTACGGGCCGCCGTGGTGCATGGCCCAGCTCACGGCGACGCCCGTCGGATAGGCGTCGAAGACCAGGCGCCCGACCCGGGCGACGAGGACGGACGACAGCCGGTCCACGAGCGCCGCGTCGGACGCCTCGGCGAACACCGAGGCGGCGAGCTGGCCCTCGAAGGCGGCGAGCCCGGCGAGGAGGTCCGCCTCGCCGTCGTAGCGGGCGAGCACCACCCCCGGGCCGAAGGCCTCCTCGCGGACGTCGGCCTGGGTCGCCACCGTCGCCGCCTCCGCCGTCAGCGCCACCGGGGCGTGGCGGAAGCCGGGCGCGCCGGGCTCCGCGGCCGGGGTCAGCGTCCGCACCCCGGGCTCACCGGACAGGTCGCGGACCCGCTCCGCGAAGCCGTCGCGCAGCCGCTCGTTGAGCATGACGCCGGGCGCGGCGTCGGCGAGGGCGGCCCCGAGGCCGTCGACGAAGGCGTCCCCCTCGGACCCCTGCGGGACGAAGACGACACCGGGCTTGGTGCACAGCTGGCCGGCCATGCCGGTGATGGCGGTCGCGAGTGCCTCGCGGATCGCCTCACCGCGCGCTGCCAGCGCGGCCCGGGTCACGACGCCGGGATTGACGCTGCCCATCTCGGCGTACACCGGGATCGGCGTCGGACGCGCGGCGGCGCGGTCGAACAGCGCCCGGCCGGCGCCCTGGCTCCCGGTGAAGCCGACCGCGGCGATGGACTCGGCGTCGACGAGCGCCTCGCTGAGGGCGTGCGAAGCGCCCTCGACGGTGGCGAAGGTCCCCGCCGGCAGGCCGGCCGCCTCGAAGGCGCCTGCGAGCTGCTCGCCGACGAGCGCGTTGACCCCCGGCTGGGACGGGTGGCCCTTGGCGATCACCGGGCAGCCCGCGGCCAGCGCGGCGGCGGTGTCGCCGCCGGCCACCCCGAAGGCGAAGGGGAAGTTGCTCGCCCCGAACACCGCCACGGGCCCGAGCGGGACGAGCATGCGGCGCAGGTCCGGCCGCGGCACCGGCGCGAAGTCCGGGTCGGCGGGGTCGATGACGACCTCGAGGTGGTCGCCGCGCTCGACGACGCCGGCGAAGAGCTCGAGCTGGACGCACGTGCGCTCGAGCTCGCCGGCGGCGCGGGCGGCGGGCAGCCCGCTCTCGGTCTCGAAGCGCTCCCGCAGCTCGTCGCCCGCGTCCCGCAGCGCCGCCGCGGCGCCGCGCAGGGCGCCGGCGCGCCGGTCCGGATCGGCGAGTGCCGGGTCGCTCGCCGCAACCGCGGCGGCGTCGGCGAGCCCGGCCACGTCGGCCGGGTCGGTCTCCGGGTAGCGCGCGAGGGGCTCGCCGGAGGAGGGGTCGATGGCGGTCAGGGTGGCGTCAGTGGCCATGGGTGGCTCCTCGGGACGGACTGGGAAGGTGCAGCAGCAGCTCGGCGGCGTCGTGCAGCGCCTCGCTGACGGTCGGATGTGGGTGGATGGTGCCCGCCAGGTCCTGCGGCGAAGCCAGCATCTCGATGGCGAGGGCACCCTCGGCGGCGAGCTCGCTCGCGTGCGGCCCGACGACGTGGACGCCGACCACGCGGTCCGTCGCGGTATCGGCCACCACGCGCGCGAAGCCGTCGCGCGCGCCGAGGGTCGCCGCCCGGCCCGAGGCCGAGAGCGGGAAGTTCGCCACCCGCGGCTCGAGCCCGGCCGCGCGCGCCTGTGCCGCGCTCAGGCCGACGGAGGCGAGCTCGGGATCGCAGAACACCACGAGCGGAATCGCCGCCGCGTCGAAGGCGGCCGGCAGCCCGCACAGCGCCTCGGCGGCGACGGTCGCCTCGGCCGTCGCCTTGTGGGCAAGGGCCGGACCCGCGACGACGTCGCCGACGGCGGCCACGCGCTCCGTCGCGCGCCGGTCGGCCCCGACGCCGATCAGGCCGTCGGGCCCGGGCCGGAGGCCGGCGGCGGCCAGGCCGAGGGCGTCCGTGTTCGGCGTCCGGCCCACCGCGACGACGATCCGCTCGGCCTCGACGACTCCCTCGCCGGCCGGCCCCTCGACGACGAGCCCGCGCGCGTCGACGCGCCGGGCCCGCGTCCCGAGCCGCACGTCCACCCCGAGGGCGCCCAGGCGGCGCAGGACCGGGCGGGTCAGGTCCTCCTCGACGACCGGCAGGATCCGGTCGACGGCCTCGACGAGCGTCACGCGCGCGCCGAGCTTGGCCAGGGCGGTGCCGAGCTCGAGCCCGATGTAGCCGGCGCCGACGACCGCGACGCTTCCGGGGACCTCGGTGAGCGCGAGCGCCCCGGTGGAGTCCAGGACGCGCTCGCCGTCGACGGGCAGGCCGGGCAGCTCGGCGGCGCGCGAGCCCGTCGCCACGACGGCGTGGGCGAACTCGAGGTGCAGCACCCGGTCCTCGGGCGTGTGCACGACGACCCGGTCGGGCTTGTTGAAGCGGGCGTCGCCCGCGAGCACCCGGACGCCGGCCTCGCGCAACCGGTTCCCGACGCCGGCGACGAGGCCGCCGCACAGCCGCTCCCGCCACGCCTGGAATCGCGGCAGCGAGACTCGGACGCCCTCGACCTCGAGGCCGGCCGGGGCGAGCCCGGGGATCCGGTGAGCCGCGTCGGCGAGCTCGATCAGCGCCTTGCTCGGGATGCAGCCGACGTCGACGCAGACGCCGCCGAGGCCGGCGGTGCCGCGGCGGTCGACGAGCGTCACCTCGCGGCCGAGCGCCGCCGCCCGCAGCGCGGCGGTGTAGCCGCCGGGTCCGCCGCCGAGGACGACGAGGTCGGCGGCCTCGGGCAGCTCGCCGACGACCATCAGCGGCCGGCGTCCAGCAGCAGCAGCGTCGGGTCCTCGAGCAGGCCGGCGACCCGGGTGACGTAGGCGGCGAGGACGTCCGCGTCGAGCAGGCGGTGGTCGCCGGCCACCGCGAGCGCGAGCGTCGGGCGCACGACGGGCGCGCCGTCGACGGCGACGACCTGGTCGCGGATGGCGCCGACGCCGAGATTGGCGACCTCGGGCGGCCGCACGATCGGCGTGCCGAGCCACACGCCCAGCCCGCCGTAGTTGTTGACCGTGAAGGTGCCCCCGGCCAGCTGCTCCGGACGCAGCCGCCGCTCTCGGGCGGCCGTCGCGAGCTCGGCGATCGCGAGCGCCAGCCCGGCGAGGCCGCGGCCCGCGGCCTCGGGCAGGACGGGCCCGAGCAGGCCGTCGGGGGAGGCGGTGGCGATGCCGAGGTTGACCTGGCGGTGAAGCGTGATCTCCTCGCGCTCGAGATCGATCGAGGCGTTGACGTACGGGTGGTCGCGCAGCGCCTGGACGGCGGCGAGGGCGATCAACGGGGTCGGGGTCAGCGCCCGGGCGAGGGCCGTGTCGCCGCGGTCCAGCGCGGCCTGCTTGAGGCGGGTCCGGGCGGCCAGCAGGGCCGTCGCGTCGACCTCCCGGTAGTCGATGACCCGGGGCACCTCCTGCCAGGCGCGGGTCAGCGTGCGGGCGATCGTGCGTCGCACGCCGCGCAGGGGCAGGACCTCGCCCGGCGCCGGGGCGGCGGGCGGCCGCAGGTCCGGCGGCGCCGGCGGCGCGCCGGCGGGCGGCGCCG
>JBBSPV010000044.1:0-30183 GCA_038258425.1 Solirubrobacterales bacterium | reverse complement strand
GGCGCCGGCCAGCCGGGCCGCGGCCACCGCGACAGGGGCGGCGGCGCCCGCGGCGCCGGCCACGCGGCGCCCGCCCGCGCTGACGCTGGCCGGCCGCGAGAGCTCGGGCTTGGCCGCCCCCTCGAAGGTCGGCCCCCGGGAGGCGACCGGCGACGGCCGGCGGGTGCCGAAGGGCAGGTTCGTCCGGGCGCGCGGCACCGTGAGCCCGCGCACGCGGGCGGGCTCGTCCCCGTCGAGCTCGAGCACCGCCCGGGCGCCGGCGCCCGTGACGCCGAGCACCGGCACCGGGACCCGGCCGGCGGGCATGGCGGGCAGCGGCCGGCTCTCGTCGGGCCGGGCGAGCAGGCCGGCGGCCGCCCCCGCGGCCGCGGCCGCGGCGGCCTGGGCGGAGGGATTGGCCCCGGCCTGGACGACCGCGAGGCGGCCCTGCAGGGCCGGCGAACCGCGCCGCAGCAACGCGTCCGGCGTGTCCGCCTCGACCGGCCCCCCGCTGCGCAGGGGCCGGCGCGGAGGCGCCCCGGCGAGGATGGCCGCGCCCTGGACGGTGACGTCGCCGACACGCAGCGTCGTCCGGGCCACCGCGGCCGGGTCCCCGAGCGGCCCGACGGTGAGCGCGGCGGCGGCGGCGCCGGGCGAGCCGATCGTGCCCACCGCCGCCGTGCCCGGCCCCTCGTGGCCGCCGCAGGCGACGGTCAGGGTGCCGATCCGGGCCGCGCCGCGCAGGGCCTGGGCCTCCGGCGCGTCGGCGAACCCCGCGTACGGCGAGCTCACGCCCACGAGCGCGACGTCGTCGTGGTCGGCGGTGTCGCCGTCGGCGTCCGGATCGACGACGTGCTCGAGCCCGTCGAGCAGCTGGTCGGTCGTCCCGTGCTCCTCGGGCACGGTGAGGCCGTCGTCGCGGCGCACGCCGCTGACCCGAACGACCCGCACGCGCGCGCCGCGCGCCCGCAGCTCGGCGGCGAGCGGCTCGCCCCCCGTCTCGCCGCGGGCGGGAGCCGGATCCGTGTCACGACCGACGGCGTCGTATCCGCCCCGGACGTCCGCCACACCGCCGGCCAGCAGGCTGACCGCCGGAGCCCCGCGCGGCGGCGCCGGCGGGGCGGCGGGCGCCTCGGCGGCGACCGGCACGGGCGCCGACAGGGCCGGGAACAGCCGCCGGTCCGGCCGCACGCGGACCCCGAGGCTCTCCAGGCCGGGGCGGTCGCGCGGGCGCACGGTTGCGGCGAAGCCGTGCCAGGCGCGTGTGAAGGTCACGACGTCGCGCAGCTGGACCCCGCGGGCGCGCAGGGCGGAGACCAGCGCCGCGGCCTCCTGCTCCAGGGAGCGCACGTACGCGCGTTGCTCGGCACCGTCCATGGAGCCCAGCCCCTTCAGCTCCCCGAGGGCAGGGCGCGGCAGCTCGACGAGCACCCGTTCCCGGCCGGTGGCGGGCTGGGCCGGGGAGCGGCCGTCGTAGGGGACCGGGTCGGCCACGGCGGCGCCGTACACGCCGCCGGGACCGCCGCCCGCGGCGAGGAAGGCGACGAGCAGCCCGACCGCCAGCACCGTCAGCGCCGCCGCGAGCACGACGACGCGGCGGGGCAGCGCCGCGAGCCGGCGTCTCACGCCGCGGACCGGCGCGTCGCGTAGGCGTCCAGCCCGAGGTAGCCGGGAAAGGCGACGGGCGCCACCCAGCGCGCCGCGGAGGCGATCATCGCGGCGTTGTCCGTGCACAGCGCCGCGGGCGGGATGTGCACCTCGGCGCCCAGCGCGCCGGCCCGCTCGCGCAGCAGGCGGTTGGCCGCCACCCCGCCACCGAGGGCGACGCGCCGCAGGCCCGTGGCCTCGATCCCTCGGCGCACGCGCTCCAGCAGGGCCTCGACGATCGCGTGCTCGTAGGACGCGGCGAGGTCGGCGGCGCGCTCGCGGGTGCCGGCGTCCCCGAGGTCGCGCGTCGCGTACAACAGGGCCGTCTTGAGCCCGGCGAAGGAGGAGTCCAGGCCGCTGACGCCCGCGCCGGTGGGGAAGGCGAAGGCCGCCGCGTCACCGTCCCGCGCGAGGCGGGAGAGCGCCGGGCCGCCCGGGTAGCCGAGGCCGAGGAGCCGCGCGCCCTTGTCGAACGCCTCCCCCGCCGCGTCGTCGAGGGTCCGGCCGAGCGTCGCCGAGCTCGCGTGGCCGTCGACCCGCCGCAGGAGCGTGTGGCCCCCCGAGGCGATCAGGCACAGGAAGGGGGGCTCGACGGGCGCGCCAGTCCCCGTGTGCAGGTAGTTCGCCGCCACGTGGCCCTGCAGGTGGTCCACGGGCGCCAGCGGCAGCCGCCGGGCGGCGGCGAGCGCCTTGGCGGTCGCGACCCCCACGAGGAGCGCGCCCACGAGCCCGGGCCCCTGCGTCACGGCGACGAGGTCGACGTCGTCGAGGGTGATCGCCGCGGTGGCCAGCGCGTCGTCGACCACGGCGTTGACGAGCTCGAGGTGGTGGCGCGAGGCGATCTCGGGCACGACGCCGCCGAAGCGGTCGTGAACGCCCGGGGAGGAGATGACGTTGGCGCGGACGTGCCCGTCCGCGGTGACGACGGCCGCGCAGGTGTCGTCGCAGGACGTCTCGAGGGCGAGGATCAACGGCCGGTCTGTCACCCAGGGGGAGCCGCCCTCTGGGCGGCGAGGGGGGCGGAGACCCCCGTGTCGTCGAGGCGGCCCTGGAGGGAGCCGGGCGTGCGCCACATGATGACCGCGTCCTCGCCGTTGTCGGCGTAGTAGCGGCGGCGGACGCCGGCGGGCTTGAAGCCGAAGCCGACGTAGAGGTCCTGCGCTCCGTGGTTGGAGCGGCGGACCTCGAGCGTGATCTGGTCCTCCGGGGTCGGCAGGCGCTCCAGCAGGCCGCGGACGAGCGCCGTGGCGACGCCCCGGCGGCGGCGCCCGGGGTCCACGGCGATGTCCATCAGGTGCCAGACGTCGTGGAAGCGCGAGCAGATGCAGTAGCCGACCACCCGCTCGCCCTCCGTGGCCACGAGGCAGACGCCGCCCGGCTTGCCGAGCTCGAGCACGAACATCGCGAGCGACCAGGGAGCCGGGAAGGCGCGGCGCTCGATGGCGACCACCGAGGGCAGGTCGGCGTAGGTCAGGCGGCGGAGGGTGGGCTCGGTCACGGCGCGCGGCGGGCGACGGCGTCGGGGTCGCGCCGGTAGTCGGGCAGGAGCCCGTCTCGGTCGGCGGGCGCGGCCGCCATGCCGAGCCGGCAGACGGCCGCGGCATGCAGGCGGTGGGCGGGCGAGCCGTCCGCTCCGACCACCGCTCCGGCCGCTTCCAGCACGGCCCGGAAGGCTACCGCGCCGTCGCCGACCGCCCGCACGCCCGCGCCCAGCGCGGCGGCCGCCGCGCCGAGCGCCTCTGGCCCGAGGGCGACGGGGGCGAGGATCTCCTCTGCCCCGCGCCAGGCCGCGGCGAAGCCCTCGCCGCGGCGGGCGTCGAGGACGCCGAGGACCGGGCCGTCGTGCTCGGCGGCGGACGGGGCCGCCAGCGCGTGCAGCGAGCCGACGCCGACGAGCTCGAGCCCGCGCGCCTGGGCCAGCCCGCGCGCGGTGGCCAGGCCGATGCGCAGGCCGGTGAAGCCGCCCGGCCCGACGCCGACGGCCAGGCGGTCGACGCCGTTCCAGCCGAGCCCGGCCTCGGCGAGCGCCGCCTCGACGAGCTCCAGCAGCCGGGCGGCGTGGGCCGGGCGCGCGCCCGGCTCCGGGTCGTCGCGGCACTCGACGGCTCGCCCGTCGTGGAGCAGGACGGCGGCCGCGGTGGCCCGCGTCGCGGTGTCCAGCCCTAGGACGACCACGCGGATGACCCCAGGGGGCCCGCCTCCGGCCGACGCGGCTGGTTCGCGAGCGCGCGAGCCGTCACGCGCGGCCTCCGCCACCCCAAGACAGGGTCCGCGCGTCGCCGCCGGCGTGCTCGAGCCGCACGCGGTGGGCGACCGGCCGCCCCCCGGCCGCCAGCCCGTCGTCGTGCGCCTGCTCGGGCCACTCCACGAAGGAGACGACTTGCGGCCCGAAGTACGGGTCCAGCAGCCCCGGGTCCTCGTCGTCGAGCCCGGCGAGGCGATAGAGGTCGAGGTGGGCGGCCGGTCCGCCGGCACCGGCGTACAGGCGGCCGACGACGAAGGTCGGGCTCGTCACCGGCTCCGTCACCCCGAGCGCCCGCAGCGCGCCGCGCACGAAGGTCGTCTTGCCCGCGCCGAGCTCGCCCGAGACGAGCACGACGTCCCCGGGGGCCAGGGTCGCCGCCAGACGGGCGCCGAGCGCCTCCGTCTCCGCGGCCGAGGCCGTCCCGTACCGCTGCATCCCGGGCATCGGCGCGAACGGTAGGGCGCGTCGGCTACGGTCGCGCCATGGAGGCGACCCCGACTGTCGCGCCGACGCTGCGCGCGCGGGCGGCGTCCCTGCGCCGGTCGGACGCCGCTCCCGCCGCCGGCCTCGCGGCGGCCACGATCGCGCAGCAGGGCATGGCGGTCGTCTTCACCGTCATCTTCACCCGCATCCTCGGCACGGACGGCTACGGCGCGTTGGCCGCGTTGGTCAACTTCACCGTCATCATGCTGGTGCCGGGCGCGGCGCTGCAGGTCGCCGCGGCCCGGCAGGGCACCCTGGGCCGGCTCGGAGCGGGCGGTGAGCTGGCCGCAACGCTGCGCCGCTGGACCCGACACCTGCTGCTCGGCCTCTTCGCCATCGCGGTGCTGTCCGCGCTGGCGCGAGTGCCGCTCGCCGCGCTCGTGAACGTCGACGAGGTGTGGGCGGCCGCCGCGGTGCCGGTCACCGCGGGGATGTGGCTGCTCGTGTGCGTCCAGCGGGGCCTGTTGCAGGCCGCCGGCGCCTATCGACCGGTGGCCGCGTCACTCGCGTTCGAGGGTGCCGGGCGGATCGCCGGATCGCTCGTGCTGGCGGCCCTCGCCCTCGACGTCACGGGCGCCTATCTCGGTCTGCTCGCCACCTATGCGGTGATGGCGCTCGGTCTCCATCGCGATCTGGCCCGCCGGCTGGGGCCGCCCGCGATGGCGTCCGCCCCGCACCCGCTGCACGCCCTGGCCCGCACGGCGGCGGTGCCGACCGTCGGCCTCGTGCTCGTCGCGGCGCTGCAGAACGTCGACGTCATCCTCGCTCGGCACGCGCTCGACTCCGACACGGCGGGCGTCTACGCCGCGACGACGGTGGCGGCGAAGTTCATCGTCTTCGTCGCGATCGGCGTCGGACTGTGGGTGCTGCCGGAGGCGACCCGGCGCGCGGCGGCCGGTCTGGATCCCCGGCAGGTGCTGTGGCGGGCCCTCGCGCTGATCGCAGCGCTCGCCGTCCCGGCCCTCGTGGCCTTCGCGCTCTTCCCGAGCACCATCCTGCGATTGGCCTTCGGGGCGCAGTACGGCTCGGGCGGCGTGGCCTTGCTTCCGCTCGGCGTCGCGTTCGCTCTGCTCGCCTTCGCCTACGTCGCCGTCCAGTTCCTCCTCGGACTGCACCGGCGCGCGTTCGTCGGCCTGCTCGCCGCCGTGGCGATCGCGGAGCCGATCGTGCTCATCGGAGCCGACTCGCTGGAGGACTTCGCCGGTCGGGTGCTGCTCGTCCAGGCCGTGGGGGCCATCGCCCTCCTCACGGTCGCGGCCCGCACCCGCCGAGATGAGCGCGCTGGATCCGAGCTCGGGATCTGACGGCGGAGTACCGTGGCGGGCGCGATGCTCAACCGTGTCCGCCGCGCCGCCGCCCGCACGGAGCCGGCGGCCTCCCGACCCGTGGCGACCGACCAGCGCGTGACCCTGCGCGAGGTCGACTACACCGACCGCGGCGAGTTCCTCGAGCTCGTCCGCGAGAGCCGCGACCTGCACCACCCCTGGGTCTACCCGCCCGAGCGGCGCGACCAGTTCGACGACCTGGTCGCTCGCGCCCGCCGCGAGGACGTCGTCACCCTGCTCGCGTGCCGGACCGAGGACGCCGCCATCACCGGCGTGTTCACCATCTCGCAGATCTTCCGCGGCGCGTTCCAGAGCGCGTACCTCGGCTACTACGGGCACGCCCGGCACGCGAACCAGGGCTACATGGGGGACGCGATGCAGCTCGTCCTCGACCACGCCTTCGGCAGGCTCGCCCTACACCGCATCGAGGCCAACATCCAGCCGGGCAACGTCCCCTCCGCGGCGCTCGCGAAGGGCGCCGGCTTCCGGCTCGAGGGCTTTTCGCCGCGCTATCTGCTCATCGGCGGCCGTTGGCGCGACCACGAGCGCTACGCGATCACCGCCGAGGAGCACCGCGGCGAGCGCTGATCGCCGCCCGGGCGGGTCAGCGCCAGATGCCGGTGATCGGCCGGGCGGTGCGCGACGCGCCGAGCCGGCGGACGCCCAGGGCGTCCTCGAGGGTGCGCAGCACGCCGTAGTGCGTGACCGGGCGACGGAAGCTCACGCCCCGCTTGACCGCCGGCCCGACGACCCACTCGGGGATGTGCCCGCCGCCGCGGCGATCGTCGTCGTCGGCCTCGTCGAAGAGGACGAACACGGCGCCCCGGCGCATCTGGGGGCTGCGCAGGACCTGCGGGAGGAAGCGCTTGAGCCAGGCATCCCCCGTGGCCACGGAGCAGTCGTGCATGTCGTTGCACAGGTCGGGCACGACGAAGGAGAGGTTCGGCAGCCGCCGCGTCCTGACGTCCGCGCCGAACGCCGTGTAGGGCACGACGCGCTTGCGGCGCCGCGCGTCGCGCGTGACGGGGTCGAAGTACAGGAAGGGCATGTGCTTCTTCGCGTAGCGCCCGGCGCCACCGCCGGTGAAGCCGGGCGACGGGAGTCCCTCGGCGTAGCCCTTCCAGCTGCGTCCGCGGGCCGCCAGGGTGTCCGCGAGGCTCTTGGCGTTCACGGAGCACGACGTGCAGTCGTCCGTGATGCCCTGGGTGGAGCCCGAGATGAGGGCGAGGTAGTTCGGCAGGCTCGGGTGGGCGACGCCGTAGGCGTGGCTCAGCCGCGCGCCGCGCCGGCTCAGGCCGTTGAACGTCGGCGCCTCCGAGGCGCCGGCGACCTTGTCGAAGCCCTTGTTCTCGAACATGACGACCACGACGTGGCTCAGCCGCGGGACGGCCCGCCGCTTGGCCGCGTGCGCCGAAGCCGGCGCGGAGGCCGGCGCCGCCGTCGACGAGGCGCAGCCGGACCCGAGGCCCAGCGCCAGGAATGCGGTCAGCGCCAGGGCTCCTCTCAGCACGGGCGCCAGCATACCGGCCCGCGGCCGGAAACCGGTCAGAAGAGCCCGAGCTGCGGGGGTTCGGCGGGGGGCTCGGGCTCCGGGGCCGCTTCGGGCTCCGCCGCGGGCTCGGGCTCCGGGGCCGCTTCGGGCTCCGCCGCGGGCTCGGGCGGCGACGGCTCCGCGGCGAGCTCCGGTTCGGGCGCGACGGGCTCGGCGACGGCCGGCTGCTCCGGCGGCTCGAGGGCAAGGAGCTCGGGGATGCGGGCGACGTCCTCCCGCAGGGTGTCGAGCAGCGCGCGCGTGTAGAGCGCGGCCGCGGGGTGGTACAGGGGCAGCAGCCGCACCGCGCGCGGGCCGACGACCCGGACCTCCGCCTGCCCGTGCAGCCGGGTGATGCCCGTGGTGTCCTGGCGCAACAGCTTCGTGGCGAAGTTGCCGAGCGTGCAGACCACCCGCGGCTGGATGAGCTCGAGCTGGCGGAACAGGTAGTCCTGGCAGTTCGCGATCTCCTGCGGCAGCGGATCGCGGTTGCCGGGGGGGCGACAGTTGTGCACAACGCCGCCGGAGGTGACGAAGTTGTGCGTCTCCTCGACGTCGAGGCAGAAGAACGTCACGTCGCCGCGCTCTCGGTCGGTGACGTCGAGGACCTCCACGTCGTCGTAGAGGACGCGCTGAGGGCCCGCCTCGTAACGCGACGCGTCGAACGGCACGCGAGCCTCGATCTCGGGATGAAGCTTGTAGCGCATGCTCGGCGGGATCAGCGGGGCGATCAGCTCGCACAGCCGGCGCGTGGTGGGGACGTCGAAGTACAGGCGGTCGCGGGCGGTCCTGGACGGCAGCCCGAGGCGGAGCAGGCCTTCACGTAGGCGGGCGCGATCCGCGTCACCGAACGCGTTGGTCGCGATCTCGGCCAGCGGGCGGCCGCCGCCGCCGCGGATGCGGGTGTAGCCGTCGTCCATGAACCAGAGTGCGAGCATCCTGAGGTTCAGGCCCGAGGCGAGCCAAGCCGGGACGACCTTGCGCTCGCCGTAGAATTCCGAGCGCAGGACGCGAAGCGCTCGCTTTGCGCGTGAGCGGCCATGGATCACGGCGTAGCGGGGCTCTCCGCCGGCGACCGCCGCGACCTCGAGCTCGTTCAGCGTCATGTCGAGCTCGGCGAGGAGATCGGCCTTGAAGCGCGCGTAATCGGCCTGGCGCCGCGAGTGGCCGAAGGTCAGCGACGACGTCTTCCGGCCGATCGATCCGTCGCCCAGCAGCGTGCCGCAGACGACGTCGAAGGCCAGCTCGCTCAGCCCTTGCCCGGTGGCGACGCGGTCGCCTGGCACCAGCGCCTCGGCGGCCACCCACCCGCGCTCGGTGAGGACGGGATGGTCGCCCGTCAGCTGGACGTTGACGCCGTTGTTGCCGACGGGCCGCGCCGAGCGGAAGGTCAGCTCGAAGACCCGGCGGTCAGCGAGCGGCGTTGCGTGCCAACCGGTCACCCGGCGCTCGACCAGGCGCCCGTCCGCCGCCACGGCCCTGACGGTTCCCGCGTACCGCGAGCGCACGAGCCGTCCGATCCGCTCCCACGACCCGTCACCCAGCTGGACCTGCGCGTCGTAGCGCAAGCACTTGAGCGTGTTCACGATGAAGACGTCCGAGCGCTCGAGCCCGATGCCCGCGAGCAGCTCGGTCAGCAGCCCGCCGGCGCGGCCCACGAAGGGCAGGCCCTGCTCGTCCTCGTTGCGCCCCGGGGCCTCGCCGACGAACATCAGATCGGCGTCCGCGTGGCCCGAGCCGAAGACGACGGTGTGGCGCTCCGCCGCCAGCTGCGGGCAGCGGACGCAGCCCGAGGCCTGCTGGTAGACGGCCTTGAGCTCCTCGCGGCGCTCCGCGGCGGTGGGCATGGCGGCACCGTAACGCGGGTCCAGGACGCGGGTACACTGTGCGGCGCGGCGCCGTCACCCACCGTGGGACGGACGCGGCAGACCGCAGGACCACCCCGACACCCCTCCCAGCCGGTATCTCATGAGAGAACTGGACCGGATCGCCCTCGTGGGCGCTGGCCGCCTCGGCACGACCCTCGCCACCGCCCTGCGGCGGGCCGGGTTGACGGTCCAGGGCCCGCTCCGCCGCGACGAGGCCCCGCTTCCCGACACGACGCTCGTCCTGCTCTGCGTGCCGGACGACGCCATCGCGGCGGCCGCGCGCGCCGTCGCGCCCGGCCCGCTCGTCGGCCACTGCTCCGGCGCGACGACGCTCGAGCCCCTGACCGCGGCGGGCCACGAGGCACTCTCGCTGCATCCGCTCATGACCGTGCCCGGGGGCACGTCGCCCGAGGCGCTCGAGGGCGCCAGCGCCGCCGTCGCCGGCTCCACCCCGCGCGCCGTCGCGGCCGCCCGCGCGCTCGCCGCCGCCACCGGCCTGCGTGCGATCGAGGTCGCCGACGCCGACCGGGCCGCATACCACGCCGCCGCCAGCGTCGCCTCCAACCTGCTCGTGACGCTCGAGGACGCCGCGGAGCGGCTGGCCGCCACCGCCGGCGTCGGGCGGGAGCACCTCGTGCCGCTCGTCCGGGCCGCGGTCGAGTCCTGGGCGGTTCACGGGCGCGGGGCGCTCACGGGCCCGATCGCGCGCGGGGACACGGAGACCGTCCGGCGCCAGCGCGACGCCATCGCCGAGCGCACGCCGCAGCTGCTGGCCCTCTTCGACGCGCTGGCGAACGCCACCCTCGAGGCTCGAGGCGGGCTCGCGGCGCCTCGGCCACCCCAGCGCGCCTCGACCTCCGAGGTGGCGGGGGGCATGGACACGGTCCGCACCGTCGCCGCGGTGCGCGAGCGCGTCGCCGCGTGGCGGAGCGCCGGCGAGACGGTGGCCCTCGTGCCGACGATGGGCGCGCTGCACCCCGGCCACGCGGCGCTGATCGCCCGCGCCCGCGCGGCCGCCGACCGGATCGTCGTGTGGCTCTTCGTCAACCCCGCGCAGTTCACGGAGGCCGCCGATCTCGCCATCTACCCGCGCGACGAGGCCGGCGACGCCGCCGTCGCCGCCGAGGCCGGTGCCGACGTGCTCTTCGTCCCCGAGGCGGGTGAGGTCTACCCGGAGGGGTTCGCCACGACGGTCCGCGTCGGCGGCCTGGGCGACGCCTACGAGGGCGAGCACCGGCCGGGCCACTTCGACGCCGTCGCGACCGTCGTGCTCAAGATGCTCAACATGGTCGGCCCCGACGTCGCGGTCTTCGGGGCCAAGGACGCCCAACAGGTCGCGGTGGTCCAGCGGATGACGACCGACCTCGACCTCGACGTGCGCATCGACGTCGTGCCGACCGTCCGCGAACCGGACGGGCTTGCCATCTCGAGCCGCAACGTCCACCTGGACCCCGACGAGCGGGCCCGGGCCGCCGCCCTGCACGCCGGCCTCGCGGCCGCCGGCGCCGCGGCGACGTCCGGTGAGCGCGACGCGGGCCGGCTGCGTGCCGCCGTCGTGCGGGCGCTGCGCGAGCGCGGCGTCGAACCGGAGTACGTCGCCGTGGTCGACCCCCGGACCTTCGCGCCGCTGACCGCCGTCGACGACCGCGCCCTCATCGCGCTCGCCGCACGCGTCGGCGCCACCCGCCTGATCGACAACCTCGAGGTCCCGGACCTGACCGCAGCCCACCCCCGCCCGAAGGAGTCCTGAAAAGCCATGTCCAGCGCTCCACGCACCGAGACCTCCCGCAAGCGGGTCACCCTGACGACGCTCGGCGAGAAGAAGGCGCTCGGTGAGCCGATCGTCATGGTCACCGCCTACGACCACCCGAGTGCGCTCGTGGTCGAGGAGGCCGGGGTCGACCTCGTCCTCGTCGGCGACTCCGCCGCCAACACCGTGCTCGGCTACGAGGACACCCTGCCGGTGACGGTCGACGAGCTGCTGATGCTCAGCCGCGCCGTCCGGCGCGGGCTGCGCACGCCGCTGCTCGTCGGCGACCTGCCCTTCGGCTCCTACGAGGCCTCGGACGAGCAGGCGGTGCGCACCGCCCAGCGCTTCGTCAAGGAGGCGGGCTGCGACGCGGTCAAGCTCGAGGGCGGTGGCGCCTCCGTGCGCCGGGCGCGGGCGATCGTCGAGTCCGGCATCCCGGTCATGGGCCACGTCGGCCTGACCCCGCAGACGGCCACCGCCCTCGGCGGCTACCGCGCGCAGGGCCGGACCGCCGAGCGCGCCGCGCGGATCATCCAGGACGCGCTTGACCTCCAGGCGGCCGGCTGCTTCGGCGTCGTCTTCGAGGCCGTGCCCGCACCGGTGACCGACCTCGCCATGGCCGACCTCGAGATCGTCGTCATCGGGATCGGCGCCGGCCCCTCCACCGACGGTCAGGTGCTCGTGCTCCACGACCTGGTCGGCATGCACACGGGTGACGTCATGCCGCGCTTCGTGCAGCGCTTCGCCGACGTCCGCGGGGAGATGCTGCGCGGCGTCGAGGGCTACGCGCACGCCGTGCGGACCCGGTCCTTCCCCGGCCCGGAGCACGCCTACTCCATCCCGCCGGAGGAGCTCGAGCGGCTCCGGAGCCTACCGCCGGGTAAGCGGGTGCGGACGGTGTAGCCTTGCGGCGCGATGGCGCGCCTGTCCAAGCTGTTCCGGCCGAAGGAACGCGAGTTCTACGACCTGTTCGAGGAGGCCGCCGCGAACATCGTCAAGGCCGCGAGCATGCTCGAGACGATGCTCGAGAACTGGCCCGAGCGGTCCGAGCTCTCGCGCGAGATCCTGCTCGCCGAGCAGGAGGGCGACCGGATCACGCACGACATCATCCACAAGCTCTTCGCGACGTTCGTCACCCCGATCGACCGCGAGGACATCATCGCCCTGGCCTCCGGCCTCGACGACATCCTCGACTTCACGGAGGAGGTCTCGGACTTCCTCGGCCTGTACCGGATCGAGGCGCCGATGGACCAGGCGATCGAGATGGCCAAGGTCCTGCACCAGTCCTGCCGCCAGGTCGCCGAGGCGCTGCCCCGGCTGCGGACGCTGTCGGACCTCTCGCACTACGTCGTCGAGATCCACCGGCTGGAGAACGACGGCGACCGGCTCGAGCGCGCGGCCCTCGCCTCCCTCTTCGAGCGGGCCATCGACCCCATGGTGGTGATCCGGTGGAAGGACATCTTCGAGCGCCTCGAAGCCGCCGTCGACGCCACGGAGCAGGTGGCCAACACGCTCCAGGGCATCGTGCTCAAGAACTCCTGATCCACCGTGCAGAACGACCTCGTCCTGGTGATCGTCGTGGTCACCGCGCTGGCCTTCGACTTCACGAACGGCTTCCATGACACGGCCAACGCCGTGGCGACCTCCATCTCCACGCGGGCGCTGGGCCCGCGTACCGCGGTCACCATGGCCGCGATCTTGAACTTCGTCGGCGCCTTCATCTCGCTCGCGGTCGCGGCCACGATCGCCACCGGCATCGTCAACGCCGACCTCATCACCCCCGAGATCGTCTTCGCGGGGCTGATCGGGGCGATCTCCTGGAACCTGCTCACCTGGTCCCTCGGACTGCCGTCGTCGTCCTCGCACGCCCTCATCGGCGGCATCGTCGGCTCCACCCTGGCGGCGGTGGGGACAGAGGGCGTGCTCGCGGGCGGCCTCGTCGAGAAGGTCATCGTGCCCGCGCTGATCGCTCCGGTGCTCGCGTTCAGCGTGGCCGGGCTCGGCATCCTCATCTGCTATCGGATCATCGGCGGACGCCGGCCCGGCCCGGTGAACCGCGGCTTCCGGCTCGGGCAGATCGTCACCGGGAGCTTCCTCTCGCTCTCGCACGGCACCAACGACGCGCAGAAGACGATGGGCATCATCTTCCTCGCCCTCGTGGCCAACGGGAACCTCCAGTCCAGCGACGACGTTCCGGTATGGGTCGTGGTCTCGGCCGCCTCGGCGATCGCGGCGGGAACCTACGTCGGCGGCTGGCGGATCATCAAGACGATGGGTGCGCGCATCATCAAGATGGACCCGCCTCAGGGCTTCTCGAGCCAGGCCGCGGGCGCCGCGGTCATCCTGTCGGCCTCGCACGCGGGCTTCCCGCTCTCCACGACCCACGTCATCTCGGGCGGGATCATGGGCGCCGGCGCAGCCAAGCGCGTCTCGGCCGTCCGCTGGGGCGTGGCCGGCAACATCGTCTTCGCCTGGGTGCTGACGCTGCCCGCGGCCGCCGCGGTCGGGGCGCTGACCTACGGCGTCACCCGCATCTTCGGCACCGGCGCCGCCGGGCCGCTGATCATCTCCATCGTCCTGCTCCTCGTGTTGATCGTCGTCATGGCCCGCCGCTTCGCGGCGCGCAACGCCACCACCGTGGTGGCCGGGAGCGGCGCGTGATCTCCGCCGCGATCGAGTGGAACCTCGTCGGCGAGGTGATCGGCGTGTCCTTCGCCGCCGGGCTCGTGGTCATCACGCTCTTCGCGCTGATCATCTTCGGCTCCACGCGGGCCGCCGACGCCCGCCGCGCCCACGAGGGCGGCACCGCGACGGCGTTCACGGTGCTGGCCGGCGTGGCCGGGACGGCCTTCGCGGCGGTCGTCGTCTTCGCGCTCATCGTGATGGCGCAGAAGGGCTGAGGCCGGTCGGCCGCGCCGGCCACCCGTGACAGGACCCCCGGCCCCGGTTAGGCTGGCGACCATGCTGCGTGTGCAGCTGCTCGGCGAGTTGGAGGTCCACGTCGACGGCGCCGTCGTCGCGCCCCCCTCGAGCCGCCGCGCCTGGAGCCTGCTGGCCTGGCTCGCGCTCCATCCGGGCGAGCACGGACGCGGCGGCGTTGCGGCCCGCTTCTGGCCGGACGTCCTGGACTCGAGTGCCCGCGCCTCACTGCGCAGCGCCCTGTGGGAGCTGCGCCGCGCCGTCGGCGCCGACGGCGGGTTGCACGGCGGGCGCGAGCGCATCGCGCTGGCCTGCACGACCGACCTGGAGGCGTTCGAGGCGCACGTCGCCGCGGGCCGGCTGGAGGCCGCCGTGGCCCTGCAGCGTGGGCCGCTGCTGGCAGACCTCGACGATGACTGGGTCCTGGAGGCGCGCGACGAGCAGGCCGAACGGCTCGGCTCGGTCTACGCGCGCCTGGCCGCCGCAGCCGCCACCCCGGCCGAGGCCGCCGCCTGGGCGCGCCGGCGCCTGACGCTCGACCCGCTCGACGAGGAGGCCGCGCGCGAGCTCATGCGCCGCCTCGCCGCGGACGGGGACCGGGTGGGTGCGGTCGCCGCCTACGACCGCCTGTCGGACCGGCTCCGGGAGGGGCTCGGCCTCGCGCCCTCCGCCCAGACGCGGACGCTCGCGGCCACGCTGCGCGAGGCCGAGGCACCGGGCGGGCCGCGCGCCGACGAGCCGCCGCTGATCGGTCGCGACGCGGACCTCGCCGCGCTCGCAGGCGTGTGGGAGTGGGTGCGCGCGGGCCACGGGGCCGTCGCCGTCCTCGGCGGCGAGGGCGGCATCGGCAAGACCCGCCTCGCCGCCGAGCTGATCGCCCGCGCCCACGCCGGCAACGCCACCGTGGCGCGCTGCAGCGCGGTCGATCTCGGCGGCGCGCCGCCGTTCGCCCCCTGGATCGAGCTGCTGGCCGCACTCGCCCGCGGGCTCGACGCGCCGCCCGCCGACAGCTGGTGGCCGGAGGAGCTGGGGCGGCTGTCGCCGTCGCTGCCCCGCCGGCTCGGCCGCCCGCGCGCGGCGCCCGTCGACGTCCCGGCGGAGCTCGCCCGGGCGCGGCTGTTCGAGGCCACGGTGGAGCTCACGGAGCACGCGAGCGCCACCCGGCCGCTGGTGCTCGTGTTCGACGACGCCCACCTCGCCGACGCGCCGACGCTCGAGCTCGCGGCCTACGTCGCACGCCGGATCGCGGAGCTGCCGGTGCTGATGGTGCTGACACGCCGGATGACGCCGCGCCGCGACGAGGTCGACGCGCTCACCAACACCGCCCGCACCCGCGGCGTGCAGGTCTGCGAGCTCGAGCTCCAGCCGCTCACACGCACCGAGCTCGAAGCGCTGATCGGCTCGGTCAGGATGCTCGACACGGCCACTCGCGAGCGGGTGATCGCCGCCGCGGACGGCAATCCGCTGCTGGCCCTGGAGAGCGCCCGCGCCACGGCGAACGGCGACTCCGGGCCGCCCGCGTCGCTGCGCAGCGCGACGCGCGCCGCGATCGCCGGGCTGGGCGGGCCCGCCCGCCGCGCGGCGGAGCTGGCGGCCGTCGCCGGGCGGCCCCTCGACCGCCTCGAGCTGTCCGCGCTGACGAGCCCGGACGCCGTCCTCGAGGCGATGGACTGCGGGCTCTTGAGCAGCACGGACGGCCGGTTCGGCTTCCGGCACGACCTGCTGCGCGAAGCGGTGGTGGCCGATCTCGAGGACACGCGTCGGGCGACCCATCACGAGGCGCTCGGGCGCGCGCTGCGCGCCAGCCCGGCCGAGGCCGCACGTCACCTGCGCCGAGCCGGTCGCGACGACCTCGCCGTCGAGTGCCTGCTCGAGGCGGCGGCGGCGGCGGTGCGCACGACGGCGCTCGTCGAGGCGACGGCGTACCTCTCCGAGGCGGTGGAGCTGCGCCCGGAGGACGCCGCCAGCCAGCTCGAGCTCGCCGACGTCTGGGCCCAGCTGGGGCGCCGCGACCCCGCGACGGCGGCGCGCGAGCGCGCGCTCGCCCGGCTCGATCCCCTGGACGCGCCCGGGCGCGCCGCCGTGCACCTGCGCGCCGCGCTGTGGTTCCGCGGGCGGCTGTGCGACCCGGGTGGTGCCCGCCACGCCGCCCAGCGAGGCATCGACGCGCTCGACACCGGCTCGCTCACCGATCCCGAGACCCGCGCCGACCTGCTGTTGATCCGTGCCTGGAGCGAGGTCACGATCGAGGGCTCGGGGGCGGCGGAGCGCACGCTGGCCGAGCTGGCCACGCTCGACGTCGACCTCGAGCACCCGCCGCTGCGCCGGCACCACCTGCGCTCCGTCGAGGGTTTCACCCTCCTCCTCGGGGGCCGCACGGGCGCGGCCGAGGCGGCGCTGGTCGCTTCCGGCGAGGCCGGGGAGGCCGCCGGCCGGGCGGACCTCGCCTACGGCGGCTGGGCGAACGCCGCGTGCCTGGCCATCGCGGCGGGCGAGCTGCACCGGGCGATGGAGCACACCGCGCGGGGCGAGGCGATCACCGCGCCGTTCCCGGCGATCGCGTTCCAGATGGCCGGCCTGCGCGCGAGCGTGCTCGCGCTGCTCGGCCGCCACGACGACGCCCGCGCGTGCAGCGACCGCCAGGCGGAGCTGGCGGGGCGCCTCGGCTCGCCGCGGATCCTCGCGCTCGCCGACCACGACGCAGGCCTGCTCGCCGCCCTCGCCGGCGACCACGAGCGCGCTCAGGCGTGCCTCGGCCGCGCGCTGGCCGGCGAGCCGCAGATCCTGCGGGCGGACGCGCGCCTGCGGCGTGCCGAGGCGCTCGCCCGCACCGGCCGCGCCGAGGCCGCGGAGGCCGAGCTCCGGGCCGCGGCCCTCGAGCCGATCCACGCCGGGCACCGCCCCGCGCTGCTGCTCGGGCGCATGGCCTTCGTCCAGGCCCTCGTCGCCCGCGCCCGCGGCGACCACGAACTCGCCCAGGCGCGGCTGCTCGAGTCGGCGCGCCACTGGCGGCGGCTGGCCGGCGACGACCCGGTCGCGAGTGAGCACCTCGCCTCGCTGGTCGACCTCGGTCGCCCGCCGATCGCCGGGATCGTCGATGCGTCCGGCGAGCTCGATCGCGTGGCCGAGGAGCTGCGCGGACTGGAGGCCCTTGCCGACGCTCGATGACAGCACGACCACCCTGGCGCCGGTCGAGGAGGTCTGGAAGCTGCTCTACGACCCGTCCCGCATGTCCGAGTGGTGGGCGGGGATCCGGAGCGTCGAGCGGGGCGGCCGCGGCGGAACGGGCGACATCACGCTGTTCGCGGACCACGACCCGGAGTTCCCCATGCCGCAGGCGTTGCACGCCGACGGCGACGGACGCCGGCTGACGATCTCCTGCCTGGCCAACCACCTCGTGTTCGAGTGGCACCTGGAGGTGCTGGACCCGGGCACCCGGATCGCCGTGCACGTGGAGATCCCCGAACGGGAGGCCCACCGGCTCGACGACCAGCGCGCGTCGGTGAGCGCTTCCCTGCGCGCACTGGCCACGCTGGCCGCTGAGGCCGCGGCTACGGACGGACCTCGAGAACGAGGTTGAACGGCGTCTGTGCGGACCGCCGCACCCGGGTGAAGCCGCTCTCGTGCAGCACCTCCGCGAGCCGCTGCTCGCCGGCCTGGGCGCCGAGGGCGAGGCCGACCTCCTGGCTCAGCGACGCCGGCGTGCAGATCATCGTCGAGGCGCCGTAGAACACGCGGCCGACCGGGTTGAGGTTCTCCTCCAGCGCGTCGCCCGCGAACGGCTCGACGACCATCCACGTGCCGTCGTCGGCCAACTGGGAGCGCACGTGCCGGGCCGCGCCCACCGGGTCGCCCATGTCGTGGAGGGCGTCGAAGACGCACACGAGGTCGTACGGGCCCCCGCCGAACCGCTTCGCAGACGCCACCTCGAAGCTCACGCGATCGGCGACCCCGGCGCGCTCGGCGGCGCGCCGCGCCGCCTCGACGGAGGCCTCGTGGTAGTCCGAGCCGACGAAGGTGGCGTTGGGGTAGGCCGTCGCCATCAGGATGGTCGAGGCGCCGTGCCCGCAGCCGATGTCGGCGACGTGCGCGCCCGCCTCGAGCTTGGCCACCACGCCGGTGAGCGACGGCAGCCACGCGGCGACGAGGTTCGCGAGATAGCCCGGGCGGAAGAAGCGCTCCGTGCCCGTGAACAGGTCGTGGTCGTGCTCGTGCCAGCCGAAGCCCTCGCCGGAGCGGAACCGCTCGGTGATGTGGGGCTCGTCCTTGACCATCGCCGCGAGCAGCTGGAACGCGCCGGGCACGAACACCGGGCTGTCCTCGTCGGCCAGCGCCATGGCCTGCTCCGGCTCGAGCCGGAAGCCACCGTCGGCCGGGTCGTAGGTGACGTAGCCGCCGGCCGCCTGCGCGCTCAGCCACTCGCGCACGTAGCGCTCCCGGCAGCCCGTCCGCTCGCCGAGCTCGGCCGGGGTGACCGGCTCGCCGTCGGCCATCGCCTTGTACAGCCCCAGCTTGTCGCCGATCACGACGAGCGGCGCATTCATCCCTGCGCCCAGGTCCTGCACGAACCGGCCCATGAACGCTTCCAGCTTGGCCTCGTCGATGGTGGGCGTCGCCGCCATGGTCTGCTCCTCGGTGTCGTTGACGGCACGCACGCTCGCGGGCGCCCGTCACCGCACCGTCACCACACCGTCAAACGGTGCGATCCGCCGGGGCGTCCGCCGCCCCCGGGACGTACTCGATCTCCTTGATCACCCGCGCGGGGGCACCGACCGCCACGGAGCGCGGCGGCAGGTCGCGGGTCACCACGCTGCCGGCGCCCACGACGCAGCGGTCGCCGATGGTCACGCCGCTCGTGACCACGACGTGGGCGCCGCACCACACGTTGTCGCCGATCACCGTCGGCCCCTTGGACGTGAACCCCTGCCAGGGCACGGGACGCTGTGGATCATCGAAGCGGTGGTCGGCGTCGGAGACGAAGCCGCCGTTGGCGATCATGCAGTGGGCGCCGATGCGGACCTCGTCCAGCGCGGCCACCTGGACGCCGAGGTTGAGGAAGGTGCCGGTGCCGATGGTGATGCGCCCGGCGCCCGTCAGCCACACGCCGGGCTCGAAGAGCACGTGCTCGCCGAGCCGCAGACGGTCCTCCCGCAGCATCTGCAGCGCGTCGCCGTGCAGCGGCCAGCGGGCGAAGCAGCGGCGCGCGGCGAGCTCGTAGTGCAGCCGCGCACGGTTCCAGGGCAGCGCGTTGCGCTCGTACCAGCGCCACTTCTGGGCCCACAGGGTCGCGTCCGCCGCCTCCATGCGGGCCCAGCATGGCAGGCGGCCCGCACCGGCCGCGATCGTGCCCGAGGGCGGTGCACGATCGCGCCCAGCGCCCGCAAGACCCGTTGCCCGGCGTGCACGAACGGGTGCAGCTCCACGTAAGCCCGCGCGTGAACGCCGCCCCGGGTCGCCGCGCGACTAGACCGAGGTCGTCCCCACCGTGGAGGTCCGTCCCATGCGCCGAATCCCGATCCTGGCCGTGGCTTGCGCCGCGGCCGCAAGCCTGCCTGCCACCGCCCGCGCCGAGGTCGCCCACACCGTCGCGCCCGGCGAGACGCTCTGGAGCATCGCGGCGGCGAACAACCTGACCACGAGCTCCGTGGCGGCGTACAACGGCGTCTCGGCGGACCACCAGGTCGTCCTCGGATCGACGGTGCGCGTGCCGACGGTGGCGGAGGGTGCCGCGGTCAGCGGCGCCGCACCCGTGGCGAGCCCATCGACCGGGACCGCGACGAGGCCGGCGCCGGCGCCGACGCCCGCCGCTGCACCGGCGCCCATGGGCGGCTACACCGTCCGCCCGGGTGACACGCTGTCGGGGCTCGCGGCCACGGCCGGCGTCCCGACCGCGCAGATGGCGGCCATGAACGGCCTCGACCCCGCCGGGGTGCTCGTGGCGGGCACCGTCGTGAAGCTCCCGACCGGCTCGCCCGCGCCCGTGCGCAGCGCCGAGCCCGCCCCCGCGCCCGTGGTCGCCGCCGCGAGCCCGGTGCCCACGGCGAGCCGGGTGAGCTCCGACACCGTGCGCTCCATCGCGGCCGCCAACGGCGTGCCCGCCTCCCTGGCCGCCGCGATCGGCTACCAGGAGAGCGGCTTCAACAACGGGATGGTGTCCTCCGCCAACGCGCGCGGCGTCATGCAGGTCATGCCGGGCACGTGGGACTGGGTCCAGCGCAACCTCGCCACGACGCCGCTGAACGCCGCCTCGGCCGACGACAACGTCCGCGCCGGCGTCCTCTACCTCGGCCACCTGCTGCGCCAGACGGGCGGCGACCAGGCCAGGGCGGTCGCCGGCTACTACCAGGGGCTCGGCTCGGTCACCTCGCGCGGCCCCTTCGAGGACACGAACCGCTACGTCGCCAACGTGCAGGCGCTGCAGGGCCGCTTCGGCGGGCCGTGAGCGGCGCGGCCCTCCCCGCCGCTCAGGCGGGGCGGGCCGTGCCGCCGACCCGCGTCATGACGGTGGCGTAGCCGCCGCCGGGCCAGGCCCAGGCGCCGCGCAGCGCCCGGCGGTCGTCGTCCCAGGTCCCGCGAAAGGCGGCGGGCGAGCCCTTCTCGCCGCCCCAGATGATCACGGTCCCGGCGTCGGCCTCGTAGACGTAGTCGAGCGTGTCGCCGGCCGTCGTGTACACGCGGGCGGTGATGTCCGCGGGTGCCTCGGTGGCCGCGAAGCCCCGCTCGAAGCCGATGACCTCGAGGAACTCGTGGGTGGTCCCGTCCCGGGTCAGCCGGCCGCGCTGCAGAAGGAAGAAGCCGCCCTCCATCCACTCGTAGCTCGTCGTCCCTTCCGCGTCGCCGGTGATCGTCCAGCGGCCCACGAGCGGGTCGAGCGCGCGCAGCCGCGGGTCGGGCGCGGGGACCTCGCCGAGGGAGGCGGCGACCTCCTCGAGCCGGTCCATCGACTCCTGCATGCCGCCCTCCATCCCGGTGGCGAGGATCGCGTCGCGCTCCTGTCGGGTCGCCAGCTGCATGAGCATCGTCAGCGTCGTACGACCCTCGCGCTCGGCGAAGGTCACGGTGGTGAGCGCCTCACCCTCGGGCATGCCCTCGTAGACCTCCGTGTTGACGATCCGCTCGTTCGGCACGATCTCCCGGTACTCGCCGTGGAAGGCGACCTCGAAGCCGCCGTGGGCCACCATCACGTAGCGCCAGGCGCCGCCCACGCGCAGGTCGATCTCGGCGCCGGTCATCTCGCCGCGGTGGCCGCTCCACCAGCGCCGGACGAGCTCGGGGACGGTGTACGCCCGGTACACGAGGTGGCGCGGGGCGTCGAACTCCCGGACGATGAGGATCTGCTCATCCGTCGGGAGCGTGACCGTCGCCGTGCCGCTGCTCGTCGCCTGCATGTGCTGCCTCCTGGTGTTTGAGATCTTCCAGTACGACGTCGAGGCGCTCGAAGCGCTCCGTCCACGTGCGCTCGTAGCCCTTGACCCAGTCGTGGATCGGCTTGAGGGCCGGTCCGTTGAGCCGGTACAGCCGGCGCCGTCCGTCGTCGCGGACCTCGACGGCTCCGACCTCCCGCAACACCCGCAGGTGCTTGGACACCTGCGGCTGCGTCAGGCCGAGCTCGCCGACGAGGGCGTTGACGGGGCGCTCGCCCGTGACCAGGGCGTCGAGGATGGCTCGCCGCCGGGGCTCGGCCACCGCGTTGAACGCGTCGGTCGTGGTCGCGGCGCGGGCCATGCCCGGGAACTTACATACCTATATGGGCATGTGTCAAGCCGGCGTGCGCCCGACGGCGCCGGCGGGTACGGTCGCGGGTGATGGAGGTCATGCGCTCAGCCGACCGACCCCGCCGGCCCGGCCCGGCCGAGTGGTTCACCGGCGCGGTCGAGATGCTGCCGATCGTCGCGCCCGGCGCCTTGCTGGTGACCTTCCAGCCCGGCGCGCGCACCGCCTGGCACACCCATCCCCGCGGCCAGACCCTGCACGTCGTCACCGGCGTGGCGCGAGTCGGGCGCGCGGACGGCACCACGGCGGAGCTCGAGCCCGGCGACGCCGTGACGTTCGCCCCCGGCGAGCGTCACTGGCACGGGGCGACGTCGGCGGCACCGATGGCGCACGTCGCGCTCGCCGAGCCGGACGAGCACGGCGAGCCGACGTACTGGGCCGAGCACGTCAGCGACGCGGAATACGGAGCCTGAGCCGCAGCCGCAGCCGCCGTCGGTGCGGGTGGCGCCGCACCGCGGCCCCTAGGCCGCGGCCTTGACCTTCGGGCTGCGCCGGGCCGACTTGCGCGCGGTGATCCCACCCCGTGCGGGTCGGGCCGCCGGCTTGACCATGTCGCGCAGGAACTGGCCCGTGTAGGACTCGGGAACGGCCGCGACCTGCTCGGGGGTGCCGACCGCCATGAGCACGCCGCCCTCCTCCCCACCCTCGGGCCCCATGTCCACGAGCCGGTCGGCCGTCTTGATGACGTCGAGGTTGTGCTCGATCACGACGACGGAGTTGCCCGCGTCCACGAGCCGCTGGAGGACGTCGAGGAGCTTCTGGATGTCGGCGAAGTGCAGGCCCGTGGTCGGCTCGTCGAGGATGTAGAGCGTGCGGCCCGTGGCGACCTTGGACAGCTCGGAGGCGAGCTTGACGCGCTGGGCCTCCCCGCCCGAGAGCGTCGTGGCCGGCTGGCCGAGGCGCATGTAGCCCAGCCCGACGTCGTGGAGCGTCTGCAGCCGCCGCCGGATCTTCGGGATGTGGGCGAAGAACTCGAGCGCCTCGTCGATCGGCATCTCGAGGACGTCGGCGATGTTCTTGCCCTTGAAGCGGATGTCGAGCGTCTCGCGGTTGTAGCGCTTGCCGTGGCACTGCTCGCACGGGACGTAGACGTCGGGCAGGAAGTGCATCTCGATCTTGATCTGGCCGTCGCCGCGGCAGACCTCGCAGCGGCCGCCCTTGACGTTGAACGAGAAGCGGCCGGGCTTGTACCCGCGGGCCCGCGCCTCCTGCGTCTTGGTGAACAGCTCGCGGATCTGGTCGAAGAGCCCGATGTAGGTCGCCGGGTTCGACCGCGGGGTGCGACCGATGGGCGACTGGTCGACGGAGATGATCTTGTCCAGCGCGTCCAGCCCCGTGATGCGCCGGTGCGAGCCGGGGCGCAGCTTGGCCCGGTGCAGCCGGTTGGCGACCGCCTTGTAGAGGATGTCGTTGACGAGCGTGGACTTGCCCGAGCCAGAGACGCCCGTGACGCAGCAGAAGACGCCGAGCGGGATGCGGACGTCGACCTTCTTGAGGTTGTGCTGGGTCGCGCCCTCGATGCCGACGTAGCCCGCCGGCGTCCGCCGCTTGGCCGGCGCCTCGATCCGCCGCACGCCCGTGAGGAACTGGCCCGTGAGCGACTCCGGGACGGCCATGATCTCCTCCGCCGTGCCCTCGGCGACGACGTGCCCGCCGTGCTCGCCCGCCCCCGGGCCCATGTCGATCACGTGGTCGGCGGCGCGCATCGTGCCCTCGTCGTGCTCGACGACCAGCACGGTGTTGCCGAGGTCGCGCAGCCGCACGAGGGTCGCGATCAGCCGCTCGTTGTCGCGCTGGTGCAGGCCGATGGACGGCTCGTCGAGGATGTAGAGCACCCCGACCAGCGACGAGCCGATCTGCGTCGCCAGCCGGATCCGCTGCGCCTCGCCGCCCGAGAGGGTCGCCGCCGCCCGCTCCATGGAGAGGTAGCCGACGCCGACGTTGTCCAGAAAGCGCAGCCGCTCGTCGATCTCGCGCAGGATGAGGCGCGAGATGGCGCGGTCGGTGTCGGAGAGCTCGAGCCCCTCGACCCACTCGATCGCCCGCTGCGCCGACATGCGGCCCAGCTCGTCGATCTGCAGCCCGGCGACCTTGACCGCCCGCGACTCCGGCCGCAGGCGCGCGCCCTTGCACTCCGGGCACGGCCGCATGGTCATGTACTCCTCGATCTTCTCGCGCGAGTAGTCCGAGTCCGTCTCCTTGTAGCGCCGCTCGAGGTTCGGGACGATGCCCTCGAACGTCGTCATGTACGACCGCCGCCGGCCCATCCGGTTGCGGTAGGAGACGTAGATGCGGTCGCCCTCCGTGCCGCGCAGGAACAGGTCCTGCGTCGCCTCGGGCAGGTCCTGCCACGGCGCGTCGAGGTCGACCTCGTAGCGCTCGGCGATGCCGGAGATGAGCTGGTCGTAGTACGTCGACTGGCCCGAGGACCACGGCAGGATGGCGCCCTCGCCGATCGACAGCGACGGGTCGGGCACCACGAGCTCGGGATCGATCTCCATCTGCGAGCCGAGGCCGGTGCAGCGCGGGCAGGCGCCGTGCGGCGAGTTGAAGGAGAACGAGCGCGGCTCGAGCTCGGGCATCGAGATGCCGCAGTGCAGGCAGGCGAAGCGCTCGGAGTACGTGCGGATCTCGGGCGGCGCGGAGCCGTCGCCGACGAGCTCGACGTCGAGGATGCCGTCCGCGAGCGCCACCGCGGTCTCCACGGAGTCGGCCAGCCGCTTGCGCACCTCGGGTCGCATGACCAGGCGGTCGACCACGACGGACAGGTCGTGCTTGAACTTCTTGTCGAGGACGATCTCCTCCTCGAGCCGGCGCAGCTCCCCGTTGACCTTCACGCGCGTGAAGCCCTCCGAGCGCAGGTGCTCGAGCTGGTCGCGGAACTCGCCCTTGCGCCCCCGCACGATGGGCGCGAGGACCATGAAGCGGGTGCCGTCCTGCAGGCTCATCACCTGGTCGATGATCTGCTCGGCCGACTGCGCGGCGATCGGCCGGCCGCAGTTGAAGCAGTGCGGCTTGCCGATCCGCGCCCACAGCAGGCGCAGGTAGTCGTAGATCTCCGTGACCGTGCCGACCGTGGAGCGCGGGTTGCGCGAGGTCGTCTTCTGGTCGATGGAGATGGCCGGCGACAGGCCCTCGATGGAGTCCACGTCCGGCTTGTCCATCTGCCCGAGGAACTGGCGGGCGTAGGCGCTCAGCGACTCGACGTAGCGGCGCTGGCCCTCGGCGTAGATCGTGTCGAAGGCGAGGGAGGACTTGCCCGACCCGGAGAGGCCCGTGATGACCACCAGGCTGTCGCGCGGCATGGCCACGGTGACGTCCTTGAGGTTGTGCTCGCGGGCACCGCTGACGACGATCTCGGCCTGCCGGGACATGGCCTTCCAGTCTACGGTGGCGAACGGACGTTCGATCGCGCCAGAACGCGCTTACTGCGGCTTCAGCCCGGGGCCTAACCTTTGGTGAGTGATGCGAGGACTGCGACGCGACTCGAGCGCCCCCCACGAGCGCCGGCCGCGCATGCCGAGCTCCTCGTCGTCGGACCAGGACACCCCGCCGGCGCCCCCCGCGCGCCGCTTCCGCCGGCCCGGCTTCCTCGTCATCGTCATCGGGCTGCTCGCGGCGAACTACCTGATCCTCAACCTCGTCTCCCCGCCCACCCCGCGGGTGACGGTGCCCTACTCGCCGACCTTCATCGAGCAGGTCGACAAGGGCAACGTCATGCGCATCTCGCCCCTGGGAGAGACGGTCTCGGGCGAGTTCAAGCAGGCCGTCACCTACCCGGCCAAGGACGGCGAGAAGGCCAAGAGCTTCGACACCGAGATCCCGCAGTTCGCCAACGGCGACGCCCTCGAGCGCCGGCTGCGCGACAAGGGCGTGGTCATCGAGGCGCGCTCGCTCAACGACGGCCGCGGCACGCTGCTGAGCATCCTGCTCGGCTTCGGCCCGGTCCTGCTGCTGATCGGCATCTTCGTCTGGATGGCCCGCCGGGCGAGCGCCGCCGGCGGCGGCGGGCTCGGCGGGCTCGGGAACTTCGCGCGCTCGCGGGCCCGCCGCGTCGACTCCGCCGAGCAGCGCATCACCTTCGCCGACGTGGCGGGCATCGAGGAGTCCAAGCACGAGCTCACGGAGGTCGTCGACTTCCTCAAGAGCCCGGAGCGCTACCAGCGCCTCGGCGGACGCATCCCGCGCGGCGTGCTGCTCGCGGGCCAGCCCGGCACGGGCAAGACGCTGCTGGCCCGCGCCGTCGCCGGCGAGGCCCGCGTACCGTTCTTCTCGTCCTCGGCCTCCGAGTTCGTGGAGGCCATCGTCGGCGTGGGCGCCGCCCGCGTGCGCGACCTGTTCAAGCAGGCCAAGGAGGCCGCGCCGGCCATCGTCTTCATCGACGAGCTCGACGCCGTGGGCCGCTCGCGGTCCGGGGGCGCCGGCTTCGGCTCGGGCTCCAACGACGAGCGCGAGCAGACGCTCAACCAGATCCTCACGGAGATGGACGGGTTCGACTCCGACGCCACGGTGATCGTCCTCGGCGCCACGAACCGGCCCGAGGTGCTCGACTCCGCGCTCCTGCGTCCGGGCCGCTTCGACCGCCGCGTCACCGTGCCCGCCCCCGACCTCGACGGGCGCCAGCGGATCCTCGAGGTCCACACCCGCTCCGTGCCGCTCGGCGACGACGTGCGGCTGGATCGCGTGGCCGCGATCACGCCGGGCATGGTCGGCGCCGACCTGGCCAACCTCTGCAACGAGGCGGCCCTGCTGGCCGCCCGCCGCGAGCACCCGAAGGTCACCCAGAGCGACTTCACGGACTCCCTGGAGAAAATCGTCCTCGGCGCCCCGCGCAAGATGGTCATGTCGGAGGCCGACCGCCGCCGGACGGCCTACCACGAGGCCGGGCACGCGGTCGTCGGGATGCTCACGGCGGGCGCCGATCCCGTCCGCAAGGTCTCGATCATCCCGCGCGGGCGGGCGCTCGGGGTGACGTTCTCGAGCCCGGACGCCGACCGCATCTCCTACGACAAGCAGGCTCTGGACGCGCGCATCGACGTCGCGCTGGGCGGCCGCGTCGCCGAAGAGGTCGTGTTCGAGACGATCACCACCGGCGCCGAGTCCGACATCGAGCAGGTCACGGGCCTGGCCCGGGCGATGGTCGGGCGCTGGGGGATGTCGGAGGAGATCGGCTTCGTGGCCGTGCTCCCCGCCGACGGCGCGAACCCGTACATGGCCCAGGAGGCCTCAGACGAGTCGCGCCAGATCGTCGACACCGCCGTCCGCCGGCTCGTCGACGACGCGCACGAGCGGGTCACCCGGCTGGTGCGGGAGGAGCGTCCCCGCCTCGACGCCCTCGCCAAGGCGCTGCTGGAGAAGGAGACCGTCGACCAGGACGAGGCCTACGACGCCGCGGGCGTCCCCCGTCCCGCCGCCGTCATCGACGTGGCGGGCTCGGCGGAGGGGCCGGCGCCCGAATGACGCCGGCGTCGGCGAGCTTGACCCGCAGGTAGGCCAGCAGCGGCTCGGGCGACAGCTCGCCGCGCGTGGCCCGGCGCACCAGCTCGCGCTGGGTGAACTTGCGGCCGTGGCGATGGACGTGCTCGCCGAGCCATTCGCGCAGCGGTCGCAGCTCGCCGGCGCGGATCGCGTCGTCGAGGTCGGGCAGATCGGCTCGCAGCTGGGTCCACAGCTGGGCGGCGACGACGTTGCCGACGGTGTAAGTCGGGAAGTAGCCGAACAGGCCCTGGGACCAGTGCACGTCCTGGAGGACGCCCTCGGCGTCCGAGGCCGGCTCGATCCCGAGCAGGCGGCGCAGGCCGTCGCTCCAGGCCGCAGGCAGGTCGACCACCTCCAGGCGCTCCTCGAGCAGCGCCAGCTCGAGCTCGAAGCGCAGCCCGACGTGGAGGTTGTAGGTCGTCTCGTCGGCCTCCGTGCGGATCGGCGTGCGCTGCACGGCGTTGAGGCCGCGGTACAGGGCGCCGGCGTCGAGGTCCGCGTAGGCGTCGGGGAAGGCGGAGCGCAGCCGCGGCAGCAGCCACTCCGCGAACGGCCGGCTGCGGCCGACGGCGTTCTCCCACAGCCGGCTCTGGGATTCGTGGACGCCGAGGGAGGCGCACTCGTGCAACGGGGAGCGGCGCAGGGCGGGGTCGTAGCCGGCCTCGTAGAGCGCGTGCCCCATCTCGTGCAGACCGGAGTACAGCGAGAAGGCGAGGTCCGTGGAGCTGTAGCGGGTGGTGACCCGCACGTCGCCGGCGCCGAGCGACATCGCGAAGGGGTGCGGAGCGACGTCGAGGCGGAAGCGCTCGGGGTCGAAGCCGATCGTCGAGAGCACGTCGAGCAGCAGGGTGCGCTGGACGCCGAGGTCGAAGGTGCCGGTCATCACGCCGCCCATCGGCGGCCCGTCGTCGGCGGCGGCCTCGGCGACCAGCGCGCTCAGCGGGGGCAGCAGCGCCTCGAACAGCGTCCGCGCCTCGGCGGTGGTCATGCCCGGCTCGAAGTCGTCGAGCAGGACGTCGTAGGGGTGCTCGGCGTCCGGGAAGCAGGCGGCGTAGCGACGGCGCAGCTCGACCTGCCGGCTGAGCGCGTCGCGGAAGGGCGCGAACTCGCCCGCCTCCCGGGCGCGCATCCAGTCGGCGTAGCCGCGCGAGGACTCCCGGGCGAGCTCGACGGCCAGTTCCTGCGGGACCCGCACCGCCTTCTCGAGGTCGCGGCGGGCGACGCGGATCAGGCGCGCGTCGTCCGAGTCGGGGTCCAGCGCCGCGGACCACGGTTCCAGCGCGGTGACGAGCCGCGCATGCTCCGGGTCGGTCATGCGGGCGTGCACGAGCCCCTCGAGCGTCGCGGACTGCTCCGCGCGCGCGTCGGCCCCGGCGGGGGGCATGCAGACGTTCTGGTCCCAGGAGAGCAGGCCGCCCGCGTACTGGAGGTCGGCGATCTCGGCGAGGCGGGCGCGCAGGCCGGCGAGCTCGGCGGGCGCTCCCGCCGTCAGCGCCACGTCAGCCGCCGGTGCGCGCGTAGACGTCGTCGAGCAGCGCGGCCGGGTCCTCAAGGTCGAAGGCCTCCGCGAGGTGGGCCTCGACCTCCTCGCGCGGCCTGCCGCTGAGCGCGAGGTTGAGGGCCACGAGGCGCGCGCCCTCCTCGTCGGCGGGCCGCTCGGCGGGCTCCGGGGCCTCGTCGGCCGGGCGCTCGGCGGGCTCCGGGTCCTGCGCCGCCGGGGCCGCCGGGTCCTCCGGCAGCTCCTCCGGGGCCGGCTGGGGCTCGGGCTCGAGCGTCCCGGGCAGGTCCGCCGGGAGGCCGGCGGTGGCGTCGCGGAGGTCCCCGACCGTGTCCTGCAGCAGCACGAGATCGGAGAAGAGGCGGCTCGCTCCGACGCGCAGACCGTCGAGGAGGTTCGAGGTCTCCGCCTCCAGCGCCTCGACGCGCTCGAGCAGCACGCCCGCCGCCGCGGACACCCGCTCGACGTGCTCGCGCGCCTCGGCGCCGGCGTCCGTGCGGAGTCGGTCGGCGGCCTGCTGGGCCGCCTCGAGGATCCCGCGCACCTGCTCGGCCGTGCTGGCGGCCATGGTGTCGGGATCGTGCTTTGGGGTGTTCGGGCGGTCCAGGGGCACGGTCGTCCTGCGGCCTCAGGTCGTGCGGGACGGCGCCATGCTACCGGCGGGCAGGGCGATCGACCCGTCTCGCGCGGCCACGACGAGCCCGTCGCGCTCGAGTCCGGAGAGCACGCGATCCGCCCCGGCGGGCAGGGGCTCGCCGGCGAGCAGCGCCGCCACGACGCGGCCGCGCAGGTGACGGTCCGAGCCCTCGAAGCGCGGCCGCGTGCCGGCGGGCGCCCGCGGCGGGACCGCTGGACCGCCGGCGTCGGCCGCCACGCAGCCGGGCTGGACAGGACAGGCGCCACAGCGCGGCCGGCGCGCGGTGCAGACCCTGGCCCCCAGCTCCATCATCGCCTGGTTGAGGCTCGCCTGGCGGGCGGACGGCTGCCCCGCCGGCTCGGCGCCGCAGCGCGCCACCACCCGGCGCCAGTTCGTGTCGACCGTCGCGACGGCCTCGCCGAAGGCGAAGCTCGCCACGGCCGCCGCGGTGTACGGGCCGACGCCGGGCAGCGCGCGCAGGCTCGCGGCGTCGCGCGGCCAGCCGTGCTCGTCCACGTGGGCGGCGGCCCGGCGCAGGGCGAGGCCGCGCCGGTTGTAGCCGAGGCCGCTCCAGTGCCGCAGCACGTCGGCGGGGGCGGCCGCGGCGCAGGCGGCGGGCGTCGGGTAGGCGGCCAGGACGCGCTCCCAGTACGGCACGACGCGCTCGGCCTGCGTCTGCTGGCACATGACCTCGCAGACGAGGATGGGCCACGGATCCCGCGTGGCCCGCCACGGCAGCGGCCGGCGCACGCGGGCGTACCACTCCAGCAGCGCGTCGACGTCGAGGGCCACGGCCGGGGACGCTAGGGACGCGCCCGGCGGTGGCGCACGAATCTCGTCCCGGCGGCGAGCTTCGTGAGACACCCGGGCGTACCCACGGCACGGCGACGAGCAGGACCAGCATCTCGCGAGCTCTCGACGATCCCGTGCCGACGGTGCGTGTGGGGGCGCGCACCCTCGGCACGCGCCCGCCCAGGCGGTCGAGGAGCTGGAGGCGCTCGTCGGCGAGGACCGGGCGGGGCCGGCGGGCGGGCGGGCCGGCGGGCCGGC
>JBBSPV010000043.1:0-31422 GCA_038258425.1 Solirubrobacterales bacterium | reverse complement strand
CGGTGCGCGAGAGGCGGCCGTCATCCTGGGGCACGACACTGGTGCTCAGACCTCCGCCAGTGCTGGCCCGCCTGCGACGTCCGCCCGCGTAACGGGCTGCGGCCCGCCCGAGGGGGGGGGCCGCAGCCCGGGCTCGGGACCCGGGCGCGCCTCTCGCCTACGCCGCCGCGCCGAGCAGGCCGTGCGGGTCGAGGACGAACTTCTCGGCCACGCCGGAGTCGAACTCCTCGTAGCCGCGCGGTGCGTCCTCGAGCGAGATGACCGTGGCGTTGACGGCCTTGGCGATCTGCACGCGGTCGTGGAGGATCGCCTGCATGAGCTCGCGGTGGTACTTCATCACCGGCGCCTGGCCGGTGGTGAAGCGCAGGCTCTTGGCCCAGCCGATCCCGAGCTGCAGGGACAGGTTGCCGTGCTTGGCCGACTCGTCCTGGGCGCCAGGGTCGCTCGGCACGTAGAGGCCGGGGATGCCCAGGGCGCCGCCGGCGCGGGTGATGCCCATCGCGGTGTTGAGCACGACGGCGGGCGCCTCCTCACCGTCGCTGCCATGGCCGCGCGCCTCGAAGCCGACGGCGTCGACGGCGGCGTCGACCTCGGGCACGCCGAGGATCTGCTCCAGAGCGCCCGTCATCGCGTCGAGGTCGTCGATCCCGGACAGGTCGATCGTCTCGCAGCCGAAGGAGCGCGCCTGTTCGAGCCGGTCGGCCTGCATGTCGCCGACGATGACGGCGGCGGCGCCGAGCAGCTGCGCCGAGGCGGCGGCGGCGAGGCCGACCGGTCCGGCGCCGGCGACGTACACCGTGGAGCCGGTTCCCACGCCCGCGCTCACGCAGCCGTGGTAGCCCGTCGGAAAGATGTCCGACAGCATCGTCAGGTCGAGGATCTTCTCCATCGCCTGATCCGGGTCGGGGAACTTCAGGCAGTTCCAGTCGGCGTAGGGGACCGTGACGTAGCGCGCCTGGCCGCCGCGCCAGCCGCCCATGGCGACGTAGCCGTAGGCCGAGCCGGGCTGCTCCGGGTTGACGGTGAGGCAGACGTCCGTGTGGCGCTCCTTGCAGTTGCGACAGCGCCCGCACGAGATGTTGAACGGGATGGAGACGAGGTCGCCCTTGTTGATGAACTCGACCCCGGGTCCGGCCTCGATGACCTCGCCCGTGATCTCGTGCCCGAGTTGCAGGCCTTCGGGCGCGTCGGTTCGGCCGCGGACCATGTGCTGATCGGAGCCGCAGATGTTCGTGGCGAGGACCTTGAGGATCACCGCGTGCGGCAGCTCTCGGCCGACGTTGTCGGGGTGCACGCCCGGCCCGTCCTGAAGCGTGAAGGTCGCGTCCTCGACCTTCTCGACCTCGACGTGCCTGGTGCCCCGGTAGATGACCGCGCGGTTGGTGTCCGGCATGTGGCGCTCCTTTCGCTCCTGTCGAGTCTCCCTCCGCGTGCGCAAGACCAATCCTCATCGGGTCCGAAGCGTCCTGCGGCGGACGCCGACGCGCGTCAGGCGGGGGCGGGCGCGGGCTGTCGGACCGCGGACCGGACGGGCCGCCTGATCGCCGCCAGGAGCCCGAGGGCGGCGATGGCGCCGACGGTCAGGGCGATGGTCGGCTGGGCCTTGGGGTCGCGTCCGGCCGACTGGCTCAGCGTCGAGAGGTCCCACAGCACGTGGAGGGCGATGGGCAACAGGATGGTCCGGGGCGCCGGCGGCCTCCCGGCCGCCTAGCTCGCGAACAGCTCGCGCAGGGGGGTGGCGGCGAGGACCTTCGGCCGCGGCCGCCCGTCGTCGTCGAGCCAGCGCACGAGCCGCAGCTCGCCGGCGCCGTGGATCTCGACGCCCGTGACGTCGCGGTCCGGGTAGCAGCCGCAGCCGGCGTTGACGTAGCAGGGGGGCCGGGCCGCCGGCGGCTTGTACGGCCTGTCACGCAGCTGCACCCGCAGCGCCTCGAGCTCGGCGCGCCGCTCGCCGCGGCGGGCCGGGTCCGTCTCGGCGCCCAGCGCCGCGGACAGCCGCGCGGCCTCGGCCGGGGTCGCCTGCGGCGGCGGCTCGCCCGGGAAGACCGGGTGGTGGGTGTGGCCGGCGATGAGGATCGGCCGCTCCCCGGGCGCTGCCGCGAGCGCGCGCGCCCGCGCCCAAGCGTGCATCGCGCGGTCGTGGCGGTAGCGCAGGGCGTGGTCCTGCGCCGGAGTCGTCGTCATCCACCCGCGCCAGGCCTGCAGCGGCCGCCACAGGCGCCGCAGCAGCAGCCGGGCCGCGGGCGCCCAGCGGTCGGCGGTGCTCGTGCCCTGGTGGCCGTGGGCGAGCAGCAGCTGCCCGACCGGGGTCCCACCGTCGAGCACCCGGATCCGCAGCGCCTCCTGGACGCGCGTCCCGGCCAGCCACGGGCCGAGGTGGCGGGCCACGAGTCGCGGCTCGCGCCAGTCGCCGTCGTGGTTGCCGAAGAAGCGGCGCAGGCCGGGACCGTGCGCGAACTCGCGCTCGAGCTCGAGCAGCTCCCGGTAGGCGGGGAGCACCTCGGCGGGGTCGTTCTCCCACAGCTCCTCGACGTCGCCGAGCAGCCACAGCTCGTAGCCCTGCTCGAGGTACCAGCCGAGCGCGGCGGCGTAGGCGCGCTCGCAGCGCTGGAAGTCGTCGGCGCGGTCGCGCGCGCCGCGGTGCAGGTCGGAGAAGACGACGGCCTTCAGCGCCGCCGCCTCGACCTCGACGGTCTCCGCGGCGGCGAAGGCCGCGTCGAGGCCCGTGGCGATCATCGCCCGGTAGGACTCCGGGGCGGCCGTGCTCGCACGCATCGATCCGGATCGTCGCACGGGAGGCGGCGCAAGCGGCGCGCGGCGCGCCGGGCATGGACGGGCCGGGGCAGGTCGGCGCCCGTGGCGCGCCACGCGCGGGCCAGGCGGCCCCAGCGGCGCCCTCACGGCCGGTACGGCGGCGCCACGCCCCAGCCCCAACGAGGCACCGGGGCGTGCTCGGCCACGGGCGCGTCGGGATCGGCGTTGTGCATGGCCAGCCGCGAGCCCCACTCGGCGTAGCCCATCAGCGCGGCGCGCAGCTCGGGGTCGGCGGGGAGGTCGGCGTCGTCTGCCGCCCGGCTGAGCAGCGTCACGAAGCGCAGGCGCTGCTGCGGCGTGATGCGCAGGCCCCGGTGGCGGGCGAGCATGTGCTCGTAGCCGCCGAGCTCGGTGCTGTAGCGCCGCGGGCCGCCCATGACCTCGATCCACCACGCACTGACGTGGGCGCGGTGCTCCTCTGTGACGCGGTCGCCGAAGACCTCCCGCAGCAACTCGTCGCCCTCCACGAGATCGTAGAACGCGTCCAGCCAGCGCTCGAACGCCTCGGCGCCGCCCGCCCACTCGTAGATCGTCGGGTTGGGGGACTCCTCCTGGGCGGCCATCGGTGCAGGCTTCCCGACAGGACAGGGGTCGACAACCCGTTGCGCACCCGCAGGTAGGGATCCGTCCGGCGGCCCCGATAGCTTCTCCTGCCCGTGTCTACCGCTGCCATCACCGTCAAGGGCCTGTCCAAGGCGTTCGGGGACGTCCGGGCGTTGGACCACGTCGACTTCGAGGCGCGCGAGGGCACGGTGCTCGGGTTGCTCGGCCCCAACGGCGCCGGCAAGACCACGGCGGTGCGCGCGCTCGCGACGCTCATGCCCTTCGACGCGGGCGAGTGCACGGTCGCGGGGCTCGACGTGCGCACGCAGGCCGCGCAGTTGCGGGAGCGGATCGGCCTGGCCGGCCAGTACGCCGCGGTGGACGAGAACCTCACCGGGCACGAGAACCTCACCATGGTCGGCCGGCTCTACGGGCGCGACAAGGCGTGGGCGAAGGACCGCGCGACGGAGCTGCTGGACGACTTCAGCCTCACGGACGCCGGCCACCGGGTGGTCAAGACGTACTCCGGCGGCATGCGCCGCCGGCTCGACCTGGCCGCCGCGCTGGTGGCGCGCCCGCCGGTGCTCTTCCTCGACGAGCCGACCACGGGCCTCGATCCCCGCAGTCGCCTCGGCCTGTGGACGACCATCGAGGAGCTCGTGGGCGGCGGCACCACGGTCCTGCTGACCACGCAGTACCTCGACGAGGCAGACCGGCTCGCGGACGACATCGCGGTCATCGACCACGGGCAGGTCATCGCCACGGGCACCCCCACGGAGCTCAAGGACCGGATCGGGGGCGAGCGCATCGAGGTCATGCTCGTCGACGCCGCGCAGGCGCCTCAGGCGGCCGGGGCGCTCGCGCCGATGGCCGACGGCGAGCCGACCACCGACGACGGGACCGTGGCGATCTCCGTGCACGAGCGCCAGGGCGCGATCGTCAGCGCCGTCCAGCGGCTGGTCGAGGCCGGCGTGGAGGTCGACGACATCGCCGTCCGGCGCCCGACGCTCGACGACGTGTTCCTCACGCTGACCGGACGGGCCGCCGAGCCGGCCTCCGACGAGGACGAGGACGAGGCGCGGGAGGCGGCGTGAAGCACTTCGCCACCGACACGCTGATCATCGCCCAGCGCAACCTCACGCGGCTCAAGCGCCAGCCCGACCTGCTGCTGGCCTTCACCGTCCAGCCCGTGATGTTCGTGCTGCTCTTCGTCTACGTCTTCGGCGGGGCGATCCAGACGCCGGGCCTGAGCTACAAGGACTTCCTGCTGCCGGGGATCATCGTCCAGAACGTGGCCTTCAGCGGCTTCGTCACCGCGCTCGGGCTCAACGAGGACCTCTCCAAGGGGCTCATCGACCGTTTCCGCTCGCTGCCCATGAGCCGGCCGGCGGTGCTCGCCGGGCGGACGCTCTCCGACCTCGGGTCGTCGCTGATCTCGATCCTCGTGCTGCTCATCACGGGACTCATCATCGGCTTCCGCTTCGACGCGTCCGGGCTCGAGATCCTCGGGGGCATCGGGCTCATGCTGCTCTTCGGCTACGCCTTCTCCTGGGTGTTCGCGCTGCTCGGGCTGCTCGTCAACTCGCCGGAGGCGGCGAACTCCGTCGGCTTCATCGCGGTGTTCCCGCTGACCTTCATCTCCTCCGCCTTCGTGCCGACGGACTCCATGCCCCCGGTCCTGCAGACCTTCGCCGACGTCAACCCGTTCACCGTCCTCGTCGACGCCATGCGGTCGCTGTGGGTGGGGACGCCGGCGGGCAACAGCGTCTGGGGCGGCGTCGTGTGGTCGCTGGTCATCCTCGCGATCTTCGCGCCGCTGGCCATCGCCCGCTACCGACGCGCGACCGCCCGCTGAGGCGCGGCGGCTGAGGCGGCCCCGAGCCGGGAAGGCTCGCCGCATGCCCGCCAGCCTGCGCCTCGTCCGTCACGCCACCCTCGAGCTCGTCCTCGGGGGCAGGCGGCTGCTCATCGACCCGATGCTCGTGCCGGCCGGGGCGAACCCGCCCGTCGAGGACACGCCGAACCCCGTCCGCAATCCGCTGGTCGAGCTGCCCGATCCCGCCGCCGAGCTCGTCGCCCGCGCCGACGGCGTCCTCGTGACCCATCTGCACGGCGACCACTGGGACGGGCTGGCCGCGGAGCTTGTGTCGGACGGCCTCGACGTGCTCTGCCAGCCCGAGGACGTCGACACGCTGCGCGCCGCGGGCGTGCGGCCGGTGCCGGTCGCCGACGAGCTCGACTGGCAGGGCCTGCGCGTCCGCCGCACGGGCGGCCAGCACGGCCGCGGCGAGCTCGCGCAGGCGATGGCGCCGGTCAGCGGCTTCGTGCTCTCGGCGCCCGGCGAGCCGACGGTCTACGTCGCCGGCGACACCGTGTGGTGCGACGAGGTCGGCGAGGCGCTGGCCCTGGCGCCCGACGTCGTCGTGGTCAACGCCGGCGGCGCGCGCTTCACCGAGGGCGACCCGATCACCATGGATCCCGACGACGTGCTCGCCGTCCGCAACGCGGCGCCGGACGCGCGCCTCGTCGCCGTCCACATGGAGGCGATCAACCACTGCCTCGTCACGCGCGAGGCGCTGCGGGGCGCGCTCACGGGCCATGAACTCGAGATCCCGGCCGATGGCGAGACCGTCGAGCTCTGAAGTTGGTGCTCCAATCGCCTACGAGGTCAGCTGACGGGCTCGCGAAGGGCGGTGGGACGCCGTTCCTCCGCTACGGCCGCATCAGCGGCCGACTCGCCCCTGTCGCGCTGGGCGCGACGTTGGGTCCCCCGCTCGCCGATGGCAGCCGGCGATTCGGCTTGGAGCGCTTCACATAATGGCAGATCGGGCGGCGGACCGCGCGGGTCAGGCGGCGGGGAGGACCGACTCGATCGTGGCGGTGACGTCTTCGTCCTCCGGCGTGACCTTCGTGGCCCAGCGCTTGACCAGGTGGCCGTCGGCGTCGACGAGGTACTTCGTGAAGTTCCAGACGGGCGGCCCGGACTCCGGCTGGCGGGCGAGGTCGGCCCACAGCGGGTGCGGGTCGGAGCGCACCGACAGCTTGTCCGACACGGGGAAGGTCACGCCGTAGTTGCGCTGGCAGACCTCGCCGATGGCGTCGGCGTCGTCGTGCTCCTGGCCGGCGAAGTCGCCCGACGGGCAGCCGAGCACCTGCAGCCCGCGCGGCCCGTAGCGCTCGTGCAGGTGCTGCAGCCCCGTGAACTGCGGCGTGTAGCCGCACTTGGACGCGGTGTTGACGATCAGCGTCGGGCGCCCGCGCAGGCTCTCGAGGTCGAGCTCGCCGCCCTCGAGGAGCGAGACGCGGTGCGCGTAGAGGTCCGTCGGCGCGTCGACGCGAGGTGTCCGCTTGAGGTACATGCCCAGGGTCTTCAGCATCCGGACCAGCCTACGTGGCGACTCAGGGCGATCGCAGCGACCGCCGCCCGCAGCGCGGGCCCCGGCTCGCCGCCTGCCGCCACGACGCCGGCCGGGACCCCGTCCGGCCTGACGAGCAGCGCGGAGCGCCCGGGCGCGCCGACCGCGCGGGCGGCGACCGCGTCCAGCAGCCGGACCTCGAGCGGCAGGCGGGTCGGCAGGGCGGCGGCCGCCGCCTCCCAGGCCGAGCCGTGGTCGCGGCCGGCGAACAGGGTCAGGCCCCGGCCCAGCAGGTCGAGGGTCGACTGTCCGCCCGACCAGGCGTGGGAGATCCGGCCGCCGAGGTCCGCGCGCACCTCCTGCTCGGCCGCCCGGCGGGAGCCGCTCGGGTCCGCCGACCGCGCGAGGGCGTGCTCGACGACGGGACGGCGCTCGCCCTCGTAGGTGTCCAGCAGCGTCGGCCCGGCCCAGTCGCGCAGCACCCAGGCAAGCTTCCAGCCGAGGTCGAAGCCGTCGTGCAGGGCGAGATTGAGGCCCGTCCCGCCCCGCGGCGTGACCCGGTGGGCGGCGTCGCCGGCCAACAACACCGGGCCGGCTCGGAAGGCCTCCGCCTGTTGGGCCGCCGACGTGAAGCTCCTCGACCGCTCGAGGTGGACCGGGAGGTCGGCCACGCCGGCGCCACGGCGCACGAGCTCGATCGCCCGGCGCTCGCTGGGCGCCCGTCCGCCCTCGCCCGGGTGCCCGACCAACCAGCGGTCCGACGCGCCCGTGGGGAGGAAGACGCTCGGTGCCTCGGCGTGCGTCACGGAGTAGAGCACATGCCGATGCGGGCCGACGACGTCCCAGAGCGGGGCGCGGATCAGCGTCGTGACGCCGTTCAAGACGTCGTCGGCACCGGTCAGGCCGATGCCGAGGGCGCGCCGGACCGCGCTACGGGCGCCGTCGGCGGCCACGACGTAGCGCGCCCGCACGACACGCATCGCGCCCGTGCGCACGTCGCGCACCGTGGCGCGCGCACCGTCCGCTTCCGTCCACAGGCTCGCGAGCTCCGACCCGTGGTCGATCCGGACTCCGGAAAGGGCCCGCAGGTGGGCCAGCAGCAGCCGCTCCACGTCGTCCTGCGCGACGCACGCCGGTTGCACGGGGCTCAGCACGCGGCTCTGCTCCCGGCTCGGGATCCCGACCGCCACGGCCGAGCCGGCGGCGGCGTCGGCGAGGGTCTCGGCTTCGAGCATCCGCCAGTCGACGTCGGCGCCGCGCTCGCGCACCGCGGGCTCGAGGCCCCAGCCGCGCATGAGCTCCATCGAGCGCAGGCTGAGCAGCGTGGCGCGGGGGTGGGAGGAGAGGACCGTCCGGCGCTCGACGAGGCGGACCGGAATCTCGTGCCGCGCGAGCTCGATCGCGGCGGCCAGGCCGGCCGGGCCGGCGCCGACGACGAGCACGGGGATGTCGTGGGTCGGGAGCATGGAGGCCATCGTGCGGGCGCCGGCCCGCGGGCGCCTGAGCAACGCCTACTCATCCGCCGGCGCCTGCGGCTGCTCAGATGCGGGACTTGGCCGGCGCGGCGGGGTCCATCAGACTCCGGGCATGCCGTGGCCGCTCGTAGGGCGCGAAGCCGAGCTCGAGGCGGTCGCCGGGCTGCTGGCGGAGCAGTCGGCCGGCGGGGTCGTGCTCGCCGGCCCGGCCGGGGTCGGCAAGACCCGGCTCGCGGCCGAGGTCTCGCAGCTCGCGGCGAGCCGGGGCTGCACCGTGGCGTGGGTGCGCGCGACCCGCTCGGCGGCGTCCATTCCGCTGGGGGCCTTCGCCCCGTTGCTGCCCGCCACGGACGCGCGGCTTCCCGGGGGCGCCGAGCTGCTGGCCCGCGCGCGGCATGCGCTGGCCGAGCGCGCCGAGGGCCGCCGGCTGATGCTCTGCGTCGACGACGGACAGCTCCTCGACGACGCCTCGGCGGCGCTCGCGCACCAGCTCGTGGCCTCCGGCGAGGCCTTCGCGACGGTGACGGTGCGGTCCGACGAGTCGGTCCCGGATGCGCTGCGGGCGCTGTGGAAGGACGAGCTGTGTGTGCGCCTCGAGCTCGGGGCGCTGGCCCGGGGCGAGGTCGACGACCTGCTGGTGGCGGGGCTGGGCGGGCCGGTCGACGGCGGCACCGCCGCCACGATGTGGGGGTTGACCCGCGGCAACGCCCTCTTCCTGCGCGAGCTGGTGCGCCACGGCGTCGAGGGCGGCCGGCTGACCGAGGACGGCGGCCTCTGGCGGTGGCACGGACGGGTCGAGGCGGGGACGCGCCTGGCGGAGCTCGTCGACCTGCGCGTCGACGGTGTCGGCGCGACCGCCCGGGCAGTGCTCGAGCGCATCGCGGTCGGGGGCCCGCTGGAGCTCGACCTGCTCGGGCCCGACGCGCCGGAGGCGCTCGAGGCGCTGGAGCGCAGCGAGCTCGTGGAGCGCCGCACGGACGGGCGCCGGAGGCTCGTCGATGTCGGCCACCCGATCCACGGCGAGGCGGTGCGCGCCCGCCTCACGCCCACGCGCCTCGAGACGATCCAGGCGCAGCTCGCCGACGCGGTGGAGGCCCACGGAGCCCGGCGGGGCGGTGACCTGCTGCGGGTCGCGACGTGGCGCCTGGAGTCGGGCGCGACCGGCGACGCCGCGCTGTACGCCCGCGCCGCGGAGCGGGCGCTGGCCGTCCCGGACCCGGCCCTGGCCGAGCGCCTCGCCCGCGCCGCCGTGCGGGCGGGGCCGGAGTTTCGCACGGAGCTCGTCCTCGGACGGGCGCTCGCTGCCCTGGGTCAGGGGGTGGACGCCGATCAGCTCTTCGCCGACCTGGAGCGGCAGGCTCCGGACGACAGCGAGCGCGCGGCCGTCGCCGTGGCCAGGGCGCGGAACCTCTTCTGGACCCTCCATCGCGCCGACGACGCCGACGCCGTGCTCCGGCGCACCGAGCCGCGCGTGCGCGACGACGGGCTCCGCCACGAGCTGGCCGCGCAGCGGGCGCGGCTGACGGCGGCGCACGGCCGGCCTCGCGCAGCGCTGGCCGCCGCCCGTCCGCTCCTGGAGGACGGCTCGGTCCACGACCGGGCGCGGACCACCGCGGCCATGGGCGCGGTCGAGGCGCTGCTTCAGTGCGGGCGCACCGACGAGGCGGTCGCGCTCGCCGAGGCCTGGCTGCCGGTCGCGGCTCGGCTGCGCGACGAGCTGCCGCCCGCCGAGCCCGTGCTGCTCGGCATGCGCGCGCTGGCGCTGCGGCTCGCCGGCCGCCTCGTCGAGGCGACGACCCTGTCCGAGCGCAACTACGCGCTCCTGCTGCCGCGCCGGTCCGCGCCGGCCACGGCGGTCGAGGCGAACATGTTGGGGCTGATCTGGCTCGCGCGCGGCCGGGTGCGCACGGCGCTGCGCTTCTGTCGCGAGAGCGCCGCGCTGCTGCGCGACGGCGACGGGGTGGGCATGCTCGCCTACGCCGTGGCGGCCATCGCCCAGGCCGCGGCGCAGGCCGGCGAACCGGGAACGGCCCGCGCGGCGATCACCGAGATGGAGCGCACGCCGCTGGGGCACACGGGCTTCGCGGTCGAGCTGGTGCTCGCGCGAGCGTGGAGCGCCGCGGCGGGTGGCGAGCTCGGGCGGGCTCGCACGGTCGCCCGCGAGGCACGTGAGCTCGCAGGGTCCCGCGGCCAGGACGCGTACACCGTCCGGGCGCTGCACGAGCTGTGCCGGCTCGGCGACCCGGCGACCGCCGCGCCGGAGCTCGCGCGGCTGGCCGACCGCGTGGACGGGCCGTTCGCCGCGACCGCCGCCGCGCACGCCGCCGCGCTCGTGGCCGGGGACGGGGCCGCGCTGTTGGCGGTCGCCGAGCGCTTCGCCGAGCAGGGGGCAATGCTCGTGGCCGTCGAGGCGGCCGACGCCGCGGCCGCCGCCCACCGCGACGCCGGCCGCCAGTCGAGCGCGGCCGCCGCCGCAGCGCGCCTGCGCCTGTGGCTGACGGAGTGCGAGGGCGCCCGTCCGCCCACGATGCTCGCCACGCCAAACGCCGTCGACCTGACGCCCCGCGAGCGCGAGATCGCCCTCCTCGCCGCGGCCGGATCGAGCAGCCGCGAGATCGCCGACCGGCTCGTGGTCTCCGTGCGCACCGTCGACAACCACCTGCAGAACGCCTACCGCAAGCTCGGCGTCACGCGGCGTCAGGACCTGCCGCGCGTTCTCACCGGGGCGCCTGAGGAGCGGTGAGTGCGGCTGAGAGGACTTGAACCTCCACGGGCCGAAGCCCACAGGCACCTGAAGCCTGCGCGTCTACCAATTCCGCCACAGCCGCGGGTGGGACGAGGCGGGAGCATAGACGGTCTTCGGCGCCGGATCGGTTTGCTATCTTGCCTCCCCGCGCGGCTGCGACTGCGCCCCTGCGCCGCTATCGTCCAGGGGACTAGGACGCCGCCCTCTCACGGCGGAAACCGGGGTTCGAATCCCCGTAGCGGTACCTCCGGAAGCCCTGCACAGCGCGGGGTTTTCGCGTTTCAGGGGGCTCCGTGGACCGCTCCGTGGACCAGTGGGCCCCGCCGCCGAGGCGGGACCCTCAGCGGCCCTTGAGACTGCCGGGGAGAGAGAAGGTGTCGGGTGTCCGTAGGACACCGACGCGGACACCCGACACCGGACACCCCTCGCTTTAGCCACGGCGGTCAACGGTCGATAGCTCCAGAATGAAGGCGATGCAGCTCGCTAGCTCCAAGCTGAAGGAACTGGCTCGCTCCAAGGTGAAGGCGCTGCGCGACGTACCAGGACGAGTGGTCATCGCGATTATCGCGAGCGTCGTGCTCTTGTACGCGTGGTCGAACTACGGCTACGTCCGCAATCAGCGGGACGACCTCCGCGACCAGGTGCGCATCAACAAGCAGATACAGCGGAGGATCTTGCCGTTGACTGCGCGCCAGCAAGACGCCCTCGACCGCTGGCAGCGTGAGCTGGACAACAAAGCGCGCGCTGCCTGCGGGGAGGAGGGCTGGAAGGAGTTCGACGCTTGCGCGAAGTACCCGTAGGTCAGACGGTTGGGCCACTACTGGGCGACGTCGACGACCGCCACGGGCGCCACACTGCGGCGATGCCGCCGATCAGGCATTGCATCGAGCGAGGCTGCACCGCGTACACGACGAAGACGCGCTGCGCTCAGCATGAGCGCGAGTACCAACGGCGACGCAAGACGCCGAGCCAAGCGGTCGGGCAGTCCGCCGCCGGCAAGCGACGGCGCCGAGCGATCCTTCGCACCGGCCCGCCATGGACCTGCCACCTGTGCGGCAAGGCCATCCTCACCGCCGGCGACCTCGAAGTCGACCACCGCCTGCCGCTCGGCGCGGGCGGTGCGCACGACGACGCGAACACTGCGGCAGCGCACGTCACCTGCAACCGCTCAAGGAAGTGGCCGCGCAAGCCGCGACCCGGCCACGACCCGACCCTGCCGCCATGGAAGCGGTACCCGTGACCTGCGCGCAGACACCCCGGGGAGGTACCCCCAGCGCGCATCCGCTGGGCCATTCCCCCCTACCCGGTTTTACACGACGGTCTCCCCGGTTCGGTCGAGGTTCCGACCGACGTTGCGCCTACAACTAGGTGTCGATGACTGTGCGCGCCCCGCAGCACTTGAGCAGGCCGTCCAAGGCGCTCTATCGCCGCCTCGCGGCCGACTACGCGCTTGACGCCGAGCCGCACGCGCTGGAGGTTCTGCGGCTTGGGCTCGAAGCGTTGGACCGTGCCGACGAGGCTCGCCAAGCGCTGGCGCAGCACGGCGTGACGTTCACCGACCGCTTCGGTTCGCCTCGTGCTCGACCGGAGGTCACCATCGAGCGGGACTCGCGGCTCGCTGCCGTGCGGTGCTTCCGCGAGCTGGCGCTCGACGGCGACGTGGGCGATGCTCGGATGCCGAGGACGAACGGGGCGCGGTCCTAGATGCCGGTCCGGCCGCGCCGCAGCCGGCAGCCCCGGAACGCGCTGACGCCGTCGCGGGTGATGGCGCTTTCCATCGGTCCGAGTCCGCTCGAAGCCGAGGATGACGACGTGCTGTGCGAGGTCTGGACGGAGCATCGCGTCCGTCTGTTGGACGACCATCCGCCGAGCCCGCGAGGACCGTGGGGTCACTGGCGCTTCGACGTCGGCATCCCGGACGACCTGCGCGGCGAACGCGCCCGGCTCTACCCGCCGGAGGAGGCCGAGGAGGTCCGCCGCGAGCAGGCCGCGCTGGAGGCTCGGCGCGTCGCATGGCTCGCCGCACATCACGACGAACGGAGGCAGGCATGAGCGACGACGCACAGCAGCGGCCGGGGGAGAGCTTCGAGGAGTGGGCCGCCCGGCTCCGCGACGAGCTGGACTGGGAGCCGCTGCCCGAGCCGGACCCGGATGCCGCCGAGCGGACCGAGCTGGAGCGCGACGACGCCTACCGCCGGGCCTGCGCGATGTGGACGGAGCAGGAGCGCCGCGCGAAGCTGCACGCCGGCTTCGAGATGGAAGGGCGCGCCGTGCGCGAGATGAACGAGCACGGCGTGGGCGACCCGACCACGGTGAGCGCGAGCGCGATGGATGCTGGCGGCTACCTGCTCGGCTTCACGCCGGCCGAGGTCCGGGCCGAGCGTTTCGAGTGGCAGGAGCAGCGCCGCGAGAACGCCGCCTGAGCCCTTCGAAGGTAGGACCTCGGTTCGCCCCTTCCGTCGCCCGTAGGACGGCGTGCATGGGGCTCTCCGCGAGCCATGAGCGGGTCGAGCCGCCGCGAGGCGTCCTAACCTCTCATGGAGCAGGTGACCGCCCAGGTGGCAAGCCCTGCATCCGAAGTAGGGCTTGATGCCCGCGTAGGACCCGCGCAGCACGGGCTTGATGCCCACCCCGTAGCAGCCCGGATGGGCGACCCGCATCGCAACGGCAGGACTCGCGCGATGCCTTCGATCCCGTTCACTCCGAATCTGGAGGCTGCATCATGCCCATGCCCACCGTCACCGCCACCTGGGGCCGCGAGTCCTGGTCCGCCGTCCTGCTGGAGCCGCTCTACCAGCAGAGCGCCCTGCTGAGCGCCCCGGTTACCCGCGTCGTGACCGACGGTCGCGTCGTGCACATCCCCCGCGTTCTCGTCGATCCGGTCGCCGACTGGACCGCGGAACTCGCGGAGCTGCCGACGGACGCCGGGAGCGGCGACACGCTCCAGCTCGTCCCGAAGAAGGTCGGCGACGTCATCGTCGTGTCCAACGAGAGCATCGAGGACAGCTCCGTCGGGCAGCTCAACGCCGTCGGGCGGATGCTCGTCCGCGGCGTCTCGAAGAAGCTCGACGCCACGTTTTTCGACGCCGCCGCGTCGACGGCACTGCGCCCCGCCGGCATCCGGAACGGCACCCTGCCGGGCGGGACCGGCGCGGTCGACGTGGAGGGTCTCATCGGCGCCGTGGGTGCGGTCGCGGCCGCCGGCGGAACCGCGGACACGATCTTCGTGAGCGCCGCCGACCTGACGGCGCTGCGGCAGTCCGTCGTCGCGGGCGGCTACGCGATCAGCGACCCGACGGCGCCCGGCGTCGAGCGGATCGCGGGGGCGCAGCTCGTCACGGCGCCGCTGCCGGCCGGCACCGCGATCGTCGCGCAGGCCGACGTCCTCGTCGTCGCCGTCGCACGCGACATTGCCGTCGAGTTCTCAAGCGATGCGGGCTTCGGCGTCGATGGCACTGCGTGCCGCATCACCGCCCGGTTCGACTGGGCGGTCGGCGACCCGGCCGGCGTGTACGTCCTGACGGCCGCGTGATGGCTACCTCCGAGCGGTACGAGGCGACGCGCAGCCTCGTCGTGAACGGCAAGCACGTGCAGGGCGGCGCCACGTTCTCGGCGCCGCCCCACGCGGTCGCGGAGGCGGTCGCGCATGGCCTCGTGCGACCCGCGCCGACACCGAAGCGCAAGCCGAAGGGCAAGGCGTCGTGACTCGCAGCATCATCGTCGAGCGGTGGACGGCGGTTGCCGAGGTCGCGGTCCTGCAGGACGATCAGCCGGACCCGACGCCCGAGCAGCTCACCGCCATCGCACGATCATGGGCGGACGAGTCCGGCCCGCCCCGCGTCCGCGTGCTCGACCGGCTCACGTTCGGCGCACCCGAGTAGCTAGGCGAAATCCAAGCTCCTCTCAGAGGCATCGAGCGCCCGCCCTTCACCCGGCGGGCGTTCGTGCGTCCGGGGCGCTTTGATGCGGGGACCGAGCCTCACCGCGCTCAAGTCTTGGAGCCCGCCTGCCGTTGACGGGCATATGCAAGTCCGCAAGACCGCGCTTGCTCTCGTCGCCGCGGCCTCCCTGTCGAGCCTCTCTGCCTGCGCCGATGATGAGCCGGTCGCACGCTCGTGTGTGCTGGTCAAGGGCGAGATTCGGTGCGAGGAGGACGCCGTGGACTACTGCCTCTACGAGACCAAGTACGTCGCGGCACGCAACCGGGAGGCGTGCGACCACATCGCAGCGGGGGTTGCGAAGCAGGAGGGCGGGGACAACTACTAATGCGGGGACCGCGAAGTCTCAGCACTTGAGGCCGTTTCCGAGGTCCCTGCGCAGGGACCTCGCACGCTCGAAGGGTGAAACCTGCCCAGAATCCCGCGGTCCCGGGGATTATGGGCAAGTTCCGCAGTGTCTCAACGTTGGGACGTGCACACCCAAGGGTGACCGTTCCGTCCATCGGCGCGCGTAGGATGGTTGGTGCGGATAACTTCCTCTCCGTGTTCGTCAGGCGCCCGGTCCCAATGAAGTGCCAAGCCGGTCGCCGCCCGAAGCCTCGTCCCGACTGCATCCGGGGCGAGGCTTCACTCTTTTGTCATACCGTTGGTATACCCGGTCGGGTTCTGTCCGAGGGGGAGTTCACTCTTTACGGTGAATCTCGCTCATTGGGAGCGGGGGCGAACCTAGGAGCAGTCGATGCATCCGCATCCCGCAGGACCGCCCACCGGCTACGAGCGTCGCCTCGTGCGGCTCGCACTCGCCAACCGTGCCGCCGAGGTCGAGGTCGACCGGCTCGACCTGCACTACGTCGAGGACTCCGACCATCCCGCAGTCCGTCGTGCCATCCGGACCGGAGCCGCCGTGAAGCTCTGCGAGCGTGAGTCCGGGCTCGCCGTGACCGTGACCGACGAGGCGACCTTGCCGAGCCTGCCTCGGGTCGACGCGCTGCTCGCGGCTGAGGACCGCCGCGTGATCGCCCGGCACCGCCGCTCCGTGCGCCGCACTCTGGACCGTCACCGCCGCGAGCTAGACCTTCACCGCCGCCACGGTCCGGTCGACTGCTGGGCGCGCCATCTCGCCCGCGAGGTCGGCGCCTACGAGCGCTACCTGCGCATCCCGCCGGTCGGCATGGTCGCCCAGCGCGCGCCGCGTCCTCGTGGAGCCGGTCGCCCGGCCCGCCGCGCCACGCGGTCGAGCGCGAAGTCCGGCGACTCCGGCGACGGACCCGCAGAACCGGAACCGGCTCAGCAGCAGCTCGCCGAGGTCGAGTTCTCCGGACGGCTGAGCGGCATCGCCCAACGGCTGCGCGCGAACGGGGGCCAGGGATGACCGCCGTGGTCGAGACCGCGCTGCGGTGCGCTGAGCGGGGCTGGTACGTGTTCCCCTGCCGGGTCGGCTCGAAGCAGCCGGCGACCGCGCGCGGACTGCTGGACGCCACCCGCGACCCGAGGCAGATCGAGCGGTGGTGGACTGGCACTCCGGGCACGAATCTCGCGGTGCGGACCGGCGAGCCATCCAGCCTTGTGGTCCTCGACGTCGACGGTGAGGAAGGCGCAGACAGTCTGCACGAGCTGGAGCAGAAGCATGGTCGGCTGCCGATGACCGCCTCCGTGGTCACGCCCCGAGGCGGACAGCACTTCTACTTCCAGCATCCCGGCGTCGAGGTCCGGAACACTGCCGGCACGGTCGGGGACGGGCTCGACGTCCGTGGTGATGGTGGGTACGTGCTTGTGCCGCCGTCGATTGTCAACGGTCGCTGCTACGAGGTCGATGAGCAGTCCGCTTTGGCGCCGATGCCAGTCTGGCTGACGCCGGATTCGACGTCGAGTGAGCACGCGCAGCCCTCCGACGTCTGGACGTCGATGGTCCGTGACGGAGCCGGCGAGGGGAGCCGGAACGTAAGCATGGCGCGCCTCGTCGGGCACCTACTGCGCCGCTACGTCGACGTCGACTTGGTGGCCGAGGTCGCGCACCTGGTCAACGGGCAGCGCTGGCGTCCGCCGCTTGAACCGGCCGAGGTCGACCGCATCATCGACTCGCTCGCCCGAGTCGAGCTGCGCCGGAGGCAGTCCCGATGACTGGCCGTGATGATCTTCGCGCGTTCGAGGCCCAGCGCAACGGCTCGCCGCCGAAGTCCGCGGCGAGCGACGTCCATCTGCACCGCTTGGATGTAGGGGCGATGCTCGCCACGGAGCCCGAGCCCGTCGACTGGATCGTGAACGGCATGGTGGCCCGGGGCACGTTGACGATGCTCGCGGGCCGTGAGAAGCAGGGCAAGAGCCTCGTGGCGCTCGCGGTAGCCGCCACCGTCGCCAACGGCGGTGGGCGGCTTGCCGAGGTGCCCGCGCAGGCCGGCCGAGTGTTGATCGTGGATGCCGAGAACGGCGAGCGCGAGATCCACCGCCGGCTGAAGTCGCTCGGACTGCGCTCGCCTGGTCGCCTCGAAGTGTTCGAGGCCCGCGGGTTGAACCTGGTCGACCATCTCGACGAACTCGATGATGTTCTCGACCGGTACCGCCCCGATCTCGTCGTGCTCGATTCGTGGCGATCCCTGTGGTCGGGCGACGAGAACGACGCGGGTGCCGTCGCGGCCGTCCTCGACCCGCTGCGCAACGTCCTCCGAAACCGTGAGGCCGGAAGCGTCCTGATCCACCACAAGGGGAAGGGGCCGGGCGGTTATCGCGGGTCGACGGCGGCCGGGGCGAGCGTGGAGAACGTCCTGGAGCTGGACCGTGACGATCACGACGAGGATCGCCGTCGTCGGCGTCTGCGGAACCCGTCCTGCCGGTACGCGCAGGAGGCGGCGGACCGTTGGCTGCGGATCGAGGCGGACCCTGAGCATGGGCGGCTGCTGATCGAGATCGCGGAGCCGTTCAAGTCCGCGTCTACCGGCGGGCAGTCCGAGCTTCGCAGGGAGATCGAGGACGAGCTTGGGAACATGCCGAGGGCGCTGGCGTCGATCGCACGCGCGGTCGGAAAGGACCCGAAGAACCGCACGGTCCGCAAGGCACTCGACGCGCTCGCCGAGGACGGGATCGCGCGCAAGGAAGCGACGGGGTGGGTGAGGGTGTCCGCCGGGGTGTCCGTACCCCCGGGACACCCGGACACCATTGCCGCAAACGGCTCTGTAGAGCCGGATTCGCAGGGTGTCCGCAGGGTGTCTGCCGACCCCCCGGACACCCTGCCTTCCGACCCCACCCGGAGGGTCGCATGAGCGGGTCGCGCTTCACCTTGAACATGCGCCCGGTGATGCTTGCCAAGCCGGAGGCGGCTGCTGCGTTGGGGATGAGCATCGACTCGTTCGAGCGCTACGTGATGGCTGACGTCCGGTGTGTCCGCCGAGGTCGGTTGCGTCTGTTCCCGGTCTCCGAGTTGGAGCGGTGGGCGAACGAGAACGCCGAGCGGTTGCTCGACCCGGCATGACCGGAGTAGGGTCGCCGGACTACAAGATCGCCCCCGCGCCGCTTGCGACGGCCGGGGGCATGGCACGAGAGGACGTACCTCCCATGCAGCACGACCGTACCCGCCGGGGCATCTGATGGCGACCGGCATCGACAAGCGGACCGGGAGCGACGGCACGGTCAGCTACCGCGCTCGGGTCCACGACGCGCACGCCGGTCGTCGGATCGTCAAGACGTTCCCGACGTTGAGCGCCGCCCGGTCGTGGCGACACGACGTCCTCGTGGCCGTCAGGCAGGGCACCTACGCCACTGGGGGACCGGACACCCCGACGATCGCCGTCTACGCCGCCGAGTGGCTTGCAGGCGTCCGCGCCGGCACGATCGCCAGCCGGCGAGGGGACCGCTACAAGCCGTCAGCAATCCGGGGGTACGAGCGCTCGCTCCGGCTGCGGGTTCTCCCGGCAGTCGGGCATCTTCACCTGCATGAACTGAAGCGCCGCGACGTGCAGGACCTCGCTGATCGCATGGCTGCCGAGGGGCTGACGCGCTCCACGATCCAGAACTCGTTGAACCCGTTGCAGGCGATGTACCGCCGCGCGGTCCGCCGCGACCTCGTCGCCGTCAACCCGACGACGGGGATCGAGCTCCGGGCCACGGGGACGACACGCGACCGCATTGCCTCCCCCGACGAGGCCGTGATCTTGCTCGCTGCCCTGCCCGCCGACGACCGCGCGTTGTGGGCGACCGCGATGTACGCCGGCCTGCGCTCCGGTGAGCTGCGAGCACTCAAGTGGACCGACGTCGATCTCGCCATGGGCGTGATCCGGGTCGAACGGGGATGGGATGACGTCGAAGGTGAGATCGAGGGCAAGACGCGCGCCGCCCGCCGTGCCGTCCCGATCGCCGCCGTCCTCCGCGACCACCTGGTCGAGCACCGCATGCGGCAGAACTGGTCCGACGACGCGTTCGTGTTCGGCGCGACGCCGACGATGCCGTTCTACCGCTCAACGCCACGAGCCCGTGGACGTTCCTCGTGGATCGCGGCGGGGCTTGAGCCGATCGGGTTGCACGAGTGCCGGCACACCTTCGCCTCCCTGATGATCCATGCCGGGGTCAACGCCAAGGCGCTCTCGACGTGGATGGGTCACGCCAGCGTGGCGATCACGTTCGACCGTTACGGCCACCTGATGCCCGGAGGGGAGGCCGAGGGAGCCGCGATGCTCGACGCCTACCTGGAGCGGGCCACGACGTCCGCGAGGCTGGCCGCGGTCGGCACGTAGCGGTCCGTGGACCACTGGTGGACCAGTCCGACCCCCTCGGCCAGCGGTTCTCAGCGGTCGTCAGCGGAACGAGACCACGGGGTAGAGCCGAATCCGGCGTCCTGCCGTGGTCCGTCGACCGTTTCGAATCCCCGTAGCGGTACCTCCGAAAGCCCTGCGTATCGCAGGGTTTTCGCGTTCCACGCGCGGTTCCACCTTTCCGCCGCCTGTATCCGGATGACGCTGCGCCGCGTTGGACGACGTGCCTGTCGGACGGGGGGCGAGCCCTTAGGGGCGGCAAGTGGCGGGCGGTGTGCAAGCCGGCCGCTCGGGCCACGCTGAGGTCGCGTCGCCGGCTACCGCGGATGGCGCCTGCGATCCAGCCCACAGTGAGGCTCCGCGCCGGTCGGAGCGCCCAGACCTCGCCCGGGCGCGCCTCATCAGCACAACGCCCGGGAGGGGGCGTTTCTGCGCTGAGACGCAGGCCAGGGCGCAGCCCACGTCGCCCCTAGGAGAGGTACATCGCCAGCACGACCACGACCGCGAGGAACAGGCCCACCGTCCCGTTCGCCACCGAACTGTCGGCGCCCGCCTGCGCGACGAGCGCGACCGCCAGTCCGAGGAGCAGGGGCACGAGGAGCGTCAGAAAGCGCCGGGAGGTCACCCGGTCGCGTCTACCCGCCTCGCCTCGCCCGCCCTCAGCGCAGCCGGACCCGCCGCGAAACCCCGAAGCGCTGGCGCTTGGCCTTCGGCGCGCGGCCGGCGACCGAGACCTTGTAGCGGGCCTTCGGGACCTTGGCGCCGCGCACCCGCGGGACGCGGACCGTGACCGTGCCGCGCACGAGGGTGCGCAGGGTACGGCGGGCGACGATGCGCTTGCCGCGACGGACGGTGATCCGCGCCTGGCGCAGGCACGGGCCGACCAGCCGCACCCGCAGCCGCACCGTCCGCTTCCCCCGCGCGCGCCTGGCGGGAGCGCCGACGGTGACGCGGGTTCGCGTGATCGGGTGCAGGGGCGTCGGGTCGCACGGACCCGAGACCGCGGTGCGTGTCCTCCCCGCGGCGTACTTGTCCGTCCCGATCCGCAACCACGCGATCTGGCCCTTGCGCGCCCGGAAGGGCACCTCGATGCGCGTCGTCCTGCTCGAGTTCGCCGTCCGGCACGCCTTCGCGTTGGTGCCCGACGGGCGCTTGCCGACGAAGGCCGTGAGGGCGCTCGCGTCGCGGCCCCGCGTCGAGGCGACCTGCTCGCCGGTCTGGCGGACCGGTCGCCGTCGCCAGATCGAGCCGGCCGTGGCGCAGGCCGGCTCGGCAGGGTCGCGCTCGGTCACCGTCGCGCCGCGCAGGCGCTGCGTGCGCGCGCGGGCGAACGGCATGCCGACGGCGTCCGCGACGGCGTCGCCCCGCGGCGGCTCGAGCTGGGGGAGGGCGAGGGTCGAGGCCGACAGGATGGCGCGGGAGGCCGTGCGCCCGGCCGAGAAGCCGACCTGGACGAGCACGTCCTGGCCCGGCGGCACGTTGAGCTCGATCCCCGGATCGGTCGCGCGCGTGGCGGGGCCGTCGCAGGCCTGCGGCTCGGTGGTGAGCGGCCTGATGACCCCGACCGGCTGGACGTAGGCGGCGAGGTCGGCCGCCTGGTCGGGCTGGCCGGAGGCGGTCAGCGCGTCGAGGCGGACGCGCTGAGCCGGCCCGCCGGGCACCCGGAACCACACGGTGCGCTGGAAGGACTTCGGGCCGAGGCAGCGGGGCGTGCCGATGTCCGGGGTGGCCTCCCCGAGCTCGGCGACGCCCTCCAGCGAGGGCACCGGGCCGTTCTCGGCGGCGACGGGCGCCACCTCGACGGCCCGCGACGCGGCGTCGTTGGGCGGCGGCGCCGCGTGCGCGGTCCCGGCGCCGAGCCCCCAGAGCACGACGCCCGTGCCGATCCCGACGACGCGCAGCCGCCTCACGAGCGCCGCCGCCGGCGTCGCGTCGATCGCCGCTCCGTGCGCAGCTGCGCCTGCCGCACGAGCCGCTCGTGCTTGCGCCGGCGCCGGGCGAGGGCCTTCGTCGGGGCGTGCGCGCTGGACAGGCTGCGCGCGCCCGGCTCGGCGGGCAGCGTCGCGGGGCTCGCCGTGCCCGGATCGGGTGGCAGCGGCTGGTTGGAGGTCACCTCGGGCGGAACGGGCTGGCTGGGCTCCTGGTACGTCGTCACGTAGTCGTTGGCGCCCGCGGCCTGGTCGTAGACGGCGAGGTTGCGCGACGGCAGGCCGGGCCGGTCGAGCCCCGAGGCCCGGTAGATCACCCGCACGGCGGCCGGGCTGCATTCCACGAGCCCGTAGCCGTGGTCGTCGCCGTCGACGAACGAGATCCACGGACTCGCGTCGAAGATCGCCTGGGCGCTGGCCCCCTCGAAGCCGGGCAGCCCGCGGCTGGAGACGGAGCCGGTGACGAACTCCGTCGCGACCGTCGGCCCCGTCCGGGCGCCGCCGCGGCGCACCCGCGAGGTGAAGAACGTGTGGGTGTCTCCGGAGAGGAAGACCGTGTTCGGCACGCCGGCCACGACGTCGAGGATCTCCTGGCGGTCGGCCGCGAAGCCGTCCCACTGGTCGCTGTTGGTCCCCTTGCCGGCGACGGACAGCGAGGAGAACATCGTCGGGGTGGCGACGAGCTTCCACCGCGCGGAGCTGCGCGCGAGCGCGCCCTTGAACCAGTCCAGCTGCCGGCGGCCGAGCATCTGCCGCGGCTGCCCGTCGCCGAAGCCGGTGCGGTACTGGCGCTCGTCGAGCATGAACACCTCGGCGGTCGCGCCCAGCTGGTACGAGCGGTACATCCGGTAGCGGTCGCTGGCGGTGGCCATGCGCGGCAGCCATTCGAACGACGCCTTGTACGCCGCGGTGCGCTGCAGCTGGGAGGGTGCGGGGTTGTTGTCCGTGTAGTTGTTGGCCACCTCGTGGTCGTCCCACACGTGGGCGACGGGCTGGCGGCGGTGCAGCTCGCGCAGTCCGGCGTCGGAGCGGTACAGCCGGAGCTTGTCCCGGTAGGTCTGCAGGTCGACGGACGGCGACGGGTCGCCCCGCACCTGGTCGCGCGGGCCGTACTCGTACGTGTAGTCGCCGAGGAAGAGGACGAGGTCGAGCGGCTCCTGGGCGGCGGCGTCGGTGAGCGCGTTGAAGAAGCCCTGCGACCAGTTCTGACACGACGAGCAGGCGATGCGCACGGCGGCGGCGGAGCCGGCCGGGTTGAGCGTCTTGGTCCGGCCGACGTCGGAGACGCCGTCCCTGGAGTGCCAGGCGTAGTAGTAGACCGTTCCCGGGCTGAGGCCGGTGACGCGGACCTTCAGCGCACCGTCGACGCCGCGCGTCGTCGGCACGACCACCGTCGCGACCGTCCGGGTCAGGCCCTCGTCGGTCGCCACCACGAGCCGCGCGCCGGACCGCTGCCGGTCCGTAGTCAGGCGCGACCAGAAGACCATGGTCGTCGAGGACGGATCCCCGGAGGCGACGCCGTCGAGGAAGCGGCCCGGCCCGACCTTCGCCGACTGCCTCAGCAGGCGGGCGCCCCAGGCGTCGGGCACGTGAGCGGCCACCACGAGGCCGGCGCCCGCGACGGTGAGCTCGCGGCGGGTCAGCAGATGGGGTCGCGACGACGGCATCGACCCCAGTCAAGCGGGCCGGTCCGTCAGCACCCGGTCCGTCGCCGTCCGGATGTCCGTTCGCGGTCCGGCCGCGACCCCACGGCGTCTGGCGGCGATCAGTCGACGAGCGCCCGCAGGGCGTGCAGCAGCCGGTCCGTCGCCGGCCGGTCGCGCAGCGTGATGCGCACGTGCTCCTCGTCGCCCCAGGTCGTGCCCGAGGCGACGTCGATCCGCTGCCGCGCGAGCCCGTGGACGAGCGACGCGGCGGTCTGGCCGCCGCCGCCGAGCCAGACCGTGTGGGTCTCGGAGGGCCCGAAGGTCAGCGGCGTCCCTTCGAGGCCGGCCGCGAGCCGGTCGCGCTCTGCCGCGATCGCGAGTCGCCGACCCTGCAGCCGGGCGGTCGCGCGCGCCGGATGCTCCAGCGCCGCCGCCATCGCCGCCTGGGTGGGGGAGGCCACGCCCTGCCCGGGGGACAGGACGCCGAGCAGCGCCTCCGCGCCGACGGGTCCGACGACGTAGCCCGCGCGGAGCCCGGCCATCGCCCACGCCTTGGAGAACGACCGCAGCACGAGGAGGTTCGGCAGCTCGTCCGTGAGCTCGACGACCGACGTGTGCTCGCCCGCGAGCTCGACGAGCGCCTCGTCGACCAGCACGGTGACGTCCGCGTGGGCCTCCGCGAGGGCACGAAGGTCGTCGTGGCCGACGAGCCGGCCCGTGGGGTCGTTGGGCGAGCAGACGACGATGGCGCGGGTCGCGGGCGTGACGGCGGCCGACACCGCGTCGAGGTCGGTCGCCGCGTCCGGGTGCAGCGGCACCGGGACCGGCCGCGCGCCCGTGCGGGCGATGAGCGCCGGCAGGGGCGCCCAGCCCGGCCACGGCAGGACGACCTCACCGCCGGCGGCGAGCTCGCGCAGTGCGGCCTGCAGGAGCTGGCCGGCGCCGTGGCCGAGCGCGACGCGCTCCGGCGGCAGGTCGTGGCGCCTGGCGACGGCCGCGAGCGCCGGCCCCGGGAGGGCGGGGTCGTGGTCCGGGTAGCGGTTGACCGAGCGGCGCAGGGCGAACGTCGCGGCGTTGACGATCTCGGGGTCCGGGGGTTCGTGCCAATCCGTGCGGGAGAGGTCGAGGTCGCCGATGCGCTCCAGCTCCGCCCGCCGCTCCTCGGCGCGCTTGGCCCGCAGCCGCTGGGCGTTCTCGAGCGGGTCGAGGGCCTCGAACTGCCGGTAGTAGTCGAACAGGCGCCGGCGGCGGCTCACGAACCCGGCGTGAGGGTCGAGCCCGGCCCCTGGATGATGACGAACCAGAAGAGGAAGGCGCCGCCGGCGAGGATCGCCGTCCACATCCAGATGCGTCCGAGCACGCCCGCCTTCTGGTCGTGGCCCGCGGCGCGGCGCAGCACGCGCCACAGCCCGTCGAGCTGGGTCGTGAGCCACAGGGTGGCCATCACGGACACCAGCAGGCCGAAGAAGGCCGCGACGATGCCGGCGAACACGGAGTCCGTCCAGTAGTTGATGCGCGAGCCGACCCAGAGCCAGGCCACGACCTGTGGCCCCCAGGCCGAGAGGCAGAGGAGGACCTCGACGACCAGGACGAGGGCGGCGAGCAGGGCGTCGAGGCCCTGGCGGGCACCGCCGGAGCGCACGGGCGTCGCCCGGTACTTCAGCGGCGCGCTCCCCGGGCGGCGGCCGACGAACAGGCCCCCGGTGTCGGCGGGATCGTCGCGCGGCATCAGAGGGCCTCGTCGGCGAGCACGGTGTCCTCGTCCGCGTAGGGCGGAGCGCAGCAGCAGAGCAGGACGAGCGGCTCCGGCCCGGGGTTGACGAGCTGGTGCACCTTGCCGGGCGCGATCACGGCGCAGTCGCCCGCGCTCACGGCGCGGGTCTCGTCACCCAGCCGCAGCGTGCCCGCCCCCGCCGTGAAGAAGTAGAGCTCCTCCGCGGCGACGTGGTGGTGGGGCACGGTGGAGGCGCCCGCGGGGACGGTCGCCTCCGCGAGCGACTGGTGCCGCGACGGGAGCGTGCGGCGGCCGGCGACCTCGCGGATCGTCGACCCGTCGAGGGTGGTGAAGGCCTGCGCGTCGGCGAGGTTGGCGACATCCACGGCCCGCAACGGTATCCGCCTTGATCCGGGCCTGAGCCACCCTGCGTACGGTGATCCGGTGCCCAGCCGGATCCTCACGCCGCTCCTCGCCGCCGCCGGCGGCCTGCTCGCGGCGCCCCTCGTGTGGCTGCTCGCCTACCACGCCGACGTCGGGCGCACGGTCGACGGCGAGCTCTACCGGCGCCTCGGCGCGTCCGACACGCGCGCCGTCGACGCCGTCGGAACCGTGATCACGCTGCCGTTCTCCGAGGCCGCCTACGTCCTCGTGGTCGCCGTCGTGGTCCTGCACGCGTGGACCCGGCGCGGGTCCAGGGGCGCGCTCGCCTCGGGCACGATCCTCATCGGCGCCAACCTCGTCACCCAGGTGCTCAAGCACGTGACCGCCGTCGACCGGCCATGGGTGCGGCTGGCGGACGGACACGGCATCGACGCGGTGTCGTGGCCGAGCGGTCACGCCACCGCCTCGGCCGCCCTGCTGGCGGCCGCCGTGCTCGCCGCGCCGCCGGCGCGCCGGCGGCTCGTCGCCCTGCTGGGTGCCGCCTACGCGGCGGCCGTCGCGCTCGCCGTCGTGTGGATGGGCTGGCATGCGCCGTCCGACGTGCTCGGCGCCTGGGCCGTGGTCGCCGCCGTGACGGGCGTCACCGTGGCGGCGCTGCGGCTGTCCGAGGCGCGGTGGCCGGCCCGGGCGCCGGGCGGCGGGCTAGTCGCCCTGCGAGGCGCCGGGTGACCAGAGCACCTCGTCCGGGCCGGTGACGGCCCGGGAGAGGATGAACAGCAGGTCGGAGAGGCGGTTGAGGTAGCGCAGGGTCTCCGCAGCGACGGCGTCCCCGCACGCGACGACGCGCCGCTCGGCCCGGCGGCAGACCGTCCGGCAGACGTGCAGCTGCGCCCCCGCGGGCGTGCCGCCCGGTAGGAGGAAGGACTTCAGCGGCCCCAGGTCGGCGTTGGCCTCGTCGCAGCGCTGCTCGAGCCACGCCGTCTGCTCCGGGCGGACGCGGAGCCGGTCGCCGTCCTGCTTCGTGGGTGCGGCCTCCAGCGGGACGCTGAGGTCGGCGCCGACGTCGAACAGGTCGTTCTGGACCCGGCGCAGCCAGGCGTCGAAGGGCGCCGGCACGTCGCCGGCGAGCGCGACGCCGAGCTCGGCGTTGAGCTCGTCGACCGTCCCGTAGGCCTCGATGCGCGCATCGGTCTTGCGCACGCGGCTCATGTCGCCGAGGTGGGTCTCGCCACCGTCCCCGGTCCGGGTGTAGATGCGGGTGAGGTTGACCGTCACGAGTCCGTCCGGGACGGTACCATCGGCCTCGACCAAGGTCGGTGGACAGGGAAGCCGGTGTGAATCCGGCGCGGACCCGCCACTGTGACCGGGGATGCCAGTCGCACGCGCACCGCCTCGGCGGGCGCAGCCACTGGGGCCGGCGAGGCTCCGGGAAGGCGCGAAGGGTCGGCCCGTCAGCCAGGAGACCTCCCTCCGACCGTCAAGCCGACATACGCCCTCGTGGAAGGGGCGGCGCTTATGACCAACCTGCTTCGTGCCGGCCTTGCCGGACTCCTGCTCGCCCTGCTCGCGACGGGCTCCGCCGCGGCCGCGACCGTCACCGTCCGCGTGGAGGGGCAGAGCCGCACGCTGCTGCCAAGGACGGCGGTCACGCTCGCCCCGGACCCTGACGTCAACTGCCCGGCCGCGTCGGCGAGCACGGCCCTCGAGATCGCCACGCGCGGCAACTGGGACCGGCAGGACTTCCTCCAGACGATCCTCGGGGAGACGCATGACTACACGAACAACGATTCCTGGGCGGTGTGGGCGTTCCGCGGCAACCGCTACGTGGCCACCAACGGCGCCTGCGACGAGCTGCTCAACCCCGGCGACGAGGTGCTGTTCGGCTATGAGGTGACGGGGCCGACTCCGGACTACGCGCCGCAGATCCTGCCGATCTGGATCAGCGGGCTGCCGCCGACGGTCCGGCCGGGAGCCGCCGTGCGGATCACCGTCAACCGGACGGCCTGCCCGACCTACTGCAACCCCGGAGAGGGCTCCGTGGTCGCGCAGGCGGGCGCGTCCGTGACCGGGGCGAACGCCGCCGTCACCTCAGGCGCCGACGGCCGGGCGACCGTCGTCTTCGGCAGGCGCGGCCCCGCCGGGCTGCGGGCGACCGCGCCCAACGCGAACCCGTCCGCGACGGAGGCCACGTGCGTCACCGACGGCCACGACGGCTACTGCGGGACGACCGCCCCGAACGGCACGACGCTGCCGCCCGCCGTGGGCGGCGCGTCGCCGGCGGCGCGCGACACGGCCCCGCCGCGCGGGCGCCTCACGAACATCCGCGAGGGCGGGCGCTTCGGTCGTCGCCGGGCGCCGCGGCTGCTGAAGGGCACGGTCGCCGACGCCTCCGGCCTGCTGCAGGTCAAGCTCGGCCTGACCCGGCAGGTCGGCCACCGCTGCTGGACGTTCTCGGGCAAGCGCGAGCGGTTCCGCCGGGCCCGCTGCGGCCACCACCCGGTGTTCAAGGTCGGGGACCGCCGCCGGGTGTCGTACCTGCTGCCCAAGCGGCTCGGCCGCGGCCGCTACGTGCTCGACCTGCGCAGCCAGGACCGCTTCGGCAACCGCGACACGCTCGCGCGCGGCCGCAACCGCGTCGTGTTCCTCGTCCGATGAGGTCGCTGCTGCTCGCCCTCGCGCTGCTCGCCGGCGCCGCTCCGGCGGCCCAGGCGGCGCGGGCCGACCTGCTCGTCGTCGGCAAGACGCGCGTCCTGCGCGCCGCCCCGGCTCAGCGCCTGAAGCCCGCGCGGGTGCGGGTCGGGCACCGCTCGTGCGCGGTGGCGGCCGCGACGCCCCTGGCGCTGCTCGCGCGCTCGGGCGTGCGCCTCGGGCTGCGCGACTACGGCGCCTGCGGCCGCCGGACACGTGACGCGGCCTCGCTGTACGTCGCCAGGGCCGGCCCGGCCCGGGAGCGCGGGCGCAACGGCTGGGTCTACAAGCTCGGCCGCCGGCAGCCCTCGCGCGGGGCAGGTGACCCCGGCGTCCGCGTGCGGGCGGGCGCCCGCGTGCTGTGGTTCTACTGCGTGATGGGGGCGCGCGGCTGCCAGCGGACGCTCGAGGTCCGGCCCGCCGCCCGGACCGTCGCGGCCGGCGCGCCGCTGCCGGTCACCGTCCGCGGCTACGACGACCGCGGCCGGGGCCGGCCGGTCGCCGGCGCGACCGTGACCCTCGGCCCCGCCCGGACGGTGACGGGCGCCGACGGCACCGCCGTGCTCACCGCGCCGGCCGCGTCCGCTTCACTGGCCCTCGTGGCGACGCGCCCCAGCATGGTCCGCTCCTTCCGCGAGGTGGTCCGGGTCGGATGACCCGCCGGGCCGCGCCCCTGCTCCTGCTGGCGTGCTGCGCGCTGGCGCTGGGTGCGTGCGGCCTCGGCGAGGGACGCAAGATCAGCGGCCCGAAGACCGTGCGGGTCACCGTCTCGAGCGACTTCGGGGAGAAGCCGCTGGACTCGGCGTCGGAGCGGTCGTTTCCCGCCGGCCAGACCGTGATGCAGCTGCTGCAGAAGAAGTTCGAGGTCACGACCCGCTACGGCGGCGGCTTCGTGCAGTCCATCGAGGGGCTCAGCGGCGGCGGCGACCAGGGTCGCAAGGTGGACTGGTTCTACTACGTCAACGGCATCGAGGCGGGCACGGGGGCCGCGGAGCGCAAGGTCGCGCGCGCGGACCGGATCTGGTGGGATCACCACGACTGGAGCGCCGCCCAGCACATCCCGGCCGTCGTCGGCGCCTTTCCCGAGCCCTTCGTGACCGGGACGTCGGGCAAGCGGGCGCCCATCGTGTTGCAGTGCGGGGGTGAGGAACGCTCCTGCGCCGAGGTCGGCGAGCGGTTGCACGACGCCGGCGTCGTCGGCGTCTCGCGCAGCGCGGCGAGCGCGACCGGGGTCGGTCAGAAGGTGCTGCGGGTGCTGGTGGGCCCCTGGCAGCGCCTTCGCGCCGACGCGGCGGCTCGGCAGCTCGAGTCGGGTCCGCAGAAGTCGGGCGTCTTCGCCCGGCCCGCGGCCGACGGGTCCGCCATCCGGCTGCTCGACCAGTCCGGCCGCACGCGGCGCACGCTCGGCCCCGGCGGCGGGCTCGTCGCGGCCACGCGGTTCGGCAGCCAGCAGCCGACCTGGGTCGTCACGGGCACCGACGACGCCGGCGTGGCCGCGGCCGCGAGCGCCTTCCAGGAGGGCTCGCTCACGAACCGCTTCGCGCTCGCCGTCGACGAGGGCCGCAGCGTCCCGCTTCCCGTCCGCGAGGACCGGTGAGCTACCTCCGGCGCGCCAGCCCGCTGCATGCTGCCCGGGCCGGGGTCGGCGCGGCCTGGTGCCTCGCGCTGGTGACCGCGGCCTGCCTCGTGCGCCATCCGCTGGTCCTCCTCGTGCTCGCCGTCGCCGTGCTCGCCGCCGCGGCGGCGGCCCGGGTCGGCCGGCCCGTCCTGCGCTGGCTGCCGTGGGCGCTGGCCTTCGGCGTAGCCATCACGCTCGTCAACGCCGTCGCGACCCGGGAGGGGCTGACCGTCGTGTGGCGCTTCGGCACCGTGCCCGGCTGGGGCCCCGTCAGCCTGACCGCCGAGGCGCTCGCCTGGGGCGGCGTGCTGGCCCTGCGCGCCGTGGTCATCCTCTGCGCGGCGCGGCTGTTCTCGGCGGCGGTCGACCCGGACCAGCTGCTGCGCGCGCTGCGCCGTATGTCCTTTCACTCCGCCCTGACCGCGACGGTCGCGACCCGCATGGTGCCCGTGCTCGCGCGCGACGGCCGGCGGCTCGCGGACGCCCAGCGCAGCCGCGGCGGGCCGCCGCCGTCCCGGCTCGCGCTGTTGCGGGCGGTGACGGCGAACGCGATGGACCGCTCGCTCGACGTCGCCGCGACGCTCGAGGTGCGCGGCTACGGGGCCGCTCGGCGCCCACCCCGCCGGCCGCGGCCGTGGTCGCGGCACGACCTCGCGTTCGCGGCCTCGGCCGTGGCGGTCGTCCTCGTGGCCATCGGCGCGCGGGCCGGCGCGCCGTTCGAGCCCTACCCGGTCGTCCGGACGGCGCTGGACGGGAGCGTCGCGCTGTGGTGCGGGCTGCTGGCGGCGGCCTGCCTGGCGCCCTTCGTCGACCGGCGGGGGCTGTGATGGTCCTCGAGCTCGACCGCGTCAGCGTGACCTACCCGGGCGCGGCGGTGCCCGCGCTGCGCGACGTGTCGCTGCGAGTGGCGCCGGGCGAGTTCGTCGTGCTGGCGGGCGGGACGGGCTCGGGCAAGTCGACCGTGCTGCGCGCGGCCAGCGGCCTGGTCCCGCACTTCCACGGCGGGACGTTCGCCGGCCGCGCGGTCGTCGGCGGCCTGGACACGCGCGGGCACGGACCCGCCGAGCTGGCCGCGATCTGCGGGACGCTGTTCCAGGAGCCCGAGACGCAGATCGTCATGGGTACGGTCCGCGCCGAGCTCGCCTTCCCGCTCGAGAACGCCGGACTGGGGGCCGCCGCCGTCGCTCGCGGCGTGGAGGAGGCGGCGCTCGCCCTCGGCATCGCCGGGCTGCTGGAGCGCCCGACCGCCGAGCTCTCCGGCGGGGAGCTCCAGCGCGTCGCGCTCGGCACCGCGCTGGCCACCCGTCCGGCGCTCGTCCTGCTCGACGAGCCGACGTCCCAGCTCGACCCCGTCGCCGGCGACGAGCTGCTCGGCGTCCTGCGGCGCCTCAACGAGGAGTGGGGGACCGCGGTGCTGCTCGCCGAGCACCGGCTGGAGCGCTGCGTCGGCGCCGCCGACCGCGTCGTCGCGCTGCGCGACGGCACCGTGGCCTGCGACGCCGAACCGCGCGCCTTCCTGCGCTGGGCGGCCCGCGAGGCGGCCGGTCTGCAGACTCCGGGCGCCCGCCTGTTCTCCCTGGCAGGCCTCGAGCCGCCACCCGTGGCGGTCAAGGACGCGCGGGCGACGCTCCAGGCGCTGGGGCGGCTGCCGGAGGCGCGAGGCTCCGAGGGGGTCCCACACGAACCTCGTTCCGGCGGCGAGAACGGTGAAGCACCCGCCGGGCCGGGGCGCCTCGGCGGCGCGCGTCGCGCGCGCCGCGCCGCCCGCCGCGACGCCGCGCTGGACCTCGACGGCCTGTGGCTCGAGCCGCGCGGCGCCGCCCCGCGGCT
>JBBSPV010000042.1:0-33026 GCA_038258425.1 Solirubrobacterales bacterium | reverse complement strand
GAGTCGAGCAGCCACACGAAGGGCATCCGCTTGGTCAGCGCGAGGTCGCGCAGGCGCGAGACCTTCAGCTCCCCGGTCATCCCCATGGAGCCGGCCATGACCGTGAAGTCGTAGGCGCAGACGGCGACGTGGCGCCCGTCGACCTTGCCCCAGCCCGTGATCACGCCGTCGGCGGGCGCGTCTCTGTCCTCCAACCCGCGGACGGAGTGGTGGATGCCGGCGTGCAGGCCGAGCTCGGTCCAGGTGCCGGCGTCGACGAGCAGGTCGAGCCGCTCGCGGGCGGTGAGCTTGTCCGCGGCGTGCTGGCGCTCCACCCGCTCCGGGCCGCCGCCGGCCAGCGCGTGCGCGCGCCGCGCGTGGAGCGCCTCGACGAGCGGGCGCAGCAGGGAGACGGGCTTGGCGGTGTCGGTCATGGCGTGGGAGAAGTTCTACTTCGCGCACCCGGCCCGTGCGTCGCAGGCTTCCGCGAGGGTCGCCCGCGTGGGAGACTCGACCCGCCCGTCATTCAACCGGGGAGGACCCGATGGCAGAGAGCGTCTACCGCGTCACCGAGGTGATCGGCGTCAGCAGCGAGTCGTGGGAGGCCGCCGCCCGCGCGGCGGTGGAGACCGCCGCCAAGACCGTGCGCGACCTGCGCATCGCCGAGGTGATCCGTCAGGACCTCACGGTCGGGGACGGCGGGGTGATCAACTTCCGCGTCCGCCTCGGCATCTCGTTCAAGTACGGCGGCGAGGTGTAGCCCGCCTCATCCGGGCGGCGGCGTCGCCTCCTGCAGCGTCCAGGCGTTGCCGTCCGGATCGTTGAAGAACACGAACGTGCCCCAGGGCTGCTGGTCGGCGTCCGTCGTCTCGACGCCGGCCTCGACGAGCGCCGCGCGCGCCGCCTCGGCGTCCTCGACGACGACCTGGATGCCCCGCTGGGAGCCCGGCTCCATCGGCGACAGGCCCGTGCCGAAAGCGATGGAGCAGGCCGACCCGGGAACCATGATGCGCTCGATGCGCCCGTCCATGCTGGAGTCCTAGCAGCGCTAGGCGAGGGCGCCGGCGTCCGGCGGGACGTCGACCGCGTGCTCGCGCAGCGTCTCGAGCGGCACGACGTCGACGGCCCGCTCGTGGGTGCTGGCCAGGACGACGTAGGCCGCCGCGCCGTCCTCGTGGGCGCGCAGCCAGTTGGCCGCGGTCACGCACCAGCGGTCGCCGGGGACGAGCCCGGGGAAGCGGAACTGCGGCATGGCGGTGGTGAGGTCGTTGCCGATCGCGCCCTGGTGCTCGAGGAAGGCGGGCGTGACGACGGCGCAGATCGTGTGGCTGCCGCGATCCTCCGGCCCGGTGGTGCAGCAGCCGTCGCGGTAGAAGCCGGTCAGCGGGTCGCTGCCGCACGGCTCGAGCGACCCGCCGAGGACGTTGCGCTCGCTCATCGCAGCAGCGGCATGATCGCGTCGGCGGCCAGCTCGGCGAGCCGGACCCGATCCGCCGCGTCGTCGGGCGCCTCGAAGGCCGTGACCTCGACGCCGACGACGCGGCCGGCCGCCATGCAGACCTCGTCGAGCAACCGCCGCAGGCCATCGTCGCTGAGGCCGCCGGGGGCCGGGAAGCGGGCGGGAAAGACCTCCGGGTCGAGGACGTCGAGGTCGAGGTGGACGTACAGCGGCCGCCCGTCGACGGCGTCGGCGATCGCACTGAAGCGCTCCAGGCGCAGCACGCCGGCGAAGTCGAGCTCGGCGCGCTCGCCCGCCTCGACGTCGCGGGCCCCGACCATGACCACGCGCGCCGGGTCCAGCGTGCCGTCGAAGCCGGCGTCCCAGCGTCCGCAGGCGCCGGCCAGGCACATGCCGCCGAGGAAGCCCGAGCGCGTGGTCTGCGGCGTGTTGAAGTCGCCGTGGGCGTCGAGCCACAGCACCCGCGCGTCCGGCTCCAGGCGGGCGACGGTCGGCAGCGTGGTGAGGCTGATGGTGCAGTCGCCGGCGCACAGGACCGGCAGGCGCCCGCCGGTGATCGCGTCCTCGACCTGGCCGCCCGCCTCGAGGATGCAGCCGCGCGAGTCGCGCAGGTCCTCTTCCCAGGCGGAGTCGGCGCCCTCGGCGGGCGACCCGACCAGCCGGTGGGTCGTCACGAGACGCTCGGCGAGGACGGCGGCCAGGGCGGCGGCGCCGACCGACCCGGCCGCCGTGCGGTCCGACGTGCGACAGCACAGCGCGATGACGGCCGGGTCTACCGTCCGCTCCACTGCGGCTCCCTGCGCTCCATGAAGGCGCGGACGCCCTCCTGGATGTCGTCCGTGGCGAAGGCGAGCGCGAGCTGGGCGCGTAGGAACTCCAGCGCGTCGGCGAAGGCCATGTCCTGCGAGCGGTGGATCGCGTCCTTGCCCATGCGCATGAGCACCGGCGAGCGGGCGGCGAGCCGCCCCGCCCAGTCCGCGACGGCCGCGTCGAACGCCTCCGGCGCGACCACCCGGTTGACGAGGCCGATGCGCTCCGCCTCCTCGGCGCTCACCTGCTCGCCGAGCAGCAGGAGCTCCGTCGTCTTCTTGCGCCCGACGTTGCGGTAGATGAGCGCCATGATCATGAACGGGAAGACCCCGACGTTGAGCTCGGGCGTGCCGAAGCGCACGCCGGCCTTGGCCACGACGAGATCGCAGGCCAGCGCGAGCCCCAGCGCCCCGGCCAGGACGTGGCCGTTGGCCGCGCAGAGCGAAGGCTTGCCGAGCGTGCCAAGCAGCTCGAAGAGGGCCGGAAAGCGCGCGAGCCCCCGGTGCTTGTCGGCCAGCGGGACGTCGGCCGCGAAGGCGCGCAGGTCGCCGCCGGAGGAGAAGACGGACTCGTGGGTGGAGGTCAGCACGACACAGCGCACGGCGTCGTCGTCGCGGGCGGCGGTGAGCGCGGCGAGCAGGTCGTCGAGCAGCGCGTCCGACAGCGCATTGCGGGTCTCGGGCTGGTCGAGCGCGATCGTCGCGACGCCTCCGGCGACCTCGTGACGCAGCGTCGCGTAGCCCATCCGGCAACCCTACGCACGGCGGCCGGGTGCCGCGTGCTCACCCGCGGCGGCGTAGAAAGTGGGACGTGCCACTGTTCACTTTCAGCGGCCTGGGCGGTACCGTCCACCCATGAGCACGCCGACCGCCGAGGCCACCGCCCCCAAGCCCGACTTCGCCGCCAAGCGCCGGCACTTCATCTTCACGGACGAGCACGAGCAGCTGCGGGAGTCCATCCGCGCGTTCGTGGCCAAGGAGCTGCGCCCGCACGCGGACGCGTGGGAGGAGGCGACGTTCCCCGACAGCGTCTTCACGCGCATGGGCGAGCTCGGGCTCCTCGGCCTCGACAAGCCGGAGGCCTACGGCGGCCAGGGCGGCGACTACTTCTCGGCGCTCGTGCTCGGGGAGGAGATGGCCGGGGCGGCGTGCGGCGGCCTGGCCATGGGCGTCGCGGTCCACACGGACATGGCGATGCCGCCGATCCTCGCCTTCGGAACCGAGGCCCAGAAGCAGGCATGGGTCGTGCCGGCCATCCGCGGGGAGAAGATCCTCTGCCTCGGCATCACCGAACCCGACGCGGGCTCGGACGTCGCGGCGATCAAGACCCGCGCCGTGCGCGACGGGGACGAGTGGGTCATCAACGGGTCCAAGACCTACATCACCAACGGCCATCGCGCCGACGTCATCGTGCTCGTGACGAAGACCGACCCCGACGCGGGCTACGACGGCTTCACGCTCTTCCTCGTGCCGATGGACGCGCCGGGGGTCGTGCGCGAGCAGCGGCTGCGCAAGCTCGGGATGCACGCCTCCGACACGGCGCTGCTGGCCTTCCAGGACGTGCGCGTGCCCGACTCGGCGGTGCTCGGGCAGGTCGGCAAGGGCTTCTACAACATCATGTGGGAGCTGCAGGGCGAGCGGCTGATCGGCGCCGCCGGCTGCGTCTCGGGAGCCCAGCACGCGTTCGACCAGACGCTCGCCTACGCGCAGGAGCGCCGGGCCTTCGGCCGCCCGATCTCGAAGTTCCAGGCCACGCGGCACAAGTTCGCCGACATGGCGACGCAGATCGAGGCGTCCCGCCAACTCGTGTACACCACGGCCTGGCGGTTCGCCAACGGCGAGTACCCCGTGCGGGAGATCTCGATGGCCAAGCTCCACGCGGCGCGGATGTTCTGCGACGTCGCCGACGAGTGCCTGCAGATCCACGGTGGCGCCGGCTACATGGTCGAGTACGGGATCGAGCGGGTGTGGCGCGACGCGCGGCTGAACCGCATCGGGGCCGGCACGGACGAGGTCATGCTCGACGTGATCGGCCGGAGCTACGGCCTTTGACCGCACCCGAGCCGGCCCGGGCGCCGGCCGGACGCAGACCGGGCGGAGCTCGTGCCTCTGACGCGGCGACGCCTGCGCCCGTCCCGCCCTTCACGCCCGCCACGGAGGCGTTCCGCGCCGAGGTGCGGGCCTTCGTCGCGACCGAGCTGCGACCCCACGCAGCCCGATGGGAGGCCGACGGCTGGTACCCGCACTCGGTCTTCGAGGCGCTCGCCGCGCGTGGCTGGCTCGGGGTGACGATGCCGGCCGAGCACGGCGGCCTGGGCCTGGGGCCGGAGTTCGGCGCCGTCGTCTCGGAGGAGCTCGGCCGCTGCGGATCGGGCGGGCTCGCTGCCGGGATCGGCGCCCACTGCGGCATCGCCTGCCCGCCGCTGGCGGCGTTCGGGACGCCGGCCCAGCGCGCGCGGTGGCTCGAGCCGGCGATCCGCGGCGAGCTCGTCGCCGCCCTGGCCATCACCGAGCCCGGCGGCGGCTCGGACGTCGCGGCCATGCGCACGCGCGCCGACCCCGTCGACGGCGGCTGGGTCGTCAACGGGGAGAAGAGCTACATCACGGGTGGGGTGCGCGCCGGCATCTACGTCACCGCGGTGCGCACGCGACCCGGCGGCGGCCACCACGGCCTGTCCTTCCTCGTGCTCGAGGCCGGCGAGGGGGTGAGCGCCGCCCCGCTGCGCAAGCTCGGCTGGCACGCGTCGGACACGGCCACGGTCGCGTTCGAGGACGTCGCCGCCGCCGAGGACCAGCTGCTCGGCGGGCTGCACGAGGGCTTCGGGCTGATCATGGCCAACTTCCAGGGCGAGCGGCTCGGGATGGCGCTGCTCGCGCTCGGCGAGATGCGCGAGACCTTCGAGGCGACCCTCGCCTGGGCGCGGGAGCAGCCGGCCGCCCAGGCCCGCCGGCACGCGCTCGCCGGGCTGGCCACGTCGGTCGAGGCCGCCGCGGCGATCACCTACGGGACGCTGCGCCGCGTCGTCGCCGGGCTCGACGCGACCCGCGAGGTCACCGCGGCCAAGCTCCACACCCAGCGCGCGAACCTCGAGCTCCAGGAGCGGTGCCTGCGGCTGCGGGGCCTCGAGGGTCACCTCGAGGTGGAGCGGGCGCTGCGCGACGCCCGCCTCGGCCCGATCGGCGGTGGCACGGACGAGATCATGCGTGAGATCCTCGGGCGGAGCCTCGGGGTCTGAGCGACTCGTGCGCCCAGGGGCGCTCAGCCCGCGCAGCCGCGCCGCCGCGTGTCGACGGGGAACGGCAGGTCGGCCACGAGCGCCGTCTCCACGTAGTCGTCCGTCAGCGCGTCGCCCGACAGCGGGTCCAGCCGGGCGCTGATCGCCCGCAGGGCGTCGCGCGGGGCGTCCCCGACGACCCACGGCGCGATGGCCAGGAACTCCGTCTTCGGGCCCGCCGCCCCGCGCAGGTCGGGCCGGTCCTCGGCCGGGTCGAAGGCGCCGTTGCCGACGTAGTGACAGCCGGCTCCCGCGCTGCCACCGCGCTGGGTGATCGCGCTCTGGCCGTCGAAGACGAGGTCGGCGACGTTGCCGGTGAGCATCGGCGTCACGTTGTAGGCGAAGGCCACGGAGGGATCGGTCACCGCGCGCCAGGTCGAGGTCATCCACGACAGCGGCTGCCATTGCTGCACCCCGTCGCCGTCCGGCCCCGTCCAGGGCCCTGGGTTCGCGTCGGCCTGGACGACGACGTTGGCGCCCAGGGCGTCAAGGCAGCGCATGTAGGTCGCCTCGACGTCCGCGCACGGGTCCGTGCCGGGCGCCGGGGTGCCGTAGCGGAAGGCCGGCAGCGAGGTCGCGAAGCCCAGCCGCGCGCGGGTGCCCGGCAGCCGGACGGGCCGCAGGTTGCGCCGTGCGGCGGCGCCCGTGCGCGGCCCCGCGGTCAGCCCGATGGCCTGCTCGATGGGCGTCAGCGGCACCTTGCGGTTGCTGGCCAGGACGTTGCGCTGCACGTCCGGCCCCGAGCGCCGCACGTTCCTGGGACCCCAGAGGAAGACGCTGTTGTAGACCTTGGCGCTCGTGGCCACGTAGGCGCTGCGGGCGCCGCGCGGCGCCAGCCGGCGCACCGCCGCCCGCGACCGCGTCTGCCGAAACGGCGCCTGGTCGTTGGCCGCCACGACGTAGAGCCCATGGCGCCTGGCGGCGCGCGAGAACGTCCCCATGAACGTCCGTGCGATGGTGTCGGTGCCGAGCACGAACGGCGCGGCGGCGCCGTCGAGGCGGCCGAGCGAGGTGCCGTAGAAGCGCCGCTCGCGCAGGCGCGAACGTCCGTAGAGGTCGAGCAGGCGCAGGGTGCGGCAGGGGAAGCCCTGCCCGGCGCAGGCCCCGTCGTCGTTCGGGTCCGCGACGATCCGCCGCACGGCCCGGCCGCGACCGCCGGCGGTGCCGGTGAGCAGCCCGATGTCCTCGTCGAAGACGACGAGGTTCGGCCGGCCCCTCGCGCGGTGCGGCAGGACGTACGCCCGCAGCAGGCACTCGACCTTGCGCGCGAAGGCGGCGCGGGTCACGACGTCGGCGGCGTCGAGCTTGACCTGCATGGCGAACACGCGCGGAGCGTGCGGCCGGGGGTCGGCGGAGACGATCGCCGGCACGCTGCGCACCGCGGCCGCGGCCTGGCACTGCGGCGGCGTCGGCCGCGCGGCATGGGCCGGTCCGGCGCCCACGAGCGCCGCAGCGAGCCCGAGCAGCGGGGCGAGCCGCCTCACAGCGCCCGCCGGACCTCGCGGGCGGCGCGCTCGCCCGAGCGCACGGCCCCGTCCATGTAGCCGTTCCAGTACGTCGCGGTCTCCGTCCCGGCCCAGTGGATGCCGTGCACCGGCGTGCGCAGGGCGGCGCCGTAGCGCGTCAGCGTCCCGGGTGCCGTGTGGCCGGCGTAGCCGCCGCGCGAGAAGCGCTCGGACTCCCAGACGCGCTCGATCACCCGGCGCGGAGCCCGCGCCCGCTCGCCGTAGGCGGCCGCCAGGGTCTGCAGCGCGGCCGCCCGACGGGCCGCGGGCGAGCGCCGCGCCCACGCCGTCGCGGCGGCGCCCTCGATGAACCCGAGCAGGACGCCCGGCCCGCCGTCGGGCGGCGAGTTGTCGTAGGTCAGCTCGACGGGGCCCGCGTCGGCGTTCGTGTAGCCGGCCAGCCCGTCCGCCCGCCAGAAGGGCTCGTCGTAGACCGCCTCGAGCTTGATCACCCGACCCATGGGGATGCGGGCGAGCAGCCGCGCGTGCCGCTCGGGCAGTCGCGGCTCGAAGCGGATGCGGCGCGCGAGCACGGGCGGCACCGCGACCACGACCCGCCGCGCGGTCCAGGTTCCGCGCTCGGAGACGACGCGCAGGTGCCGGCCCTCGCGCGCGATCCGCCGCACCGGGGCGCGCAGCACGACCTGGCGCCCGAGCGCCGCCGCCACCTCGATGGAGATGCGCTGCGAGCCGCCGACGAAGCGCGATTGCTGCGCGCCGCCGGTGATGTTGATCAGCCGGGTGAAGCTGCCAGGGACACCCGCGGTCCCGGCCCCGGCGATGTAGGCGAGGGCGAAGAGCAGCGACACCTGCGACGGCTCGGCGGCGAACACCGACCGGAAGCCGAGCTCGAGCAGGAAGCGCCCGCCCGCGGTCTGGCTGTGGGCGGTGATGAAGTCCGCGAACGTCCGCTGGTCGAGCGACCGGCCGTCGGGCGAGCGGGCCGGGCGCCCGAGGTCGATCGTCGCCGCGAGCCGGTCGAGCTCGACGATGGCGGCGGCGGCCTCCGCCACGCCCCCGCCGGGCACGGGGGGGATCGGCCCGAGTGGCCCGTTGGCCGCGAAGGTCTGGCGCGTGCCCTCGTAGAGCAGTACGCCCTGACCGTCGATGTAGGTGTCGAAGGTCCGCACCCCGAACTCGCCGGCCAGCGCGAGGAGGCGGTCCTGCGTCGGACCCACCCACTGGCCGCCGACCTCGACGATCTCCCCCGGACCCAGGCGCGCGTTGAGCGTGCGCCCGCCGACCCGGTCGCGCGCCTCGAGCACCGCGACGGAGTAGCCGGCGCCGCGCAGCCGGCGGGCGGCGGTGAGCCCGGCCAGGCCGGCGCCGACGACGACGACGTCGACGGACCGCCGCGACCGCGCCGCCGCGGCCGTGCGGGGCAGCGCGCCGGCCGCGGCCGAGGCCGTGGCCGAGAGCAGCACGGTGCGCCGGGTCGCCGTCACCGGCGCGAATCTATACGTTCCGGCCATGCGCGCACGCCTCGTCCTCGCGGCCCTGCTCGCCGCCGGGCTCGCGCTGCCCGCCGGCGCCGACGCCAAGCGCCTGCTCGTCGTCCAGGCCAACGTCGGCAACATCAACGCCGCCTGCGCACCGGCGCGGTACAAGCTCTGCCAGCCGCCCGTCGCCGCGCGCGCCGCCCGGGCGCTGCGCAACCTGCGACCCGACGTCGTCGGCTTCGAGGAGCTGCGCCCGGACCGCCGGCAGGCCCGGCGGCTGCTCGGCCCCGGCTACGCCGTCGCCTGCGACGCCCGCTACGGCTGGGACTGCCTCGCCGTGCGCCGGGCGGCCGGCGTGCGCCTCGTGGGCGGGCTGCGCACGCGGCCCGCGCCGGCCGGCTGCGACGACGGCTTCACGACGAACAGGGCGATCCTGCGCGTCGCGGGCCGCAGGGTCGCCGTCGCCCTCGGGCACCCGAACTCCATGGACGTCGCGTGCCGCGCCCAGCAGGTGCGCGACCTGTTCCGGGGCTTCGCCCGCCGGGGACCCGCCCTCGTGCTGGGCGACTTCAACCTCGATCCGTTCCGCGAGGCCGACGCCTCCGTGGCCGCCTTCAGCGCGGCGCGCGAGCGGTTGCACCTGCGCCTGGCCTCGGGACGGGCGTTCTCGCTGCTGCCGGGCCCGAGCCAGGGCGACCCCACGGGCACGCAGCTCGACGACGGCACCACGCCCTTCCCGCGGCCCTTCAGCGACCGGACGCTCGACCTCGTCCTCACCCGCGGGCTCCGCGGCTCCTGCTCGCTCAGGCGGGTCGACGGCGGTGGCGGGATGGACCACCGGGCCCAGGTCTGCCGGCTCCGGATCCGGGCCACGGCGGCGCGCCGACACGTCGCGTTCGCCGGCGCGGTCAGCTGACGGGCGCGCGCCGGCGCGGCCGGCCGCCCGTGGACAGCCACGAGCCGGCGAGGATGAGCACGAGCCCGACGCCGGCCCCGACGCCGACGGACTCCCCGAGGGCGAGGACGCCGAGCGCGACGGCGACGACCGGCGCGACGTAGGTGATGATCGACGTCCGCCCCGGCCCGACCTCGGCGACGAGCGCGCCGAAGGTCACGAAGGCCGCCGCGGTGCACAGCAGGCCGAGGACGAGGATCGCTCCGACGGCCCGCCCCGAGGGCGGCGCCGCGGGCAGGTCGAGCAGGGCGAAGGGGGCGAGCACGAGGGAGGCCGCCAACAGCGACGCGCCCATGCTCGCCCGCGGATCGAGGTCGCCGAAGCGGCGGTTGAGCAGCATCGGCCCCGAGGCGTAGCCGAGCGCGGCGACGAGGATCACGGCCGCGCCCACGAGCTCGCGGGGGCTGCCCGCGACGTCGATGCCCACGAGGGCGACCACCCCGCCGAACCCGACCGCGAGCCCGACCAGCCGCCACCCGGTGATCCGCTCGCCCGGATCGAAGCGCAGCGCCAGCAGGGCGATGAAGGTCGGCACGATGGCGATGAGGATGGCCGCCAGCGACGAGCTCACCCGCGTCTCGCCGTAGGCGATCAACGGGAAGGGGATGCAGATCTCCAGCACGGCGTACAGCGCGATCCAGCGCCAGCGGCCGCGCGCCTGGCCCAGCGTCCCGGCCGCCGCCGCGAGCGTGAGCAGGACGGCCGCGCCGAGCACGACCCGCGCCCAGGCGAGGAAGATCGGCGGCACGCCGTCGTCGACCGCGACCTTGATGAACGCGTACGGGATCCCCCACAGGACCGAGACGGTGGCGAAGGCCGCCCAGGCACGGGGGCTCACGGGTGGCCCGGCGCGCCCGGCGCGCGCAGCAGCGCGTCGCCGGAGGCGGTGCGCGCGTAAAGGACCTCGCGGCCGTGGCGGCGCGCGCGCACCACCCCGGCGCGTCGCAGGACGGCGAGATGCTCGGAGACCCCGGCGGGCGAGGCCCCGAGGCGGCGGGCGAGCGTCGTGGTCGAGGTCTCGTGGTCCAAGGCGTCGAGCAGCTTGGCACGCCGCGCGCCGAGCAGCGCCGCGAGCGCGCCGTCGTCGCGCCGCGGCGGCTCCCACAGCGCGCCGACACCGCGCGGCGGGTAGATCAGGCTCGGCTGCCACGGCGGGTCGGTCATCGCCGTGACCCGCGGCCACACGAACACCGCCGGCACGAGCTGCAGCCCGCGACCGCCGAGCTCGACCGTCGCCTCGTAGGTGAGCCGCACGGCGAGCCCCTCGGCCTCCCAGCGCACGTCGGGGTGCAGGTCGCCGAACACCTCGATCGGCCCGCCCGCGGTCAGCGCCCGCGCCCGGTGGGCGATGTCGTCCTCGAGCGTGGCGCGCACTCGGTCCCAGTCCGGCGCCAGCGCCGCCTCCCAGAACGCCTGCATCTCGGCGACCAGCGGCCGCAGGCCGCGGCTCGGGTCGTCGTGCAGTGGCCGCAGCACGACCGGTGGCGCGGCGGGCTCGAACCGCCAGCCGAGCTCCGTGCGCACCTGCGCAGCGGGCGTCCGGGCGACCCGCCGCAGCTCGGCCTCCGGCTCGGGCAGGGGGCCGTCGGGCGGCGGGGAGATGAAGTCCGGCGTGTAGCCGCGCAGGGGCACGAGCGCGTCGAGCAGCGGCGTGGCGAGCTCCGCCGTGCGGCGGCGGGCGGCGCGGATCCACGGCAGGTGCAGCGAGCGGCCGGCCGGGTCGCGCAGGGCGGCGTGGGCGCCGGTGAGCTCGAACAGCGGCGAGATCGCAAAGCGGGTGCGCAGCAGGTCATCGGCGGCGAAGCGGAAGCGGATCATTCGGTCCTCGCCGAATCAGTTTGCCACGGTGCGACCGCCCCACAAGCTGTCGGGCGATGTTCCTCGCCGTCCTGCGCCTCCCCGGCGTCCGTCCCGTCTACCTCGCCAGCGTCATCGGCCGGCTGCCCATGGGCGCGTTGGGGCTGCTGTTCGTGCTGCGCACGCAGGAGGCGACGGGCTCCTACGCGGCGGGCGGGATCGTCGCGGCGGCGGAGGCGCTCGCCGTCGCCCTCGTCGCCCCGGCGCTCGGGCGGGCGGTGGACCGCCGCGGGCAGCGGGCCGTGCTGGTGCCCAGCGCCGCCGTGTGCGGCGCGGCGACGGCCGCCGTCGCGGCGCTGCCCGAGAGCGTGCCGGTGTGGGGGCTCGTGCTCGTGGCGGCCGTCGCCGGGGCGAGCCTGCCGCCCCTGTCGGCCTGCCAGCGCGCGCTGTGGACGCGGACGATCGAGCCGCGGCTGCGCCACGCCGCCTACACGCTGGACTCCGTGATCTTCGAGCTCGTCTACATCGCGGGCCCGCTCGTGCTCGTCGGCGGCATCGGCGCCTGGTCGCTGCGCGCCGCGGTCGCCACCTGCGCCGGCTGCGTGCTCGCGGGCACGCTCGGCTTCGTCGCGACGGCGCTCTCGCGCGGCTGGCGGGCGGAGGCCCGGGAGGCGCACGGCGACGTGACCGGCCCCTTGCGCGCGCCCGGGGTGCGCACGCTGCTGGGCGCCGTCGGGCTCTTCGGGCTCGGGCTGGCGCCGACGGAGATCGCCGTGGCCGCCTTCGCGCGCGGGCACGGCGCGGCGGGCGCCATCGGCCTGCTGCTCGCCCTGTGGGGCGTCGGCAGCATGCTCGGCGGCATCGTGGCGGGCCACCTGCCCGCGCCGGCCGACCCGGCGCGCCGGCTGAGCGGCCTGTTGGTCGCCCTGGCCCTGCTCGAGCTGCCGCTGGCGCTGGCGCCCTCGCCCGTCCTGCTCGGGGCCGCGCTCGTGGTGGCGGGCGCGGCGCTCGCCCCGTCGCTGGCGCTGACCTTCCAGCTGCTGTCGGAGGTGGCGCCGGCGGGGACGGTGACCGAGGCCCAGACCTGGGCCTCGACCGCGATCAACGCCGGGCTGGCCGGCGGCGCCTTCGTGGGCGGCTGGCTCGTCGAGCACGCCGGCACGACCGCCGCGCTGCTCATCGTCCCGGTCGTCGGCCTCGCGGCCGCCGCCGTCGTAATGGCACGGCTGGCCACGCTGCGACCTGCCCTGCCGCTCGGCGTCGCGGCGATTCCCGCGAGCCGCTCCACCTAGGCGTGGCACGTTCCGCATGCCCACCGTGCACAAGGTGCCACGCCGGCCGGCGTGCCCGGGTTCGAGCGGCGCCCGTCACACCGCCTCGACCTCGATCGGGATGCCGTTGAGGACCGCGTTGCCCGAGAGGGGGTCGAGGAGCGTCTCGTCGGCCAGCAGGTTGGAGTTGACGCCCGCGTGGGTCGTGGCCACGCGCAGCCGGACCCCCTCGGCGTCGTGGCCCCAGCCGTGCGGGATGGAGACGACGCCGGGCATGACGTCGGCCGTGACCTCGACGGCGACCTCGAGCTCCCCGGCGCGCGAGCGCACCCGCGCGCGCCCGCCGTCTCGCACGCCGAGCCGCGCCGCATCGTCGGGGTGCAGCCACGCCGTGCAGCGGTCCTTGCCCTTCACGAGCGGCTCGAGGTTGTGCATCCAGGAGTTGTTGGACCGCAGCTGCCGGCGGCCGATGAGGACGAAGGAGCCGCCTTCGTGGGCCCTGGAGAGCTCGGCCTGGAGGCGCGGCACATCGGCGACCAGGGCCTCCGGCGCGAGCCGCACCCGTCCGTTCGGGGTGCGCAGCACGCCGGGAAGGCGCGGCTGCAGCTCACCCAGGTCGATCCCGTGCGGCGCCGCCTCGAGATCGGCGAGCGTCAGCTCGTACGGGCCGGCGCGCAGGAGCAGGTCGAGCAGGCGCTCCGGGCCGGTACGGCCGTCGGCCTCGCCGACGTCGACGCCTGTCCGCCGCGCCGTCTCCTCCGCGACGACGGCGTCGAGCGCGGCGAGGTCGGCGTCGGCGCCCTGGCCCGTGACGATCCCCGTCAAACGCAGCAGCGTCTCCCACTCCTGCGGCAGCTCGGTGGGCAGCGCCGCCGGCGTGTAGTTCGCGATGTTGCGCACGGAGAGCTGGTAGAAGGCGAGGTCGTAGTGGGAGCGCTCGAGCGGGCTCGGCGCGGGCAGCACCACGTCGGCGTACCGGCTCGTCTCGTTGCGGTAGATGTCGAGGCTCAGGACGAAGTCGAGCCCGCCCACCGCGCGCTCGAGGCGGGCGGAGTTCGGCGTGGACCGGCACGGGTTGCCCGCCACGCAGATCAGCGCGCGGACCTGGCCCTCCCCCGGCGTCTCGATCTCGTCCGCGAGCGTCGCGACGGGCAGCTCGCCCAGGGCCTCGGGGAGCCCGCGCACGCGGCTGGCCCACCGCCCCGTGGCGAAGGCCCGCCCGTGGCCGGAGCCGTCGCCGCCGGCGTGGGCCTGGCCCGCCGCGGCGAGCGGGAACATCGCGCCCCCCGGGCGGTCGAGGTTGCCCGTGAGCGCGTTGAGGACGTCGACGAGCCAGCTCGTGAGCGTCCCGAAGGCCGCCGTCGTCGTGCCGATGCGCCCGTAGACCGCGGCGCTCGGCGCCTCGGCGAGCTCGCGGGCCATGCGCCGGATGGTCTCCGGCGCGATCCCCGTGGGGCCGGCGACGGCCTCCGGCGTGAACGGCTCGGCCAGCGCGCAGACCTCCGGCACGCCGTCGAGGTGCTCCGTCGGCGTGAGCCGGTCCTCCTCCACGAGCACCTGCAGCAGGGCGAAGAGCAGCAGCGCGTCCGTCCCGGGGCGGATCGGCACGTGCTCGTCCGCGTGCTCGGCGGTCCGGGACCGGCGCGGGTCCACGACGACGATCCTGCCGCCGCGCTCGCGGATGCGCCGCAGCCGGCCGCGGGCGTCCGGCGACGTCATCAGCGAGCCGTTGGAGGCCAGCGGGTTCGCGCCGAGGATGAGCAGGTGCTGCGTGCGGTCGAGATCCGGGATCGGGATGGTCAGCGCCCCGCCGAACAGGTGGCCGCTGGAGACGTGCTTGGGCATCTGGTCGACGGTCGTCGCCGTGAACACGTTGCGGCTGCCCAGCGCCTTGAGCAACACCCGGCCGTAGAGCAGCACGGCGAGGCCGTGCGCGCCCGGGTTGCCGGTGTAGACCGCGACGGCGTCGCGGCCGTGCTCGGCGAGCACCGCGCCCAGGCGGCGGTCGATCTCGGCGAACGCCTCCTCCCACGTCGCCTCGACGAGCTCACCTTCGTGCCGGACCAGCGGCGTGCGCAGCCGGTCGGGGTCCTCGTGCAGGGCCTTCAGCGAGCCGCCCTTGGGGCAGACGAAGCCGCGGGAGAAGACGTCGTCGGCGTCCCCGCGGACGCGGACGACGCGCTCGCCGTCCAGCGTGACCTCGAGCCCGCAGGTGGCCTCGCAGAACGGACAGGTGACGGGGACGGAGCGAGTGGCCATGGCCGGACGCTACCTGGCAGCATGCGCCGCCACCAGGCTGACCTGACCGGAGAGGAACCGAGAAGACATGGGCGTGCTGGACGACAAGGTGGCGATCGTGACGGGCTCGGGCCAGGGCATCGGGCGGGCGACCGCCGAGCTGCTGGCCGAGCAGGGGGCGCGGGTCGTGGTCAACGACCTCGACGGCGACAAGGCGCTCGAGGCCCAGACGGCCCTGGCCACGGAGGGGACGACCCACGCGGGCGACCTGACCAAGCCGGGCGAGGCCGACCGGCTCGTGCAGACGGCGGTGGACGCCTTCGGGCGCATCGACATCATCGTCAACAACGCGGGCTACACGCTCGACGCGCCCGTCCACAAGATGAGCGACGACTGGTTCCAGCGGATGCTCGACATCCACCTCGTCGTGCCCTTCCGCGTGGTCCGGGCCGCCGCGCCGCACCTGCGCGAGCCGGCCAAGCGCGAGCGCGAGGAGGGCCGCGAGGTGTTCCGCAAGATCGTCAACGTCTCCTCGACCTCGGGGACGTTCGGCAACGCCGGACAGGCGAACTACGCCGGCGGCAAGGCCGGGGTCGTGGGCCTGACGAAGACGCTGGCCAAGGAGTGGGGCCAGTTCAAGATCAACGTCAACGCCGTCGCCTTCGGCTTCGTCGACACCCGCCTGACCCAGGCCAAGGTCGACGAGAACGCGATGGAGATCGACGGGGAGACGGTGCAGCTCGGCATTCCGGAGCAGCTGCGCTCCCTGGCCCCGATGATGATCCCGCTCGGGCGCCCGGCCTCACCGCGCGAGGCGGCCGGCCCCGTGTTCTTCCTCACCACGCCGTGGGCGGACTACGTGCACGGCCAGACCCTGCACGTCACGGGCGGGGCGATGGGGGGCATGAGCGCGACGTAGGTGCGCACGCCCACAACCTCGACACGGCTGTCGAGCGGGCCTCGTCGGCTCCGACTTGGGTAGTGAGGGGCGCCCTCGCCATCGACCGAAGGGATCACCGTGTCTGCCACCACCATCGAGCGCCAGGTGCGATCTGCCGACGGGACCTCGATCGCCTACGATCGCCGCGGGCAAGGGCCGCCGCTCGTGCTCGTCGGCGGTGCGTTCCAGTACCGCGCCTTCGATTCGCGCACGGCCGAGCTCGCCGACCGGCTCGCTCACCGCTTCACCGTGTTGGTCTACGACCGTCGCGGCCGCGGTGAAAGTGGCGAGCAGCTGCCCTACGCACCCGCGCGTGAGGTCGAGGATCTCGCCGCGGTCGTGGCCGAGGCGGGAAGGGACGCGTCCGTCTTCGGCATGAGCTCGGGCGGCGCGCTCGCGCTCGACGGGGTCCTTGCGGGCGTCGGCATCCGGCGACTGGCGCTCTACGAGCCGCCGTTCATCGTCGACGCCGGCCGGCCCCCGCTGCCCGACGACTACGTCGAGCGTCTCACCGAGCTGTGCGAGCAAGGGCGACCGGGCGACGCCGTCGAGTACTTCCTCACCACGGCGGCCTTGGTGCCGGCGGAGATGGTCGCCGGCATGCGCCAAGCCCCGGTGTGGCCGGCGTTCGAGGCCGTGGCGCACACGCTGGCCTACGACGGCGTCCTCGTGCACGAGGTCGGCCGCGGTGACCCCCAGGCGCTGCGGCGCTGGGCGCCGGTCGAGGTGCCCACGCTCGTCGCCGTCGGCGGTGACAGCCCGCCGCACGTGCACAGCGCCGCCGAGGCCACCGCGTCGGTCCTGCCGCACGGTGAGACCCGGACCCTGCCCGGCCAGACGCATGAGGTGGCGCCCGAGGCTCTCGCGCCCGTCCTCGAGGCCTTCCTCGACCCCAAGCCCATCGCGCGATGACGACCGAGGCGACCCGGTTCGAGGCGATCGGCGCCGACATCGACGCGCGGGTGTCCGTGATCGCGGTCGACGCCGCGCCGGGTGCCGGCCCGAGGTTGCACCGCCACCCGTACGAGGAGGTCTTCGTGATCCTCGAGGGCGAGGCGACGTTCACCCTTCGTGACGCCCAGCACGTCGCGCGCGCCGGGGAGGTGGTCGTCGCCCCGGCCGGCGTGCCGCACACCTTCACCAACAGCGGCTCGACGCGGCTGCGGCAGGTCGACGTCCACGTCAGCCCGCGATTCGAGACGGAATGGCTCACATGAGCACTGCGACCACCACCCCTGAGAGGAGGGGACCGTGAAGTACATGCTGCTGATCTACGACAACGCCGACACCCGCGAGAGGTTCTTCGGCCCGGAGGGCGAGGGGCTCACGGGCGAGATCGACTCGCTGATGCAGGAGCTGACGAGTTCCGGTGAGCTCGTCGGCGGCGACGCCCTCGCCGAGCCGGCCAGCACCAGGACGGTACGGGTCCGCGACGAGCAAGCCGCGATCACCGACGGGCCACTCGCCGAGGCCAAGGAGCACTTCGGCGGATACCTCGTCATCGACGTCGACGGCATCGAGCGCGCCACCGCCATCGCCGCCCGCTGGCCCAACGCCCGCTTCGCAGCGATGGAGGTGCGCCCCGTCATGGACACGGCCGGGACCGACACGTGACGGCGAGCGGGCGCGTCGACGATCTGCTGCGGCATCTCGCCCCGCAGGTCCTCGGCGCGCTCGTTCGCCGCTACGGCCACTTCGCCGAGAGCGAGGAGGCGGTCCAGGAGGCCCTCGCTGCCGGCGCGGCGCAGTGGAGCCGCGCCGGGATGCCCGACGACCCGCGCGCCTGGCTGATCACCGTCGCGAGCCGCCGGCTCGTCGACCAGATGCGCTCCGACGAGGCCCGCCGCCGGCGAGAGGATGCCGACTTCGCCCTCACCACGGCCGACCGACGGACCAGCCCCCCGGCCGACGCACGGCTGCTCGAGCCGGACGACGACGACACGCTGACGATCCTGGCGCTGTGCTGCCACGAGGCGCTCGCGCCGGCGTCCCAGGTGGCGCTCACCCTTCGCGCCGTCGGTGGGCTGACCACGGCCGAGATCGCCGGCGCGTACCTCGTGCCGGAGGCGACCATGGCGCAGCGCATCTCGCGCGCCAAGCGCACGATCGACCGAGCCGGGCGCCACTTCGGCGACCCCGCCCTTCTCGATGAGGCCCGGCGACCCTCGGTGCTCCACGTGCTCTACCTGATCTTCAACGAGGGCTACACCGCCACGGCCGGCGAGCAACTCCAGCGCGTGGACCTCGCCGAGGAGGCGATCCGGCTCGCGGGCAAGGTGCGCGAGCAGCTGCGCGACGACGGAGAAGTCGACGGGCTCCTCGCCCTCATGCTGCTGACCGACGCCCGCCGGGTCGCCCGGACCGGGCCTCGGGGCGAGCTCGTACCCCTGGCCGAACAGGATCGAGCGCGCTGGGACCGCGCCCGCATCGACGAGGGCCTGGCCCTCGTGGAGGATGCCCTGGCGAAGCGCCGCCTCGGCCCCTATCAGTTGCAGGCCGCGATCGCTGCCGTCCATGCGGAGGCGGCAGAGGCGGCGGAGACCGACTGGTCACAGATCCTCGCGCTCTACGAGCTGCTCGTCCGCATGACCGACAACCCGGTCTTCGGCCTCAACCGAGCCGTCGCGGTGGGGATGGCGAAGGGCGCGGCCGCCGGGCTGGACGCGCTCGAGGCCCTCGCCGTCGACGAGCGACTCGCCGGTCATCACCGGCTGCCCGCGGTGCGCGCGCACCTCCTCGAGCTGGCCGGGGACGCGACGGGCGCCCGCGCGGAGTACCGCCGCGCCGCCGAGCGCACCTCCAGCGGACCCGAGCGCCGCTACCTCGAGGCGCGCGCCGCTCGGCCGTGACACCGCACGGCCGGGTGCCCGTTGATCTGTCGAGCCGGGGGCGCGCACTCCGACGTCCCGGACATGAGCACCTCCACCCCCACAACGCACGCCGGCCGCCGCGAGTGGCTCGGCCTCGGCGTGCTCGCCCTCGCGTGCATGCTCTCGACCATGGACCTGACGGTCCTGTTCCTGGCGCTGCCCGAGATCAGCGCCGATCTCCATCCCAGCTCCACCGAGACGCTCTGGATCACCGACGCCTACGGCTTCCTGATCGCCGGGTCCCTCATCACCATGGGCACCCTCGGCGACCGCATCGGACGGCGCAGGCTGCTGCTCCACGGCGCCGCAGCCTTCGGGGTGCTCTCCATCGTCGCTGCCTTCTCGGTCAGCCCCGCCATGCTCATCATCTGCCGCGGACTGCTCGGGATCGCCGGCGCGACCCTGGCGCCCGCGACGCTCTCGCTCGTCACGACGATGTTCACCGACGAGCAGCAGCGCACCGCCGCGATTGGGGCCTGGGGCTCGTCGTTCGCGCTCGGCGCGGCCGTCGGACCGCTCCTCGGCGGGGTCCTGCTCGAGCACTTCTGGTGGGGATCCGCGTTCCTGATCGCCGTCCCGGCCATGGCCCTCCTGCTCGTCGCCGGCCCCAGGCTGCTGCCCGAGTACCGCAACGCGGAGGCCGGACGTCTGGACGTGCTGAGCGCGGCGCAGTCGATGGTCGCCATGCTCGCCGCGGTGTACGCGGTCAAGGAGGCAGTCCGGAACGGCGTCGACGTGATCCCCGGCGTGGCGCTCGGCGTCGCCGTGATCGCCACCGCGGCCTTCGTCGCCCGCCAGCGTCGGCTCGAGCACCCCCTGATCGATCTGGGCTCGCTGCGCTCGCGCGTGTTCGGCTTCGCGCTGGGGACCAACTCGGTCGCGGCGATGATCTCGTTCGGTCTGTCGTTCGTCACGGCGCAGTACCTGCAGCTCGTGCTCGGGCTCGGTCAGCTCCAGGCCGGGCTGTGGACGATCCCCGGGGCGCTCGCCGTGATCGTCAGCGGGATGGCGCTGGCGCCCGCGCTGGGCAAGCGGCTGCCGCCGCGCTCCGTGGTCGCCGTCGGCCTCGCCACCGCCGCCGCCGGCGCGCTGGCGATCTCCCAGGTCCGCGGGGGCGCTGGGCTGCCGTGGTTCGCGTTGGGGTCGACGCTGCTCAACGCCGGGTTCGGGACCGTGTTCGCCGTCACGCTCGGGCTCGTGGTGAGCACCGCGCCGGCCGAGCGCGCCGGAGCGAGCGCCGGACTTGCCGAGACGGGCACGGAGCTCGGCGGCGCGCTCGGGATCGCCGTGCTCGGCTCGCTGAGCGCCGCGATCTACCGGTTCGACATGGCCGGCGCGCCGGGCCGGGCTCGCGAGACGCTCAGCGACGCCGTGCACGCCATCCCGCCGCTGCCCGACACCGTGCTCGACAGCGCGCACACCGCGTTCGCGCACGGCGTCAGCCTCGCAGCGATCGTCGCGGCGGGCCTGTTGACCGTCAACGCGATCGCCAGCCTCGTGCTGCTCCGCCAGCCGGCCCGGACGACCGACGGCGCGGGAGAGGTGCACATCGACCCGGCGACGGCCACCGCCTGACCGACCCTCACCCCGGGTGCAGCGCGACCGCCGTCCCCGTGCAGTAGTCGCCCGCCGGGGAGGCGAGGTAGCCGGCGAGCTCGGCCACCTCGCCCGGCGCCGTCCCGGCGCCCGGGAGGATCGCCACCGTCCGGACGCCGAAGCGGGCCCACTCCACGCCGAGCGTACGCGCGAGGTTCTCGAGGCCGGCCCGGGCCGCCGCGCGATGCGCGTCGTCCGGGCGGGGCGCGAGCAGCAACAGCCGGGAGGGCCAGAGGTCGCCGGCGGTCACGGCGCGGACGGCCACCCACGCCCCGTCGAGGGCCGCGTGGACGCCGGCCACGCCCGGCGCGGAGGCCGCTGCGCCCGCGCCGTCCCACACGAGCACGGCGACCGGATCGGCCGGCTGCGGCGCCTCTGCCGCCGGGTCGATCCGCAGCGGACGGACCCGCGCGCCGAGCTCGGCGAGCCGGGTGGCGGTCGCGGCCACGTCGCCCTCCGGCTCGCCCACCCCGGCGACCACCACCGCCACGCCCTCCAGCAGTCCGTCGCGCAGCACCAGGCTCATCGGCGGACGCGGAACGGCAGCCGCACGTCGCGCGTGCGGTTGCCGTCGGCGTCCGCGGCCACGAGCAGCGCGTAGTAGCGACCGGGCCGCAGCCGCCGGTGGCGCAGCCGCCCGTGGAAGCGCCAGGTGTTCCATCCGACGTGCCCGCGGAAGCGCCGGGTGCCGACGAGCCGGTCCACGCCGCGCCGCGGCCGCATGACGTCGAAGGTCACGCGCGCGCGCTCGTCGAGCGTGTAGCGCAGCTGCGCCCAGTGGCCCGTCCGCAGCGCCGGGGCGGCCCAGCGCACCTGCGTGAGCTCCGGCGCTCGCAGGTCGAGGGTGACCTGAGGATCGGGGTCGGGCGAGGGCGCCCCCGTGCCCGGCTCGTCGAGCACCGTCACCTTCCCCCGCACGAGCGCGTGGAGCTTGCAGTGCAGGGCGTAGACGCCGGGGCGGTCGAAGCGCACCTTGAAGCGGTCGCCCGGCGCGTGGGACGGGGCGTCGTCGCCGGGGTCGGAATCGATGCCGGCGGAGAACGCGTCCTCACCCGTGACGGAGTGCTGCGTGTCCGGCCCGACCCAGAACCACGTCACCGTGTCCCCGCGGTCGACCGTCACGCCGAACGGCGACCAGGCGAAGTCGCCGATCGCGACCTTGCGCGAGACCGCGCCGGCGGGCGTCGCCGATCCGGCCGCCCCCGCGGCGAGCACGAGCGCCAGGACCGCGCTCAGCCCTCGACGAGGTACCACCCGGTCATCCCGTCGTGCAGATGGGAGAAGACGTGGCAGTGGTAGAACCAGCGGCCCGGGTTGTCCTCGACGAACTCGAGCGAGTAGGCGTCCGCGGGGCCGACGGTCACGTTGTCGACCATCCGCCCGCTCGGGTCCCGCCAGCGATGGCCGTGCAGGTGGTAGGTGTGGAAGTCGTTGTTCATCCCGATCACGTGCTGGCCGACGCGCTGGCCGACCCTGGCCCGCAGCGTCTGCGTGTTGCCCGCGTAGGCGCGCCCGTTGATGCAGTGGAAGATCCGGCCCAGCCCGGTGGCGGCGGGGATGAAGGAGTGAAAGAAGATGTAGTGGTCGACGTCGTTCTCGCGCTGGCCGCGGGGACGCACGTGGATGGCCCCGAACAGGCCCTTGTAGAGCGGCAGCGGATCCAGCGGGCCGTGGTCGTGGTAGGGCCACACGCCCTCCGTGCCCTCCCGGCAGTCCCACACGTAGCGGAAGCGCTGGCCCGGCTTGACGAAGCCGCCCGAGTCGGTGTACTTGCCCTTGTAGGACCCGTCCATGTCGCTCGTGTAGAAGACGCCGTGCGGGTGCACCGTGACCGGGGCGGGACCCTTGTTGCGGAAGTTGACGACGATCGTGTCGCCGACCTCGGCCTTGATCAGCGGCCCCGGCACCTGGCCGGGACCGAGCGGCGCGGCCCAGCCCGCGGTGTACTCCCGGTAGCAGAGGGCGCGGAAGGTCGTCCGGCCGCGCACGCGCTCGTCCATCATCTCGTCGCGGCGGGTGGGCACGATCGTCCAGCGCACCGGCTCGGCCTGGATCCAGTGCTCGCGCACAACGCCACCCACCGCCGGCTGGGTCTGCGCCACCTGCTCGAAGCGCGCGCGCCGCAGTCCGGGCGGATCCGGGATGTCGCGCGCGAGCTTCGCGAGGTCGGCCTCGTCGCCGTCGGCCGCGATCCGGTGGCCGCCGAGGGTGCACAGCAGGCTCAGGCCGCCGACCCCGAACAGGGACCGGCGGTCCATCGGCGGCAGCCCGGGCGTCACTTCTTGACGACGACGGTCATGGTCATCTCCGTCGAGTGGAAGGTGCAGTAGAGCTTGTACGTCCCGGGCTTCTTGAACGTCTGGGAGTACTTCGCGCCGGACGCGTAGGGCGGCGACTGGAACTTCTTCGCCCCCCTGGGCACCTTCCTGGTCTTGACGTCGTGCGTGTCACCGATGTCGGAGGGCCACTTCCAGGTGACCTTCGTGTTCCTGCGGACCTTGAGCTTCGCCGGGCCGTAGTAGTTGTCGCGGACCTTGACCGCGCGCGGCTTGGGCCTGCGCTTCTTCTTCGCCGCGGTGGCGACGGCGTCGGCCGGCGCGGACCCCGCGACGGCCGGAACGGCGCCGGCCAGCAGGCCGGCGCCGGCGAGCGCGGCGAGGCCGAGGCGCGGCTCGGGGCGCCTCATCGGACCGACTCCCCGTCGATCGGCTTGTAGGTGCCGACCCGCTTGTGGGGATGCTTGACCCACGAGCTCTCCTGGCCGACGCCTTGCAGCAGATAGCCGGCCACCTCGCCGAGCTGCTGATCATCGCGCCCGTTGGCCGGCGGGGACCCGGCGCAGCCCGGATAGAGCTGGACGTCCGGCTGGGAGCCGGGGTCGAGGGTGACCGTGCCGTTGCCCGACCAGCAGTTGCCCGAGCCTGAGCCCTCCGTGAAGACGTCGACCCCGTTGGCGTCACCGTTGGCGCCGCCCATGCGGTTGCCCGTGACCCGGTTGCGCCGATTGGTGGCCGGCTTGAACGTCGGGTCCGAGACGGAGAAGACCCCCCACTTGAAGTTGCCGAAGATGTCGTTGTCGGAGACCTTCCACTTCGTCACGCCGAAGAGCACGACCCCCGTGCCCGTCGGGTAGTTGAACGAACCCGCGGCCGACGGCAGCGGCTTGACCGGCGAGCCCGGCTTGAAGTAGTTGAAGTTGTTCCAGAACACGCGGTTGCCGCGGATCGTCCCCGACGTCGCGGGCGCGTACTTCTCCGACTTCAGCGTGTTGGGCACGATGCCGGCCCCGTTGTTGAAGAAGTCGGACTTCGTGATGTCGACGTAGCGCGAGTTCGTGCCGGAGTAGCCCAGGACGTTCTCGTAGCCCTTGAGGTGGTCGAGGCTCGTGCGCCTGGGGTGCTTCTGCGGCGGCGTCTGCCCGACGTAGAAGGCCGAGTCGCCGTGCCCGTAGCCGGTCGAGCGCGTCATGCGCCCGCCGCGGGAGTTGAACGCGTACAGGCCGTAGGAGCGGTTGAAGGCGGCGGTCAGGTTCCTCATCAGATAGCCCCGGGCGTTGCGCACGAAGAACCCGTTGGCCGGGAAGTTGCGCGCCACGAGGCGCTCGAGCCGCACGCCGTCGGCGCCGTCGACGAAGACGCCGTTCTGGGCCGGGTTGCCGTCGGCGTCCCTGGCGCCCTTGCCCTGCAGGACGACGCGCCGGGCGCCGCCGAGGCCACGCAGGGTGATCCCGTCCTTGCGCCGGCCCTTGACCACGACGCCCTCGACGTAGGTCCCCGGCCTGATCCGGACCGTGCCGCCCTTGGCGACGCGGTTGACGGCCTTCTGGATCGAGGAGTATGCGCAGCCGCGACGACAGACCGTGACCTTCCTGGGATGCTTGGCGGCCGCGGCAGCGGACGCCGGCGGCCCCGCGACGGCCACGGCGAGACCCAGGACGACAGACCAGCGAGCACTGCCCACGTGCACTACCCCCTCTTTGACGACGACGACGGCACGGCACCCTACCTCTCCGTGAAGCCGGGGCGCGCACTTCCCCTCCTCGCGGCCGGCGCCCTCCTGCTCCCGGCACCCGCCGCCGCCGCGGTTCCCCGCGTGCGCGCTGCGGGCTGGACGGCGACGCTCGTCAACCAGGAGCGGATCCGCAGCCGCGACGGCGGTTCCCTGCGGCGGTGCCGGGCGATCGCCCCGACGGTGCTGGCCGTCCGCCTGCGCTACGCTGGCGCCCGCCGCGGGACGCACCTGCGCCTGCGCCTCGCCGTGCCCGGCCACGGGGCCCGCGGCTCGCGGCTGCGGCTCACCGCCCGGCGCGGCAGGATCGTGCGGGCGTGGACGCCCCGGGGCCTGCGGCTGACCGCCGAGGCGTTCCCGGCCGGCCGCTACCGCCTGCGCGTCTCGAGCGGCGGCCGCGTGCTCGCCCGGGCCTCGGTGCGGCTCGCGGACGCCGGCACCTGCTGAGCCTCGACGCCCAGTGCGAGCGCGTAGAGCGCCACGAGGCCGACGAGCATGGCGGCGCCCGACAGCGACAGCCCGAGCGGGACGGTGACGAGCAGGGCCACGCCGGCCAGCGCGCGCCAGCGCCCGTCGCCGATCCCGAGCGTGCGGCGCAGGGCCGCGTCGCCGAGGAGGAACAGCGCCGCACCGCCGGCGAGCTCGAGCGCCGGCGTGGCCTCCAGTGCCTCCCCCGGATGCGCCACGACCTCCGTCAGGCCCGCCGCCACGGCGATCACGCCCCCGAGCAGCGCCAGGTGGCAGTGGCCGTAGCCCAGGAGCGCCGCCCGTCCCCGCCGACCCGCGGGCATGGCCTCGAGCGCGGTCTCCGCCCGGGCGTCGTCGCCGCCGAAGTACGTCCACCACAGCAGCGCGTTGAGCCCGAGCCCGAGGGTCGTGATCGCGACGAGCCCGAGGCTGAGCTCGGCCTCGCGCGCGCCGAGGCCGATCGCCACGACCGACTCGCCGATGGCCACGATGACCACGAGGCCGTGGCGCTCGATGAAGTGGGCCGGCGACAGCTCGAAGGACCCGACGGCGCCCAGGAGCGGCACGAGCCAGAGCACGGCGACGGCCGCCGCCCACAGGGCGTACTGCGCGGTGCCCCCGGCCAGGCCGCCCGCGAGCACGAGGCCGGCGCCGGCGAGGTTGCTCGGGGCGATGGCGAGGATGCCACGGCGCGAGCCCACCGAGCTCGACAGCCGGTAGAGGACGAGATGCAGGCCGACGACGACGAGGTAGGCCAGGCCGAAGGCCGCGCCCGTGTCCGCGAACGCGTCCGGCACCGCGAGCGCGAGCGTCAGGTAGGCGGCCATGCCGGCCAGCAGGCCGCCCCGGCGTAGGCCCGTGTCGAGCACCACGGCGTTGGTCAGCCAGGCGTAGCCGCCGTACATGAAGAAGATGATCCCGAGCATGAGCGATCCCTGGGCGAGGCCGCGGCCGAGCCCCTCGTGCACGAGCACCTCGGTGAGCTGGGTCAGCGTGAAGACGAAGACGAGGTCGAAGAACAGCTCGAGCGTCGTGACGCGCTGGTCCCCCGCCGCCGTGGTCGCGTGCGGGCCCGTCGCGTCGGTCACCCAGCAGCCGTGTCGCTCGGTCCGGTGGACTCGCGCAGCCGCGAGTCCAGCGCCTCGTAGAGCGCGCGGATGCGGCCGAAGATCTCGTCCGCGGCGGCCTGCTGCTGGTCCCGCGACGGCGCGTCGACCGGCTCCCACACGATCGGGTCGCCGTACTGCACGACGACCCGCGGGAACTGCAGCCTCTTCCAGTTGCGCACGTGGGAGGAGCCGTGGATGGCGACGGGCACGACGGTCGCCCCGGACTCCAGGGCGAGCCGGCCGATGCCGCGCTTGGGCCGCTCGGAGAGCACGCCGGTGCGCGAGCGCCCGCCCTCGCAGTACATGACGATCGGGTCGCCGCGGCGCAGCACCGCGTGCGCGGTGGTGAACGCCTCCTCGTCGGCGACGCCGCGCCGGACGGGGAACACGCCCCCCGGGTTGTAGACGTGCTGCATGCCCCTGGAGAACAGCTGGGACTTGGCCATGAACTGCACGCGCCGGCGCAGGCCCGCGCCCGCGAAGAAGTGGTCCATGAACGAGAAGTGGTTGGGCGCGAGGATCAGCGGCCCGGCCACGGGGACCTTCCAGGTGTCCCGGGAGCGCAGGCGGAAGAACGTCCAGGCGTACAGCGACGTGAGGATCCGGACCGCCTCGTAGACCCAGTTCGGGGAGGCGCGCCGGACCCGCGCGTGGTAGCGGTCGAAGTGCTCCTTGGGGCGCGGGTCCTTGTAGACCTGCGCCTTCATCGAGGAGAGCTGCTCCTCCCGCTGCTGTTCGTCCGTGGCCGCCATCCTCGCTCCCCGCCCGGGAGAGTACCCGCGAGCGTCGAGGCTCAGCGCTACGGTGCGGGACTCCGAGCCCGCCCGCGACCGACTGCAGGAGCCCACGTGACCCAGATCGAGGCCCACATCACCGGCACCGTGTGGAAGGTCGAGGTCTCCCCGGGCGACCACGTCGGCGAGGGCGACACCGTGGTGGTGCTCGAGTCGATGAAGATGGAGATGCCGGTCGAGGCCGAGGACGAGGGCACCGTGCGCGAGGTGCTCGTCGCCGAGGGCCAGGCCGTGTCGGAGGGCGACGCGCTGATCCTGCTCGAGGACGCGTGACGGACGCCCTCGAGCTCGCCGGCGGCAAGCTGCGCCTGGACCGCCCCGCCGACCACGTCGCGCGGCTGACGATCGCCAACCCGTCGCGGCGCAACGCGCTGGATCACGCGATCCTCGACGCCCTCGCCTCCACCGTGCGCGAGCTCGACGACGCGCGCTGCCTGCTGCTCACGGGCGAGGGGGCGGCCTTCTCCGCCGGCTACGACATCGGCAGCCTGCCGCGCGACGAGTTCGCCCGCGCGGCCGAGGAGCTCGTCGCCCACCCCTTCCACGACGCCATCGCGGCGCTCGACGCCTTCGCGTTCCCGGCCGTCGCGGCGCTCAACGGCCACGCGCTCGGCGGCGGGCTCGAGCTCGCGCTCTCCTGCGACCTCGTCGTCGCCGCCGAGGAGGCGCAGCTCGGCATGCCGCCGGCCAAGCTCGGGCTCATCTACTCCCACACGGGGCTGCGCAAGTTCATCGACGCGATCGGCGCGCCGCGCACCCGGCAGCTCTTCCACGTCGGGCGCAACGTGCCCGCGCGCGAGGCGCAGGCCTGGGGGCTGGTGCACGAGGTCGTCGCCGCGGACGCGCTGGCCGCCCGGGGCGTCGCGCTCGCGACCGAGATCGCGGCCAACGCTCCGCTCGCTCTCGCGGGCAACAAGCGGGTCATCCGCGAGCTGCTCGCCGCGGAGGGCGCGCTGGATCCGGACACCGAGCGGGAGCTGATCTCCCTGCGGGAGGGCTGCTTCGGCTCGCAGGACTTCCTCGAGGGCGTCCGCGCGTGGGGCGAGAAGCGGGCGCCGCAGTGGCGGGGCCGGTGAGGGCGCCCGGGGCCACCCGCGGCGGCATCGCCCGCGAGCAGCGCACCGTGCTCTTCGGCGGCGCCCGCCGGCGGCGCCCGGTCGCGCCCGGCGCGGCGATCCTCACGCTCGTGCTCGCCGCCGCCCTCGCAGTGCTCGTCGTCCGGCCAGCCCTCGCGCGCCCGGTGCGCGATCCCGTGCCGGCCCCCTCCCCCGCGCCGGCGCCCACGGTCGCGCCGGCACTGCCGCCGGTGGTCCTGCCCGGCGGCTACCGCGCCGTCCGGTGGCACCACTCGCGCGCGCTCGGGCTGCCCTTCCGGCGGGGCCGGCTGGTCCGCGGCGTGCAGCTGCCGGCCGAGGGCCTGGACTGGTTCACCTACGACTGGCAGCTCGGCGTCAGCCCCAACCGCGGCTTCCGCCGCTACGGGACCGACGCGCTCGTGCGCATGATCGTCTCCGTCCTCGCGGAGTACCGCTACGCCGACCCGCTCGCCCCCCGGGTCGGGATCGCCGACCTCTCCCGCACGCACGGCGGCTCGTTCGGCGAGCGCTACGGCGGCCTGGGCCACGCCTCGCACCAGAACGGCCTCGACGTCGACGTCCTCTACCCGCGCCTGGACGGCCGAGAGGCCCACGCCGGCGACCCCGCCGAGGTCGACCGCGTCCGGGCCCAGGCGCTCGTGGACGGCTTCGTGGCCGCCGGGGCCCGCTACGTGTTCGTCGGGCGCCGCATCGCCCTGCGCGGCCCGCCCCGCGTCGTGCAGGCCATCCCGTACCACGACGACCACCTGCACGTCCGTATCTGGCCGCCCGGCCGGTGAACGACGGCCCGGGCGGGTACGGGCACGCACGTGCGCACCATCTCCCGCCTCACCGCCGCTGCGGCGCTCGCCTCCGCGCTCGCCGTGCCCGTCGCCGCCGACGCCGCCGTCACCCCCCCGAAGGCCCCGCCCACCGCCAAGGGCTACGGCGGGGCCGCCGCCACCGTGGATCCGTACGCCACCCAGGCCGCGATCGACGTGCTGCGCCGCGGCGGCAACGCGATCGACGCCACCGTCGCCGCCGCGGGCGTGCTCGGCGTCGTGGAGCCGTACTCGTCCGGCGTCGGGGGCGGCGGCTTCATGGTCATCCGCCGGCGCAACGGCCAGGTCACGACGATCGACGGACGCGAGTTCGCACCCGCCGCTTACACCGACCGCAGCCTGCTGGAACCCGCCACGGGCGAACCGCTGGACTTCGACGCGGCGGTCACCAGCGGACTCGGCGTCGGGGTGCCCGGCTCGCTGGCGACCTGGCAGCGGGCTCTGCGCCGGTACGGCACGCGCTCGCTGCGGGCCATGCTGCGGCCCGGCATCCGCGTCGCGTCCCGCGGCTTCGTCGTGGACAAGACGCTGCAGAGCCAGACGGAGGAGAACGCGGAGCGCTTCGCCGACTTCCCGGCGACGGCCGCGACGTATCTGCCGGGCGGCGCGCCGATCCGGGCCGGGAGCACGCTGCGCAACCCGGACCTGGCCAGGACCTACCGCCTGCTCGCCCGCCGGGGCGCCCGGGCCTTCTACACCGGGCCGCTGGCCCGCGACATCGTCCGGGCGGTGCGCCAGCCGCCCGTCCGGTCCGGCGCGACCCGCATCGTGCGGCCCGGCGTCATGACGCGCGCCGACCTCGCCGCCTACCGGACCGTCCGCCGCGCCCCCACGCGCACCCGGTTCCGCGGCGCCACCGTCCAGGGGATGGCCCCGCCCTCCTCCGGGGGCTCGACCGTCGCCGAGGCGCTCAACATCATCGAGGCCTTCGGACCGCCGGCGCGCCGGCTCTCCACGGAGCTCTACCGCTACCTGGAGGCGTCCAAGCTCGCCGTCGCCGACCGGGGCAAGTACCTCGGCGACCCGGCCTTCGTCAAGGTGCCGCTGCGCTGCCTGACCTCCCAGGCCTTCGCGTCCGTCCGGGCGCGGCTCATCGGCGCGACCGCGCTGCCGACGCCCGTGGCGCCCGGCAGCTGCCCGGTCGCCACCGCCACCACGACCGCCGGCGGTCACGAGGGTCAGAACACGACGCACCTGACGGTCGCCGACCGCTTCGGCAACGTCGTGGCCTACACGCTGACCATCGAGCAGACGGGCGGCAGCGCGATCACCGTGCCGGGCCGCGGCTTCCTCCTCAACAACGAGCTGACGGACTTCACGTTCACGCCCGGCACGGCGAACTCGCCCGCCGCGCGCAAGCGGCCGCGCTCCTCGATCGCGCCGACCATCGTGACCCGCCGGGGCCGGCCGGTCGTCGCCCTCGGCTCACCGGGCGGCTCGACGATCATCACCACCGTCCTGCAGACGCTCGTCAACCGCTTCGACCGCAGGCTGTCGCGGCCCGCCTCGATCGCGGCGCCGCGCGCGTCGCAGCGCAACGGCCCGGCCACCGACGTCGAGCCGGCCTTCGCGCGCCTGCCCGCGGCCGCCCGGCTGCTCGCGCGCGGCGAGGTGTTCTCGCAGGACTACCCGTCCTTCCCGGACATCGGCGCGGCGACCGGCATCGACTTCAAGCGCCGGGGCCGGCTCGTCGCGGCCGCGGAGCCGGTGCGACGCGGCGGCGGCTCGGCGATGGTCGTCTCCAAGCGCCGGCCCCGGCGCTGAGGGCTCAGATCCGGCGCTCGCCCTGCTCGGAGACCCGCGCCACCGCGGCGCGGACGTCGTCGAGCGGGCGCCCGGAGCGGCCCGCGAGGTAGGTCGTCAGCGGCGCGGCGAGCCGCTCGGAGGCGTGGGCGGCAACGCCCGCGACGTCGAGCAGGTCGTCGGCCTCCCGCTCCGAGAGCGGCTCGAGCGCGAGCGCGACGGCGACCTGGCGGGCGAACTCGTGACCGGTCATGCCGGTGACCGTAGTCCGTCCGCCTCGCGTCCGGCGGTCTCGCGGACGAAGGCGCCGACGAGCTCGGCGACCCGGTCCGGCCGGTCCAGCGACACGAAGGTGCGGGCGTCCTCGATGCGCTCGACGCGGGCGTCCGGGATCGCCGCGGCGAGCCGCTCGGCGTTGGCGAGCTTGAAGAAGCGGTCCGCGGGCGCCCAGGCGAACAGGACGGGCCGGTCGTAGGCCTCGAGCTCGGCCGCCGCCTGCACGGTGTCGGCCGGGTCGACCGCCCGCAGGAAGGCGAGGGCGTCCTCCCGGACGCCCGCGTCCGCCAGGAACGCGTCGACCCAGCGCGCCCCGAGGGCCGCGTCGAGCGGGTCGACGGTCAGCAGGCCGAAGCCCAGCGGCGAGTTGCGCAGCCGGCGGCGGCGCATGGGCCGCATGATCGCGTGAAAGGCCGCGGGCGCGTGCGCGAGCCACTGCAGCGGCCGGAAGACCGGCGGCAGGAAGTCCGTGTAGGTGTCGCAGTTGGTCAGCACGAGGCGACCGACCCGCTGCGGGTGGCGCGTGACGAGGAGCTGGCAGAGCGCGCCGCCGGTGTCGTTGCCCACGAGCGTGACGTCGTCGAGGCCCAGTGCCTCCAGCAGGTCGGCGAGCAGCCGCGCGACGCCACCGGGGCTGCGGTCGGCCCCGGCGGCGAGCGGCAGCTCGTGGCAGCCCAGCGGCAGCGCCGGGACGACGCAGCGGTGCGTGGGCGCGAGGCGCTCGACGACGCCGTCCCAGAGGCCGCCGTCGACGAGGAGCCCGTGGACGAGGACGACGGCGGACGGCGTCCCGCCGGGGTCGGAGTCGAGGTAGCGCACGGTGCCCTGCGGGAGGCTGACGTCTCGGATCGGCATGGCAAGTAACATACGGTCTGTACGTAAGTGCTGTCGAGGCCCGTACGGTGTGCGATGTGGCACACCGCCGCGTCGCGCTTCCGTCCTCGACCGACCTGGCCCGGGCCCGGGACGTCGTGAGCCGCCACCTCGCGCCGACCCCGCTCGTGGACTCCCCGCTCGTCGGCGGCCGCCTGAAGCTCGAGACGCTGCAGCCGACGGGGGCGTTCAAGGTCCGCGGCGCGCTGGCCGCGCTGTCGCGCCTGCCGCCGGGCGCGCGGGCGGTGACGGCGTCTGCGGGCAACCACGGCCTCGGCATGGCCTGGGCGTCGCGGACGCTCGGGGTGCCGGCCACGGTCGTCGTGCCCGAGACCGGCTCCCCGGCCAAGCTCGCCGCGCTGCGCGCGCTCGGGGCCGACCTGCGCCTGCACGGCTCGAGCTACGACGAGGCGGAGGCCTTCGCCCTGACGCTCGAGGGGACCTACGTCTCCGCCTACAACGACCGCGACGTGATCGCCGGCCAGGCGACGCTCGGCGCCGAGCTGCCCGCCGGACCCGTGTGCGTCGTCGCCCCCGCGGGCGGCGGCGGCCTGCTGTCCGGGCTCGCGCTGTGGGCGGGCGCGCGCGGCGAGGCCCGGGTGGTCGGCGTCGAGGCGGCCGCGTCGCGCGCGCTCAGCGCGGCGGTGACGGCCGGCCGCGTCGTGCCCGTCGGCGTCGGCGACACGCTGGCCGACGGGCTGGCGGGCAACCTCGAGCCCGGCAGCGCGACGGTCGCCGGGGTGGCCGGCGTCCCGATCGTCGCGGTCACCGAGGCGGAGATCGCCGAGGCCATGCGCGCCCTCGCGCGGGCCCACGGCCTGGTGGCCGAGGGCGCCGCCGCGGCGGGCGTGGCCGCCGTGCTCTCCGGCGGCGTATCCGTCACCGACCGCGAGGCGCTCGTCGTCGCGCTCACCGGCCGCAACGTCGCCCTCGACGTGCTCGCGGAGGTCCTGAGCGGCGTCCGCCACGCGCCGTAGGGTCCCGCCATGGACGACATACGGCGCGTGGTCGGCGGTCCTCCGGGGCCGCGGGTGGTGCTCGACGGCAGGTCGGTCCTGCGCCTGAGCAGCGACGACGCGCTGGGCCTGGCGGGTGAGGCGCGCGTGCTCGACGCGGCGGCCGAGGCGGCGCGGCGCTGGGGCGTGGCCGGCGTCCGCACCGCGGCTCACGCCGGGCTCGAGACGCGGCTGGCGGCCCTGCTCGGCACGGAGGCGGCGCGCGCGCTCGGGTGCGACCGGCTCGGGCGCGCGACCGCGGTCGCGGCCCTCGCGGCCGGGGGCGACCTCGTGGTCGTCGACGAGCTCGCCCAGCCCGTGCTCTGGGACGGCGCCCGCCGCTCCGGCGCCGAGGTCGCCGCCTTCCGCCACGCTGATCCCGACGGGCTCGCGTGGGCACTGCGCCAGCGCGCGGGCCGGCGGGCGCTCGTGGTCACCGAAGGCGTCTTCGCCGCCGACGGCGACGTCGCCCCGCTCGCCGAGCTCGGGCAGGTGGCCGGCCGCCACGGCGCGCAGCTCGTCGTGGACGAGTCCCATGCGCTGGGAGCCCTCGGACCGGCCGGCGCGGGCGCGGGCGCCGAGGCCGGCACACCGGACGCGATCCACGCCGTGCTCGGCTCGCTGGGAACGGCGCTGGGCGCCATGGGCGCCTACGTCTGCGCGTCCGCCCAGACGCTGGCCGCGCTCGCCGGCGCGCTGCGCGCGGCCG